>NZ_CP031070.1:0-277779 GCF_008274905.1 Bacillus sp. JAS24-2
ATGGGGAAATCATTTATTATTCGTAATCAACGTAGTTTAAAAGGCGAATCAACAAATACGGTTTTAGTTACGCTAAAATCCTGGCAGAAGTTTGTTGAAATGTTTGAAGAGAAATACTACAGCTATAAAGATACATATTTAGAAGACATTCTGCAGCATATGACATACGAAGAACGTATTGCAGATGCAGATGGATTTGTCGAACAAGCGAAACCATCTTTTTCACGTCGTACGATGTCTGCTATCTCTAAAACAATGGGAAGAAAACATAAATTATACGGGATTACCAATGCAGATTTAGAAGTCTTCTTATATCTTCATAAAAAATGTTACACAAATGGAGTCATTCCAAATGTAACCGTACATATGATGTGGGAAGATTACAAGCAGTATAAAGAAGAATTCGCATACATACAGCACTCTCAATTCTATATTGCTTTAAAAAAATTAAGCCTACATAACATTATTTCGATTAAAAATGGAATAGATGGCCGATATACCATTAAACTCACTCATTTCATGAATGATGAAACAGAAAAAGCAAATCCTTATGTATATATTAGCCCAGTCGTATTTACAAAAGCTTTCTTTAAGCTATCTGTTGCAGCGAAGAAGCTATTCCTAGACATTGCCATGCAACAACATACGGAAACAACATTAAAGCGCTCATTGGACAAGCATGATGAGCGAGGAAACAAGACGCACTTTGGCGGGATGTATCGCTTCTTACATAAAAAGTATCCGCATCAAGTTCGGGCGGTAATCAAAGAATTAACAACTGCATTACCATGCACAGGTACTCCCCTCTTCAAGATTTGCAAAATGCAAAAAGGGGTTAAAAATATAAAAAGATACACAACTTTGTATCTATCTTTACATACTGACTTCTTATGTACAAAAGAAGCCGGAGAAGTGCACTATCGAGATCCATTTACACCCAAAGTTGCCTATGCTCGTAAAGCCCGCTTTATCGAATCTGTGCTAGAGGAGATGCATATTGGCGAGTTTGCCTCTGATATAAATAAATTCATTCATGTACTGAAACATACAGGGAATCGTCAAATACGTAGTGTGATTCGTGGCTTACGTGACATGATTGATCGTAATGAAAAATATCCAACTAAACTCGTGTACACACTAAAAAAATTATTAAATCAAGCATCACAATACAAAATATTCGATACAGCGGCAAAAGAAGGTATCTATCCTCTTATTGCGCAACATGTACCAAAAGAACAAAACAGCGAAAGAGAAAAAGCTGTCTTCGACTTTGGTTTACATTACTCGATGTATTCACTTCGCAATATTAAGAAGATGTTTAGAAACGTTTATGATCTGCTGAAGCAAAAGTTTGCTGTACCTGTTACAGAAGAATCCTATCACCGTAACTATCTAAAGTACCAGGAAGAAACGCTATTTAGAAAATACGCATTTGAACAAGGGACAAATCTACATGCGTATGTCGCGTTAGAAATAGAAATGCGTGAACTTTTAAAAGCTAGAGGACATAAAGAACGTTCGATCCCTAGCGATGTACGTGAATGGTTCATTGAAAAAATAGATAGATTACCAAAAGAAAAGCTTCGTGTAATCGACCTACCGGCACATTTTAATCTGCTTACGTTTATGCGTACCTTTGAACGCTTAATACGTAAAGGTATGAATGTAACTGCAGCTGATCAGGTACTGGTAGCAATGGAAACGAATTAACAACATACAGCTCTCTATTTTTGAAAAAATCAAAGATAGAGGGCTATTCGTGTTATTTTTAGTATGATAGGGACTTCCATTACCTTCCAATCATACTAAATGTCAATAAATTCTATTCATAATAGAGTCTTTTTTTATGCATCTCTATACAAGTAACTTCACCTATTTTTCTATATTTCCATACTCATTTCTACAAAACTCATATTTATGGTATAAATACATGTTTATATACCTACAAAAAATCATAAGAAAAAAATTAATTTCAGTGGATATGTTGATGATTCTAATTCAATGTGAATAACATTATCTAATTTGACTTGTTATTACCTATTTCTGGCGTTATATCTAATAAAAATCATCAATATATTTGTTAGTTATGTACATATACTGGATTATGTTGATTCATTAAAGATTTATGTGGATCAAATGTGAATATATTACGGAAATATTAGATAAATCATTGTGTAATAGGAAAATAACACCATATTTTAGTGTTGAATAATTATGACTCCATATGTATCAATTTGTTTCATATTTCATGTAGAAATATCTATTTTTGTTTATGTTTTTTGTAGATTAGATAATACAATTACAATTGATTTTACGTTGGGAAATTCTTCAATTTATGATTTTTTTGGACTATACATTTGAAATATCCTTAATAGAGTAAGAATTAAGGGCTATCGTAGCTACCTATAATAGTTTTATCTATATATTTTTAATAAATATATAAGATATATATTTATATTAGATTTTTTAGTTAGGATATATTCCACCATTTGTAAATAACCGTTGAAGAATACTTAATTAAAGGATACATTATTAGTATTAAATAAATATTTACCATTCACATACAAAAGGATAAACCTACGTATCTATTACTGGAGGTTTGTCTTTTTTGTGTAACGATAATAATGTTGTTTAACTATTACATTTTAAAATCATTATTTATTTTCTATAATATTAAATTAAAATTATGTTGTTCTTAGTTACTTGATAATGAAACATCGTATCATCTAAACAATTGAGTTTATCAGTATTTCTCAAATTTACTCCGGTATTCTTGCTAATGTGTAATAAATGTTACATAATAAATTGAAATTAAAGTTGGATGCATTCGATTGTAAGGTGGAAATTTTGCAAGAAAGAAATACAATAGAAAATAGTCAAACTTTGAATGTGAGAAAAAGGAATCTAGTTTAATATGAGGAATAATAGATAGATGCTATAATTATAAAATGTTTAGAATTTAAAAGATATAGAATGGAAAAGTATTAAGTGAAACTGGATAAAAGAGGGTTCCTGTATGTTAAAGAAGGGGTTAATCATTTTCTTTATTTTTGCTATTTTTTGTGGGAGTGTCGCTGTACTCATACATGCAAATAAAGATAAAAAATATAGTTTGAAGGCATTTTCAGATTCTAAGAATAAGATTGAAAATGATAATTCGAAAGTCGATGCGAATCAGAAAAAACGTTATGAAGTTGCAGCGGCGAAACTAGATCAGTATTTAAAAGATAAAGGATTTAATGGAACGGTCCTCGTTGCTGATAAAAATAATGTGGTTTTACGAAAAGGATACGGATATGCGAATGTAAAGGATAAAGTTTTAACAACGTCAAGAACAAAATATCGCATCGGTTCTATTACGAAAACAGTAGTTGCAATATCTATATTGCAATTAAGAGAAAAAGGGAAATTGAATATAGAAGATAATGTGAATAAATACATTCCATCATTTCCAGCAGATAAAAATATTACATTAAGAAATTTGTTAACACATACTTCTGGATTGCCAGAGCAGGGACAAGGGAACGTTAATGCGGCATCACACTTAAAGTTAGTAACGTGGATTGGATCTCAAAAACTTGAATTTCCTGCAGGGACTGGATGGAGATATACAGATTATAATTACATGGTGCTTGCCTATATTGTAGAAAAACTGACGCATGAACCGCTCGCTGAGTATGTGAAAGAAAACATTTTTATACCCGTTGGAATGCATGAATCTGGGATGGGTACACCTTTCCCTGGAGATGTGTTTTTAGCAAAAGGTTATACGAAAAAAGATAATGAGTTAATTGCTACGCCCCGTCTAAGAATGAATTGGTTATATGGTTGCGGTGAAATGTATACAACTGTTGAAGATATGAAAAGGCTGGATGTGTCAATTATGAATGGTAAATTGCTTTCTAAACAAAGCTTATCGGATATGTTTACTGTATCATCCGCTAGAAAATATGGATTTAGTTTTTACATTTACCCAGACTATAATCATAATCATGGGGTATTAGCTGGATGGAACACATTTAATAATTTTAATTGGGATAAACGAATTTTTGTAATTCTTTTCTCTAACGTGCAAAATGGGATGAACGATGCATTTAATCAAGAATTTAGAAAGATGGCGAAAAATTTATTAGAGGGACAGAGAGCATGAATGAAAAAAGAGCCTCTATTTATAATCTGTATCCTTTGTAAAGGACATTTTGAAAAAAGTTAGGCAACATCAAGAAGATGATTTCTGTATCCTGATATGATCCCCTTATAGTAGACAGTTGAAAGAAAGTTACTTTACTGTTTATTATGGAGGGGATTTTTTATGGGGAAAATTAGAAGAACTTTTTCAATTGATTTTAAAATGAAAGCTATTGAATTGTACTCACATAGAGGAATTGGAAGCAAATTAATTGGAAAGGAATTGGGAGTTACATATTCAGTTATAGATAGATGGATTAAAAAATATGAAAATGAGGGGATTCTGGGCCTACAAGAAAAACGTGGAAGATCTAAACAAACAAATGAAGTCAGTCAAGACGCTAGAATACAACGATTAGAAGCGGAAAACGCATACTTAAAAAAGCTATTAGCTACGAAAAAGGAGATGAGGTCAACAAAAGTAAATCAGTAGAATACGAAGTCATTCATACCTTAAAACAGAACTTTTCAATTGTATTGCTTTGTGAAATTGCAGGTGTTTCAAGAAGTGGATATTATAAGTGGGAAAAAAGAATCAACGATCCCTCTGAAAAGATGAAAGAGGATCAATTTATCATGTCTAAAATAGTAGAATGCGAACGAGATCCAGATATAAATGGAAGCTATGGTTACCGAAGAATTTGTATATGGCTCAAAAAGTATTATGGTTTACAGATAAATCACAAAAGAGTATATCGTTTAATGAGGAAAATGGGGATACAAGCTAAGATTCGAAAGAAAAAGTGGAGGCATTTTGGTTTAAAAGAACAATGCGTCGTGTCGGAAAATCTGTTAAACAGAGAGTTTTCAACTACAAGACCAAATGAAAAATGGGTTACAGATATAACCTATCTTACCTTTAACAATAAGCGCATATATCTTTCTGTGATACTAGACCTTTCCAATAACGAAGTTGTGGCCTACCAAATGAGCGAATACAACAATTTAAAATTAGTTACAGACACAGTCAATAAAGCCTTAAGAAAAAGAAAAGTCCACGAAACAGTATTACATAGCGACCGAGGTTATCAGTATACGTCAAAAAAATATAACCAATTACTTAAAAAGCACAAAATAACTGTGAGTATGTCTAGGAAGGGAAATTGTTACGATAATGCATGTATAGAGAGTTTTTTTAGTCATTTTAAGGCAGAATGCTTTTATAGACATACGTTTCATGAAAAAGCAGAAGTTTTTAAGGCTACTAAAAGATATATGGGCTATTACAATAACAAAAGATTTCAAAAAAGATTAAACAACCTTAGTCCTATTGAATTTGGAACTAAGGCTGCTTAATGAAAAGACACCTAATCTATTACTGTCTACTTGACAGGGGTAAGACCATCCAACAGGAGTCATCTTTTTTAAATTCCATTGATATCTATAGTGATTATAGTACGTCATATATTTCTTAATCTCTTGTTTCAACTCATTAAAGGACGCGCAAGGTTGTATATGAGCTTCATCTTTCAGATGACCAAAAAACGATTCTTGTGGGGCGTTATCCCAACAGTTTCCTCTTCTTGACATGGATTGTCCAAGGTTTAGCTTTTTAACTAGCTTTTGATAGGTAGGGCTTGTGTAGTGGGATCCTTGATCTGAATGAATATAAGCACCTTCAGTCAATCGAATCCGCGGATTTTTTTTTAGTTTATGGAGAGTTGTCGTTACGAGCTCTAATGTCATCTGTTCTGAAACATGGTAAGCTAAAATTTCATTAGTTGAACCGTCTAAAATTGTAGATAAATAGGCCCTTTGATTCTTACCGTAAACTAAATAGGTGATATCTGTAAGAAGTGTTTTCCCTGGGGTATTTTGTTTAAATTCCCGATTTAATTGATTCGGTACTATTCGATGTTCTTTTGTAGCTTTAAGCATTCTTTTATAAGGATTCGCTTTGCGAACCGGACAGATAATCTCGTATTTCTTCATAATTCTACGGATACGCTTTAAATTGTAGACAACTTGAAACTGACCCGCCAATGTCATCTTTATCTGACGAGCCCCCTTGTTTCTATTTCTAAATCGAAGTGCTTTTAATATGGTTTCCTTCAAGATTTCATCTCGATCACTCTTTTGTTTCCGTTGTTCTTGAGATGAAACTGAAAAGTAATTATAGTATCCTGAACGGGATACACCAGCTACTTTACACAAATGACTGACCATATTCCTTAAGTTGTATTTCATGATGACAGAACGAATCAAGATGAATTTCTGACTAGGTGGTAGTGTTATTTCCTTCTCATCCTCCCTTCCATAAGTTTGATTTTTTTAGCAATTCGTTTTCCGCCTTTAGTAAGTTTCGTTTGGCTTCTAAACGGGCATACTTTTCTTCTAACGTAAGCTCTCTCTCAAGAGTTCTTCCAGCGTTTTCGATACGTGTATCCCTTAAACCCAATACACCATTTTTTCTATAAGCAGCACGCCATCTACTTCCCGATGACATAACTCGTTTCATTCCAATCATATCTATATCAAAACCACATTCTTCAAAAATATTTCGAGGTAGCTTTCCTTTTTCATTTTCCTCAATAAAAATATGCTTAAATTCCTCTGTATAAGTGATGCCTTTCTGACTTACAGATTTTACGTATAGGTTATTTGATAGAATTTGAATTTCTCTTTCTGTGAATAGTTTTTTTGTCATTTTCAACATTCTCCGATCCCAATTTTCCTTTTATTATACAAGAAATACCCTATAGAATAGACTTTTTTCAAGTGTCTATTCTATAGGGTACATTTTATTTCGAGTGTCAGTAGAAAAGGCTACCCTTATGACAATTCATAAATGGGGTATTTTTACAAATTTATAAAAAGAGAGCTTATTCATAATATTTATCTAACTGAGTGTCCAGTAAATGTCGACAAGTCCAGTTTGGGAGAATATCGATTTCTGTTTTGGTATCTATACTTTTTTGTCTCTGAAATCCTTGGTTTTGAACTACCCCCACTTTCACTTCGTTTAGAAGTGAAAGTGGGGGATTCCTAAGTAAAGAGTTCTATCGAACTCTAATTGATTAGGCTAACCCCGCAGTCCTTGCGGTTAGAAGCCTTATCGCTTCATTCTTTAGATTGATACTTGCGTTAATATCCCTATCATGGTGTGTACGACAAGAAGGACAGTCCCATTCACGTAGGTTTAGATTTTTAACGTCTTTATTTTGATATCCACAACAAGAACATAATTGGCTGGAAGCAAATGTTTTCGATACGACAATGACTTGTTTGCCATACCATTTTGCTTTGTATTCTAACATTGATCGAAATTGCGACCATGATACTTCACTAATTGCTTTTGCTAACTTATGATTCTTTAACATATTCGATACTTGCAAATCCTCTATACCGATAACATCGTGGTTTTTGATGATTTCAGTTGAAATTTTGTCCAAGTAATCTTTTCTAGTATTTGATATGTATTCATGAATTCTAGCTACCTTTACTCGTTGTTTATTCCAGCGAGAAGATCCTTTCATTCTTCTAGAAAGAACACGCTGTGCTTTCGCCAACTTATCTTCTAATGATCGGAAAAACTTCGGATTTTCATAGTGTGTTCCATCTGACAAAATAGCGAAATCTTTTAGTCCTACATCTATTCCAATGTAAGAATGTGTTTTCGGAAGTTCTTGTACTTCTGTTTCAACTAATAGTGACACAAAATATCTACCAGAAGGGTTCCGTCTAACTGTAGCATTTACAATACGCCCCTCTACTTCGCGACTTTTGGCAAATCGAACAAGGCCTAGTTTCGGCAACTTTATTTTGTTCCCTACAACGGCAAGGTTTTCATTTGTTTGTTTTGTGGTATAAGATTGTACGTTGTTCTTCTTAGATTTAAAGCGCGGTGCGCTGTTTTGTTTTTTGAAAAAGCGTGTATACGCATCCGCAAGGTTGCGAACAGACGACTGAATCGCAATACTATCCACTTCTTTTAGCCAAACAAACTCTTTCTTCATGGCAGGAAGTTTGGCAGAGCATGTACCATATGTTAAACCTTTCCCAGTTTCTTTGTATGCGTGATCCCATAGGGATAGGAAATGATTGAATACAAAGCGAGAACACCCAATCGTTTTGTTGATTAGAATTGCTTGTGCTTGATTTGGATAGATACGAAACTTATAGGCTTTATTAATCATTATTTGATTCACCTCCATTTCGGTATATGACTATTATACACCAAACATACATTTGATAAGTAGTGGAGTAACACTTTCTGTATGTCGAGCAATTAAGATGGCTTCCTGCCATCCCTTGTTCGAAGCCAATTCATCTCCCACCTACTCACTGGGCTGTGACCCTTCACGCTCCTTGAGGAAGGAGTCTTCTTGGCTAAAATGATAAGGATATCTTATCTTTTCACTGTTTTTAGTTTTGTATCGTACACCAAATTTTTCATTCGTTTTATATTTGCTAAGTATTTTTTTACACTTGTTTTGTATTTGTTAACGAACGTCTTATACATACTATATTCCATTATGTATTTGTATTTATAACACTTACGTTGTTCGCCAACTTATAGTATTCGTATAGACCACGAATACTATAAGTTGTAGATACTTAGAATCTCTAAGTCGTCATTATCTTTTAGATAGGTTCTATGCTTCGGTTTCCAAGTGTCTGTATTTTTATCAATTGCTAGTGCATCTTTTTGAAATAAGCTCTTTATCCATTTGTTTTTGGGTACGTATAGTTTAGGTGTGAAAAAAAATAGCCTTTTCGTCCTTCCGTGGGTTGTTTTCGCTGTTGCTTCTTCTCTTGAAATTGTAATATCGCCACCAAGAAATTGTACTAATTTTTCACTAGGGGGCATGAGAGTCTTTTTCTGTGGCAACTCGAGTTCAAGGTTTTTTTTAGGGAAATCGTAAGATTTTCTGTGACTTGAATTTCATCTTCTTTACTACCTATTATTCCTATGAGGAAATCATCTGCGTACTTGGTATATACGATTCTTTTGTAGTTTTCGTCCATAGTTTTTTTTGAATGGGTGGAGAGCTGTTCTTTGTGTAGTTTGTTCCACTGTGTTTTAACTTCTCTTTTTTCTACCTCTTACATTTGTTCCGATTATTTCTTATGTTTTTTTCATAATCGATATTTCTTTTCCAATAGGTACCCATAATCACGATTTGTTTTCCTTCATGTCCCTTTATCAAATTGTTGTTTGTAGTGCTTCATAAATTTGTCCAATTCGTTTAGATAAATGTTTGATAGTATGGGACTGATTATGCCTCCTTGTGGGGTGCCAGAGAGTGTTTTGTTTTATGTCCATTCTTCGAGAAAACCTTCGCTGAGAAAATTCCAGATTAACTTTATAAACTTTTCATCATTAATCCTTCTTTTAAAGATATTTATAATTGTATGATGGTTTATGTTATTGAAAAACCCTTTTATGTCTCCCTCTACAAACCATCGTACATCTCTATATGTCTTTTGAATTTGGGTTAACGCAGTATGACAGCTCTTTTTAGATCTAAACCCATGTGAGTTATCGGAGAACGTAGATTCTTTTTGCAAGTTTTGGTCTGATAGAATGGATATTATAATCTTCGATTCGGTTATATAAATCAATTATTTCTCTGGATATTAGTGCTTTATATCCATCTATCTTTGCTGTACGTTTATCCTTATTTACTTGTGTTACCCTTCTGATACTTAATAATAGGTTTGCTTTGCTTATTAACATTAGGTGTTGGCATTTTCTTAATTTTCGATGTTGTCCTAACTGTTCGGCATGAAAGGTTCGTTGTCGAAGTTTCTCTACATATTTATGGATTTTCACCTTACTGGCATTCGCTTTTTCCACAATCCTTTACCCGCTATGTGTGTGTTGTAGTCCTCTTACAATTTCCCTACCATTTACATGGAACACAGTGGGCTTACCAAGTTTCGCTAATCATAGATGCGAATGGGTTAAGCATCATTCTTTACACCGATGGGTGTAGGGTCATTGCACGGCTGTCCATAGATTCAGTCCTTCTGATCCGTAAAATAAGCTTGTTACAACCACAGTACGCTTACTGGAGCTTACGATGATTACAAAGGTTCAGCTTTAAGCTTATGCATTCTCATTCTTTCCCTTGCCCCGTATTATCTCTGTGTAAAATAATGCGTTAGACATTACCTCTTACAACCCACCTTCCAATTACTTAGAACGCAGTTTTGGTTGGGAATAGCTCAATGACTAAGCTATCTGGATTGGTTACCAGCACTATTAATTAGCGACTTCTTGTCGCACCTACGGAAACTCCGTTACCTTATTGGATATAAATAGACTCCCATTATTTTGTATGTTTTATATTTGTTTTTATGAAGTCTTTTATATAAAACCGAAGGGTTTATTGATTTTTCGAATACATGGTTTTTAAGTCGATTATATAAGGTTCGTGATAGACGATAGGCTATTAGGCGAAAATTATAATTTACATGCGTAGCTGTTCGGTAGTAGTTTTTGATTCCTAATATATATTGATTGTATTTGTTGACAGATATTACAGTTGGTTTATGTTGAATTTCTTTGATTAACTTTTTGGTTTTTTCTAAGATATTTTTTTTGTTTACTTGAAACGTGAGTATTAGCAACAAATTTATTCTTCTTTTTGACTGCTTTTAAGTTAAATCCTAGAAATTCTGATTTACTCTTTGTAATATTTGTTATCTTTGACTTTTCTCTTGATATATTAAGCTGTAGATGATTTTCAAGATATTCTTTGACCGCATGGAATATATTCTTTGCAGATTCGTGAGAATCTGTAAAGAATAACGATAGGTAGCTTACTGAGTGTAAAACAGTATTGTTCCATTCTCTTTTCAGCCTTCCCCCGTTCCGCACCGTGCGTGAGACTTTCATCTCACACGGCGCTCCACCTTACATGTTGCATTATTCCTTTTCTCACTGACCTAATTTAGTGTTTATTCCCAGATTCTTTTCCAGCTTTGTTCTTTATTATGCAGGTATTTGATTTATGGCTTCATTTCCTACTGACTTGCGAAGTTTATTCAATTTATTAATCTGTTTGTCCGTGAGGGCAAACTGTTTTAAAATATTTTGGATCGTTTCTACGCTAGTTGCGTGTACCAGTTGATGTATCCGCGGGTGAAGTATTGCCAAGTTCTTGTAACTGTCACCTTTGGTTTGGCTCCACATATTTTTGTGGTGGACGTGCATTTGATGTGGGTTAAGCCTTATTCCACTTACCGCGCATTTTCCTACTTGGGCCACGTACAGACTGATTCTGTTGTCATTTAGTTCAATGCTTCCTCGGATTCCCGTTATTGGATTGTTCCTCAACCATCTCAGTTCCCCATCAGTGACTCCGTTTTCCAATTTTTTGTGGATTAATGAACGCCCTTCGGGGGTATATTTGTTGATGGAATTCTTCTTTATCATTGGCGGCTTGCTTTGTATGAGCGAGACTGGGATTACTGGTCTTTCCATGCAGTATCTAAGCGCCTTTTTGTTTTGCTTGAAGTATTTAAGGGTTCCTTTATCTTTCCTTGCATAGTTTCCATTCCTTGTGTATTCCTTAGTCGTTTTGCCTCTGGTTTGTCCTGTTCGAAGTCGGTTTCTCATGGTATTATCCATATTTCTTCCGATGCTTCTGAGATTTAGGCTCACGTTTGTAGCTAGTTCATAGTAGTTATGGATACCTATGACCATACTGTTGAATTTATTTAATTCTGCGACTTTGGCGATAATGTTAGGAGCTTTAGCTATTTTCTTAATTTATTCTTTCAACTGCGTTCTGAGTTGCTTTAATGCTTTGGAGGAGATATCAGATTCCATGATGAATTTTATTTCTCGTTCACCATTTTTGTATAGGTTTCGTTTCTCCTTTGGTAGTAAGTTGCCCTTTTTTTGACGTGTTTTTTCCATTTCCCGCTTCCTTTCTTAACGACTTTAAGTGTGAAGCCGAGAAACTCACTCTTTTGCTTTTGCAGATTCGTGATTTTTGATTTTTCGTCAGAGATAGGAAGTTTCAATCTTTCTTCTAGCCAGTTTTTGCTTGCGTGAGCTTTATCGCGTTCGATTTCGTGTGTCGGTGAGCAACTTAAAATCGTCGGCGTAGCGAACAATGTAGACTTGTTTCAGCTCAACATGAAGGCTTTCATTCCACTCACTCGTTATATCAGTTATTACTATCTGTGTTAATCTAGATAGTCTTCTCATTTCATAGTTATTAACTATTTATAGAGAAACGTGTCGTACTAAACCACTCATCTATACCTTTTATAATTTCATATTCATTCTTTTGGTCACGTGTAGCAGCACCAGTTTGAACAAAATCATATAATTTTTCAACTTGTACTTTTAGAAGGAAATGCATTCGATGTACGCGTTCTACGTCGTCATACATGGAAATGAGGCATCGTATGTTACATCTTTTTGTGGGGTATGCAGCTTTAAGAAATAGATACGCTGCTTTAAATGGTTACGTTGTACCTGCTTAAAGAATGCGTTATTAGATTCAGAGAGACCTTATATAACCATCTTAAAGACTTCTGAGACTTTATCAATAGGACCACGTAAGTTATTAATATTTTTTGTATCTGGATTGGTAGGATCGATATAGTAAACGAAACTTTCAGGGATATGATGTGCTTGAACTAGCTTAAGTACCTTTTGACTTAGGTCATTACTGGGTTCAATTACAGTGATACCATTTAAAAAGGCCCCTTTTACATCTTCTGTATCATAATCATTTTTTTATACATCTTTTCAAACTGATTAATAAAGTGAGACATCCAGTGTAAATCGTGATTAACCATCGAAATAATTAGATTCGATGGTTTACCAGAACCAATTGGACCAATGATAATTCCATTCAAGGTTCTATCTTTCCCCTTTATCCGAACCATTTCTGCAACTTCTGATTTTTGTATTCGTACTTTTTAATCCAGTCTAAGATCTCATTTCGATAATGGACGATATGACCGCTATACCATAGAGTGAACAGAATCATAATACGGTTGGTAAGAAAACAAATATCATCGTTAATGTATAAAAAATTCCTGTTAACACTTCACCAATTGCTTTATACTCTTCAAAGTTTACATGATTCGATTTATCTGATAGATAAGGGATTACTTTGGAATGAATAGGAGCAGTTTCAAGCCATAAAAATTGTACGTCTATTGCAAAATGCGAAGCAAGTAAGATAATCAATTTCACATTCTTTACATGTAAGGCAGGAAAACGGCTGTAAAACCGAAAGCTAAACTCTCCAAGAAATAAGGAGAAAAACATAAGTATGAGTGGTACAAATGTAATTTCTACAAGATGTGTTGGTGGTTCAAACGCATAATACAGCAGCTTGTCATAGTTCACTAGACCTACATCGAAAGAAACGATAAATCCAGTAATGAGTGTGATAGTCGTGATTAATAGTAACTGAATGTATCCATGCCTCTCACCTGTTTCTTATAAGAACAACTGCGCTTTTTGATGTAAGTTAAATCGATTATGCAGTTCTGGGCTAAATTTGTTTTTTGTTTTTTCTAAGAAGAATTTTACAGTGTCTTCCGTTTGTTTTAGATATAGGTCAATGCTGTCTTTTGAACAGAGCTGGTTATATTCTTGTTGGAAGAGTACCGCAATATTAACTGCAATCTTTTTTACCTTGTGCTGTTTCAATGAGTACGTTATATCAATGGTAATTAGGCATACTTGGGATTTTGATATTTTGTAAGGAAACATTGAATGTTGCTCCTTCTTTTGTAATGTACTGAAGTACTAACTCAGGGTTTGCTAAGGCTTCTCTAACAGACATTAAAATGTACTTTTCATGCGCTGAATTTCCTTCTGTAAGTGCTGTAATTCCTAGTTCCATAATCATTTTCCGCTTTTTTGAAATAAAAAAAGAAAAGGACACCCACTGTAAAACAGCGTGTGTCCCTTGCCTTTTCCTCATATGTTCTGATTTGATTTTGTTTTATTACATGTTCAAACGCTATTCTAGCACTCTAGAAAATAAAAATCAATATAATTTAATTGTTTAATATAAAAGCGATATGGGTCAGTATAATTCTTTTCGTGTTCTTTTCCTTGGATAATGGCTATTTGCAGCACGTATCATAATATTCACATTCTCGTTCTCGGTTGAAAAAAGTAAAACATTTGCGTATGTGTCCATTAGGAGTATATCCCTATTTCAATCTTTTTTAGGATAGATCACTATGAGAGGAATTGCAGTGTCCCCTTCTCTTCTAGAAAATACTACATCATCTAATCTGGCAATTGCTCTATACTCATTTTCATGTCCAAAAATAAAAAGAAATTCTGCATGACATTTTTATATCTTCTGTATGCTCGGCGCAGCCCAGCATCAATAGGTTCTTTAAATGTCTGTACTTTTTCAACAAATGCATAGCGCTAGTTCGCATCTCCTACTGTTCGTTTCGAAAGTGGTAATAAAATATCCTCTTCAAAGTTTAGAGTATCATCTTTACCTAAAATTATGTCCGAAATAACATCTCCAGCACAAACGTACATTCTTAAATTTGGAATGGTCATAAGAGGTTCATGATATTCATGCATCGAGAATAATAGTTTTTTTCATTCTAATATATGGTGTTGCAATCTCTGTGGCATTGAACATAGATTTATCATACATAACACACACAACAGAAATATTCTCGTCTGATTGTTGAGCATACTGTATGTATTTCCTTACCTTTTCAACTAAGGTGAAATTGATTTCTTTCGACATATCCAAATCAATATAGACATTCTTATCCTGGTATAAAATATGCTTATCTGGTACGATCGGCAACTTATCATCTTCAATTGATATATTTTTCTTTTGATGATAAGAACGAATATCTAACTCAAATAGTAACTCGTTACTTTGTGTTTTTTTTTGTAGCTTCTAAAAGAGTATGAATTATAAATTCACGTGAACACATTGTGTGACTAGAATTTATTCGTGTATTTCCTCGTTTTGATGTTGTTCGTGGGATTTTTTTAATATCCTGAAGATATTCAATTGTATTTTCTTTTAACGAAAACAAAGCGCGTTTAGTTATACTATCATCCTTTTGTTCAACTTTTTTAGCTAGTAAGCCACCATACCGTGAATATTGATTAAGTTTGGTAAACACACTTGCTTCTGAATATTCTCTTCCTTCAAATGTACTATATAATTGAGTAATTTGTCGTGTTATGAGAGTTATTTTGTAATGTAAAATCGTAAAGACAAATAAGTCTGCTTCTTTTAGAGTAAAATATTTCTGTTTCCCTGGACATTTATATTTATACGTTTTATTGTTCTTTATATACACCGCTGTATTATTAGTTGAATCAAGTAATAATATGTATCGTATATATATATTGTTATAACTATATTACCTTGTAAAATCTTATAAAATATAGAATAGATTTTTGGGAGTACAGATACTTAAACTGGTACGCAGAAGTTGGGATTTGTTCTGGTTTTCAAAAACACAAAAAATTATTGATATAACTGACTTTGTGAGTGTTTTGATTTTGTTAGGACGGGGAATATCTATTATCCTAACAAAATATTTTAATGGTGTAAGGATTGTACATATTTGTTAGGGCGCCATGACAAATATGTAGGGTGTAAATATGTGATTTTCTAGTTCCAAAATATTCAACAAATATAAAGGATACTCAATTTAATAGTTCACCATCGTCTAGGTTCTATTCTTGATTTTTTTAACTACGCATATATTAAGTCTTAAAATAAGAACAATTGATACAATGATCACGTCTGCTTAATTATTAGAATCATAGTTTTTTTTAACCGGTTTCTCTTCTGCTGTTGAATCTCCTACTGGTTCGGAACCAAAAGTAATTATATATAATAAAAAAGATAAACTAGGACACTCATTTTTTCTTTTTTACTATATAACTTTGTTGAACTAATAATTCTATACAGGAACACAACCCGTTCTACCGTTCTTTGTGTAATTAGCATCAAAGTACTGCATGGAACGAGCCGCTTTTAATTGGTTAGAAAGAAGCAGCTCTTTCTAATAAACTTCTACCACTCCACCTGTAACAGCTCTATTACGAGTTGAAATGTTTACTCTTTGAATTTGTATTTTCTAGTTCCTCTTTAATATGCATGAGACTCTCACGACTAAAGTCGCAAATCCTAATCACTATAGTCTAATGAATGGAATTCTTAAATGACGAAACGTCTGCAGTCTAGTTCTGTTTTAAACCCCCTTCAAGATGAGAGAATATCATTGTCACCCTAAGTTAATTCTTATAGGTGATTAGGTTAATTGACCATTCCCATCAATCACAGTTACATAGTGAATTTTCTTCACCCCAACCATATCACGCTGTTTCTCAAATCAACATCAGCAGTTATATTTTCTATCTCGTGCTATATTTCTTTCGGAACATGTCGGACGATAATATCAACCTTTTATTTAGAGGTTAGAGAAAATTAAGGTTTTAATTTTAGTTTAATTATAAGTTTAAATAATAATTAAAAAACGGTTTAAAATTAGGTTTAATCTTGTATGAATTTTACTGAAAATCTATTGTAAATACTAAAAAAATAGGGTTTTATCATGGTTTAAAAAACGGTTTAAATAGTTTTTAATTATCGGTTTACATTTTATATGTAATATGTTACAACTAAATATAGTAGCATTTTGTGTTCACTCTCAAAAATTCAATTACATAAGATGGGAGTTAAATTATGAGTAGAGATTTTGATATCAAAGTACATGTTCATGAAGTTGCAGAAAGAATTGCTAATGATGATTGTGCTTATCAAGTTTTAATGGCATTTGTCGGAGATAATGGTAATGTACAATTACTGAATAAAACTGCTGTAGCTGAAATGATAAATTTGAGCAAACCTACTGTATTCGCGACTGTAAACGCTCTGTATTGTACTGGGTATGTGAATGAAACACGCGTGGGTAGATCTAAAATCTATACATTGTCCGATTTAGGAATTACAGTAGTTGAGTATTTTAAACAAAAAGCTAGAGAATTAAATAATTAATAAAGGAGGAATGGAACATGTTATTGAACAGTAATGAACTAGAACATATTCATTCGAATAAACATGATGTTAATGAGGTAAGTATTCGTTGGGGAGTTATCGGTGCTGGCCAGAAAGGTAATAAAGAAGCCGATTTATTTGCAGGTTATAAATTTTCAAGCGGTACAGCGTGTTACCCAACCTTAGCTGTAAACTTCGCAGAATCAGATATGATGCACTTGAATAATATTTCCAAAGAAGACCGAATTCATTTTGATGGATTAAAAGGTGCAGCACGTACACCAGCTGTTGTTACTGAATTATTCGATGCAGAAGTAAACCCAAATGCGAATTACTACATCGATAAATTTTCCCAAGAACTTGGTAGAAAATTTACAAATGATACAGGAGAAGTAATTGTAGATCAATTTCTAATTTGTTTAGGAGCAGGTGGTGGGGTTGGAACTGGTTGGGGTTCACTAGTACTACAATTAATCCGTGAGCAATTTTTCCCATGTCCAGTATCTATGTTAATTTCATTACCTTCAGGTGATCCAGATGAAATTAATAATGCACTTGTATTATTAAGTGAAATTGCCGATTTTATGAGAGAACAAGACCGCTTATTCGGTGCTTCTGACATCAAACCTTTAGCTAATGTAATTATTAATGATAACAAACAAATGCAGCATATGATTGAGTCACAAAAAGGAACTAAAGAATTAAAAAATAGATACGTAAACTGGAAAGAAGTCGCAAATGATAATGTCGTGAGTACTTTACACGAAATAAACTTAATTCCTGAAAATTACGGGTCTGATAATGTTACATACGATCCATCTGATTTAATTAAATTATTTAGTATGCCAGGACGCTTTTTGACTATCGGAAAAGCAAGAATAGCTAAATTTGACCTGCATTCCTTAGAAAATGGCATTAAACGTAGTTTGGATGACGGTTTCTTTTCTGCAGAACATCAATATGATACAGCAACAATGTATGGTGGGTTTGTATTAAGACCAGCAAATGCTGACTTCTTCAAGGATGTAAATACTGAGAATAAGATTCGTAGTATTTTAGGAGAATACAAGAAATTAGAAGAAATTGCAGGTAAATTAGGTGATCCTATTTGGGGAAATGATTATGCTGTTTGCTACACAATATTTGCAGGTATGACAATGCCAAAACGCTATCTTTCTCTTGCTCAAGAAGGTAAAGAAATGGCTGAAAAACAAGAACAATTAAGATTAGAAGCTCAACGTAGACAGGATGAACAAAAAGTTGATATTTCCTTTGCTACTAATCGTGTACAGAAGAATACATTTAATCCTTACAATAAGAATCAAGGTTTTGGAGGCCCTTCACGCTTTGGTGGTGGAAAAACTTCCGCATTCAAACGCCAGACACCAATTACTCCTGAAAAACCACAAGAAGAAGAAAAAAACATTATTAGTACACTTAAAAAAAATCCATTTAAGAAGCGTTAATAGAAAAGCAGTAGCATTTTATAACTAACCCCATAAAGTTAGACAGGTCGTTTCATTAGGCAGCCTTTAGGGCATGAGTTCGGTATTCTACGAAGCCACTGAAAAACTTGTTTTTTTATAAATAAATTCATTATAGAGAAAAATAAGGCGATTTTTGTTCAGTTTTGAACAGAAATCGCCTTATTTTTTTGTTTATTTATTACCTTTTTTCATTCAGAAGCTTCAAGATTCTTTTTAGATTGACAGCGAATATCGTCGTTGCTCCCTGAATTTGCATGCCAAATAAACCTGCATCTTTTATTAAAGTCAAGTCCTTTTCCCTTTGCACGTCCCGTTTTGAGTAATCATTGGATTTAACTTAGAAATCAGTTGAATGCTTTGTTCTTCTGTATAAAGTAAATTGTTTTTCCCTAAACAATCTGTGTCAGCAATGATTGTTTCAACTTTCATTCCTGTTACTTTCCTTTTTTCAATCAATTCTTGTAGATAATGTCCATTTGATTTTTCACCTGTTGTAACGACTACTGCTTTTATTAAATTATTAGGATAGTTAGTATAATTAATAGGAACGATAGCCATTCCGCCGTTCCTTGTGAGTTTGAAATATATAAGGAATGGTTCAGTATACAGTTGATATAATGAACCATTCCTTAATAAATAAAGTGTTTATAAGATGAATTGAAAATAATTTCAAGTTAATAATTTTATAGAGGAACACAACCCGTTCTGCCGTTCTTTACAAAAAATCTTTTTTAAACCTTCATTGGAACGAGCCGTTTCTTAATATGATTGTTATGAATCTTATTAAGAAGAGCTTTTAATAGTTCTTATCCCCAAAACTTCCACCATTTTTTGTTCTGTTGTTCTTCTTTAACTGCTGCTAATAGTTTTTTTGTTTCTTGTTGTTCTCTTATAGTCCTCATAAGCAATTCATCATGGTCTTTAATTCGTTTATTTAATCGTTCTTCAGCTTCATTAATAGTTGCAGATAATTGTTCCTTCATTTCTTCTTTTAATTCTTGCTTTACTTGTTCTTTAATATTATCTTGCATTTCCTTAATAACAATATCTTTTAGCTCATTAAGAGCCTTCTCTCTATCGTTATCACGGAATAATGGACTTGGCACGTTACCCATTCCGCCGTTCCTATCTTCCAGACCGAACTCTTTAGCAATGACTTCAGCGACTGCTGGTAGATTCATTTTAGGCTCTTGTAGCAATAATTTAAACTTTTGAAGAGCTTTAATGTCATGCTCAGTAAAAGCTCGGTTCTCTTTATTTTTTCCGTCTTTTACTTTTATAAAAATGTAGCCGTTTTTTTCTAAACCTAAGCACCATTTTCTTAAATAACTATCACTGATCCCAAGTGTTCCGGCAACTTCTTTTGTCCAAAATGCATTTTCTAAGGAGTCCTGGCTCCCGTTCGACCGTTCCTCGTTCATAGTTCACATATACCTCCTCACGTTCTTATTAATTTCTTATATTATATAAAGAATTAATAAATACCTTTAAATTAATATACAACTCTATAATTCCACCTTTATATTCTATCAAAAAAATAGATTTCATGTATAAATTTCTTACTAAATGGTCATACTTTTAATGAGAAACTTACGGAACGAACACCATTCCAATGTTTTGATTCTAGTATTATCAGTATTTAATTTTAAAAAACGACCCATTCTAGGTAACAATACTTGCAATTACGAACGGTGGAATGGTAAGTGTTCCGATATTTTCAATTTGATAGAGCTTGTAATGGAATTGTGGAGGTACATATAGTAATTTATCGTTCATTAAAACTTCGTATGCTCAATGTAAGAACGACCCGTTCTTACATTGAGCATACTTTCACGGTGGTTTTAGAACGTCAGAATGGGATGCGTTTTTATGAAGATGCTTTTAGTGATAAGAATAATAGAATATAAACCATTTCAATAAACTATTCTCATGAATATATTCCAATATAGTTTAATATTATACTTACAGTATTCATGAAAATTGTGTACCTGATCTTTTTATTATTATAGGAGAATGACTTTTTCTAGTTAGGGATTCACGAATTACGAACGTCGGAATGGTATTCGTTCCAAAAATAAGTGATTGCTCTAAAAGTGAGAATGAATCATTTCTGTACTTGGTTTTCATTTGTAAAACCTTTAAATTCATATTATTAACTTTACTATCCACTAAAAAGGGTATAGAGTTAATAACAGAACGAGCCGTTCTGTAGTTCGACACGTTCTTATGGTTGGATTGGAACGTCAGAACACTATTCGTTCTTGTTGATTTTTAAAGTGGAAAGTAGGAGTCGGTAGATTTGATTTGTATTCCTGAGAATTATCAACGATGTTAGAAAAATCAACTTGCAATCTTAAAAAACATAAATAATTAGAAAGTAAAATATAAGAACCGTAAAAAAGGCTCACCAGCGCAATGAAATAGCGCTAACTAATTTATTACAGTGAACAATTGCTTCTAAACTTTCTAGGTGCTTTTTTGGAAGAAGTATACTAAATCATGAGTACGCAAATGAATCTATCCCAACAGAACTTTAAAGTTCATGGAGTAAAGTTTTTTGAGTGTTTTTTAAATATCTTGAAACTAGAAAACGAAAGGGGATAATTACCATATTATGCACTAGCAACTTATATATTGCATTATTTTGAATAAAATGATATAGGAATGCCACCACACGAATTCTAAATTATGGATCTTTATGAGGGGATTGGAGTTCCATATACAACAATTTACACAGAATTTCAAAATTGGATAAATCGCAAATTAGTGAAAGAAACAACAGTAGGAAATCGTACAATGTACGAAATTGTTGATTGTGCAATGTATAATCATACCTCTTCAGAAACTTCGAGACATACTGATATATTGTTATCGTATTTTCAAATTCCATTTCACCTTATACAAACTACTATTCTTACTAGTTTAGTTAAAGCTCAAGATAATTGAGGGAGCATGTTCTTGTTAGAAGTGAAAAAACACTTTTACAAGAAAGATTAGGATAGAATATACCAAACATAGTATGCATGATTACGAGGTCACTAGAAAAATGGAATACTTAAAAGATAAAATTAAAGCGAAATGTAAAAAAGTTCGCGATTACATAGAAATACTTTAACCGATTATTCAATTTACTGTCGTTAATCCAAAAGAAAAAGAACCAAACGTTTCTCGATTAACACATGTGAGAAAGTAAGTAAGACAAATTTGCTGTTGTTTTCTCTGCGAATTGTGTAATTGAAAATGATAAAAAAGCACTTTACAAAGCTGTTGCAAAGTCTAGAAAAGAAGCAGTCTCTCGTCTAAAATACATGGGACAAACTTAAAAAAGAGCAAAGGGATATCATGATTGCTTTTGTTCAAGAACTCGAAGATATCGCGAATTACTTACCGGCAAAAGAAAACAAAATGAGTTGCTTTTATATATGCGATGACTTATGCACTAGATCAAGAGAAATCGTACATAAAAGAAATAGATATATTCTCTGTACCAGCGTTTATGCGCATTCAGTATAGAAGCCCGAGCTGACTTTAAAGTGTAGCGTCTTTCTGTAGAAGAACGACACGACCTTATTATGAATAATTCAGTCAAAAACAGAACGATACCAGCAGTCCGTTAGAATGTTAAGTGGTGAGTAGTTCAAGGTCCTTGTTAAAAATTGAGTGAATAACAAAGGTTATTCACTCAATTGCAAGGGTATATTTTTAATTTTCAGAAATACAAATCTCTTGCAGTACTAAGTACATTACTTCCATTTTTATTTAGAAGTAATACGATTCGATACATAATTTGTTGAAATGTGATTACTATAATATTTAACTTGTGATTTGTGAAGAGTATGAATATAGGATTGTGTGATTGAGGGTAATATCTTAAACTGTTTGTGAGTTCTGTGTACAATATGAATGTGAAATGTGGAATTACTCTTTAAAACCTTGCTACATAAGCTTTTTTTGTCTTTTAATCATTTTCTTTATATATAGTTATTGGGTATAGTTATATGTAATTATTGAGTTATTAAAAGAAAATGTGAGATATTAATTAGGGATTTTCAATTTTTTAATTCAAAAATTAGGAATCCGTAAGGTTCATAGTATTAATATTTTTGACAAGTTTTTTTCATGTATACTTGTATTTTGAAAAAAAGACTTGACTGTTTTAATTTGTAGATATAATTATCGTAAATGAATGTAATACATTTAATATTATGTACTAATTGATATTATATATATATTAGATAAACGAACACACTGAGGGCATATTATCAGCCATTGGTGTGTCTTTTTTATGTTTAAAGCTAGACAAGGGAGGAAAAACAATTTGAAACCATCTAAGTTTCAATAGAAAAAGATTGTAGTGGTCTGTTTAGCTATCGTAGCTGGTATTTACAGCTATAACTATTATTCCATTGAGAATGCGATTAAGCCAACCAAAATCGTACTGGCTGCGAAAGACATTCCAGCACATACAGAAATTAAGGAAGATATATTAGTAGATCGTACATTATCAGGTGATGCAGTTCACGCTACGAGTAAGTAAGAGTGCTGTTGTTGGAAAATGGACAACTGACGGATAACCAACCTATCACGAAAAATAGTTATCTGGGTTTTGTTGCCAAGTTTTCTAAACTAAGCAGCGCTTTCGGAAAAGAATATGAGGAGAAGTACAGATAGGATATTTTAGAGGGAAACAGTTCAAATTACTAGTGGCTGTATAATATTTAGTCATACACGCTGATCTATGTCTATCTTTTGTGAAACTTTGTAACAGAATCTAAATAAGCACTCAAACCTCTCTTAGTTAAGATATTTGGTGTTTGTTTTGTCATACTTTTTTATAATCTAATCACTTTAATACCTTTTACAATATTCTAAATGAAGAAGTATAAGCTAATTATACCGCAAATACATACTACGATAATCCTTCCAATCCCTAATGTTATATCTGTCGGTTGAGAACTGTTTCCTATACTATCTTACTTTGTATTCAAACATATTTCGGAATTGTAACCAAGATAATTCGCTAATTGATTTAGCAAGTTTACCGTTTTTCAGCATATTACTTACTGGTAGATCTTCAATACTAATTGCATCGTGATTTTTGATGATTTCAATAGAGATTTTATCCAAGTAATCTTTTCTTGTATTTGTAATATGTTCATGGATTTGTGCCACTTTCATACGTTGCTTGTTCCAGTTAGAAAAACCCTTCGTTCTTCTAGAAAGGATACGTTGTGCTTCTGCTATCTTTTTTCTAATGTACGAAAGAATTTAGGTTTTTTGTATGTATGTTTATCTGAAAGAATAGCAAAATACTTTATTTAATCCCACAGTAATTCCAACGGAAGAGCTTGTTGTGGGTAATTCTTTACATCCGTCTCAGCTAACAAGATACAAAGTATTTACCACTTGGATTCCGTCTAACAGTAGCGCTCAAAATACGTCACTTTACCTCACGGCTCTATGCAAACTTCACAAGCCTAACTTTAGGGATTTTCATTCGATTGCCTATTACAGCAATATTACCATTTGTTTGTTTCATTGTGTAAGATTGGACTTGAATCGTGGATAATCGTTCTGTTTCTTGAAAAAATGTGAGGAAGCATCTACTAGATGTTTCAATACGGATTGAAGCGTAATACTATCTACTTCTTTTAACTATATCGTATCATCCTGCTTGTTTTATTGAGTGAGCTCGGCGGAGCAAGAAGGAAAGGTTAATGTCCGCTGTGTTTCTTTGTAAGCATTGTTCCACATAGCAAGGAAATAATTAAATACAAAACGACTTTAACGAATCGTTTTCGCAAGTCAGACTTGTTCCTCTTGATTTGGATAAATGCGAAATTTATATGTCTTATTGATTAACACGGATTGTACCTTACTTTCTTGTATGCTTTCTTTATTACACAAAAAACGTAGGCTTACGACTATTGACATTCATCTCCCACCCAAAATTGGTGTTTTACACCTTCACATTTTTGAGGAAGGCGTCTTCTGTTGGAGAAAAGATAAAACTTACGGTAATTCACAAAACGGTAGGGTTGAATTCTTTAACCATAGTACTAAAAAACAAAGAAGGCGTAAAGCGAGATTCTAATATACCTAAAGATGTAGAGCGTTATAATTTAAAATAAAGCTGACTTATAAATTTGTTGAATAACATCCTTTTTAGATAGATTTTTAGTTCTGATGAAAATATATTAAAAAGAATTACAAGAACAGTAAAGATTTAAGTGCAATAAATTAGAGGACTGGTTGTGGTCTAAATTCATTAGAGCTAAATCTCTATAAATAACAATAGAGAAAAAATTTATTTTGGTACTTTAAAACCTTAAATTCATGGGGATATAGTGTTTCTTATGGGATAAAAATTTAAAAATGTCCCCCGAAAAATAATATGTATTAAATTATTATAGATGATATTTGGTATATTACAAAAGTGTAAGATAAATGTAATGTTAATTGATGGCAAATTATGTAGAAGTAGAAGGAAATAATAAAGCCTATGAGGATAGAATTATGAATACCCCAGTTGTAGACGTAAAAACATTCAAAAAGTGTACTGTAAGAAAGGGAAAAGCCAATCACATGCATTAAAAGGTGTATTATTTTCCATTCGTGAAGGTGAATTTGTTGGAATTATGGGGCCATCAGGTTCAGGGAAAACAACGTTATTAAATGTAATTTCAACATTAGATAATGCAACGGGTGGGCATGTTGAAATTGCAGGTGCAGATATTACAAAAATGAAGCAAGGAGAACTTTCTGATTTCCGTTGTAAAAAAGTAGGGTTCATATTCCAGGATTTTAATTTATTGGAAAACCTTTCGATTTATGAAAATATTGCTCTGCCACTTTCACTTCAAGGTGTTCTATCACGTAAAATTGGACCGAAGGTAGAAAGGGTAGCGGAGATGTTAGGCATTTCAGAAATCCTTCAAAAATATCCAGCTGAAGTATCAGGTGGGCAGAAACAACGTTCTGCCGCAGCTCGTGCACTTGTACATGAGCCTGCAATAATTTTAGGAGATGAACCAACAGGAGCTCTTGATTCTAAAAATGCAACTAGTCTTTTAGATGCAATGAAAAGCTTAAATGAAGAACAAGATGTTTCTATTATGATGGTTACCCATGATCCATTTAGTGCAAGTTACTGTCAACGTATTTTATCCATTCAAGACGGAGAGCTATATAAGGAACTTCACCGTACGACTAATCGTGAATTGTTCTATAAAGAAATATTAAATGTATTGGCAGACTTAGGTACACAAAAAGCATAAAAACGGAGGTGAAAGAATGTTATTTAAACTATCTATGTCAAGTCTAAAAAGTAAGCTTAAAGATTATATTGTTTTACTTGTTGGTCTTATCATGCCGATTTCTATTATTTATATGTTCCAAACGCTAGCACTTAATGAATCTTTTCTTAAGGCAAATTCAACACTGGGCCTATTATTTTCGTCTTTCATGCAGGTGCAGTCTTACTAGCGATTATTACCTTCTTCTATATTTTATATGCAAATTCTTTCTTATTATCACTCCGTCAAAAAGAGTTCGGTATGTATATGATGTTAGACGCAAAAAAACATAAGGTAACAATGCTTATGTTTTTTGAAACAGTGATATTAGGGGTTGTATCTCTTGTAATAGGGATTATGATTGGTGTTGGCCTATCCCAAGGGGTTGGTCATTTACTAATGAAACAGCTTGATTTTACTGCCAGTGGTTATCAAGCACTTTATGTTCCATCGGTAATTGTTACTTGTCTTGTCTTTTCTTTTTTGTATTATTTGCATTATCAGCGCTATTAAACAGTATTAAACTATCACGTATTACAGTTTTACAACTTGTTCATTCAGGTTCTAAAACAGAACGTACATCTGTAGGAGGAGCGAAAACAGTTGTTATTGCAGTGTTAGCCATTATGTTGTTAGTAATCGGTTATGCTTCCATGATTGATATGGATAAATTAAAGCAAGAGGGGATTGTTATTGCATTAATCACGTTAACATCAGGAACTTACATGTTATTTGGAGCATTCCTACCGCTCGTTATTAAAAAGTTAAAGAGTAATAAAAAACGTAGTGAAAAAGGACTGAATGCCTTTACTTTTGCACAGTTAAACTTCCGTATTAATAGCCTAACTAAAGTGGTTACTATGTTAGTTGCACTTGGGGCTGGGGCAATTGCTGGCGGTATGGCATTTAAGAATGATGTTATGCTTAAAGTAGATGGTTTTAATCATTATGATGTAGTAATTCATAATCCAACCGCAGAAGAAAAGAAAATACTAGCGGGTATTACATTTAACGAGATAAATACGTATCGTTATAAGGTAGATGAAAAATTTGTTTACTACTTAAAGGAAGAGTTAGAGCAGAATCGTTCGATAGTACGAATTGGTCAAGGCCTAGAAAATGCAGGTGAATTTAAACAGATTACCTAAGGGCTTCCAGTAGGAGCTGTTTCAGGAACAAATGTAGAACCAGAGATTGGTGTAAAAGAAATGCCACAAATGTGGAATGAAGGATTACGTATAATTGAACCTGATTATGTTCATCCAGATCATAATATTAAAATCATAAATCAAAAATGTATGATGATCTATCAGGTAAAGAGGGCGTTGCATTACTTGAAAAATCAAATGATTTTCTAACATATAAAAAAGAATGGAGAAAAATTGACGAGTTACAACTAGCTAAATATAAAAATGTAAAAGATGAGTGGGATTTATCTAGTAAATACTCTGGGTATTCTCTATTCTACAGTATGGCAAGTTGTTTAATGTTTAAAGTTTTATCTGGAGCATCCAAAGACATTACACGTTATCAAATGCTTCGTAAAATCGGTGTTCGCCACGAATTATTAACAAAGTCCATCTATGTTTTAAATATAATCTCGATTTGCCAACGTAAAGAATACCAATCATGCAATTGTCCCATCGGGACAATTGCATGATTGGTATTTGTCATATATACATTGATACTGCTAAGTCGTTTACTACGAGCAGAATACTTCATTCCTTTCTTTTTTTCTCTTACAGTTTGATTTTGTAATCGTTTTTGTTGTTGTTCTTTTGTTAGTCGATGAACAATCAAACGAGTTGGGACTTTATCAATCATTCCTACATAAGCGTTGGGTATTTCACATGTCTGTCCCGGCTGAAGCGAGTTCATTAAAACTTCCATATCTATCTGGATATACTCTGTACCTTTCTTGATTCTGCCATCTTGAAAATAATCAGGGGTAGGATTTTTTTGATAAATACGTGTATTCGATTTAATAAGCCTTTTTATCTTGTATATGTTGAAGATCTTTCAAATGAAAATAACTTAAATCTTGGATACATAAATCATTCGCTGTTACAGTTGGTACAAACAGGGAACCGTAGGTTCGATCATGTTGTTTACCTGGACTTGTATGAATATGAAGGAACTTTCCACTTAATAAATCATACTCAAGTTGAATCTTTATTTCCTCTGTATGGCTACATCCTCCTGCCCCTGGATAAACAAATAAAAAAGAATCTGGGAATTGAAATACGGTTGAATCTAAAATACAAATACGCTTGAAAACAGAAATAAACGGAGAAGAAAGCGGCATAGATGAGGCTAATTTTTGGTTTATTAGTTCAGCTAATACGTGTTGTAAAAGTTGAACGGCTGATTTATTAAATCGTTGATTCATTCCCTCGGGACTGATGAGTACTTATGTCGATGCTTCTACAGAAAGAATAGCGTATTTTTTTATTTTAGAGGAATTTTGTTTTGTTACCTTGGTAGTGATGTGGCGGTAACACTACATCAATTTATAGATTGTTAAAAAGAAACAAACTCTGTTCATATGATGTGCCTAACTTTTGGAATAGTGAGAATCACATCACCACTTTCAGCACAAAACAGAGTCAAAACGCAGTCGTGAAAGTAAAGAGTTCATCCAGAAAATGATTCATCAGGATAGTGGGGAGTATTTCTGTACTAAAATTCATCAAATATTATTGAAATATAAAAATTTCAACCCTGACTCGCAAATTACAACATAAAAATCTCTTTCAACAAAAAAAGATTCTCCATATAAAAAGGCTTATATCGAGTCTCTTTATTTCATTTTAAAGAAAGAAGAAGTCTATCGTATAAAATATTCCATATTTGAACTGGAAAATCTAGTCCTATTTTAATACGTTAATGGATTTTATAACCGTAAGCGAATTCATAATATCATTGGTTATAAAATCAAGTAAGTAATAGGATATTTAGCTGAAAAAATGGCTAAAGTTGATTTTTTTCTTTTCAAAAAATTAACTCAAATCCAGTAGTTAATTTTTCATATACTTTTATAATATTAATAGCACTTTGCTAATTTGAATTTTTGAGCATTAATAAGCAATTCATATTTACCGTGTTGCTGATTCACTTTTATGTTTATTCCATTGTTAGCACTAGCATTATCAACGTCTATTACTAAATTTGGATATTTTTTATTTTTAATAATATAATTGTTATCTTCTTCCTTTTCTAAAACCCAAAAATGTTCTTCTTTGTATTGATTTTCTGTAACAAACGCATTATTTGATCCATCATAGTCATTCCAGGCTAAAACAAAATTTTTATTTATTAGACTTTTAATTTGGTATGCTGATTGATTTACATTGTATTCGAATTTCCACTTTTGATTTTCGCCATCATGGTCATTCCATAAAACTACATTATGATCTGATTGAGAAAAATCTAAAACACTTGTATTATTTAAAAGCGAAATAATTTTATATACTCCATCTAATGCATTCAATTCTCTAACAATTTCTTGGCTAGATGGATCTTCATTAACCCAAGCTACAAGACTTTCATCAAGTTCTTTTAGTTTATCTACAGCTAACTCTCTAGAGGGTTTTAAACTTATTGTTTGTGCCGTTTCAATAGTGTCCTCAATAGTTTCCTGGATATCTTCTTCAAGTCTTTCTTTAGTCCATTTATGCTTTTGGGCCTTCCTTTTAATTTGACTAACCGATTTTATAACTAAATTAATAACTTCTTTATCATAAACAGTCTTTAATTCTATATATTTTAATTCAATACGAATTCTCACTAATTCTTTAATTGCTTTTTGATATAAGTTTCTTTTATTAGCTCCCGCAATAGCACCAGGGATTACACCTAAAATATAATTTAGAACATCATCCGCAGAATTTTTTGGTGAATCAAATTTTTTATCAGGAATACCTAGTACTAGTTTATATTTAAACCTTTCTTTAATAATTGAATCATTGTTTTGAAAAAGGTAATCAATTTCTTTCTCATCACTTCTAATTTGATTAGTTAAATCTGAACATTGATTCATTAACTGTTGTACTCTCTTTTCACGATTTTCATTATCTGGATAAAATAAATCGTCGAATCCTGACATTTTTCTCATCCTTTCATCCCATTATTAATCAAAGTTGTTAATATATCTCTTAATACCATAAAATTTTTTTCATATATAAAGTAAAATAATAAACCACTTTATTATATGGACAAAAATGAATAAAGTGGTCTATTGTTTTTAACCATGTTATCTTCTTATTTTTTATCTTTTTTATTCAATTCGTCAACAATTTCATTTATTTTTTGATCAGATGGATCTTCATTAGTCCAAGCGTGAAGTATCTCATCTTTTTGTTTCAAATCGTTTAAAGCTTTTTTTCTAGTTGGTTTATCGTTCGTCTCTTCTAGTGTGTCACGAGCATCATCTATTGCATCATTTAGTTCTTCTTCAAGTCTCTCTTTAGTCCATTTATGCTTTTTTGCCTTCCTTTTAATTCGTTTAATCTCAGTTTCAATTCCAGTTAATATAGTTATTACATATTCAGAAAGTAATTTTATATACGTCAACTCAATTCGAGGTTTAGCTAACTCATTAATTGCACTTTGCAATTTACCCCTTACATCTGCTCCATATATAGCGTCAATCACTGATTCAATTCCAACAGTCACTATAACGCTGGCAGCTGCTGATCCTACTTTGGAACCGAATTTAAACCATTTCGGTAAACCAACTAATTTACTAAGTGCAGCTTCACCAATTCTTCCTTGTTTTAATAAAGCTGATATTGCTAATTTATTTGCTAATATCGAAAATCCTCTATAAGAAACTAATGAAACACTCATCATACTTAAACTTTTAGGAAGAGTTACATACCAATCTGGAGTAAGTTCAACTTTTTTGTATTGAATATCTTTTATTCCGATATTTTCATATGCTTCTCTAGTGGTTTTGTTAACCATTTCTAGTAGTTTATCAATCTTTATTTTATTGTCCGCAATTTCGTTAGTTAAATCTGCACATTGTGCCATTAATTGTTCTACTCTATTCTTACGGTTAGCGTTATCCGGATAAAATAATTCGTCTAATCCTGACATTTTTCATCATCCCTTCTAAATATATGTTAAATAATAATAAATTAAATAAATAGAGAGTTTTTTTAGTTTAAAGGATTATATTGTGAATATAGAAATTAAAACTTACTATTTCTAACTCTTAATTATAATCTTACTCTTTATTGATTTATGAACAAATCATATCTCTTATAAATAGAAAAAAAGTATATATATTTTCATGTAAAGATGAAAATATCCTTCCAAATTAAAAAATATTGAAGGATAAATCTATCAAATATCTTACACATGCACAGTATAAAGCTAACTTCCCGTTTCTAAAAGAAATTGATAGTCTTGCGCTAGCTAATGCCCAATTAAACCTGAACAAAGCATATGTTAACTTTTTTCGTGATAAATCCGTTGGATTCTCGAAATTCAAAAGCAAGAAAGATAATCATCGAAGCTATACAACGGGTAATTAAAAGGGAACAGTCTGTATTGAAAACGCTTATCTCAAGATATCAAAATTTTAAAGACCCTGGTACGAATTAAACAACACAGATTGCTACAAGGATGGATTAAGTCTGTCACGATTTCTCAAACACCTACTGATAAATACTTTGTATCGGTTTTAGTGGAAGAACATGAACAACTATTTTCTAAAGTCGACATAAAAGTTGGTATTGATGTAGTCTTAAAAGACTTTGCAATACTGTTTAATGGCACAAAACATGAAAATCCTAAATGGTTGAGAAGATTGAAAAAAGATTAGCTTTTTTACAAAGTTATTTGTCACGCAAAAAGAAAAGTTCAAATGATTGAAACAAGATTAGATTACAGGTCGCAAGACTTTACGAAAAAATTGCTCATCAACATAATGATTTTCTTTGCAAAATAAGTAACGAAATTACAAGGGAAAACCAAGTAATTGTGATTGAAGATCTAAAATTGAAGAATATGCAAAAGAATAACAAGTTAGCTAAAGCAATTAGTGAAGTATCTTGGGCTAAATTCAGATAATATCTTGACTATAAATCTGTATGGAAAGGTCGTAATTTGATAATCACACCTAAGAATTATGCAAATAACCAACTATGTTCCCACTGTGGTTATAAAAATAAAAATGTGAAAAATCTCAGCCTTCGCGAATGGAATTGTCCAAAATGTAATAGTCAACACGACAGGAATATAAACGCAAGTATCAACTTGCTAAAACTAGCCATGTAATTGGTATTTTCTATAGGGGCAGGAACTGCCCTTATAGCTTGGTAAATATAGATAGCTAGTAAAAGTAACTAGTTCTCAAGAACCTGCTACTTCAAACAGTTTGTAAGGATGTTAAGTGGCGGGTAGTTCACTACGGGTCTTTGTAATGGTTTGTCATTTGAAAATTTGGATTTATCTTCAAATGTAGTTTATGTTTTTTAGTTTTGAAGATAAATTTATATGAGAAGTATATTCCCTTGTGAAAATACATAAAAATAGACCTTCACCTCAATAGAAAGTTAAGTAAAGGTCCATTTTTATGTTTATGAATTTTGAATCTTTTTTGAGGTAATTATATTTTGAGTTTGACTAACATGTTCATAAAAAAGTAGTTTATCATTACTGAAAATATGCAATAAAACATGCATAATAAAAATAGCGTTGATTGTAATATTAAATAAAAGCGTTACAATTAAAACTAAATAATCTGCACTATTTAATATAGAGCTACTAGAGGAAATGTAGTTAGTTCCACCGAGAACAAAGTAGAATAGACCATAACGAATAAATAATTCTTTAAAAGTAATGCGTTCATTTTTTCCTTTTATATGGATACGGAGTAGCGCTTTTCCAAGAGTTTTTCCGTTTGTAAGATATGGTAAAACTATGAAATAAAGAAAAACTACGCATACAATCAAAATGAGATCAAATGGATTTGTATAAGGTTTAATACCAGAAAAAAAGATATAAGTTTCTTGAATTTTTATAGATGGGATTATTATTGATAAAAATATCCAGTCAATCTGCATCGCAATAAAGCGTCGAATAAATCCAACTTGCTTAGATATTACATCAATATTGATATCTAGTTTATTTGATTCAGGAAGGAAATATGTGAATATTGGTGCAATCATATAGCCAACTGCTCCTCCCAGTGTATTTAAAAATAAATCATCTACATCAAATAAACGATAAGCACAATTATATATACCATATAAACCTGTTAACTGTGTTACTTCAAAGAAGAATGATAGACAAAATGATAAAATTATGGTTTGTAAAAAACTACGACGGAAATAATAACGTAAATACACACCAAATGGAATCGTTAACAGTGCATTAAATGCAACTTGTAAAAAAGCTGATTCTTTTAGTAAGGAAAAATAGGTACTTGGTTTTGATAATACAACAGCTGTAGTACTACTAATTTCTTGAATGAAATAGAATGGTACGAGTTGCATATGCTGCGTATTAGCTGGTTGCAGACTACATGTATCATATGTTTGTGGTAACGGTAAGGTAATAAGAAAATAAGCATTTAGTAAGTATAATAATAAAGAATATAAAATAAAAGAACGCCATTTATTTACATAACCATATTTTCTATAGTTAAAAACTAAAAATGGAATAAGAAGAAATAAAGCTAGTAAAGGGAATATAATAAAAGCTGTTTTAATTGGAAATAAATAAGTAGTCAAAATGAAACTCCTTCCATAGAATTATTTGTTATAGCTCTTATAACATTTTTGTGACTGGATTGGAATATTTTGCAATATCGTTTAGGGTGTGAATTTTGTTATAAAAGCTATTGATAATTTTCGATTGTGATTAGTAAATAAAAATCTTTAAAGAATACCATTTTTAAAAGTAAAAAAAGAAAATGGTGGTTAGTAATATTGAAAAAACTAAAATTGTTATTACTACTATGCTATGACGTTTTTGATTCATTACCAAAATAGCCATATATTCACGAATCATTGCATTTGGCCAGTAATAAAACGCTGTTTTTGATCCAATTCCTTGACTCGCTAATCCTGATTGTTTTGCATACAAGCTAGCACGGAATAGATGAAAATTATTTGTTGTAAAGATGCTATTATATTGATCCTTCTTTAATAAATCCATAATTTGTTTTGAGAAAAGCATATTCTGATACGTATTGACAGAACGGTCTTCTCTTAGTGTATGATTCGAAGGAATTCCTTTTTCTATAGCATACTTTTGCATAGCTTCAGCTTCTGAGAGATTTTCATCAGGGCCTTGTCCACCAGAGAAAATAATTGTAGGCGGATTAGTAACAGAAGCCTGTTTCCAATAAAAATCAATAGCTTTATTAATTCTACTTGCTAAAAGTGGTGGTACTTTGTCATTAATTAAACCACTTCCAAGTACAATAATAAAATCCTGGTTATATTTTGGTTTGTTAAATTGATAAAGAAAATATGCGCTTAAGAAATTTGTTAAACTAAAAAAGAAATAGATTACAATAAGTGATCCCCCGGCAAACATTGGTTGAAAATTAGGAGATAAAAAACGCGCCGGATCAAGAATTGAAAATGATAATATTAGTAAAAGACATAATCCAAAAATTAAAGTTAAACAATTAGAAAATCGTCGGCCTTCTTTTTTCATAAGAATTCTTGCATTAAGAAATAACCCAGAGCATAAGGTGATTATTCCGAAAGCTGATATAAAAAGGAGAACGATAAGTAATGGTAGAATAACAACTATTTTGAAAATAATAATATCAGTGGTAAATGCGAAATAAATTGCAGAAACAAGTAATGAACAACAAAACATATTGAATAAAAAACCATTTATTATTCTCCTAGAATCTGATAAATAAAAAATTAAAAAAATAATTAAAAATATAATTGTAAAATACCAATAAATCATAATATAAAAATGCACCTCAATCTTATTTATTTGTACTTTTCTTGATTATTATATATTATAAAAACCAATAATTGTAATATATTTTTAATGTTATAATAAGTATCTGATATTTAGGTTCGTAAGTCTTTTTAAGTTTTGACGCCGTTTCATAGATATGTTGACAACTTGTTGTATTGAATTTCATGCTATAATAGGTACTTTACTAAACCTTGAGTGCTTAGATACAAAAATAGTTTTATTTATTCTTACAAAAAAGTATGAGCACAGTTGCAAACTTCTAAACCTTTTTGCTCTTACTTCCAACGAATTGGTATCTTAAATAGCTCTCTTATTTAAATTATTAAATATATTAGATTATGCATACAAAATGCCTAGATGTTTATCTTGGTGCAGTTTACTGAATCCTTGTTATTTTTCTATTAGACGAAATGGAAAGATTTAATCAGAGATAAGCATTCAGCATCGAGACAATTTGGAAGAGAAACTAGGGTATTATCGAAGTGTATATAATGAGAAGGTGAATCATAAGTTCGCCGAGGGTACTCATATTATTGGATTCGTTAGTAACAACACCTTTGATGCGATTGGAAATAGGCGTGTTAAATAATGGAGATTACAAAAAAATATGGGGCAAAATGTCCGTATACGATGAATCTGGAGTTTATTTCCGTTCGCAATATGTAGAATGAGGTATTAATCGCAAATGAAATCGTGTTGAAAGAAATACCACAGTTTAAGGTGCATAATTCGCAAGGATAAACGTTTAAATTATCGCTAGTGAGACGTTAGAGGGAGATAAGCAGACAAAAGAGCAGTGGTTATGCCCACCCTTTTTGAAATATGTGTTGTTCTTTTAGATGAGTATTGTGCAGTATATACAATTAAGATACAGTTTGCTTGACTTTCCCCATAAAGTACGTTTTGTCAGCAGCAAAAGTTAGATTATTGCTTCCAGGGGCTTGCCACGCCACATTATCAAGTTTCCCTGTTATGTTTGCCGTTAATATTTTTGGTACTGATCTATCAATATCAAATAACACTAATAGAGAGAGTAGAAATTCCTACTTTTCCTGGATATAATTGCATAGTTGCTATCAGCCTATTTCTTAGTGATAATGGTGCTAATATCCGTAAATCGCTGATGCGATTATAGCTTGTGCAATTGATAAACAAGAGTACACATTGGATTTTTAACCTCAAAAAAATGGGGTCATTAGGCTGCACATGCCTTTATGAAAAGATTAGTGAAAAAAGCTTGGAGAACCAACGGTTCTCACAACAGGCAAAGTACCGGCATTACTTTGTAGATTCAAAAAATTAAAGGAACAAAGCTTGTATAAATAACTCATTGTACAACCAAGCATTGGAATAATCTCATAGAATAGGACCATGGACATGTAAAACGTTACTTTGCCAAATCTACTGGATTCCAAAGTTTTTGCCATGCTTCACACCCTTTGAAAGAAAACGAAACTATTCATGCTATATATGAAAACGAAGTTTGGAGCCAAACTTCGTTTTTTCAACGTACAATGAATTGCAGCAATTACTCACAGTTGCATAAGATTCAGCTGTACTCACCCTCACCCTAACTTTCTATCTGTAAAAAAATTTGCAACAGAACCTAAAATCATATAAATAAGGGGAAATACAAATATCTAAACAAAGGAAATGACGTGATTTATAGCGATAAAAAAACTTCTAGAAACGTTTAACAGCTATCATTTAACATATAAAATGATGTAGAGAAAGGGGCATGAAGAATGGAAGAAAGTCGTATTTCCTTTCAGCAAAGGTTTAAAGAAAGTCTTGTTATGATCGTCAGTTTTTGGATCATTATATTTCTCATGTATGGTAAAAGCCTGTTCCAATAGAATGGAGTCGAATAGGAATACCTTTAGGCAGTTTTTGTAGGTGTAAGATCTATGGGTGTTTTTTCAATACAGAATATAAAAATTTCACGTACCGTATTAATTTTAAAAAAATATACACTTAAAAAAAACAGTCAACATTCAAATTTCCACCCAATGCCTGTAGCAGTAGTGTTGAGTAAAAATCAAATTGTTTAAAAACGCCAGTCTTGTTATTTAGTTAAAGGGCCATATATTTGAGAAGAAACGCGTTATGTCATCAGGAAGTAGATGGCGTGCTGTCTATAGAAAGAATAGTGTATTTGGTTTGTGAGATACAAGCGCCAAAAACGCTGGAAGAACCTTTGAGAGAGCTTACTTTAGAAGAGAGGTATGTCCGTTTAGAAGTCGAATGGAATCTACTAATGACAGAAAATGAATTGTTAAAAAATTGAATTTATGGAAAGGGGAATGAAAAGGAAATAACGTTACCACCTAGTCAAAAATATATCCTGATTTGTTCTGCCATCATAAAATACAACTTAAGAAATATGGTGAGTTACTTGTGTAAAGTAGCTGGTGTATCCCGTTCGGGATACTATAATTATTTTTTCGTTTCATCTCAAGAACAACGGAAACAAAAGAATGATCAAGATGAAATCGTGAAAGAAATCATATTTTTCGATTTAGAAACCGAAAGAAAGGGGCTCGTCAAATAAAAATGACATTGGCGGGTCAGTTTCAAGTTGTCTGCAATTTTAGATGGATCGACCAATGAAATTTTAGCTTACCATGTTTCAGAACAGATGACGTTAGACATCGTAACAACAACTCTTCATAAACTAAAAAGGAATAAGAGGATGCAATTGACTGAAGGTGTATATATTCGTTCGGACCAAGGAGCTCACTGCATAAGCCCTACCTATCAAAAATTAGTCAAAAAGCTAAAGCTAATCCATGTCAAAAAGAGGAAACTGTTGGAATAACGCCCCACAATAATCGTTTTTGGGCCATCTGAAAGATGAAGCGCATATAAAAACTTGCGATTCTTTGACAACGAATCATGCATTGTTCCTGGAATAACGAGCCCATAAAGGCCTGTGAATTGATTACTCATATAGTTGTAGTATGGCCTCTACAACCCGCACCAAAATATTTTGGATTTGGTCCGGAATGGACTGACCGTACTGATGTGAAAAACATAGGCAATCAGCTGAAGCAACTTCTCCAACACCCTATATGTTAGCTAGCTGTAAATGACTATGAAAATCCACAAGTTTTGAATTTGCTTCAGTAAGGGGTTCTGCTCGAAAATAATTTTGTTCACTCCATGTTAAACGATCGTGTTCTAGGGATGGAACTCCATCTTGAACAAGGGGCATTAGATCAATATTACAAGATTGAGAAATAAGTAATGCCCATATACTAATTGGCAATTCGTTAATTCTTGATTTCGCTTCACTTCTAATAACAGCTGGGCGAGATTCGTACTTGGTAAAATATGTTTCACCCGTTTTTTTTGGGGAAAAGGATTCCGGTTCTTAAAGTTTTCGTAAAGGTATTATTCTTGACCCGCAAACGTCTCTATACGAACTGTGGGGTTATCATTCTAGTTCTCAATAGTTTGTTTATCTAACTATTTATTAAGAAATTCTAAGGATTGATGAGAATTTAAAGACCTATTAAGGGAACCGAGAATATTATGACGTATTACTTACTATTCTTTTCCTTGGGATACTTGTGCACGAAAATCACCATACTTTTTTTGTAGCCTCTTGATGCTCCTTTATAAAATTCTAGGGTTTGAGGATAGGTTTTTCAACTGGTGTTGCACTAGCTCTAAATACGTTAGTGTTTGATCTGGTGGACGTGTTGAGGTAGAAAAAGGGAAAACAACAGAAAAACTGTATTACTTCAAAGATCTAGAAGAATTTAAGAAGAAAATGAATGAGGTGGATATAGTAAACAAAAGAACCCATGCCCATATGTCACTGCACACCAGTAATCTTTTATTATGTGATGTTACAATGTTAAATAATCAAACTGCGAGAATCGTTGATGTGGGAAAGCGGGTAGGGGTTAACTCGCATAATGAATCTATAGAGTTTCCTGAAAATATATCATCAGACTATTTTGTTAAAGAATGTAATCAAAAGAAGAAACTCACAAAATCAGGGGATGTCTCTTTCTTATTACCATTATATACAGCTTATGATGTTATATAATATCCCATTTAGGTGTTTCAATTGCTCTTGTTTCTAAAAAATGAGGGATCCTTTATGAAGTTTAAGTTAGGAAATGTTTCGTTTGATGCTCCTATATTTAAAGTTCTTAACACTTGTTTAATAAGCGGTCACTTGCAACAGAAGAAAGATATAATATATTTCACAAATAATAAAAAGCATGTTAGTTTGTATCTAGAACCTAAAATAATTGAGAAGTCAACGGACAAATTTTATGGGGATATCTCAACAACGTCGGCTGTTTTTAGTCAATTTATTTTTAAGGGGCTTATCAGCTTTGTATTGAGGATAAGTACTCTTTAAGCCATGGTATTAATCTACCATCGAAAACCTCATACGATTTAATCTGAAAACCCATTTTGGAAGGCTTAAACAAAATTATAAATCAATATATTTACATATTTATATTATGGTAAACTGAAATTTGATTACATTTCTACACTAAAATATTCGAAGGTGATTGAACCCGTAAGGATTTGCTATTTAAGTGATTAGAAAGATGATAAAATAGAAATATAAATGTATAGCGTGTGATGGTGGGTTTGTTATTATCCCTTCTTTCCATTTGGAGGGAAAGAAGGGATAATACATGGAATTTTTATTTGAACTTTTAAAATAAATTGCAAGAGCGGTTGTGAGTGAAGTATCAGCTTATTTTTTGAGAAAGCAACTACAAAAAAGGGGAAACCCAAAACCCACTTTTTGCCGTCCCAATCTCAAGCGTGGGTCTAAAAAAAGATAATGCATAATAACAGCCATCTTGACAGTATCCTTTATTAGAGGGGATGTTAGCCGCATTCTGTCTTATTTGTTTTATAGGTAATACTTAGTTAAGTTTAAAATTCTTTAAATAAATATATAATAATTTATAAATTTAAGGGGCTGGTAGCTATTACAATTGCACATTTTAGAGGTGGTTAAGACACAATGGGAAGAGCAATTAGATAAACTGGTCCATCTTGTGGGCTGTACGCATTTATAAACGTAATGAATCATATCAATGAGATATTCGATGTTCTTTTTTCTCTTTCAGCATTCTTTTATAAGGATTCGCTTTACGAATCGAGCAAACAATCTCATGTTTTTTCATGATTCTACGAATAAGTTTTAGATTGTAGACAACTTGAAACTGGCCCGCCAATGTCATTTTTATTTGACGACTCCCTTTCGGTTTCTAAATCGAAAGGGATGATTTCTTTTACGATTTCATCTTAAACGTTCTTTTGTTTCCCTTGTTCTTGAGATGAAATGGAAAAATAATTATAGTATCCCGAACGGGATACACCAGCTACTTTACACAAGTAACTCACCATATTTCTTAAGTTGTATTTTATGATGTTAGAACAAATCAGGATATATTTCTGACTAGATGGTAACGTTATTTCCTTTTCATCCTCCTTTCCATAAGTTTCATTTTTTTACTTATTCCGCTTTCTTTTGTTTTATACATCCACTATACTCATAGATAACACCCATAATACCAAAGACAGTTCTTCTCATATTGATGAGATTTCCGACCATTTTTCTTTAGTAGGGTAAACAGGCGGATAAAAACCTTTGTTATTACTGGGGTGTTTCTCTTTATTGTTTGATATAACAGCGATAGATGATCTTGAATCATCCCAATTGTCTTATATTCACTTAGTTCTCTTGTTTCTTTTGTAAAAAAAGTTGGCGCATCTTAAACATCGTAGAAGTACAGATGAAAATGGCAATGAGTTTTCCATATACAGGACATTCTAATCGTTTTTGTTTGATAGTTTGCCAGTGATGAATTTGAAATAGGGATTTCCACGTTTTAAACATGATTTCGATTTGCCAATGGAGAGAGTAAAAATCATGGATTTGTTCCATCAGAACGATCTCACAAGGCGCATTTGTGATATATATGTTGATACCGGTTAATCGTTTACTTTTTTCTGAAAACGAAATGCCCTTTTTACCTGTTATATAGATTTGTTTTTTTCTACGTTCCCGTATTTGTTCCTCTGTTAATCAATAGATAATCACTCTCGTGAATAGTTTTTGATTCTCTCCAATGTAAACTTCTTTTATTTCATATGTTTGTCCTGGTTTTAAATTGTTCATGATATGTTCTAAGTTAACTTGGATATACTGTGATTGCTTTTTTACTATTCCATTTCGAAAGTATTCAGGAAACGGATTATATATACCGTATGGTTTAATTTTAACCTCGATATATAGTGCGTACCTAGTTGATCCATTTGATCGAAGTCTTCTAATGAAAAATAATCTAAATCAAGGATACATAAATCACCTGGATATAATGTGTCTAAGCATTCTGTTCCAAAGGTCTTATCTTTATTTTTCCCTGGACCTACCTGAAAGTTTAAAAATTGACCACTATGTAAGTCATATTCTAATTGCATCTTGATACCTGCTATTTGTGCGCAACCACCGGATCCTGGATATGAACTCGTTAAATGTTTTGGCACTTGAAAAATGGTGGCATCTAAAATACGAATGCGTTGAAAGTGTTTGAGCATTGCGCTTTAAACAGCTGATGCCTCGCAAAGCTTACTTTTCCATAATACAGAAAAAATAGACTTCAGAAATACAACAGCTTTTTGAATAAAGCCCTTATGAGTCCCTCAGGACTCATAAGAGTGCCAGTGATTTCATGTAGCTTGCTAACAACGAGGGAATCGTTCGCTGTACGTTGGCTAACCCAAATACAAAGGCTAGCTAAGTCATTATCTGAGAACTTTCGTTTTCTTTTTATAAAACCTAATTCTTTTGAAAGCCCTTCTAATAAAAACGGTATTAAATGACGGCACAACTCTTCCGAAAATAATTGTAATTCGTCTTGAATCGAAAGATTCATAAAAAACGTTATCATTTCCAATTAGCTTTTTAGAAAGGATAACGTTTTTTGACACTTGGGGGTAGTATAAATTTTTAAGTTGATGAGCATGGGATATGTGTGTAGCAATGGAACAAAATCACGCAACAAGTATTAGCGGACATTAGGAACCTGTTCTATAAAGAACCGGGTTCCTTTTCTATCTTTATTTGGTTATTTTCTTCATATACTAATGTACGTAATCGTCCACTTTTTATTTCTTCAGGAAGAATAAATGAATATCGTTCTACTATATTAATATGCTTATGACCTAATGGTGAAAGTCTAGAAATATCATCATTATCAATAACGTGACCACGATTTCGGATTACTTGTAGCGCGGATCCTATATAGTGAGTATTCCATACAACAATTGTATTTACTACTAAGCCTAATGCTCCTAAATGAACTTCTGGCCCTTCTCGATAGGGTTATGAAGTTCTCCACTTTTGCCGTAAAATAAAGCCCTTGCTAAACTATGTCTTGCTTCACTTATGCTTAGTATATTTAAAATTTTCTGACTATAATTTTCGTCATTTAAATGTAAGAGTAAATAACGTGTTTTAAATATCTTTCCAAATTCTACAATCACCGCCTTAGTATGGTTGTTTTTTCATTACATTTTAATACTCGGATAAAATGTGTTGCATTTATTTTATATGCTTTTTATACCTTACATAATTGTAAGGTAAGACTGCATTTATTGTAAGAGTGTATTATTTTTAGATATGTTATATTTATATAGCATCGCAAGAGCATGCAAAGAGGGAGTGAATAAATTATGAAGAGAAGTTTTTTCATATTGATGTTAGCAATGGTATTTAGTATGGGATTAGCTGGTTGTGAACAATGGGATCGTTATAGTCCTGTTGCAAGTAAAACAGATGTTTATGGAATGGTAACAACTGAACCGAAAATGGATGCTAACGGGAAAGAGCACGGTTTTACATCCTATGATTATGATTTAATTGGATATGATAAAGATTTAAACAAGGTTGACTTAGGTTTCGGCTCACCTACCCTACATCCAATTGGTACTTATATCAAAGCAGTGAAAAAGGGTAGTGATACAAGAATGCATGATATAAAAGTTGTCAAGAAAGAAGATGTTCCAAAAAATATAGTAAATAAATTAAATGAAAGTCAAAAATAACTTACATCAAGAAGACACAACAATTATGCTGTGTCTTCTTGATGTAAAATGATTTGGATTAGATGGAACGATATACTACTGTTTATGCAAAGACTTGTGCAACTTAAAATAATAAATAATTCTTAATTCTCAATATAGACTACAGAATTTACTCAAATTTAAATTTAAAATCATTTCTGGTAATTATGGATATATTACAAAAGTGTAAGAGAACTGTAATGTAAGTTGATTGCAGATTCTGTTAAAAAGATGCAAAATGGGTTAAAGAAACTAATATTAGGAGGAGAAAATAATGATCAAACCAGTTGTAGACGTAAAAAACGTCCAAAAAGTATACGGTAAAAAAGGAGAAAGTCAATCCCATGCATTAAAAGGTGTATCATTTTCCATTCGTGAAGGTGAATTTGTTGGAATTATGGGACCATCAGGTTCAGGCAAAACAACGTTATTAAATGTCATTTCAACATTAGATAACGTAACGGGCGGTATTGTTGAAATTGCAGGTACAGATATTACAAAAATGAAGCAAGGCGAACTTTCTGATTTCCGTTCGCAAAAATTAGGATTCATCTTCCAAGACTTTAACTTATTAGAAAATCTATCAATTTATGAAAACATTGCTCTACCACTTTCACTTCAAGGTGTTTCATCACGTAAAATTGGACCAAAAGTAGAAAAGGTAGCGGAAATGTTAGGCATTTCAGCAATCCTACAAAAATATCCATCTGAAATATCTGGTGGACAAAAACAACGTTCTGCCGCAGCCCGTGCACTTGTTCATGAACCAGCAATTATTCTAGGTGACGAACCAACAGGAGCACTAGATTCAAAAAATGCTACCAGTCTTTTAGATGCAATGACAAACTTAAATGAAGAACAAGATGTTTCTATTATGATGGTGACACATGATCCATTTAGTGCAAGTTACTGTCAGCGTATTTTATTCATTCAAGATGGAGAGCTATATAAGGAACTTCATCGTACCACTAATCGTGAAATATTCTATAAAGAGATTTTAAATGTACTGGCAGGCTTAGGGACACAAAAAGCATAACAACGGAGGTAAGCGCATGTTATTCAAACTATCTATGTCGGGTCTAAGAAGTAAGATGAAAGACTATATTGTCTTACTTGTTGGCCTCATTATGTCAATTTCTATTTTTTATATGTTCGAAACGTTAGCACTGAATGAAGCATTTCTTAAATCGAATTCTCCCATTGGAGGAGCTATAGGATTCATCTTTCATGCAGGTACAGCATTATTAACAATTCTCACGTTCTTCTATATTTTGTATGCCAATTCTTTCTTATTATCGCTCCGTCAAAAAGAATTCGGTATGTATATGATGTTAGGAGCAAAAAAACATAAAGTAACAACTCTTATGTTTATGGAAACCATTGTATTAGGCCTTGCATCTCTTATAATCGGGATTACGATTGGTATAGGGTTATCTAAAGGGGTGGGTCAGTTATTGATGAAACAGCTTGATTTTACTGCTAGTGGTTATCAAGCCCTTTATGTTCCATCAGTAACGGTTACTTGTCTTTTCTTTCTTATATTATTTGTTCTTTCAGCAATTATGAATAGTATTAAATTATCACGTATTTCTGTCCTGCAACTTGTTCATGCAGGTTCTAAAACTGAACGTGCAACTATAGGAGGAGCGAAAACAGTTGCCATTGCATTCTTAGCCATTATTTTGTTAACGATTGGTTATGTTTCAATGATTTACATGGATAAGTTAAAGCAAAACGGGATTATCATCGCATTAATCACAGTAACATCAGGAACGTACATGTTATTTGGTACATTCCTACCTCTTGTTATTAGAAAATTAAAGGGTAATAAAAAACGTAGTGAAAAAGGACTGAATGCCTTTACTTTTGCACAATTAAACTTCCGTATTAATAGTTTAACGAAAGTACTTGCAACAGTGGCGATGTTAGTTGCGCTTGGTGCTGGTGCGATTTCAGCTGGTATGGCATTTAAAAATAACGTGATACAAATGGTTGATGGTATGGAACTATACGATTCCGTCGTTCATAATCCAACAGCGGAAGAAAAGAAAATTTTAAATGATATTCCATTTAAAGAGAAAAGTGAATATCGTTACAAAGTAGATGATAAATATGTTTATTATTTAAAAGAAGACTTAGAGAAAAAACGTCCTTTCGTACCTAATAGGGAAAATGCGAAAGGTATGAAAGATATTGGAAAAGTGAAAAAGGCTTCAGAAGAATTGCCGGTAGGTGCAATTTCAAGAGAAATGAAAGAAAAAGATGTAAATGCAAAAGAATTGTCAGAAGAATGGAATGCAGCATTTGAAATAATACAGCCACATTATTTATATCCTGATCAAGCAATTAAAATTGTAGATCAAAAAATGTACGATGGTATAAATGGAAAAGAAGGTATTGCATTTATAGGAAAAACAGATGATTTTGTAGCTTACGCAAAAGAATGGAAAAAGCTTGATGAGTTGCAGTTAGCTAAATATAAAAACATAAAAGAGGACTCCCTAAATAGTAAGTATCAAACATATACTGGATTTAACGGTTTGTACACCGGAATCGTATTTATGGGTTTCTTCTTAGGTATAGCGTTCTTAGCAATGATGGCAAGTTGTTTAATGTTTAAAGTTTTATCTGGGGCATCAAACGATATTGCGCGCTATCAAATGCTTCGTAAAATTGGTGTTCGCCAAGAATTATTAACGAAGTCAATTTATAAAGAATTATTCTTAGTATTCTTATTCCCGGCAATCGTTGGTATCGCTCATGTATTAGTTGGTATGAATATCTTCTCGTACTTTTTAATTAATCCGTATTTCCGTATTTGGTTACCCCTTGTTATTTTCATAGTCATTTACGTGATTTACTACTTTATTACAGTTCAATTATATAAAGGCATTGTTCTTCCGAAAAAAGATTAAGATTTTAAAATGAAGCAGTCCTAAAGGTTCTTTAAATGATACAACCCTTAGGACTGCTTTTTGTCATTCTAACGAAAAAATAGAATAAAGAACAAAGTTTATAGCACATTATTATAGGGATTTAAAAATGTAATTTAATATTCATGTCGGCTAATCATCTACTTCCTGATGACATAACGCGTTTCATTCTAATCCCATCTATATCAAAGCCACATTCTTCAAAAATATTTTGAGGTAACTTTCCTTTTGCATTTATCTCTTATTATATAAGTAATATCCTATAGAACAGACTTTTTTCAGTTTCTATTCTATAGGATATTTCATATCTTCTCTAATTTTCTTAATATATTAGTGCTATATATTAAAAGATGGTGGAATTATTTCAAATATAATAATTATTTGGTTTGAAGAAGTATTTTCCCATTTATGTTTTGTATGAGATGGAATTTTAACACTATTACCTTTATGTGCTACAGGCTCTTTAGATAAAGAGATTTGAGGTAATAAATTCATCAAGGTGAATTCAAGTGATTCATTTAATGTGGGTGATAACAATTCATATGAAACACCGCCACTTTCAGGGAAGTTTATTTTCCTTTGATTAGCTTTCACAACTAACTTTTCTGTATTTGTGTTTTCCAAGAAAAAAATAATAATGGAATATTTAGTGTTATAGAAATTAGTTTTAGTGTCTGTAAAGACGAATTTATTTCCCATTTTCCAATTTAACTTAGCATAGAAGACGTTATATCGGCTAATTTTATAGTTAATCTTATGCTCTTTCTAAACTCTGTAATTTTTTAGCAACATTGATATTGTTTATGTATGTAAAGTCCTTTAAATAAGTTAATTAACTATTATTTACTTATAGTTAATACAATATTAACATATAGATTAATTACAATAATCTTTGGATATTTATTCCACTGTAAAAGTATGGAATGAATAGATAGGACATAATTAAAAAATCGGATTTAAGTGTAGATAATTTAATTTATATTTAGACAGGGGCATTTACAAGTGAGTGGAGTTTCAAGACAAACAAAAGAAAATTTAAAAGGGAAGTATTCACTAATACAAAAATTAATTGCGACGGAGGAAGCTTTTTGGATTAATCCGAATAAAAATAGATTTCGAATCATCAATTCAAAATTGTCGTTTAACTCATGCTAATGTTAAAGATGCAGAAGATAGATAAAAACGATTTGCTCCATATATTGCAAAAGTTTTCCCTGGAACAAAACAGATGAACGGAATTATAGAATCGCCATTGGTTAAAATCGATTCTATGCAACAATATCTACAAGAAGAATATAACGAGGAGAAACTAGGACAATTATTACTAAAATGTGATAGTCCTCTTCCAATCTCAGGATCTATTAAAGCAAGAGGCGGAGTATATGAGGTGCTAAAATATGTAGAATATTTAGCATTTGAAAATTATTTGTTAAATAAACAAGATGATTATTCAATTTTAGATAGTGAAAGTTTTCGTAATTTCTTTTCAAATTATTCTATTGCAGTAGGTTCAATTGGAAATTTAGATTTAAGCATTGGAATTATGTGGGTAAAGTTAGGTTTCAACGTGACTGTTGATATGTTAGCAGATGCGAAAAATTGAAAAAAGATTTACTCCGTAGCAAAGAGGTTACTGTTATTGAATATACAGCAGACTAAAGTAAAGCGGTAGAAGAAGGAAGAAAAGAATCCTATGTGTTATTTTATAGAGTCTACTCATTCCTCTTGTATACTTTTAGGTTTGATGACTGGATTGCATGATGGCATCTCTGTACAAGATTTCGGAATTGATAATAAAACAGACGTAGATGGACGTGCTGTAGGGAAAACAATAGATCCTTTTTTAGTGGTGCATATATAATTAGTGATGATCATCTATACAAGTTATTAAAAGAATTAGTGATACAGAGGGAATCAATTTGAAGCCACCTGCATTGGCTGGTATGATAGGACAAATTAAATTGTATAGAGATGGAAAAGATTATTTAAAAAATAATCTTTTAAAACAAAAATGAATCAAGGTACACATATTGTATGGAGAACAGGGGGGAGAATGGTGCCAGAGGAAGTAATGGAATAAAGTAAGAAACAAAACGAAGAATTTCGAGGTATAACCATACTAATGTCATCATGAGTCCAATTGTGCTATACCACTCCATATATTTTGGCGCCCCACTACGTGTACCATTTTCAATTGAATCAAAATCTAATAATAGATCTAATGCAGCAACGACAATCACAACGGCACTAATAATGATACTGCTTGCCCCACCTTGGTGAATATATGGAACAGTCAGAACAAAGGTGTTTAGTAAAAAAACAAACAAATACATAATAAAAATGCCAAGTGTTGCAGCCGTTACGACTGTACGAAATTTTTCAGTTACTTTTATTATACGAGTAGCATATAATACTAACATTGCAAATAAAATCGAAATGGTTAATAATACAGCAGTTAAAAGAATAGAATTTCCAAAACGCATTATATAAAATACTGATATACTTCCCAATACAATCCCTTTTACCACAGCATAAACTGGTGATATACGGGGAATGAATATAGCTGCCAATGCAACTATTATATTAACCACTGCTACTCCAACTAATACAGGCATTTTCATTGTACCTTGTGTAACCTGTACATATGAATAGACAGACGCTGCAAGAAGTAAAATAAGCATAACGAATGTTTTGCTTATAGTTCCGCCAATAGTCATCGTAGAAGCGTTTGTCTTTTTTTAACATTGGATTAGATGTTCTCATGATTTCTTCCTAAAATATTTTTAACTTGTAAAGTGAATTTTTTATATCTCTAATTTCTTATCGATAATGCGACCTGTAATCGTTACGAGTGCAATTATTAACAAGTAAGTAAAACATAGACCGAAAATGGTGAAATCTTCAATAGGATAAAATGATGTATCAAAAAAATCATTTTTATCCATGAACCCAGAACTCTTAATAGTAACTGCATATTTCTCTAATTTACTTAAAACATTCATTACTATTATTTGTATTGTTGAAAAAATAGCAACGAAAATGACGAATAAAATAATTTTATTCATCGATGACTTCACAGGAAACAGCTTTATAATTGCCGTGATAAAATAACAAGAAATTAAGACACTCATGAAATCGATTCCCCATAAAATAAAAGCGAATATGTGTTGGAATATTCCGTAACTATACAACTTGCGAAACTCTTGTCGGAATTCTCCGATTATTTCTCCCCCATACAGACTTGGATCATAACCAATTACTTTTCCATCATAAAAACTTTGTGAAAAATAATATGAAAAAATTAAGCCTATACCTAATAAAATAATAAACATTAATGTAAAAAAAAATAAATGCATATATATATATATATGGGTTGGAATAGCTGTATAACGAATCATAGAATTTTTTAGTGTTTTATTAAAAGAAGGCAGCGCTATAAAAAGAAGCGAAAATGCAGCTACACCAATTATTATCAGGTATATGAGTAATACTAAATCCTTTATAAACGGAGATAGTACCCCTGAGAGTCCTATCGTGCTAAATAAAAGAAGTAAAGAAATAATAATAAAACCCGAATAAAAGACAGCTATTTTTTTTCTATTGCACCTATAAAAATAGATAAAAAGTGGATTCATTTCTCAAAAACCTCCCTAAATAACTCATGTACTGCTTTCCCTTGATGAAAACGAATTTCATCTACGTTTTCATGTAAAACAATATTTCCGTCTTTTAAAAAGATTACCTCATCAAATATATTTTCGATTTCTTCTATTAAATGAGTTGAAATGAGAATGGTACAATCTTCCCGATAAAATTTAAGAATTAAATCTAGTACATGTTTTCTAGAAACAAGATCAATCCTACCCAATGGCTCATCTAATATATATAACTTTGCTTTCCTGGAGAAAGTTAAGATAAGTTGTAATTTTTCCACTTCATCTTTTGATAAAGCAACTACATGTTCTTCTAAGGGCATTTTAAATTCAGCTATTAAATCTATTGCTTGTTGTAAATCAAAATCAGGATAAAAATCACGATAGAAAACTACAGCATCTTTTATCGTCATCCACTCGTCAAAAACAGGACTATCAGACATAAATGAAACAATTTTCTTTGTTTCTATTCCTACCTTCTGACCTTCAATTGTGATAGTTCTTTTAGAAGGATAACGCAAACCAGCAATCATTTTTAATAATGTCGTTTTTCCGCTACCATTATCACCAACAAGACCAATAATTTTCCCTTCAGAAATTGTTGCACTTAAATCTTGAAGCACTGTTTTTAAGTTATATCTTTTCCACAGATTTTCAATTTTTAATAACTCTGTCATTCGTTTTCCTCCTTTTTCTTTTCTAATAAGGAATGGAGGATTGAGAGAATTTCTTCTTCTGTAAATCCTCCATTCCATTTATAAAATTATTAAGAAACTCTTTTGACATTTCTTTAAAAACTAAATGATTTCCAATACTTTGAGCATAGCTTCTTCTTTGTACTGCTTCGACTCATTTCATCAAAACATGAAAAGAAAAAGGTTTCGTAATATAGTCATCGGTTCCAACGTCAAATCCATTCATTGGATATTGTTCTTCTTCTAATGCAGTTAGCATAATTATTGGTATATCTGAATGATTTCGAATCATTTTGGTAACTTCAAATCCATTCAGATTTGGCATCATCACATCTAGAAGAATTGTATCAAAGGATTGCTTATTAAATTGTGTCATGCCCTCTAATCCATATGATGCAGCTGTATCAGAATACTGTTGAGTTATTAAAAATTGTTTAATTAATTCCTGAATTTCTTGGTCAGCCTCTACCACCAAAATATTATAATTCATCACTATATCACCTCTTGTAGCTATAATAACATTCCTATCTGGGTTTTATGTGGAAATGCCATACATAGACACATAAAAAGACTTCTCAGGAAAATGATATGTATTTCAGGTTGGTTCCTAACCTAAGAGATATGATTTAGGTTCTCGTGAAAAAAAGAATACAATGTATATATTCTTAACTAAGTCGTATCTTATGCTCCTATTCCAAATAATTGATGGATGAATCCTTTTTGATTTTGGACAGACTGGTCTACAAAATCTTTACTCTAATTCTAGATTAAATCCATGTAGTATTAGAGTAAACTTATAAGATATATATATATCTTATAGAAAGGACAGATACATGTTAGTAACGATTTATATAATATATACAATTTGTCAAACTTTATAAAAGAAGATATATCATTTAATTAAATGGACTACTATCAATAAGAGGTGTTAACTCTATAGTTATTTTTTATTTATAATTACGACAATTATTAAATTGTAATAACAACAGTATTAGTAATAGCTTTAGTAGAATTGTTGAATTAAATGAATATTGAAATGGTAATCGTATTTTCAGAAGTCAATGTATTGTTATAATTCTGTGTAAAATTCACTCAAAGATAAAACATAGTTTTGCAAAGTCGTTGGTAACAATTATTTCAATTATTATTGCTAAAGTTAATTATAAAATCTGTTAATCAGAATATAAAATATTTTGTTGGAATTTGATGTTCCTAGTGTAAAGGAGTAAGTGTTAAATTATTTCGTTGTAAAAACTTCTATACCCTAATTTAAATTTTATTCAAATCTTAGAATACTAACAAAGCAACACGATTATAAATCCAGATCTACGGTTTTTAAACTGAGTATTAATATAACTGTATATTGTTGAAATTGTAGTCCTACTAATTTTATTTATATTCCGAATGGTTTGAATAGGATGCGAAAAGTTAATTTTATTAAATGTATCTTTTATTATTTTAGAGTTTTTACATTTAATATCAGCGTTACAATCATCTATTTCCACTTCTGTTATATGATTAGAATATGTATATAATCGATGACTAACAAAACTTAATAGTAAAAGAAAAATAAAAATGTTTTCTACAAATAATAAAAGTATGAGAAAAAGTGCGCTTTTCATAAAATCTCCTCCTTTATTTAAAAATTCTTTACATGTACAGACAACTTTACAACCTATACAGGAATTATATACCAAAAAACTACTTCAGTTAATATTTTAGAGTTTTTCGAATATTCATTAATGTCGATTAACTACTATTTTTTGTGCGCTATTTATAATAAAGTAATATTATCGTTATTATTTTCAAAGATTGATTAATTCGTACGTTTTAAGACTTCAAAAGCACAGTTTTCTGGGTAGAAACAATTTTATGTAAGATAAAAATAAAACAATATTATCTGGGGTTAACCAAAGAGGTAAAAAGATAAGATTACAAGAAATTTTATAGTTCGCTTTATGTTCAAATTGTTATCACATCTTAGAAGAACAATTATGTTATATTGGGGAATCCCCCTGTTCTTTACAACTTTTGAACTAGTCAGGGGAGGCCCCTGACTTTGAGTGTACAACTAAATACATTAATGCAAAATTTTTAGTTGTATGCTAAAAAAAGTGAGGGAATATTCAGAAATATGATGTTGCATGCTTTTTTTAAGTCCCATAATGTAATTTTTCATTCTATAAAAAGTTCGGTTTATTCTATATTTTAAATGGGAAGGACCGAACTTTTTTATGCATAATCCTAATTTTTACAATGTGGATGAAGTTATTTTTGTAATATTTGAAGAGGAATGGCTAGTTATATAAGTTCATAAAGATAATAAAATTTAGTTTAAATGAAGAGATTTTAATGTATAAGATTTAATTACTATGATGAAAACAAATCTGTAATTAGCAATTATATTAATAAAGGATTACCGGATTGACTATATTTCAACTATCCAAATGCAGTAAGCTTACTTTGTACATGTTTATTAAATGGGTATTTATAACCTAGCTAGTCATTCGGGTAAATTGTGATTTAGAAGAGCTTAGACGTGATGAAATATTATTACTGAAAATCCATGGCTATTTAGAAAATATAAAAAATGATATGATGTCAGGTTTATGCAAGGAAGAGTCATCTTTTGTGAAATATAGTCTGACTACTGGTAAGGGTGGCAAGAAGCCTTAGTTGAGGAACCCAAAATTTTTAAATTAATCAAATGAGTGTTCGGTAATAAGACTAAGGAGTTATGTAATTTCTTTTATGCCTTTTAAATTAAGGTATTAATACGATAAAAATTCACTTTATTTAATAAAATCTTGAAAAAGGTAAGGGGGTATATTTTGACTTCATCTGGTGGTCCATCAAATAAAGTTCCCCTACGACACATATCCGTGCAGCACCAGCAGTTTGTAAAATGGATGGTACTACCATAATTTGATCGATAATACAAAACATTAAGTTGTATTTCATATGTTATTCCTCCAGGTCCAATTTTTATAAATTAAGCAGATATTTTCTGATTGTTCTCTCTAATATCTTCAGTTTTTGAATAATAAAGATCCTATAAATCCAGATAATAATCCAGTAGTCATAATAGTAGCAGCACATAGTAACCTTTTATAGGATTATTAAATCCAAACATAACCAAACCATCAATCCAACAATTGGTGTTGCTGTTGCAACAGCGTTATTAATGAGGCCAAATTATACAACAATTACAGCAGAAATTATGCCGCCTATTGCATTTGTTAGATAGATAGGAATCGGATTTGCAGCGATAATATCTATTTGTGTCAGTGGTTCAATAGCAACGGCTTTTGTAGTCGTATTGCTACCAAATTTCCATACGCTTAAACAACATATAGTTAACAAAAGAAGAACTCGTTACTGATTGATTACCAATTTCCATGGGTATACCAGTTAAACCAATGGAAATTGGATTCGGATTTAAAGGGACATTTGAAAATAAAGCTTATAAAATTGGAAAGGCTGATTTTATTGATGAAAAAGCGAATTTGTTCCATGATGGTGTTGCTACTACACTTGAACAAGAAGGAGAAACAGTTGTGTATATTAGTGACGAAGAGGGAGTTCTTGGTCTAATTGCATTGAAAGATACATTACGTCAAGAAACAATTGCCGCAATTCGTGACTTACAAAACCTTGGTGTAGAAGCAATTATGATTACTGGTGATAATGAACTAACAGCAAAAGCAATAGCCTCTGAAAGCAACTTCAAAGAATTCTATGCGTCATGTTTACCAGAAGCAAAGGTAGAAACAGTAAAACAACTTAAAGAAAAATATAGTGTAGTTGCTATGGGAGAAGGAACAGATGTTGCCTTAGAAACTGCTGATATTGTTCTTATGAAAAACGAACTATCTCGCCTCGCTCAAGCAATTCATTTATCCAAACGAATGAATCGGATTGTAAAACAAAATGTTATCTTTTCACTAACAGTAATTGCGGTGCTTATTTGCTTGATTTTCTTACAATTTTTAGCCCTTCCATTTGGTGTTATCGGTCATGAGGGAAGCACAATTCTTGTTATTTTAAATGGCTTGCGATTATTAAAAGAAAATAAACGAAAAACCAACTAATATAAAATGAATCCACTATATTTGTGGATTCATTTTGATAATTTAAATAAGAATATTCTCAATGGCGAAAAATTATAATTGGAATTTTATTTATATGGACCCGTATTTTACTTTTGGTTGCCACACCCTATAAATATAATCTATACGATAGTAGGTTTTACTAATAAAAATAAAGGTAAACTTCCACTTCTAAATCAATAACAAAGCCAATAGCCGATTTTCTTACCATATAGGGAATTGGCTTTGTCTTTGTCGAAATTTTCTTAGCAAAGGAAGATTTGCTTTTAGCTTCCAAAAAAATACCTTAACGTGGGTTTTATGTTATTTGGTTGATGGGATCCCTACATACGACTTATATGTGTGATGATACGAAAATAATAGGGAGTTAAATGACAGAATTATTTGAAAGAATAGGTGGTATAGATTCTTTACAACAAGATTGCTTGGCCATTTCTTCGTATAACGGGAATAATTATTTTCCTCTATTAGAAAAATTCTATAACAGTCATAGAAAGACCTTATTTCGATTGATTTCATTGTTGGGTGTTTTTGCCCATCCCCTCGAAAAGGGGGAATAAGAAAAATTTCCAAAGAAGAATACTTCTAACGAAGTAAAAGATGAATTAGCTTACTGTGAAAAATTGATTGCCATTATTGAAAACAAACCACAAATCGCTCATCTACCAGCTGTAAAGGAAAAATTGAACGTGTTAAAAGAAGCTGTAGAAGATACGCAAGAACATCTAAATTATTCAACAGACACCGATGCACGAGTAGGACATAAAACACATTTAGCAATTAGTGATGAACGTATTATTACAGCAGCAGTCTTACAACAGGTGAAAAATCAGATGGACATTATCTACAAGAACTGATTAAAAAAAGTAAAGTAACAGGAATGGAAGTTGAAACAGTTATCGCTGACACGGCTTATTCAGGGAAAAACAATTTACTTTATACAAAAGAACAAAGCATTCAACTGATTTCTAAGTTAAATCCAATGATTACTCAAAATGGGCGAGCAAACGGAAAAGGATTTGACTTTAATAAAGATGCGGGTTTATTTGTATGTCCAGCAGGACATTTAGCAAAAAGAAAAAGTGAAAAACCAGATTCACATCCAGGAGCAAGTGCAAGAATGGTTTGTTTTTTTGACGTTGAAACATGTAAGGTCTGTCCACTTCGAGAAGGATGTTTTAAGGAAGGCGCAAAAACTAAAACCTATTCTGTTGCCATTAAATCAGAGGAACATTTAGACCAACAAGCTTTTCAAGAAACAGAAAAATTTAAACGCTTAGCTCGAGAACGCTATAAAATCGAAGCAAAAAATAGTGAGTTTAAAAATAAACACGGGTACGATCAAGCATCGACTGCGGATTCATTTGGCATGCAAATTCAGGGAGCAACGACGATATTCGCTGTCAATCTAAAAAGAATCTTGAAGCTTCTGAATGAAAAAGGGTAATGAATAGGCAAAAAGAATTTATTTATAAAAAACGCAAGTTTTTCAGTGCCTTCGTACAATACCGGGCTCATACCCTAGAGGCTGCCTAATGAAACGACCTGTCTAACTTTCGGGGGGCACTTCAATTTGGAGGGCTTTTGTAAGTGCTACCTATTAATAAAGAAAAATGAAGAGTTAAGATCACCAATAAAAGCATTATCTCACGAGAAATAATTGAAAAGTTATCATTTTTTTCGTTTATAAAGGAAGAAGAACCGTGAGAGTGAGTTCCGTGACACATAAGGAGATAAGTAATCAAAGGGGATGAATAATTTCACGTACCTTAATGATAACCAAAAATGATACCACCACCAATTGATTGCATTTAATTACCAAAAATTACAGTTGAAATTGAAAAAACAATTCGTTATTTCAATAAAAATTTTGCAAAACAGAGTGAGGGGGGAATCATAAATGAGATATTTTAAAGGAAAACAATTCAAAAAAGATATTATTTTAGTAGCCGTTGGCTACTATTGTCATTTTTCTTTTAGTTATCGTGATATCTCTGAAATTTTGAAAGAACGTGGTGTTTCAGTTCATCCAACAACTATTATACGCTAGGTTTATGAATGTGGGCACCTGATCTATTAAATTTGGAAGAAGAAGAAAAATAAAAAAGTGCAACTATCTTGGAAATTGGATGAGACGTATATAAAAGTTAAAGGAGAATGGTGTTACCTGTATCGTGCAATTGATAAAGAAGGGTACACATTGGATATTCAACTTCGTAAAAAACGAGACCATCAGGCTGCATATTCCTTTATGAACTCAAAAATTTAAAGGAACAAGACTTTTATAAACATACAACTCATTGTACAATCAAGCATTTGAATAATCTCATAGAACAAGACCACAGACATGTAAAACGTCGCTTTGCTAAATTTGCAGGATTTCAAAGTCTTCACCATGCTTCGCGCACTTTGAAGGGAATCGAAACGATTCATGCTATATAAACGAAAACGAAGTTTGCAGCCAAACTTCGTTTTTCAACGTACAATGAATTACAGCAATTACTTACAATTTCATAGAATTCAGCTAAACCTCATCCTAACTTTCTATCTGTAAAAAAAACTTTGCAACAGAACCATTGTACCTATGAATTAACTTTTTATTACTAGAAGAATCTGTTTGGATCAATTTTTTAAATGGATTTTTTTCGCCTCATAAATTATGCCCATTCTGAACATTTTTAATCCGAAAATTATTTTAATACTACAATTTATTCGTTTAAAATATCGAATTACAGAGCGACTTAAAGAGGTGAAAACAAGTTCATCTTAATTTTGATATAATAAAAGTGAACATTTTTAGAACGTTATTCTATGCCGTTGACAATGGAATTTTAATTCACTATAATGACTGTAATTTAACATAACAAATACATTGAAAGAGCCCAGTAGCAGTTTGTCACTGTTATCGAGAAAGCTAGGGGCTGATGGAACCTAGCACAAACAAACCTGTGAATTACACTCTGGAGTATCCTTGGGTAATGCCAAGCGTAGTAGCAATCGATATCATTGCTAAGAGTGGTATGAATAGAGGAATGATTACTATTTGTACAATCTGGGTGGTAACACGGTTAAAATCGTCCCTATGTCTAATGTAGACATAGGGACTTTTTTATACTCTTTACTACTTTAAAGTGAAAAGAACTAATGATTTGAGGGAGCTGGAAAGAAATGAACATTATTGATGAACTAACATGGCGTGACGCAATTAATCAACAAACGGATGAAGTAGGGTTACGTGAACTAGTAGAAGAGAAAAAGATTTCCTTGTACTGTGGTGTAGATCCAACTGGTGACAGTATGCATATTGGACATCTAATTCCATTCATGATGATAAAGCGCTTTCAATTAGCTGGGCATCATCCAGTCATTTTAATTGGGGGAGCAACAGGAACAATTGGAGATCCAAGTGGAAGACAAACGGAACGTAATTTACAAACGTTTGAACAGGTACAACATAATGTTGACGCATTAACAGCACAAATGAAAAAATTATTTGATTTTGGCAGCAATAATGAAGTGAAAATGGTAAATAACTACGATTGGATAAGTCAAGTAAACATTATCGAATTTTTACGTGACTACGGCAAAAATTTTAGCATAAATAGTATGTTGGCAAAAGATATTGTAGCAAGCCGCTTAAATACAGGGATTTCATTTACAGAATTCACATATCAAATATTACAATCCCTAGATTTTCACCACTTATACAAAGAAGAAGGCGTTCAACTGCAAATCGGTGGTGGTGATCAATGGGGAAATATTACGAGTGGCTTAGAGTTAATTCGTAAATTAGAAGGACATGAAGCAAAGGTATTTGGGTTAACAATTCCGTTGCTATTAAAATCAGATGGAACGAAGTTTGGAAAAACAGCAGGTGGAGCGATTTGGTTAGACCAAGAAAAGACGACTCCATTTGAATTTTACCAGTTCTGGGTAAACACAGATGATCGTGATGTAATTAAATACTTAAAATTCTTCACTTTCTTAACAAAAGACAGAATTGATGAATTAGCGATGAAGGTTCAAACAGAACCTCATAAACGTGAAGCACAAAAAGTACTTGCAGAAGAAATGACAAAGTTTGTTCATGGTGAGAACGCATTTTTACAAGCGATAAAGATTACAGCAGCTTTATTTAGTGGAGATATTAAATCGTTAAATGCAGATGAAATTGAGCAAGGATTTAAAGAGATGCCGATATTAAAGGCTTCTAAAGAAACAAAAAATATTGTGGAGTGGCTAGTAGACTTAGGAATTGAGCCTTCTAGACGTCAAGCGAGGGAAGACATTAATAATGGAGCTATTTTAATGAATGGAGACAAGGTGACGGATGTGAATGCAGACGTTAATGTGAGTAGTTCAATTGATGGCAAATTTATTATTATCCGTAAAGGTAAAAAGAATTACACATTGGTGAAACTAGGGGAATAAAGCTATAGAGTGAAAGCGAGGAGATTAACAATGCTTTCATCATGGGAACGCACATTAGAATTAGCATGCTTTAATCACCATGTTATAGCAGAAATAAATAAAAAACAGCAAGTGAATTGGTTATTATTAGATTTGGGATTAGAGGATATAAGTGAAGAACAAGTAAATTTAGGGTATTTTAGAATGCTGGATATTATAAAAAAAGGCGCTACCTATTATCTAAGAATCCACATTTTACTTCCAGTGATAAAAAGTTATTTTCAAGGAAGGTACTACATTAAGCATGATAGCTGGATCTCATTATGGAGTAGAGCCGTGGGATTGGAAAATGGTTTATATGTAAGTGTGAAAGTAATGAATGGAAAAGAAGCTAGACATGAAGTGTTGCAAGAAAAAATATTAAAATTTCGTGAACAAAATAGCGAACTGTCGCTTGAAAAAAGTAATATTATTACATCTAGGCGTCTAGTTGGATATAGTAGATTGTTAAAAAACATAGCTGACCAATCAATAAATGAAAATGAATTTCATTTAGAGGCGAATAAATTATGTATAGGCGATCCAGTTGCAAATCAGGCGTTTGTAAGTATGTTAAAATGGCACCCTGGTTTAAGAGAAGTAAGCGAAAATGATTCTTTAGAATAGTAATTATATGAAGTGTAGCTGTTGAAAAAGAAGAGTAAAGGGAATTTACTCTTCTTTTTGTTATCAATATAACGAATATTTATAAGTTTAACATTATATTTAATCAAGTTATTTTTGGGGATAAAAGGTTTAACGCTTTAATGGATAAAAGCATTAAACCTTTAAGGTTTTAAATAAAAAGTTTTTTATTTAACTTGAAATACGCATTTAAATAAAAGGGTTTGCGTAGCATTGACAAAACAAAATTGCAGGAGTAAACTGACGTCGTAAGTTGATTTGTGAATTATTACACAAATTTAAACTTGAGTTTTATGAAAGATTTTAGTGAGAAAAAATATGATTTAAGATGAATATTATTCAATGTAATTTAAGAATAAGCGAAAAAGTATTCTAAAAAATCATATTTAAAATAGCGGAAAGGATGGATGCTAAAGATTTTATGAAAGGCTTTGTTTTAATACCCTAGTTTTTAAAAGGTTATTTTAGACAATACAAGTTCTTTAAAAATTAGCGTATTAGTTCATCGTAAGAATCAGTAAAAATAGATTCCGTAAAAATTTTATAAAGGAAAGAAGGACAAAATTATGGCCAAGACTAAAAAGTTAACGCTATTTGGGTTAATTGGTATTACGATGGCATTCTTTGGCACAGTACGTAGTGTGCCAACACTTTCCATTACAGGATGGGCGCAAATTTTCTACATGTTAGTTGCTGCACTTGTATTCGCCCTTCCAATTGCCTTGATGTCGGCAGAGCTTTCAACAGGATTTCCTGAAGAAGGTGGGCCTCAAGTTTGGGTGAGAAATGCATTAGGCGAAAAGTGGGGATTTGTTACCTCATGGTTATTATGGGTTCAAATGTTTTTTGGGATGGTAATGGTTTCATCAACAGTAGGTGTTTTACTAGGCTATGTTATTGATAAACCGGAGTTATCTTCAAACAATTATTTTATCTTTGCTTTAATCTTAATTTCATACTGGGGCGTAACTTTATTAAATCTTAAGTTTGATATGGTTAAAGTTGCCGGTAACTGGGGCGCAGTTATTGGTGTATATATTCCATTTGTTATTCTCGTTGTTCTAGGTGTTATTTATATGCTTAAAAATGGAATTCAACCAAACGGTTACTTAGGAGATTTTAAACCAAGTGATTTAATTCCTAATTTCAAAGATTTAGGGAGTTTAACGTATTTATCGGGTATCATCTTTATTTTTGCAGGGGTAGAAATTTCATCTGTACATGCAAATAATATTGAAAATCCTAAACGTAATTATCCGGTTGCTGTTATTGCTTCTGTTGTTTTATTAGTAATCTTTAATATTATTGCTGGTTTAACAGTTTCTAATGCAGTGCCACGCGGTGGGTTAGAATTAGCGAACATTACACAACCGTATTTAATTTTCTGTGAAGATTTAGGAATTCCATCCATCTTTGTTAACCTTATTTCTTTAATGATTTTAATTGGTGTTTTAGTACAGCTAAGTGCATGGGTACTTGGACCAAGTAAATCTATGATTAAAGTGGCAGAGGAAGGGAATTTACCGAAGTTCTTCCAAAAGAGAACAAAGAAAGACATTCCAATCACGTTTGTAATGATTCAAGCAATTGTTATTTCGTTAGTATCTTTCTTATATGTAGTAGTTCCAGATGTAAATAGCGCATTTTTAATTATTACAATTACAACAACGATTTTATATTGTATTGTATATGTTTTAATTGCTATTTCAGCAATTCGTTTACGTTATAACATGCCTAATGTGAAGAGACCTTTTAGATTAGGAAGTAAAGGGAATGGATTAATGTGGTTTGTATCTATTTTCTCAATGATAGGTATTGTACTTACGATTATTGTAAGTTTAATTCCGCCATCTATTCTTAAACCAAGTCAGTATACTGGTTACGTAATTTATCAAGTAGCTGCTACAGTCGTTATGATTGGGATCGCTCTTATTATCAACAAATGTAAGAAACCTGAATGGAAAAAGGAAAATAAGCAAGAGGAAAATTTAAAACAAGCAAACTAAAATAAAAACTTAATTAAGTTAATAATTCACTTAATAATATAATGGAGGAAACAAAAATGAAATACGAAATGCCTGATATTAATTTAAAAGCGTTATTCTTAGGAGATAAAGGAGAAAATGCAGATTTATTTAAAGAATTATTATTAAAAATGGTAGATGAGCATGTAGGTTGGAGACAAAATTATATGTCACAAGATTTACCTGTTATTACACCTCAAGATAGAAGTTCTCAAAGCTTCCAAGAAACTGCCGATCATATACGTAGTGTTTTCAATGTACTGTCTTCTAAATTGCGTACTCATTCTTTACCTTGGCATGCTGCAGGTCGATTCTGGGGACATATGAATTCTGAAACATTAATGCCTTCTATCATTGCGTATACAGCTGCGATGTTATGGAATGGGAATAATGTAGCATATGAGTCATCACCAGGTACTTCTCAAATGGAAGAAGAAGTTGGACATGAATTTGCAGCACTTATGAGCTATAAAAAAGGTGAAAGTTGGGGACATATTTGTGCGGATGGCTCTATTGCAAATTTAGAAGGATTATGGTACGCACGTAATATGAAATCTTTACCACTTGCTATCAAAGAAGTGGCTCCTGAATTCGTTGAAGGTAAATCTGAATGGGAATTACTTAATATGTCTACAGCAGATATCCTAGATATTTTAGACCAAATCCCTGAAAAAATCGATGAAATTAAAAATCATTCCGCGCGTAGTGGTAAAAATTTACAAAAGTTAGGTAAATGGTTAATCCCACAAACAAAACATTACTCTTGGTTAAAATCTGCTGATATTATTGGTGTTGGTCTTGAATGTGTAGAAGAAGTAGATGTTGATGATCAATATCGAATGGATATTAACAAGTTAGAAGAAAAAATTCGTGAACTTGCAGCACAAGAAATTCCTGTTCTAGGTGTTGTTGGGGTTATCGGTACAACAGAAGAGGGACAAATCGATCGAATTGATAAAATCGTAGAACTTCGCGAGAAATTAGCAGAAGAAGGTATCTACTTCTACATTCATGTGGATGCTGCATATGGTGGTTATGCTCGTTCTATTTTCTTAGATGAAAATAATGAATTTATTGAATGGGATCAAATTGAAGAAGTGCATGCAAAACATAATATTTTCACGGAAAAATGTGAATGGTTAACGAAAGAAGTGTATCATTCATTTAAAGCAATGAACCAAGCAGAAACGATTACAATTGACCCTCATAAAATGGGGTATATTCCTTATTCAGCAGGCGGTATTGTAATTAAAGATATTAGAATGCGTGATGTTATTTCGTACTTTGCAACGTATGTATTTGAAAAAGGTGCAGATATTCCAGCATTATTAGGTGCATATATGTTAGAAGGTTCTAAAGCGGGAGCAACTGCAGCAGCAGTTTGGACAGCCCATAAAGTGTTACCGCTAAATGTAACAGGGTATGGTAAATTGATTGGTGCTAGTATTGAAGGAGCTTATCGTTTCTATGATTTCTTATCTGAAAAAGAATTTAAAATCGGCGATAAAACAATACGTGTGTATCCATTAACAAAACCTGATTTCAATATGGTGGATTATGTGTTTAACGAAGAAGGGAATACAGACTTAGAAAAAATGAACAAGTTAAATCATGATTTCTTTGATCACGCTTCTTACGTTAAAGGTGGATTATATAATAATGAATTTATTACATCTCACACAGACTTTGCTACTCCTGACTATGGTAACAGCCCACTTCCATTTGTGAAGAGTTTAGGATTTAGTGAAGGAGAATGGGATCGTGAAGGTAAAGTAACAGTATTACGTGCTTGTGCGTTATCTCCATATGCTCATGATAAAGATGTATTTGAAGAATATGCTTTGAAGATGGAAAAAGCAATTCAAGAGAAAATTGAAAAAATCTACAATGTAGTGGAATAAATTTAGTAGAAAAGTATTTTAATAGAATGAATGCATAACTATAAGAAATTGTTATGCATTCATCTTTATATAATAACTTATGTGCATTAAGATTCGTGGAAAGTAGATGTTCCTTTTAAAAGCTGATCGAAAAAAAGAAGTTTGTTGAAGGATGAGTGGGGAAGGAAAACCACGGTACGAAAAGCTTCACTTTAGAAGAATATTGAGGAGTGAAAATATGATGTTGAAAAAAGTATTAACGATTGCGGGTTCTGATTCAAGTGGTGGTGCAGGATTACAGGCTGATCTCAAAACATTTGAAGAGTATGGAACTTTTGGATTAAGTGCCATTACTACAATTGTTACAATGGATCCTAATCATAACTGGCATCATCATGTTCATCCAATTGATAAAGAGCTTGTACAAAAGCAATTAAACACAATTTTTTCTGGTGGAAAATTAGATGCAATGAAAACAGGAATGCTTGGATCTATAGATATTATTAGGCTTGTTAGTGAGGTAATTGAAACATATAAAATGCAAAATGTTGTTATTGATCCAGTCATGGTTTGTAAAGGAGGAAATGAACCTCTTCATCCTGAGAACGGAAAAGCAATTCGTGATTTTCTTTTACCAAAGGCAACAATTGTAACACCAAACTTATTCGAAGCAGGTCAGTTATCTGGAGTGCAAGAGATTAAAACAGTAAATGATATGAAGGAAGCTGCAAAACGAATTAACGATGTAGGAGCTGAAAACGTTGTGATTAAGGGTGGTAAAGCTCTAAAGAACCATAGTGCAATTGATTTGCTTTATGATGGTGTAGAGTTTGTTACTTTTGAAGCCGAACAAATTCAAACGAATTGTAATCATGGTGCAGGTTGTACTTTTGCAGCAGCTATTACAGCTGGACTTGCTAGAGGACTTTCAGTACAAGCTACTGTGGAAAAGGCAAAAGTTTTTACAACAGAAGGAATTAAATCTGGTTTTGCTTTTAATGACTTTGTTGGTCCAGTATGGCACGGTGCCTATTATAAAGCTGATCTACGTTAACAGATTAATATTATGGGTGAATAGAGTGGGCATAAACAGTTATAATTATATTTTTATTAATATATAATACTTATCGGATGTATTGTTTTTGCCCTTATATTATTATATCTGGATTTAATTACTATTGCCTTTAATTCAATATGAAGCTTAGGTATTAAATGTAAAATGATTCGCAAAATATGAGGGGAAATGGAAAGGGTCCAGTGACCATTTAACTGATAAGGAGTTTATTGAAATGAAAAGAGATGTAACTATTAAAGAAAGTACTTTTCTTTTAGTCGTTTTATTAGCAATTATAGGAACTTGTATTATTGGCTTCAGTTTACCTCCCCAAGTACCAATTCTAATTGCAATAGGTATTGTTATTTTATTTGCTCGAGTGAAAGGTTTTTCTTGGGATAAAATCCATCAAGGAATCCAAAATGGAATTTTACCAGGCCTAATACCAATCATTATATTTATGCTAATTGGAATATTGGTTAGCGTTTGGATCGCAGCAGGAACAATTCCTACTATTATGATTTATGGCTTCAAAATCTTGTCACCAAAATTCTTTTTACCTTCCGTTTTTACTGTTTGTGCCCTTGTTGGAATAATGGTGGGAAGCTCTTTCACAACTATTTCAACTGTTGGTATTGCATTTTTAGGAATGGGACAAATGATGGGACTAAATTCAGCGATAGTTGCAGGGGCTATTATATCAGGTGCATTTTTAGGTAATAATATTTCACCGTTATCTGATACAACAAATTTAGCAGCAGCCATTGCAGAAGTGGATTTATTTGAACACATTCGTAGTATGATGCGAACAATTATTCCAGCATTTTTTATAACCCTAATCTTTTATATATTTTTAGGGAATGGCACTTCAGTATCAGGGGGAGATAAAATTGAAGAACTCATCCAAACACTTCATTCATATTTTTCAATCTCAGTATTTACATTAATTCCGGTATTTGTATTATTTTTGTGTGCTAGAAAAAAAGTACCTGCTATCCCTACATTATTACTTAGTATCACTATTTCAGTATTTATACGTTATATGTATCACCCAAGTACTAATTTTAAGCAAATCACTAGTTTTATGCAAGATGGATTTGTTTCTCAAACAGGTGTAAAGGATGTAGATTTACTACTGACTCGCGGCGGAATGCAAAGTATGATGTGGTCAGTTTCGCTTATTCTTCTCGCCCTTGCACTAGGTGGATTGTTAGTAGAATTGAAAGTTATTGAAAAACTAATTTCTAAAATATCCAATATGGTTAGTAAGAAAGGAAATCTAATGCTAATGACTGCTTTAAGTTCGATCGGAGTGAATATTCTACTAGGAGAACAGTATTTATCAGTCATTTTACCAGGTGAAGCATTTAAATCACAATTTGATAAAATTCATGTGCATTCAAAAAACCTTTCAGGAATTTTAGCGAATGCTGGGGCGGCAGTTAATCCATTGATTCCTTGGGGGGTAAGTGGTGTATTTATTACTGGTACACTTGGTGTGTCTACTTTGGAGTACCTTCCATTCACTGTATTTTGTTTTATAGCTCCTGTTATTCATATTATTTTGAGCTTTATTGGGAACTCGAAAATTCAATCAAAAGAGATAAAAAAAGTTGGTTAAATCTTACTGAATTTTGTATCTTATAATAACTATTGTTTAATATTATCCCCTTTAAGTAGTAATTCAAAAGAACTCCATGGCAAGTTGGAGCGAAGGATTATGATTAGAGGGGGTTTTCTTATATTAAGAGGAGAAATATTTCAACTATCATAATGATTGTATTTTTAGGGAAAAGAAGACTCTTTGTTAGTGCATTATTTTCAATACTATGTTTCTGAAAATACGTAATTCAGACACAAAATCGTCATGAATATTTAATTTAGAGGTGTAGTTCATAAATAAATAATAATGATATAATATTTTATACCCTTTAAAGCATTAAAAAGCGAAGTATATAATCCGCATCTGGAAAATGAACTGTGCTAATTTTGTAAGCAGCAATGTATTAAAGTAAGCATATTTGATATAGAAAAAGGTATATTAAATAAAAGCAAGTCCCTTGGGGTGTAGTGGCTGCCCGAATGAAAGTGGAGGTAAGTATATGCTAATAGATAAATTACGTGGGAAAGACTTAGATGAATTTTTCGAAGCAATTTTAGCATTGGAAACTAGCGAAGAGTGTTATAGATTTTTTGATGATTTATGCACAATGAATGAAATGAAGACTATATTCCAAAGGTTTAAAGTAGCTAAAATGCTATATAAAGATAACACTTACCATGAAATTGAAGAGGAGACAGGTACTAGCACAGCAACAATTTCTCGTGTGAAACGATCTTTAAATTATGGAAACGATATGTACGATGTTATTTTTACCCGTATGAAAGATAAATGATTTTTTAAAAATCGATATTTAACTAGGTGAAGTATTCGTAGGAGTATGCAGTGAAACCACGATTAAGTTTCAACTTAACAATTTTATAACACCCTAAAAGGGGTTACCATACATGCCCATCAACTTTAAAACTTATACGGTTCTGTTGCAAAGTTTTTTTACAGATAGAAAGTTAGGATGAGGTTTAGCTGAATTCTATGAAATTGTAAGTAATTGCTGTAATTCATTGTACGTTGAAAAAACGAAGTTTGGCTGCAAACTTCGTTTTCGTTTATATATAGCGTGAATCGTTTCGATTCCTTTCAAAGTGCGCGAAGCATGGTGAAGACTTTGAAATCCTGCACATTTGGCAAAGCGAAGTTTACATGTCTGTGGTCTTGTTCTATGAGGTTATTCAAATTATTGAATGTATAATGAGTTGTATGTTTATAAAAGTCTTGTTCCTTTTATTTTTTGAGTGTACAAAGTAATGCCGGTGCTTTATCTGTTATTAGAACCGCTGGTTCTCCAAACGTTTTCACTAACCTTTTCATAAAGGAATATGCAGCCTGATGGTCTCGTTTTTTAAGAAGTTGAATATCCAATGTGTACCCTTCTTTATCAATTGCACGATACAGATAACACCATTCTCCTTTGACTTTTATATACGTCTCATCCAATTTCCAAGATAGTTGCACTTTTTTATTTTTCTTCTTCTTCCAAATTTAATAGATCAGATGCCTATATTCATAAACCTAGCGCATAATAGTTGTTGGATGAACTGAAACACCACATTCTTTCAAAATTTCAGAGATATCACGATAACTTAAAGAAAAACGACAATAGTAGCCAACGGCTACCAAAATAATATCTCTTTTGAATTGTTTTCCTTTAAAATATCTCATTTATGATTCCCCCCTCACTCTATTTTGCAAAAGCTTAGCTTTAAAAACTTTGCAACAGAACCATACATTAAATGTTTGGACTTATAACATAAAATATGATTTCACTAGGGATTTACTATTATCCGAGTTCTTCTCCATATATTTATACTAGGGGTTTATCCACATTGCTATCAAGCTAATGTAACAAAATCCCCCCTAAAATGAAAAAATACGCTATTCTTTCTGTAGAATTATAGGAAAGGATGGCGTTTTTGTATGTCTATTTCTGTATCCGATGAATTACAACTATTTGCTCAAGAGATTCAAAGCTGTTTATCTCCAAATATCTTACGAGATCTTGCTAGAGATGTTGGTTTTGTACAACGAACTAGTAAGTATCAAGCGAAAAATTTAGTCGCTTTATCTGTATGGATGAGTCAAAATGTCGCTGCGGCTTCTTTAACTCAGTTATCTAGCTGTTTAGAAGTATCAACAGAAGTACTCATCAGTCTTGAGGGACTGAATCAACGATTTAATAAAGCAGCTGTCCAATCCTTACAACACATACTAGCTGAACTACTAAACCAAAAATTGGCCTCATCTATGCTCATTTCTTCTCCGTATACTTCTGTTTTCAAGCGTATCCGTATTTTAGATTCAACTGCATTTCAAATCCAACTGATTAAAAAACGTATATGAAATTGTGAATCCTTTTGTAAATGTTGTAATATAAACGAAAATAGAATAACATTTACAGCATGTAACTTATACAATAAAAAAAAGAGCAACGTGCTACCAACATGTGCTCTCCTTTAGATAGCTGCTACCATTAAGTCGGTAGCCACTAAAAAATAACACCTACAAATACTGTAGGTGTTATTTTTAATCATTTAGGCTTGTAAAATGTTTCGTATTTCTTCTATACGTAAACTTGTAAACTTTGCAATATCTTCGATTGGCATTCCATTTTTATGCATTCCACGAATTAATTGAATTTTTCCTTCTTCAATCCCCTCTTGACGCCCTTCTTTCTTTCCTTCATTACGAGCATGAGCAAATTTTGCGGCTTCATCCATCAACGCTTTCTCCCTTGCTTCATACGCTTGTCGGAAAGAAGAATCTTGACTCATACGTTCCCATTTATTCATTGCTTTTTGTAAAATAGGGTCTTGGTTCATCGCAATATCCTCCAATGTGTGGGTTAATTGTTCATCCTCATTCGCTGGAAGTAATAACAACCAACGAACAAACGAATCGTCCCAGGATTTATTTGTTCATTTCGCCACTGTTGCATGAGTTTTGGAATCTCCACAATATGAACTTCAATATCATCACTCAATATTTTTTGTTGTTGTTGATTCCATAAGATTCCTGTTGTATGGAATGCTTCATATTCTGGAAACATAACGAAATTCAACAAATTAATCGTAATTGTTTTATGAAGAGAACTATAGGGCATTCCTTTTTGAAGTTGGGATGTGTATAGCCTTCCCCAGTAATATAAGCTTCTCTTAATCATGTCATGATTATTATTTAGGTCGGGTAAGTCGGAGTCCTCGCGGACTCTTTCTCCCCTCAGAACCGGACTTGTCCGTTTCCAAACATCCGGCTCAAGCCTTCTTTTTATCCCAAACAGCTAGTCGTTCTTCATCCATCATACGCCATTCTATTACCTGGATTCTTTCTCGAGGCGTTAATGAAATATGTTTGTTCACTTTCTTGTAAATATATGCTCTCTCTCGAAAGATAGGATGCTTTTGATGGAGTTGAATGTGACAAGATGTATGTAGAAGTTGAAGATTACCATATTCATTTGTTCCTCCGTACACTTTAGGAACTTTATGATGTATTTCTAGTGCTTCTCCGTTTTGTAGAGCCTCTTCACACATTGGACAGATATATTTCTGTTTCTTTGCAATCTTGATTCGAGTTAGCGTATTATTGTTCTCAAAATCTTTTTTATTTCGTTTGGCAAAATAATCAGAGAGTTCAGGATTATCCGGGCTGTTTTTGTATCTTATCCCAATATGCCTTACAATGGGGGTCCAAACCATTTTATAGATTTGATACTGTGTCTTTGGACAGGTAAGAACCCATTTATCATGTCCTCCATGCTTAGGTTTTCGAAAATATTGTTTTACAATCCATTTCCAACTTTTCTTTGGATGCAAATGTTTTACATGTCGTACAACATTTCCCCATATAAAGTAATCAATCGATGAAAACACCTTTTTCGATACTACATGTCTCCAGTAATACACATACCCCCGGATTATTGAATTTAGGTTTGTTAATAGCGTATAAACAGGTTTCCCTTTCAAGTTTTGGAAAGTTGTTTTAATTTTCTTCTTAGCTTTTTGAATGCTTGTTTTTGACGGTTTTATTAACAATTTATTCTTGTCTTGCACATATTGTTTAATATGAAAACCTAGAAAATCAAAACCCTCAGTAATGTGAGTAACATGGGTTTTATCTGTTGCTAATGTAATTCCGCGTTTCTCGAGATATGGTACTAACTCTCGATACAAGGATTCGGCTTCTTTTTTGGTTTGACAAGCGATGATAAAATCATCTGCGTAGCGAACCATTGCCTTTGTACATTTGACATGAATATTATAGATAGTACCTTGTCTTTTTGTGTTACTCTTACTGTATCTAATACCGAGTTCTTTCTCCATACCATGTAAGGCGATATTAGCCAAGAGAGGTGAAATCACTCCTCCTTGAGGAGAACCTGCTGTTGTAGGGTGAAACACTTGATTATCTACATACCCAGATGCTAACCATCTTCTAACAATTTCTTTTGCTGGGAAGTTTTGAATTTTCTCTAAGATGTGTTCATGATTGAGATTATCGAAACACCCTGCAAAATCCCCTTCAAATACCCAAACTTTTTTGCTTTTGGAGTTTAGTTTATTAAAGATATTCGCTATGGCATCATGCGCACTACGCTTTGGACGGAATCCGTACGAAATGGGTTCAAATTCTGCCTCCCACTCCGGCTCCAGGGCGTTTCTGACGATATTCTGCCAAATTCTATCCTTAACTGTCGGAATGCCCAACGGGCGTAATTTTCCATTTTTCTTCGGAATGTGTATGCGCTTTACTGCTCTCGGGCGATGTAATTTGATATTTTGGGAACTCATTTGATGAAACAATGCTACCCTAGACCTAGGTGATAATATACGTTCTCCATCAATACCCGCTGTGCGCTTCCCACGGTTTATTTGTGTAACTCTTTTGATTGATAACAATAGATTCGCTTTGCTCCGAAGCATAAGACGTTGTAATTTTCTTACTCTTCTACTTTGGTTTTGTTGTTTGGCACGAAAAATTCGTTGTCGTAACTTCCTTACATACCTTTCGATTTCTTTCCATTGAATTGTAAACCAATCTGTAAGTGAAGGAATAGCCGACGCCTTGTGAGCTGTATCCATAACTAGATTCCTTCCTTTCGGCAGAAGTTTTTTTTCGCTTTTTTTCGTGTTGAAGACCTGTTGGAAGTCTGCACCCTTTCGGGTTGCATCATTAGTTTTTTTCCCCTGGATGCTATTCGCACAGTTATGAGTTCCTGTTGTCTTTCGACCTTGCGACTTTCGCTTTTTCCAACATCCCATACCCTCTATAACGTCATTTTGCCTTACGACATCCTTACTGTACAACGTACAGATTATATAGGGCTTACCAAGTTCCACTTCTAATAGATACGATGAGGGAAGGTACCTTCTTCTACTCCGACGGATATGTAGGTTGTCTCTCAGTAGCATACAAAGTCCACTTTTCTAATCCGCAGTTCCAATGTATCAACGTCTTTCATTAGATTTGTAGTAACGAAGCTTAAGAAGATTCACTGTCGTTTACCTTTCTCATCTTTCCCTAGCACGGATTGAATGTACGTTCATCGCTTCCTTATGCATTCCCTCATGCAACCAACCCTGCCATTACTGGCAACGCTGTTTTGGGTGGAAATATTCTTGACAACTAGAATAGCGTATCCTTATGGATACGCACTATTATGAAGCGACTTCTTGTCGCGCCTGGATTTCTACATTTACCTTTGTTCCCGTATCTAATGTTGCGGAAATATCTAAAATCGATAATTTATCTTCTTCATGTTCTCGGTGCAAGTGTGGGTCTTCTAATTGTAAGGAAACAATAGGGGATTCTAAAGAATCTTGTAACAGAGCATTTAAAAAAGCAATCAGAATATCTTCATTTCCACTTGTGCCAAATAATTGTTTAAAAGCAAAATCAATGCGTAAATTTACTAATTGTTGGTTGGACATGGGTTTTCCTCTCCCCATCTCATATGATGTTTTTCTTTCATTGTACATAAAAGAGTGATCCATATGCAAACAAGCTCTTATATCCGTAGACATAAGAGCTTGTTTGCTACCATACATAATTAACAGATTAGTTGGCTTTCATAGAAATTGAAAGATTGCCTACAATAAGGAAAACTCACGTTTAGTATACAAAATACAAATAAAAATGCAATACATAAATTGATGCAATATAGTCCAATACATTTAAAATTCTATCCAAACACGTACTGATCCGCTCCAAATTTTAAAATCTATATCAACATTACATATTTAAAAGATGCATTCCTTTCATTCTTACTCTATACTAAAAATGATCAATTAATATGTGCCTGCATTATGTGGAGTTACTATGAAAAAAGTTCCCTTTTTAGGGAACTTTTTTATTATCTTATTTAATCTTATATGGGTGTTTTTGCCCATCCCCCGAAAAAGGGTAATAAGACAAAATACACCAAATTATATTTTGTCTTATTCTTTTAGAGGTACCGCCGCCAACCGAATGACATAAAACCTAAGCTAAATAAAAAAACAATTTCCTAGTGACAGGAATTTGTTTTTTTATTTAGCTTTTAAATCGTAGTTGGTAATATTCTGTTATATAATTAGTAAAAAATAAGATGAAATGGCTAAAATAACTGTAATAACTAAGAGTGATAACCATACAATTAATGTGGTATGTGCTTGGAATGTTTGTGAATTAATGTTTTGACGTTTAATTAGATATTGTAAGGTTGCAATAACAATAATACTTATTCCAGCAATAACTGATCCAATTCCTATTCCAATAGCAATCTTATTATTTAATGAGGAAAGCTCTTTTCGAACAGCTAAATGAAGATTAGCTACAAGAAATCCTAAACTAGCAATAGCAATTGCAGTACGTAACCAGGCTAGATAAGTTCTTTCATTAGCTAAATGTTGCTGAATATATTTTGAATCCATTGTTTCAAGGACTTTTGACTTCACTTTGTGTTGCTCCATTACATCGATTCACTCCATTAATCAGCAGTATAGTGTAGATGTGCATATCCTTTTTTACGTCTATACCACACAATAAGAATACTACAAAGTATGCACCCAATTGAGACTAATTGAGCTATTCTTATATGGGATGTTAACATGAGACTATCCGTACGTAAGCCTTCTACAAAAAATCTTCCTACAGAATACCATAATAAATAAGTGAGAAAAATTTCTCCTCGTTTCAAATCAACTTTTCTTAATACGAGTAATACAATCACACCTGTAATATTCCAGACAGACTCGTATAAAAAAGTTGGATGATAATATGTACCATTTATATTCATTTGATTGATAATAAAATCTGGTAAATGTAACGACTCTAAAAAGTTTTTAGATACAACTCCTCCATGAGCTTCTTGATTCATAAAGTTTCCCCAACGCCCAATTGCTTGCCCTAAAAGTAAGCTTGGGGCTAAAATATCAGCGATTTTCCAAAAAGAAAGATTCCGTTTTCTTGTAAACCATATAGTTGTTAATACAGCTCCTATAATACCGCCATGAATTGCAATTCCACCGTGCCAAATCGCAAAAATTTCAACTGGATTTTCCTTATAATAATTCCATTCAAAGATTACATAATATATTCGTGCGGAAATAATTGAAATAGGTAAAGCTAAAAAGATTAAGTCGTAAAATACATCTGAAGGTATCCCACGTTTTTTTCCTTCACGAGTTGCTAAGATAAACCCTAATATAGCTCCTATACCAATAATAACTCCATACCAATGTACAGTAATGGGTCCTAAGTGAATTGCAATAGGATCTAAGGGTTGGATTTGTTCTTTCATTGAAAAACGCCCCCTTTTATTTAAAAAGTATAACAATATATACATTTTAGATTATGTTTATTATAACATTGAACCTTATCAACATATAAATTTCCTTTTCTATCATTCGTATTAAATTGCAAATGATATCATGAGATTATTAATTACCATTACACCCATTAATATCAAGACATGACGTCAAGAAAACTAGCAATCTTAGTGTAACAAAAATATGTAACAAAATTATTTTGTAACAATATTTATTTTATAGCGTTTTTGATACAATAAAAATGAAAAAAGGAGGAATTTTATGAAATTTGGATATATGCGAGTGTCCACAGTTGATCAAAATTTAGATCGCCAAGATCAGCAATTAAAAGAGGCTGGTTGTGAACGAATCTTTTTTGAAAAAGTAACTGGGATTAAACGTGATCGTCCTGAGTTAAGTCGTATGCTAGAATTTCTACGCCAAGGAGATACAGTCGTAGTAACAGACTTGACTCGTCTTTCACGTTCTACAAAAGATTTAAAATTGAGATTGCCGAACTCATTTCTCAAAAAGGAGCGAACTTGAAAAGTCTAAAAGAGTCCTGGATGGATACAACAACAGCAAATAGGAAAATGCTTTTTACTGTTTTTGCGGGAATCGCTCAATTTGAGAGAGACTTAACCTCTGAACGAACAAAAGAAGGAATTCTGGCGGCAAAAAAACGGGGGAAATATCCTGGCAGGCCATCTATTGATAAAGAAAAATTAAGTTATGCATTTTATTTAATGGAACAAGGAGCAAATATCACAGAGGCTGCTGAAAAATCTGGTATATCTAGAATGACCATTTATCGAAATATGAACTAATACAAAATGACGTATACTTTGTGACTCAGTAAGTTTAATTATAAAATATTTTGTGTAAAAGGATGGATTCCAAGATAAATATGAACACTAAAAACAGACTAACAATTTTAACAATTGATGAAATTAATCGTCTTTATAGTAGACCTGTATTTACACCTAAAGAACGTGTGCAATACTTTTCGCTTTCACAAGTAGAAAAGGAATTATTATATACTTTACGTTCTATAAAGTCTAAAGTGCATTTTATTCTTCAACTTGGATATTTCAAATCAAAACATTTATTTTTTCAGTTTAAATTATCTGAGGTCCAAGAAGATATTCAATATATTTTAAAAATGAGTCATTTGGAGATTTTGGATCGATTGATAAAAAGACACGACCTACTCATAAAAAATTAATTCTTAAAATATCTAATTACCATATTTGTGACTCATATTATCGAGGTGTTTTACAAGAAAAAGCCCGTAAGGCTGCAACAGTAAGTGGAAAACCTATTTTTATTTTTCGTGAATTACTCAATTATTTAATAGAAGAACACATTGTTATTCCTGCGTATAGTTTTATGCAAGATATTGTAGGAACTGCTATTACATCTGAAGAACAACGACTCATCACAATTATACAAAATCATCTATCTGAAACAGATAACAGCATTTAAAAGAATTATTATATAATTCTTCTGGATTATATGAAATTACTAAAACAAAACATCAACCAAAAGATTTTAGTATAAATGAAATGAAGCGCGAAATTGAATGTGGGAAAGAAATTCATTCTCTTTTTCAACTGGCCAATACAATTTTGCCTCAACTAAAAATTTCTAACGAAAGTATTAAATACTACGCTTCTTTAGTAGAATATTATTCTGTGTATAAATTAAAACGGTTTGATGAATCACTTGTTTATATTTATTTACTGTACTTTACTTTTCATCGTTATCAAAGAATGAATGATAATTTGATTAATGGTTTTATTTATAAGGTAAGAAAATACAAAGATGATATTCTGTCCTTTGCGAAAGACCAGATATATACCTATTACACAGAAAACCAGGGGGATTTCAAGAAAGTAGGGAAGGTTTTACAAGTTATAATAGATGAAAATATTTCAGATAATACAGTATTTAAAGACATTCAAAAACGTGTATTTTCTATCCTAGACCGTCAAAAATTAACTGAACTAGCAAATCAAATCCTGGATAATTCGAAGATAGATGAAAAAGCGTTCCGTTGGGAACGTATTGATGCATTAGCTTTACAATTCAAACGACAAATTCGTCCTATTTTTATGATGGTTGATTTTGTTACAATAGATATGGATGACACACTTATGGATGCAATAAATTTTTAAAAAGAAGTTTTTACGAAACGAAAAACCTTAACCAAATATGATATCGAAGATATCCCGCAAGCCTTTATAACAAATAGCAACCAACGTTATCTTTACACTAAAGATGATTCTCATCCAAAACGTTTACTAATAGATCGATATGAATTTTTAATTTATTATTCCTTATGGCATCGTTTGCAATCACGAGATATATTTTGTAGGGATAGTATACAGTATAGAAGTTTTAAAGATGATTTAATCGATGAAGGTAAGTGGGAACAAAAAGAGAGTATCATTCAAGATCTCCATTTAACTATCCTACAACAGCCTATTGAACAATATTTGAAAGAACTGGAAAATAAATTAGAAACTCGTATTACTTCAATCAATAAAAGGATTACTTCGGGGAAAAACAAACATGTTCAAGTAAAAAAACATAAAAATCATAATTCCTGGACACTTCCATATACTCGAGTTTCAGCTCCTATTAATCATGCATTTTTCGATGTATTGCCACAAATTGATATGAGAAGTATTCTGTACTTTGTAAATCAACAATGTAATTTTCTAGATAACTTTGAACATATCCTAGGACGCTATGCAAATCAATATGCAAATGATACTATTCTTATTCCATGTCTAATATCTTGGGGAACAAATATGGGATTGTATAGAATGGGGGAAGTTTCTGATACAGATTATTCAAAACTAGCAACTACATCATCTAATTTTATTCGATTAGAAACATTAAAAGAAGCGAATGACTGCATTAGTAATGCAACAAGTAAACTTCCTATTGTTCAATATTATAATATTGATGATTTCGTCCATTCGAGTAGTGACGGTCAAAAATTCGAAACGCAGATTCATACGCTACAGTCCCGTCATTCCTCTAAATATTTTGGAATGAATAAAGGAATTACTTCTTATACAATGGCGGCCAACCATATTCCGATTCAAGCAAGAATTATTGGTGCGAATGAGCATGAAAGCCATTATGTATTCGATATTTTATACAATAATACAACTGATATAAAGCCTAATATTCATTCTACAGATACACATGGAACAAATGAGGTTAATTTTTCTATTTTAGATTTATTTGGTTATCAGTTTGCACCAAGATATAAGGATATTCATGCAACAATATATCGAAATTTATATGGGTTTCAACATCCAAGCCAATATGAAGAATTACTTATCAAACCTTTACGGAAAATCAATAAAGAATTGATTATGAAGGAATGGGACAATATTAAACGGATTATATTGTCTCTGGCTTTAAAAACGACTACTCAAAATGTGATTGTTCGAAAGTTAAGTTCTTATGCCCGAAAAAATCAAACGAAACGTGCATTATGGGAGTACGATAATATCATCAAAAACCTATATTTTTTAGAATATATCGATTCATTACCATTACGTCAAAATGTTCAAAAGGCGCTAAACCGTGGGGAAAGTTATCATAAATTACGTCGGGCTGTATCTTTTGCAAACTTTGGAAAACTTCGTTTCAAGACTGAACAAGATCAGCAAGTCTGGAATGAATGTAGTAGATTGTTAACCAATTGTATTATTTACTACAATGCAAGTATCTTATCGAATTTATTAACGAAATCTCAGAATAAAGGTATCGAGATGAACATATTAAAGTATATTTCACCGGTTGCTTGGCAACATATCAATTTTTATGGTCGTTATGAATTTAGCAAATCCCCAACAGTAGTAAATTTAGAGACAATCTTTGAGGGTATCAATGAAGATGACATTTTAACCAGGTTAGTGACAGAGCATGTAATTGAAGAAGAATAAGACAAAATATAATTTGGTGTATTTTGTCTTATTCCCCTTTTTCGGGGGATGGGCAAAAATACCCTTGTTAAAAATAAATTCAACAACTCAGGATGATTCTCTCATAAAAGCTTTACAATTTTTATTGCTAAATGAAAATCGAAGGGTAGAACACCTTCCTGCTAATCTTGATTTATCATTTGCAAACGAGAAATGGAGACAAACTCTTCGAGTTGGAAAGGATTCTAATTTATTGTATCGTAAACGTCTTGAAATCTGTATATTTTCCTATTTAGCCTCAGAATTAAAGACAGGTGACGTGAGTGTGTACAAGGTTCTAAAAAGTACGCTGATTATAGTACCTTGGGAAGCATGTGAACCGCTAGTTAAGGAGTATTGTAAAGAACTTAATTTCCCTTCATCTCCTACTTATTTTGTTAAACAGTTGAAACAGAAATTAAATTCTGTTGCCAATGCGGTAGATTTAAATTATCTGAATAATGGCCAGGTAATTATAACGGAAGATGGAGAAACGATTTTAAAACGATTAGTACGAAAAAATGTGTCTACAAGTAGTAAATTGTTAGAAAAAGATATTATACAACGTTTACCAGAACAAATCGTATTAGATATACATTGGTTCTGTTGCAAAGTTTTTCTAAGGGAAATTAAAATGTAAGAAACATAAGGCGAGGAGAATACTATATGGGATATTTTAAAGGAAAACAATTTTAAGAAAGATATTATTTTATTAGCCGTTGGGTCCATGAATATGGAAATTTGATCTATCAAATCTGGAAGAAGAAAAACAAAAAGGTACAATCATCGTGGAAATTAGATGAAACTTATATAAAAGTGAAAGGAAAATGGCGTTATTTATATCGTGTGATCGATAAGGATGAATATACATTGGATATTCAACTTCGAAAAACAAGAGATCATCAGGCGGCATATGCCTTTAGGAAAAGATTGGTGAAGGTTTTTGGAGAACCAACGGTTCTCACAACAGACAAAGCCCCAGCGCTACTTTGTGCGTTTAACAAATTAAAAGAACACTGCTTTTATAAACGTACAACTCATTGTACCACCAAACATTTGAACAATCTCATAGAACAAGACCATTGGTATGTCAAACGACGGTTTTCCAAATCCGCAGGATTTCAAAATCTTCGTCATACTTCACGTACCTTGAAAGGAATCAAAGTCATTCATGTTATATAAGAAAACCAGGAGTTTTAAACCCGGCTCCTGGTTTTCGACGTGCAGTGAATTACAAAAATTACTTATAGTTGCATAATAGTTAGTGACAAATTCTTCATCTCATTTAATGTTAAGAAACTTTGCAACGAAACCCAATAATTTATCTTGGAGTTATAACTCAATTAATTCGTTGATATCCCAATTAAGTTTATATTTTGAAATACCCCATCACCATCAAGATAAGAAAAGCAAATACCCCAAAACGAGAAAATTGGCATATCCAAGTGAAAATCTTCATTTTTTTGTTTTGGAATAATTTTGATCCTTAAGTTGGTAGACATGGGATGTTTTTAAGAAGGAATGTTTAAAATTATTTATATAAATAATTATTATATAGTAGAGAATAAAGAGTAAACTGAGCAATTTATTACTGTTCTAAATTAGTTATATAAGATTTTACTGCCTGGAATAAAAATTCTTCTTGTCCCATACCAGATTCCGCAGCCATTTGAACTACTTTTTGTTTAAAGTCATGATCTGCATGAAAAGTTAATGGTTCTACATTACTTTTAAAGTATATACCTTCTACATGTGGAAGTATTGTGCCGGATTTCATATGAGAATGTAAGTATTTAATCTCTTCTTGAAATTGCAATGGGTCTACCTGTAAAACAAAAGGTTTAATTTCTAATTTGATAGTATCTGGTGTAATATTTAATCGCATATTTGTGACACCAAGTTCTTTATAAAATAAGTTAATTAAATTATAAGTGATGGAATTAAATAATTGAGGCTTTTTAAATGAAAAAGATAAATACCCTCGTTTCGTAATCACCGCTTGTTTCTGGAGAGGTTCAAAGGAATAATCATGTTCCTTATAAGTGGATAGTGGGAAAATTTCTTCATCCTCTGTAAGAATCTTTCCATCTGCTCCATTGATCTCTATTACTCTAGCTGTTTTTCCGGTATGTAGATGTCTTAATAATTGATATAAATATATATCTTCATCTTGAATCTTAGTAATGAATGTTTTTCGCTCTTTTGTTTTAGCTTTTTCATAATCAAGCATAAAAATCTCTAGCTCTTCTTCATCTATAAGATATACTTGTTTTCCTCGTTTTTCTACCATTGTCGCAGGTAATTTTCCGGATTTGATGTATGTAAAGACTGTAGATGGTGCTACATTAAGAATTTCAGCCGTTTCTTTTGTGCTAAGGCCTTTAATCTCTTCTTTAGTTTTTAAGCGTTCAATATCCTCCAAATAGAAAATCTTACTACCAAATTGTTTCCAGTTATTTTTATATACACATTCTATTAATCCATCTTTTTCTTTCTTTAATATGGTCTGTACGGTTACGCCTAATAAGTCTGCTGCCTCTTTTGTCGTTACAGTAGGTTTTGTAATAAACAATAAATCTTGTATCATGAAAGGATACCTCCTTAACTATTGTTTGCTAATTTATAAACTATGTATATATCATATCAAAATCTTATTTGCATTTAAAACTAGAAATGAATTTTATAAAAACCTAAATAATTCTTTATGAATTATGTATAGTTAAAATTGTATTTACCTATTTATTATGTTCTTATAAAAATTTAAATATAGGAGTGATTTAAAATTAACTTTAATTATAATGAATAATGGTATATTTACTAATAAATTATAAAAAATCATAAGTATAAGTAAATAGAGAAGAATGTAGGATTCTTACAGAAAGAATATGGATTTTAATTTGTATAATTGATAGAAGTGAAATAAAATAATAAATATAGTTGATAAAGAGAATTGTATTCATAATCTTCAATAGGAGAGGTAAATTTGAAATATGGTTAATAAAAATGCAAAAGAAAATTTATCTATTATAAATAATCAAATCGAATATATAGATACATATGTAGGGAATATGAGAGATATGGTTCCATTTCTGCATAACAATGGTTATGTAGATAAGGTGGAGGTTGCAGAAAAAGAGGGAAAGAGTAAATATACGTATTTCAGTGATTTGGAAGTCATTTATTATTTCGTACATTTACAAAAAGATATGGATGAGAAGAAGAATAGAAAAGAGGATACGAAAAAGAGTTATATATCAGAAATCTTGTCATTTTGTCAGGGCATGGTGCAGCATGCAGAAGAATTTGAATTGAATGAGGAAGAAGTACAACAAAATGCCTCGTTATTGAAAACTTTGCAACCTTGGCATATTCGTAAATACAATTCTTGGTTGAAGCAGGTAGAGAATGGTAGGAATGGGGAAACATATGCAGTGGCAACACTTGCAAAGAAAACAGTGCTCATTCGTTCTTTTCTAAAACATCTTCATGTATTTTCTTATATTGAAAAGCCTCTTCATGAAGAACTGCAGCGCGCAAATGTAAATGAATGGGATAGGCCAAATCGGGATCTATCCTATGATGAGATTATGAAAATCTTAGGGTTTTATAAAGAAAAAGGACATATAGTAAACTATACAATCTTACTAGTTCTGGCAAGTACCGGAGCAAGAATTCAAGAATTGTGTACAACAAGAGTAAAAGATTTGCACTATGACGGAAAGCACTGGTTAAAAGTTAAGGGTAAAGGGGATAAGGTACTTGAACTGTTCATTTTGGAACATTTGTACCAGTGTATTTGTGAAATGAGACGGGGAAGAGGATTTCAAACCATATTGAATCGAGGAGATGAAAGCCCTTTATTTGTAAACCAAAGGAGGAACTTTTACAATTCGAGAACGTTATCAAATCAGGTAACGGATATGATAAAAAAGACAAATCTAGAGTTTCTGAAGTATTGTGAATACCCAGTTACAGCGCATACATTTCGTCATGCTTTTGCAATCATGGCAGTTGAACAAGGGGATGCGGATCTATATCATTTAATGCAGACACTGGGGCATGAAAATATCCAAACAACAAAAATTTATTTAGAGAAGCATATGAAGCGCAAAAACAATGTGGGAGCCACCTTTGCAGATAAGATATGTTGAATCTCAATAAATCTATTATTTTTTATTGTGTAATTTTTATATGATTAATAACAAGAATTAAATTACCTTCACGTTTGAGTGTTAAATAAAGGAGTTTCATGCAACTGGGATAGTTGAGGATAAGTAACAAAAAAGGTATTAAGTGATGATATAGAAATTCACATTTTAGAGCTTTCAAATCTCATACAGGGTGTTTTTATGTAATGCTTGGTAAAAAAGTGAAAAATAATCCTTAGTTATATACATCGCTTTATATTCACTTAGTTCTTTCTGTTTCTTACGTAATAGGAGTTCTCGCATTTTAAACATAGTAGAAGAACATAATAGAATACTAATGAGTTGCCCATAAAGATGACATTCTAATCGCTCTTGTTTAATAGATTTACAACGATGAATTTGAAACCAAGATTTCCATATTTTAAATAACAGCTGTCGGGTAAAAGACTGGCGCGGTATCAGTTGTGACCCGTTTCCAGCCTCTCCCCATAAGAACTGCTCGTGAGGTTTTCCCTCAAGCAGCTCACCCCATAAACTTCATCAAAAGGGTTATGAGACCTATCAAATGGCAGACACTTTCATCGGAAACTCTCTGCACTTTTCAGGGGAAGGACTTTCCAGTCCCAGTAAAGCCCCAGTACACCATAGAGATATTCGTTACTCCATCTCTGCCATCCGATGCTACGCTTTCGTCTTCGTTTCCTTCTCGTTAACAGTGTGCGAATTTTCATCTCCGTATAATCACGTACTTCACTGAAAGCTTGACTAGAGTTCCCAACCCGGAAGTAGTTCACCCATCCAGTCAGTACGGCATTGATTTGTTTTATTAAGTCTTGTGCTGACTTCGCTCCTGCGTTTTGAATGAGTTCGCGAATTTTTGCTTTCACTGTCGTGCGAGCTTTCTTCTTCGGGATCATGAAAACGAAGAATCCATTCTTATTTCGGTTCGATATTCGTCTCAGGTCAAATCCTAAAAATCCGAAGGATTCTCCTTTTAGGACATTGACCATCTGAGTCTTCTCCAGATTCAGTTCAACTCCCAAAGGCTTTAACTGTTCCCACAGTCTTCGTAATGCCAGTTCAGCCCATCCACTTTTACTGGAGTGTCCGCTTACAGCGATAACTATATCGTCGGCAAAACGGTGATAGTTTACAGCTTCGTAATTGCCCTCAGCTGTTTTGCGTCGAATGGCATCAAATGTCCAATCCACTTCATTGAGGTAAATGTTCGCAGCTAGTGGAGAAAATGGCCCCCCTTGCGGGACACCGATCTTACCTGTTGCCTTAATTACCTGTTTTACAAGATGCATAACCTGTGGGTCTTGGACACGTTTCGCGATTTTCTCCAATAATATGTTGTGTCGAATTGTATCAAAGTAGCGTGACAAATCAACATCAATTATTATGGTCATACGGCGCAATATACTGCGTCGTACTTCCGCCAATGCCTGATGTGGAGAGCGTTTCGGCCGAAATCCATACGAGTTTGGACAGAAATCAGCTTCAAAAATTGCTTCTAATATGAGTTTTAGCGCTCCTTGTACTACACGATCTCGTATACATGGAATTTGCAGAGTTCGCGTTTTGCCGTTTGCCTTTGGGATTTCTACTTTTCGATTGGCTTGTGGTCGGTATATTCCAGCTTGCAATTCTTCTTGAATACCCGTTAAGAATGGGATAACTCCTTCTAGTTCTATATCAGCAAAACTTTTTCCATCAATGCCTGGAGCACCGTTGTTTTTCCTTGCCTGCTGATATGCTTCGTGAAGGGTTATCATTTTGGTAATGTGGGTAAATAGCCCCCAAAACCGGTGCGTAGGTTCAGACTTCGCCTTTCGATAGATTCGTTGCCTTAGTTCCTGCAAAGTGATGGGTGTTTTTGTCATGGCACCCTTGCCTCCTTTAGTCATACGAAATGTTTACAGGTTCGGACCCTTTCCTCCCCGCGCGTTTTGCTGCACGCAGATCTCTGGTACTACGATCCGTTCCGCCACCCTGACACCTACCGTTCTCACTTCCCGATCGCGGTTATAGAGACGGTCTCCTCGATGAGGTTTCTTCATCGGGTGTCTAGGGCTTCTCCAGTTTCCACATTATCTTTCTCTCCATGTCGCCGCTGATACCCCGCCGGTGAGAACTGCCGTTCCAGACTCATTTCGGTCAGTTCTTGTTGCTTTCGCACGTTATCGACCGTCTCAGCCACCGGAATTGCGTGTAACGAGGCTACATCTACGTTCACTGTACGTTACAACCTGGAGATTTGCCCACATGCCTTTTGCATGTGATGTCAGAGGGCTTCGCCATGTCGCTTTCACTTCATGGCGCCTCTCAGGCTACGGGAGTGGAGTCTATTCTCCCGATTGGACTTTCACCAACTAGATAATGTGTCCTTATCTGGACACGCCGATTTGCCAACGAAGAGAGTAAAAATCATGTATTTGTTCCATCGGAACAATCTCCCAAGGTGTATTGGTAACATATATGTTAATGCCAGCTAATCTTTTACTTTTCTCTGAATATGTAATACCCTTTTTACTTTCCGTATAAACTTGTTTTTTCATACGGTCATGAAGTTGTTTTTCAGTTAATCGATACATAATAACTCTTGTGAATAGTTTTTTATCCTTTCCAATATAACCGTCTGTTATTTCATGGACCTGTCCTGGTTTTAAAGTATTCATAATGTGTTCTAAATCAACTTTGATGTACTGAGATTGTTTTTTACTGCCCCATTTCGAAAGTATTCAGGAAACTCATTTTTGATATACACCATATTATTTAGTTTAAGCCGCGATATACAATACACGCCTCTTTGGTCCATTTGATCTAAATCATCCAGTGAATAATAGCCTAAATCTCGAATACATAGATCGCCAGGCCGTAATGTCGCTAAACATTCTGTTCCAAAGGTCTTATCATTATTTTTCCCCGGTTCAACTTGAAAATTTAAAAACTGCCCGCTATGTAAATTATATTCTAACTGAATTTTTATACCCGCTGTTTGTGCACAACCACCTGATCCAGGATACACGCTTGCTAAATGTTTTGGCACTTGGAAAATCGTTGCATCTAAAATACGAATTCGTTGAAAATAAGCGCTTGAAGAGCTTGGGATTACTGATGTTTCACAAATTTTATTTTTTAATAATACAGAGAAAATATGTTTTAATAAGCAAACAGCTTTTTTATTGAAACGTTTATTAAGTCCTTCCGGACTAATAAGAGTTCCTGTAGCTGCATGAAGTTGACTGCACAGTCTAACTAAAGAATCACTCGCTACCCGTTGACTAATCCAAACACATATAGTGGCTAAATCGTGACCCGAAAACTTACGCTTTCGTTGTACAAAATCTAGTTCTCTAGCAAGTCTTTCTAAAAATGAAGGAGTAAGATATTGGTGTAATTCTTCAGCAAATAGTTGTAATTCATCTTGAATCGAAAGATTCATAAAAAACGTGATCCTTTCTGTATATTTCTACAAAAAGAATAGTGTTTTTTTCATTTTATAGATACAAATTTATAAAGTTTATTTGTATAGAAGGATATCCTTGGAAATATAGAATGTTAAAAAAACCTAACCATTGACGCATATACATTACTAATGTAATATATATATTACAAAGGAAATAAATGTATTGGAGGATTCTAATATGCTTACCAAAGTAAAGCGAATTCGACTTGAAAAGGGTATGACACAGGGGGAATTAGCAAAATTAACAAATGTAAGTAGACAGACAATCGGTCTAATAGAAAAAGGCGAATACAACCCATCTTTGAAATTATGTATTGAAATTTGCAAAAGTCTAGGTGTTACATTAAATGATTTATTTTGGGAGGAAGATTAATGACTAAGTTATTAAAATTATATCTTTTCGGAAAAGGTACTTCTGTTGATGAACGAGAACAAAATACTGCCTTCGAAATAATGGCAAACGCCGGAATGCTAGCTCTTTTTATCTGTTTTGGAGCTATCCTATATGATTTGATTTTAAATAAAGAAGTTACATCACTTGGTATTTTAGCTTTAATTATTCTTTTAACGACATCACTTTATATAGTTATAATGATGAGAACCAAAAAAATATACTTACGTTTTGCAAATAATAAAACATTGATACGAAAATCGATATTTTCAGGCTTTATTTTCTTTGTTTTATATACTTTATTAACACATTTATCTGGAGAAACAATTACCATGAGGGACCTTACTGGAAACAGTTTAGGCGGCGTTTTTTTGGCTTATGCATGTATGGATATAGTAAATATAATAATAAAAAAGCAGAAGAAGATGAACTATAATATTAATTCAAAACACCCTTCATTAGTCATTAATGAAAGGTGTTTTTTTTATATACATTATCTTTATTGATGTAGCAATTAATCTTATTGCATTATTTCTATAATAATCGGTATCTGTTAGATAAAGGTTAAACTTTTATAATACTTTCAGAATGAAAACGTGATGTCTTTTTATAGCAACCAAGTTTGTTTTTATCGTTATGGGGGACATTAAAACCTTAAGTTGATGGGCATGCGGTTGAACCCCTATTTCGCAAGAAATCTGTCAAAAATATAAATAAAATATCCATTTTACATGAAGTAGTATCCACTAAGCGGATTAATTAAGCATAAAATTTAATGTAGACTATTGTTTATGTATTTTGTTTTTTATTAAATATTACGATACGTGAAATTTTCTATTTTCCTTGTTAAAAAAAGCCCCCATAGATCTTACATCTATGAGGGCTACCTAAGGGTATTTAGATTTTCGACTCTATTCTATTTTAACAGGTTTTCGCCATATATGAGAAACATAATGATCCAAAAACTGACGATCATAACAAGAAATTTTTTAAACCTTTGCTGAAAGGAAATGCGACCTTCTTCCATTCTACATGCCCCTTTTCTCTACAACTTTTTACATGTTAAAATATAGAGGGAAGAAATCTTCCAATTTTCTAACATCGCATAACGCAAGAGTTTTAACTTTGTTTCTTTTTTCAATGCTTTCCATTCCGATACAGCAATCTTCATTTTTCATTCCTACATTAATTAAACTTGTTATTTATATAGACTTATAAGTTCCAGTTGTAAATTTTTCTAATTTGTTTATCACTAAATCCTTTAGGAATAGCGAAGATTTCTGAAAAATCAGAGATACACAAATCAGTAATTGTATTATCAGTTGTTCTTATATAGTAATACTGAATAACCCCTCATAATTCAAATATAAATAGTACTTACGAATCTTATCATCTAATCCATTTTTCTCTAATAGGCCTCACCATACATACCCATCAACCCTCATGTACCAAAAAACATTATCCTTTCTAAATAAGCTAGATTAGAAAGGGTAACGTTTTTTGATGAATCTCTCGATTCAAGATGAACTACAACCATTTGCAGAGGAATTACAGCGATATGTGACACCTGTATTTTTAGAAGAATCTGCAAGAGAACTTGGGTTTGTAAAGCGAAAATGTAAGCTTTCTGACCCAGACTTAACCGCTATCTATACCTGGGGTGCAAGTGATCCCCTAATCCGATTATGTAGTAGGCTTCATGCTGCAACAGGTACTTTACTCAGCCCTGAGGACTTAAATAAACGCTTAAATACACAAGCAGTATTGTTTTTACAACATATTTTCTCTTTACTATTACAACAAAAAATCTGTGAACAAACACAAATTTCTAACCATCTTTTCTCTTATTTTCAACGAATTCGTATCCTAGATGCTACCAGATTTCAAGTGCCAAATTACATATCCAGGCTTTGGAGGGTGTGCCCAACCAGCCGGATTCAAAATTCAATTAGAATATAATCTGCACAGTGGGGAATTTTTTAACTTTCAAGTTGAATCAGGGAAAAATAATAAAACATTTGGTACGGAGTGCTTAGATACCTTACGACCAGGAGATTTATGTATTCGTGATTTGGGTTGTTTTTCATTGGAAGACTTAGAGCAAATGGATCAACGAGGTACATACTATATTTCCCGTTTAAAATTAAATACGAATGTATATGTAAAAAATCCAGATCCAGAATACTTTAAAAATGGTGCTATTAAGAAACAATCGGAATACATACAAATCGATGTGAAACAACTTCTAAACCAACTACAGTCCGGAGAAACATTTGAATTAAAACACGCCTATACTGTTGATAAACAACAACTGTTTGCGCTTATTATTTTTAATCGATTAACAGAAAAACACCCAAGAAGTAACAATAATTCTAAACCGCCTATTCCACATACTACAGAAAAACGGGCGGAAATCTCATCGATATGGGAAGAAAACAGTCTTTGATATTATGGGGGTGTTATCTATGAGTATATTGGATTTAGAAAACAAAAGAAAGCTGCATAATCTTAAAAATAATACCTACCTAAGTTTATTTGGCATGCTCATTTTTAAGAAGAAAAAGTGTTTTAAGAGTTTTTTAGTTTATTTGAACGAAAGTTCATTTTGTTTTTGTTCGTAAGTTGATGGGCATGGTCTCACCATATCATTTCGGTAATTTTGTACGTTTAGAGACATTTCCGACACAACTAACCCGTTGTACTGTATACTAAGAGATATTTGTTCAGAAAATCTTATGTTTATGAACAGAGGATAAAACTCAATGATATTAACGTTTTCTAGCCATAATCATGTTCATAAAGTTTGTAAATAATTCAACGTTCAATTAATCTGTGGTTTTTATCTTTATGAACACATAATTGACCTCTATGGACGCTATCATAGCAAGGGTTTTTAGTCCTTAACGTACAATTTTCCCGGAATGATATAGTGACCCCATATAGTTCACTAGGACAATTTCAATATTACATTTAAATATTCATGCCTTACAAAACCGCAAGGTTTATTGTAAGCTAAAACGATTTGTCATATTCTCCACCTCTTCTATACTTAATGTAGATAATAAAACGAACGAAAAGGTGATAAATAGATGGAGAAGAAAAATAAAGTGTTAATTACTAGTGTAGTAGTGGTTCGACCGAGATACGGGTATATCTCGGCAGAACCCCTTTAAGGGAAACGCTAAATATATTGTTGAATGCAATAATCAATAATAAGGAGGATAGAATGTTGCAAAATAAAAAATATAAAATCATTGAAGCAGTAAAAGAGGGAAGAAGCAAAGTTCACCCTGTTTTTGCTGTTATACTTGCAATTGTATTTTTAACTTTAGGTGAATTGTTTATGTTATTTATGCTGTTTTTACCGAAAGCAGAAACAACCTTTATGAAGGCGATCTATAGCAATATTGAGATGGTATTAACGTTTGGCGGGGCTATATTTTTTGTGTTTTTATGGATTAAATTTGTAGAGAAAAGGTCATTTTCATCCATTGGATTTTGGAAAGAGCAATGGATAGGAAAATATTTGAGAGGTGCATTAATAGGGTTGATTTTCATTTCGATACCAGTAATTTCACTCGTATTAACAGGAAATGTAAAACTACAAATACAAGAAATTACGATAACCGCTATATTTGGTATTGTAGGGTCTTTAGTTGCATTTTTAATACAAGGGGCAACTGAAGAAATTGTTGTACGAGGTTGGTTATTCCCAGTTCTTTCGGTTAGAAGCCGTATATGGATTGGGATTGCTGTGACATCTTTTTTATTTGGTTTCCTTCATTTGCTTAATCCAGGTATTACAATTCTTTCAATATCGAATATAATATTAGTTGGTGTATTTGCAGCTTTTTACGTTTTAAAGGACCGTAGTCTTTGGGGGATTTGCGCATGGCATTCCATTTGGAATTGGGCACAATATAACGTCTACGGTTTTGCAGTTAGTGGCATGACGATATATTCAACGCCCCTTTTCAAACCTGTAACAAATGGATCGGCAATCCTTCATGGAGGCTCATTTGGAATTGAAGGTAGTATCATTACAACAATAATGCTTTCTATGGCCTCAATCGTTTTATGGAAACAGTTATGGGGGAGAAAAGCGAAGCAATGAGATATTAGTTAATAAAAGTGGGAGAAGCTATGGGGATTATAGCGTTTGAGGTGGTAAAAATACAACATGCCGTGAATTAGAAAAAAATTATGGCGCATACATTATACTTGAAGTGAACTTTTTATTTGAAATAATTTGACTTTTTGAAAGGGAGTGTTATTGGCAATGAGTAATATATTGATATAGTATTTTATTGATGCTTGTTGTAACAGCGAATATGTACAATAGCTTTTAGTAAACGCCCATGTATGAGAATGAAAGTGAGGATTGCATATGGCTGATTTAGTTTATTATAGCTGGTGCGATTGTGAGTTTAACATTGACTTTCTTTACGAAAAGAATTTCAAAAAACTTTCGATAAGCAAAAGGTGAAGCAAGGGCAATTGAGGAAATTGCAAAAGCAGAACAAAATCGAATTAAATTACTTCGTGCAGCAGATTTAGATGAACGCGTACTAGCTTACAAATCATTTGAATCATTAGCTGAAGCTGCGAAAGGACCAGCTAATAAAGTGTTCATCCCGTCTAATGCAATTGAAACACTAGGTACACTTGGTGTAATTAGTGAAATCTTTAAAGAAAAACAAGCGAAGAAATTACCTTCAACTGATACAGAAAAAGAACAATAAGAGTGAGGAAAAGAAATGGGATGCCATTTCTCTTTTTTAGTGCGTATATGCGGTACAGCCGCATGCCCATCCCTTCGGGAAATTTAGATTAAAATAAAAAATAAACAGAAAATATAAGACTCTTACTTTGTGGATATGACCACAAAGTAAGAGTCTTATTTCATTAAATTTTTTCATACATTTTTCCTTGTAGCTTTTTGTTTTTATCTTTTAATTGCCGATTCTCGTACTCTAATTCCTTGATTCGATCCCGCAATAATTGAATCATTACATCTTTATTTTCATCACTCATTTGCCGTTTTACGGATTTTGGAGATGCGGCTTGTTGTTTACGAAGTGTTTCAATTCGTTCAAGAAGGGTAATGTGATTATACAAGTAAGACTTAGACACTCCTGCGAAGCAGGAGACGGAGTTGAAATTAATACGTCTATTCTCTTTAATCAGTTGCTTAATTGCTTTCTTAACTTTTTGTACGGTTTCTTCACGCTTCTTTTTGGCCAGGGCTACAATAGCCTCTATAGATCGTTTATGTTTCATGATGATACTCTTTTTTCTTTGACAATTTGAGCATCGAGGATGATTTTCTTAGCACTTTCACCCCGATGAGACTTGCCTTTGGCAAGTTGATTTCTAATCTTAATAAGGTTATCTAATTGCTCCTTGGTTTTCTCATTGTAAATTGGGTAATTTTGCGTCATCTGAATATGTTCTTCAACGCGTTCGATTTCGCTTTCAAAGTCAGACAGATTGTCAGGGATTGTGCAGAAATTTGGGCAAGTCAGGCATGGTGTCACAACATAAGGACTGCCTTCTTTCTTCGAATCCAGACAAAAACCAAGCGGTACTCTTACGGCCTCAATATTACTGCGTATGTATTCCCAATGAATTAAGTCCTCAAATAAAAACTGATATAAAACTTATTTCTTTTTTATAGGAGGACAAGAGGCTCTGGCCGTGCGGAGCGGTCAAATCCTCTTCTTATACATGCGAAGGAAAAACAGAAGGAGAAAACAGGTGTAAGTTATTTTGCATGGCAGGGATTTAGATATTGAAAAATTTAAATCCTGTACGTCGAGGGAAGGATGCGTTGAATTCGTAAAAAAAGAGTCAAACTCGATATAATTTGACTCTTTTTTATGGATTATAGTAATCAGGTTATAGAAATAAGTCCTCGTTTTTTCGGTAAAAGCACAACATTTGCTGTGTGTTTTTTTGTAATAATGTCATGAAGGTTTTTAAAGATTGTTTCAATCATATTAGTAATCGCTTCATCTGTATTAGATCCTATATGAGGTGTCACGAAGACACGAGGGTATTGTTCTAGTAGTGCTTGAACAGTTGGATCTAATTTTTTGTTGTTTTATCAAATTTTTGAAAGAATAGTTTTTCTTCATTCCCAAATACATCTGTTGCAAAGCCTTTTAGTTTATGAGATTGGAGGGCATTAAGAAGGACTTCGCTATCTTGCAGTTCACCCCGAGCAGTGTTAACGAGAATGTATCCATCTTTCATTTTTGAAATAAATTCGGCCTCAATCATTTTATCATTTTCTCCTGGGATATAAGGGACTATACTTACGATAGCACTTTCTTTTAATAAATCGTCCAATTTCATAAAGGCAACCGTTTGTTTTGTTGCATCACTTTGGAATACATCATATCCAAGCACTTCAGCGCCAAGCCCTTTAAAAAGTTTTGCTTCCGTCAATCAAATTTTACCTGTACGAATGATACCGACTTTACTGTTTCTAATTTTTTTACTGAACATTGTCCGATCTACAGTGAAGTCTTGATTTACTGTTCTTGTTGTCGTATAGGTCGTATGTCTCAATAATGACATGGCAAGTGTTAAAGATAGTTCTGCGATAGCATTTGAAGAGTAGGAAGGAACCCTTGTCACGCACATGTCGTAATCGGCTGCTGCTTGCAAATCAATATGATTATAGTCAACGGTACATGTGAACAAATATTTCACACCGTATTCTTTTAATTTTTTAATATTTTGGAAATCTGCTATGCAATTTCCTCTTAATAAAACAGCATCCATTCCTCTAGCAGTTTGAATATTGTCGTGTCTAAGTAAATCTTCAATCAAGCATAGTTCAAAATTATATTTATTTAATTGCTTAAAAAAAGGTACTTCATTTTCTCTAACTCCGTAACAAGCTACTTTTAATGTCATAGTTCATCTCTCCATTATCATAATATTTTTTATCTAAATATCCCAATATTACTCATTAAATTAATGATGATAATCCACATAGGAATCAGTGCAACCACACAAACTGTAGAAAGTAAAGATGTATTAGAAGCAAGCAGTGCATCTTTATCAAAACTAATTGCATAGGCGGCTGCTACTGTAGCAGTTGGTGTTGCCATCATAATGACAACAACTCCTATGGAAATAGCGCTAATCGAAAGAATTCCTGTTAGTGAAAGAGTTGCGAGAAATACAATATTGATACTAGGAACTAACACAATTTTGTTTATGCGGTAGATGAAAGATGTTCAATCTGTAATCGCTGTTTTGAAGTATACAGCACCGAGTGTTGCTCCAATCGAAAGCCAAGCGAGTGGTGAAGCTAGTCCTGATAAATAAGTCATAGGTTTATATAGTCAAACAGCAGTTCGATCAATTCATAATAAAGCAACATTTGATATTTTTCCATCAACAGCTACAACGTTCATTTGAGGTAAATATTCTTGAAACATCCAAATCAATAATCCAAGAAAAGTCGCAATGACAATAGTTTTTATAAACATTTCTTTTATATTTTTCGCTTCCATTTCCAGACCACTCATCTTGATATAGTCGTAAGAATATAGAAAAATTCGATAACCAATATTAAAAATAGAAGCGTATAAGACACCTTTAGGTCCATATATAGCACCTACAATGGGAATACCAAAGAAAGTTGTTGAACCAAAAATTGTTAAAACACGTAATGTATCTTGCTTGTCATTTTTAAATTTCAGATATATTGGCTTAGAGACGAAAATTAAAATAATGTAAATAAGTAATTCCAAAATTAAAAGATTCATTCCTTCAGCTAAAGATTCTTTATTAATATCTATCATGGAAGATGTGAGGGCCAGAGCAGGTAAAGCAACGGATAATACGACTTTTGGTAGTATCTTTCCAACTCGATCATTAAAAATCACTTTTTTTCGACAAAAGAAACCTAGTAAAATAATAAAAATTGTTGAAGTAATGGCATTGGCAATATTCATATCAGTAAATTAATTCTGGATAATTTAAAATACATCCAAGGACTTTTCCTCCAAATCAATTTAATTGCGAAAAAATTCACAATTAGTTATAGAATTTTAGCTGGCAATTTAATAGGGTAGCATTACACGCTCATCAACCCATTAGGGTTTATTTCGTATGCAAATCTTTAAATCCCCTACATGTATCCTCTAGAAAAAAAGAAATAACCTATACTATAACTGATGTTGTATGAGCTTAGCTTGATAGCGATGGGTTAACACCCTTATTTTACAATCATGTTAATCCATACGAGACTTTTAAACCAAATGTGGATCAACGAATCCCTATTAAACTGAAAATCGCATAAATCTTTTATGCGATCCATTTCAATCAAAATTATTTTTATTTTTTGAATCGTAGATTCAAAAGTGCATCTCCCCCTTTATAACTTTTTCTTCAAAACTTAGCACAACAAATAATAAAATGTACTTAAATAAGAATTTAAGAGATAATGTTATTTCGAAAAAATGTCACAAAATTCCCTCTTGTATACGCTTTCTATAAGTATAATGAATGTATAATATTATGGATAGGAGTGAACAATATGAAAAAAATTCTTGTGCTAACTACCGCGGCAACACTTGGGGTTACATCATTATCATTAACTTCTCCAAATATGGCAAGTGCCCAAACAGTGAATTATGCCCTTCAGAAAAAAATAAATAATTATGAGGTCAAGACTGATCCATATGAAAATTACCAAAATAGTTGGCAAAGGCACCTTACTGTAATAGAATCAACATATCTTTTCCAGAAGTATGGAAAAGAAAAAACTGTCAAGTCTGGTATTTTCGGTGGGAAAATTGAAGATGTTTTTAAATTTGACAAATACTTTGTAGAACCAGTTGGTGCTCCTAACATTTCTAAATTAAATCCTGAATTTGTAGGAACAACAACTTTGGTAAATGATTCTGATTTTGAACAAACATTATCTACACAGAGTTTTTCAAAAACAATTACAAATTCTGTAACCACTACGACAACGCATGGTGGAAAATTTGGAATAAAATATAAAGGAGAATTCCGTTTTATTGTAGATGCCGGTGTTGAAGTTAACGCAGAATATGATTTTTCACGTTCAGAAGCTCAAACGCACGCTGAAAGCCGTACTTATACCGCTCCCGCACAAGCAATTAAAGTGCCTGCGCATTCAACTGTAAAAGTCACTGTGATGCTAAATACTAATAAATCAACAGGACGTGTAAAAATGATTGCTCAAGGTTCAGGTGTGGATCATATGAAAATTTTTGATCTGAAGGGTGAACAAATTGCAAGTGACTATAGTAGTTTTGCAAGCATGCTAAGAGAGGCACTTAAGCATAAAGAATTCAAAGCCTTGTATGGTGACAAATTATCAGTTGGTCCTGAAGAAACAGTAAACTTTAATTCATTAGGTACTTATGAAGCGCAATATGGAACAGATATGAGTGTAAAGGTAGAACCTGTTAATAGCAATACCCAATATAGTACTAATGGAGAATACACATACAAAGTAAAACCACAAATAACTAAAAATAATTAAAGAACATTTTTGTTATTCTATAAAAACAAAGGGGAAATCTTGAACTGTACCCTATAAAATGGGCAGTTTAATAAAAAAGCCCTGAAAAATCAAGCACTTAAAAGATGGTTCCGATATTCGATCGGAGCCATCTTTTTTAATGTCCACTGATAACGATTATAATTATACTCCTCCATATAATCCTTTATGTTGAGCTCAAGGGATTCAAAGGTTTGACAATCTTTGTAATCTAATTCATCTTTCATATGACCAAAAAAGGATTCCATTGGTGCATTGTCTAAACAATTGCCCTACGGGACATAGATTGTCTGATCCCCATTTCTCTTACACGTTTCTGAAATTCAGGGTGTGTATAATGAATACCTTGGTCTGAATGTAGAAGCGCTTCAGGATGGATGACTTCTCCTAATCTCTCTTTCAAGTTATCTAATGTTTGATAGACGATATCCATTTGTAAAGAAGAGGAGACATGATAGGCTAAAATCTCTCGTGTTGTACTGTCTTTTACACATGATAAATAATCCTTCTTTCCTTGTCCATAAAATAAATAGGTAATATCGGTTAACATACTTTTTTCAGGCTCTTCTTGATTGAATTGGCGCTTTAAAAGGTTCGGACATGTTTTATGTTCTTGTGTCGCTTTTGCGATGTGTTTATAAGGATTCGCTCGGCAAATCTTTGTCACAAGATTATATTTACGCATAATACGGTAAATACGCTTGAGATTCATACAAATTCCTTTTGTCTTTTCCAACACCATTTTGATAGAACGACCACCACATATTTTTCCTTTTCGATTAAAAATTTCTTGGATCCATTCATAATCTGTTTCATCATTACGTTCTTTTTCTAGATGTTTATCTGTCTGATGAAGCCACGCATAGTATCCACTCCGACTTACCCCAGCCAGTGTGCAAAGGTAACGCACCATACGTGGGAATTGGAATCGACGTATGGTTTGTTCAATCAGTGTGTATGTTTCTCGTGGTGTTAACGCTTCTTCTGTAACGCCTGCCTTTCGAGTTCGTCTAACTTTTTTAGGAATGTCAATTCCGCTTCTAAAAACGCAATAAGTGCTTCCGCTTTCTTTAATTTTTCATCAGAAGAGAAAGGTTTTTCCGAAGGGCGTCCCGCGGCGTTCTGTATAAAAGCCCTCTTCACCAAATTGTTCAAAGGTTCTTCGCCAACGTTTCAAGCATTGTTTTGGTTTCTTCTCACCAATCACAGCTAAGTCAAACCCATTCTCTAAAAAGATTTGGCTAGGACCTTTTCCTTGTTGATTTTCTTTTACCGCTCTTATTTTGAAATCTGGACAATAGCTAATCGAACGTTCCGACGCTTTTAATACATTTTTATTTTTTTCTAGCTGTTTCATTTGAATCTCGTTAAAAATAATTTTACTCATTCTCCGTACTTCATTTCTATCGTTGGTTCCATTATAACGAGGTTTTTTGATAAAAATACACAAAAACCCCGAATCATGGGGCTTTTTTTAAGTGTCCATGATTCGGGGTACAGTTCATCTATATTATTATAGTAGTTTAATTACTTGTTTTATATTTTTTGTAGATACCTCTATTGAGTTTAAATAAGGATAGAATATTCTATAAGGGGTACCACCACATCACTATCAAGCTAAGGTCATACAACATCAATCATAGTAGAGGTTGTTTCTTTTTTTCTAAAGGCTACGTGTAGGCAATTGAAAGATTTGCATACGAAATAAACCCTAATGGGTTTCATTTTTTTGATTTAAGCCGCTTGATTATCTGACATGGTACAATTGTAAACGACACCTAATATATCAAAGACTGTTTTCTTCTCATATCTGTGAGATTTTCGCCCGTTTTGCTGTAGGAGGTTGAACAGGCGAAGTAACACCTTTGATAGCTCTTGGGTGTCTTTTCTTACGATTAGTCAACCTGTATTTTTAGGTTTTTACTGGAGTAAATATCAGAAGGAACAAATACTTGTTATCATGCATATCAAAGACCCCTAATATATACTCGTTTTTTTACTAGGGGTGAGATATGATATGATGAATGAAACTATGATATTAGGCCGTTAACCGATAATCATAGTGTATATCATGTGTAATAAGGTGAAAGAGGAGCTTCAAGAACTTGTTTACACATGCAATGGACGCAACTTTATGACATTTGTTATAGGGTTGCGTTTTTAATTTATCATAATACTCAACAATGTGATTTTGTCCGTAACGTCGTTGTTTAATCATGTTCTGGATGATGAGGAAAAGGAGCTTCCGCAAATGTTTATTTCCACGTTTATTGATTTTATCTTTAAAAAAGGTTTTACCGGATTGAAAACGGCGTATATCAATACCAGCAAATGCATTGAGTTGCTTGTTATTGTTAAAGCGAGTAATATCTCCTATTTCAGCCATCAAGCGTACTGCAGTATTCGGTCCAATCCCAGGAAGACTGAGAATGATATCGTATTCTGCACGTTGCTCGGCTATATATACCATCTTGTTAATGCAGCATTCTTTTTGGTGAAGAAGCTCTTGATAGCGTCTGGCGTATAATTTGAGTTGATCACATAGAACATCGTTCTGAGAAACAGCAGGATAGGAAGTTTTCGCTATTTCAAGTATTTGAATCGCTTTTTTCTCCGCTGTAATATTTGATATTTTTTTATTGGTGTTGGCACGAATACGATTTTTTATAATGGTTTTTGAAAGACCTAAAATACAATCTGGGTGGGGGAATAGTTGAACAAAATTTAAAAACAAATCAGATTTACTGGTAAACATTCTCTCCAACTCAGGAAATGTTAATTGGATTACTTTATGCATACGACTACGAATTATCGATAATTCACTATCCAGTTCACTATATAATCTAGAAAGAGATTTTAGCTGGTAGAATAAATTATCAGTTCCGGTAAATACCCTTCGGGTAGCTGTAAAATGAGTGAGAGCTAATCGGTGTGCGTCGCTTCGATCGGTCTTATGAATCCGTAAGGAGTCACATTGTAGCTTGGCTTCTAATGGGTTTAATAAACAATATGTATACTGATTATCTTGCATAAATCGTTCTAACTGCCTGGAATAGATACCTGTTGCTTCGAATACGATTTCAGGCAATTCACCGGTCTTATCTATAAGCTCATGAATCTTTTCTTGTAGCTTTTTGAATTCAGGTTTAGAATGCTTGATTTCACTTTCAAATATACACTGTTTCTGTGCATTATAAATTACCATATAACTTTTACCATATAACTTTTACCCATACTGATGTCAAACGCAATTACGTGTTTCATAAAGTTCCTCCTTAGGTGGAATTAAAGTCTTCAACTTACACTTATCGATTCTCATTTCTTATACACGATCTCGAAGACCAACATACTAAAAACCGATTCAAATAAGGTAAGTGAAGAAGATCAGTTTTGTATACGGATTCAGGATCCCAAGACACCCACGACCTTCTCTTTACTTCTACTATATAAAAAAATAGTAGTGCGAACCAATGCCTTGGTCTGCACTACTAATCTTAGTATGTTTTGTATCGATTGGAAAAGAAGAAAAAAGTAATCTTTAATCATATATATGGCCTTATATTCACTCAGTTCTCGTTTCTTTTTCATAAGAAGTAATTGCCGCATTTGAAACATGGTAGAAGAACAAAGTAGAATGGTAATCCAATCGTTTTCGATCCGAACGTATGAAAGACCTGATTTATGAAAATTTCTTTTCTCTTGTAGATGTATTAAAACAAGAAGGATTGGTCAAACTTGAAGATTCCTTTTTAGATGGAACAAAAATTGAGACAAATGCCAATCGGTATACGTTTGTGTGGAAAAATCAAAAAAAGTATGATCAGAAATTAGGTGAGCAGTATCAAAAGATTGTAGCAATAATTGAACAAGTAAACAAAGAAGATCAGAAAGCTGAATTAGAAGAAAAGCAAAAGAAAGATGTCTTTCCCGTTACATCTGAAAAAATTAAACAAACAATTCAAAACTTAGAAAAGCGTCTTCAAGATAATTCGGAAAATAAAACGATGGAAAAGGCAAAACGTCAGCTAAAAAAATATCTTCTTCCACGAAAAATAATCTTGAACTATTTCCCTTTAAAATATCGCATGTGTGATTCTCCTCGCTTCTTTTTTCTAGAATGTATTCTCACTTTGCAACAAAACCGTTGAAAGTATTATGATTCGGTTTACTTTATGAAAAAATGACATTGTATATAACTAAAATAACCTATTTTCATTAAAATTTGAAATATTAAGTAATATTCCTATTGCGATTAAATTAACCATTAAAGAACTTCCTCCAAAACTTACAAATGGAAATGGTGTACCTGTAAGAGGAAATAGTCCTGTAATACCACCTAAATTAACAACAGATTGCATACCAATCATACACCCTATACCGATCGCTATAAAACTTCCGAATGGATCTTTACATAGTTGTGCAATTTTTAGTGAGCGAAGAACTATAGCTAATACTCCGGCCATTATAATGAATACACCAATAAATCCTAATTCTTCAGAAACGATTGCCATTATAAAATCAGTATGTGGTTCTGGAAGATAACCTGTTTTTTGAATACTATTTCCGAATCCACGACCAATAATTCCTCCAGAACCAATGGCAATAAAAGAATTTACAAGCTGGTATCCATTTCCTTGCGCATCAATAAAGGGATTAAAAATTGTAGTAATACGTGTCTTTTGAACTTCTGACAAACTATATTGAATCAAAAAATATAAAATAGGTAACCACAAAATAGAACCGATTATAGTTCTCTTGATTAATTGATTTATATTTATTCCTGAGCAAAGAAATATGCTAAAACTTATACCTAATATCAAAAGTGCTGATCCTAAATTTGGCTGTTTAAAGATAAGAAAAAAAATTGTAGCTAAAAAAAATAAAAGTTTTCCGATACCACTCCAGTTATTTTTAGCTTGTTCTTGTCGTAATGCAAAAAAACGGGCTGTTACAAGTATTGTTCCTAATTTAAGAAATTCAGCTGGCTGTATTCCAAAGATCCATGATTGAGCATTATTTACCACTTTTCCTTTCCATAAAACCATAATTAATAAAAAAATCCCCCCAACCATAATACAGATTGAGACTATTCGTTTTTTCCATATTTCATATGGGAGTAAAGCACAAACTATTAACCCTATTGTTCCTAAAAGTAGCTTTATTAATTGAGAATCAACAAAATGTCTACTGTTATAACCGTAATGTTGGACAGCGACAATGGAGCTAGCACTATACATCATGATAATACCTAAAGTACATGTTATGAATAGAGGAAGGAGCAATAGATAATCGAGTTTTAATATTTTTTTCATTTTAATATCCTCCTGATTTAAAACAAAACATAATATTACATTTGCTAATGAATAGAATCTTGTTCTCGTCAATTACTAAATAGGACTTTTGTTTAGGAAGGTTCTATCGCTTACACTTTATTTTCTTACGCAAAAATCCCTCTAGTATGTAATTTAACTAGAGGGATTCAAAATGGCATGACTAAATAAGGCTTTTCTCCCCCTAGTAGAGCTTTGGCACTATACAACGTAAAGTAATGAAGATTCATTGCTTAGCTATCTTAAGAAGAGCCTTAATCCGACAATTCCTGTTCTACCCATTGGCGTCTTTCGACATTTTTGGGCAATAGCCTGTGTTTGTATAGGAGCCTCACCTAACAGGTTCAGCAATAAAAATTTTATGTATTTGTTTCGTGTAGCAAGCATAAATATATTTTTTTTGCTTGTCAAGTAACTGCATTGCTAATTTTACATGTTTTATTGCTTTAAAACCCTTTGAGAAATGATGTGAGAAAATGTATGTAATCATTCTGTATCAATACATATTTTCGACTTGTAGTGTATAATTTGATTAAATAGTTTAACTATATAAATTTGATAAACAGTAAAGAAGATTTTAATTATAAAAGAAGATTTTTTTGAAGAATGTTCTTTTGAAGTACAGAATGACTAATGATTTAACTTCTGTTGTAAAGTTAAAAACTGATCATAAACAATAAATTTTATATACGAAATTTCATATGTATTATAACGTTTCTTCAAACTAATTGTATTTTAATTTTATATCTTTTAAGTAGAATTTCAAATTTACAATAGAATCTAATTACTTTATAAAAGAATTTTTTTAAAATCGAAAGTTAGTTGACAAATATTAAATTCTGGTTTAAATTTTGAAGTAATTCAATAATCTTTGTTAGGTGAGGCTCCTGTATAGAGAAACGCTGCTGCCCAAAAATGTCGAGAGACGCCAATGGGTCAACAGGAACGGTCGGATTAAGGCCCTTCTTAATGTAGCTGGTTATAAAAACCTATGCTATACAGTGCTAAAACTCAACGAGGGAGTGGTATACGATTTGATAGAAAGGCACCTCTGTGATTTTGGCAGAGCTGTCTTAATAATCATTTATTTGTATTGTAAAAAACCTTTACTCCTTTTTGAGTAAAGGTTTTTCTATTTACTGTTATTTATTTTATCTTGTCTATATTCAAAAAGAAGGTAATTCTAAATAATGAATGGATTGCAATGTAACTATTAATGCTCTAATAAAAAATTTAAGACAGATAAAATAAAACAAAACCACTCATGAAACTCTAGAGTCTCCCTTAGCAATATGAGGAGGAGTTAACATGAAGAAATTATTAAATGAATTACTTGTAACCAAAAATAATTTGGATGCAGAGCAAGTTTTACGTCATCCGTCGTATGATGTTGCGCAAGAAGTAAAACGGTTTTCAATTGAAGATCAAGTCATATTGCTAAATACGATTCCTGTATTAAAAAGTTCTAAAATTCTTCAATATTTAAGTACAGAAGAAAAATATAATATCTTAATTCACTTATCTGAAAATAAAGCTAAAAAGTTGCTGAATTTACAACCAATTGACGAATTAGTAGATTTACTTCTAGCGGTTCATCCGGAAAAACAAGCTAAATTAATGGCGTATCTAGATAAAACTACAAAACATAACGTAAAAAAATTGATGACTTTCAAACCTGAAACGGCAGGAAGCCTTGTCACAAGTGATTTTGTTGCAGTTAAAGGGAATTGGTCAGTAAAAATGACATTGAAGTATATTAGGGAACATTCTGAAAATGTGGAATCAATATCTTATATTTATGTTCTTGATAGTCATGGTTATCTTAAGGGAATCGTTTCCATACATGAGTTATTATTAGCAGCAGATGAAGAGATATTATCTACTATCATGATTCAAGAGGTAATTTCAGTACACGCTGAAGTTGATCAGCAAGAAGTTGTAAAAAAGCTACTGAATTATAATTTAGCAGCAATACCTGTGACAACAACAAATAATGAAATGATTGGTATTATAACATTTGATGACGTAATGAATGTTATGGAAGCAGAAGCTACAGAAAATATCCAAAAGTTAGGCGGAAGTGAACCGTTAAATCAATCTTACTTTGAATCTAGTATTTGGAGTATTTTCTTTAAACGACTACCATGGTTATTGCTTCTTTTTGTTGCTGAGGCATATACAGGTACAGTATTAAAGTATTTTGAAGACGAAATTGAAACAATAGTTGCCCTTGCTTTCTTTGTTCCATTATTAGTAGGTACTGGAGGGAATACAGGAACACAGGTTGTAGCAACAATTACTCGTGCAATCGGTATTGGAGAGGTGAAATTTAAAGATATTTTCCGTGTAATAAAAAAGGAATTTGCAATTGGTATGCTTCTCGGACTTGCACTTGGGGTAGCTGGGCTCACTCGCGCTTATATGTTAGGGGTTGGAACAGAAGTTGCACAAGTTGTAGCAATCACTTTATTATTTATTGTTATTTGGGCCTCTCTTGTTGCAGCTGTTTTACCTTTAATTCTGAGAAAATTAAAACTAGATCCTGCAGTCGTTTCTGGTCCATTTATTACAACATTTGTTGATGGAACTGGATTAGTAATTTATTTCATGGTTGCAAAAACGTTATTAAATTTGTAAATATACACTGAAATAAATACGAAATGAAGGTTAAGGGTTCTGTTGCAAAGTTTTCTAAATGAAAATACACTCTAAAAAAGAAGCGAGGAGAATCACAAATGCGATGTTTAAAGGGAAACAGTTCAAGAAAGACATTATTTTAGTAGCCGCGGGCTACTAATTTCGTTTTTCTTTAAACTATCGCGATGTATCTGAAATTCTGAAAGAATGTGGAGTTTCGATTTACCCAACAACCATCATACGTTGGGTTCATGAATATGGAAATCTCGTTTGTCAGATTTGGAGAAAGAAAAATAAATCTGCACAGTTATCTTGGCATCTGGATGAAACCTATATCAAAGCGAAAAGCGAATGGCGTTATCTTTATCGAGCAATCGATAAAAATGGACACACGTTGGATATTCAACTTCGCAAAAAACGAGATACTCAAGCGGTATATGCCTTTATGAAAAGACTAGTGAAAGCTTTCGGAGAACCAACAACCCTCACAACAGATAAGGCTCTGCGTTACTTTGCGTGTTCAATAAATTGGAAGAACAAGGATTTTATAAGCATACCACTCATTGTATAAGCAAATATTTGAATAATCTCATCGAACAGGATCATAGACATATCAAGCGACAAGCGACGTTTTTTCCAAATCCACAGGATTTCAAAGTCTTCGCCATGCTTCACGTACTATAAAAGGAATTGAAACCATTCATGCTATATATAAACAAAACCGTAGTTTGCGACCAAACTGCGGTTTTTCAACGTATAATGAATTGCAAAAGTTACTTACAATTGCATGAGATTTAATCGCACCCAATCAAAATTTTTATCTGTTAAGAAATTTTGCAACAGAACCCTCCAGGTTAAATAAAAAGATTCAACCTGGAGAATTAAAAATATTTTCAAATCAGGTTTAACTGTATTTCCTATTTACCAAACAAATGGATCTGAATTGTCATACTTTAGTGAAGACAAAGGAAAATCTGATACAATCGCAGCAGTAGATGCCGCAATTGCTCACAGATTTACGAAAGGAATAACAATTTATTTTGCAGTTGATTTTGATGCGCAAGATCATGAAACTTCAAGTTACATCTTAGATTATTTTAAAGGTGTTAGTAGTAAGATGAAATATCTTATGCGCAATTACTATAAAGTCGGCGTATATGGAGCACGTAACGTTTATAGCAGAGTTTCAGAAGCGGGATATGCGGAAACTAGTTTTGTAAGTGGAATGTCTACAGGATTTAGTGGTAATTTAGGATTCCTGTTACCAAAGAACTGGGCATTTGACCAAATCTCTACAATTACAATTAGAACTGGTGATGGTAAAATCGAGATTGATAACAATATTATGTCAAATAGATATAAAGGTGAAAAATCTATTAACCCTGCATTAGCAATAGCCGTAAGAAAGTATGCTGGGTTAATGAATAAAATCCCTCTACTAGAATTTTCTTTAGCAGATTTGGTACTTGAGAAAGAAATTCCTGTATTCGATATGAAAGTTGTAAAGGGATCAGTGGTAATAAGTGATAAATTTAAGAAGCCTGATGTGAATTCACAAGTTTTCGAAGTGAAAAATGGTCAAATAGAATCTAAGTTAGGTGCAGAGGCAGTAGGATTATTAGGCAACTTATCACCTGAATATCGCTTGAAATCCCAAAATATTACTCAAGAACTAGCCTTATCCGTTAAAAACGGGAATATAGAAACAAAAACTACTATTGATGGGGCATGGGTGCATATGTCAGCAATTTTAAATTACGAAAACATTGAGATTAGTGAAGGGCTTAAGCAAGATTTATCAATAGAGTTAAAACTATCATTTCTAAATTTAAATGATGTAGGTGAAAAATGATTGATACTATTGAAAATAGAGTGGTTCCAATTGTTATCGTAGGTTTAGTAATTCTTCTTTTAATCTTGGGATCTTTATAGGTAGGAGTTGCAGCATTATTTTCTCTTGTAATTGCAGCTATTTCTGAAGCACTAAAAAACCAATAACGATTGAATTAAACTTTAGTTCTAGTTGACTTAATATGGTGGTACACTGGAAGTAGAAAGTGACTTATAATAAATAGGTTGCTTTCTACCTTTTAATTTTACTAAAGGGGATGAGTTTCAGTGTATCTTACATATTATATTTCAGAAGATGATTATAAAGACACGATAAAGATTGTTACAAAAAAAGTTATTTTATCACGAGCTTATTGTTCATCTGTTAGCAATTTCGTATTGAATTTATGATTATACAACTATTAATTATGATCAAAACTATATTTGGCTCCTACGTATAGTAACAGCCGGTACCATATTAATTTTTATTGTATTCATTCGATTTTCATTTAAGGTATTAAAGCCCAGAATCTTTTTCCGTAAATTACTAATCAAGAATAAAGAGGCAATCGGAAAAGTTACACTAGAAATCAACGATAAAAAGGTAGTTGTTAGCTCACCAAACGGAAATGTGAGTACAGCCACAACAGGGAATATAATGTACAAAATTTAAAAACAGCGTATTGTATTACTATTCAAAGGAATAGATATATTGTCATATCAAAAAATCCAGGATTAGATGATATAAAGAAAGAAAAATATACACATAATCTCGAATGGTTTATTAAACAGATACTAAAACCATAAATACTGTTTTAGGGTTCTGGTTCAAAGATAAAATAAAAGAGAATATAGGGTGTTTTTTTCCATCCCCCTTTTCGAGGGGTGGGCAAAAATACCCATACAGCAGTGACGGAACGAACAAGTAACTCCCTTGGAAAGATTCGTTTGTTCGTTGGTTATTAATACTTCCAGCGAATGAAGATGCACAATTAACTCAAACATTGGAGAATATTGCGATGAACCAAAAAACAATTTTACAAAAAGCATTAAATAAATGGGAACGTATGAGTCAATATCCTGCTTTCCGCCAAGCGTATGAAGCAAGGAAAAAAGCTCTCATGGATGAGGCGGAAAAGCTTGCTTATGCAGAACAAAAGGGAAACGCCTATAATTATCAGATGTTTCCTTTTTTACATGCACCTTATGACTTACAGATTGCTCTTGGCTAATAATTATTTATCTATTTAATAATTTTTTGTTTTTCAGTTTCCATTGGTATCCTAATTAAGAGATTTAGAAATACAACAGTTATTCCATAAAGGGGAAGCACTATCTGAACGAGTATATGTTTGTAATTGTGGTACGTCAATAGATAAAAATTATAATGCTGCAAGCAATCAATATCAAAAATGAAGGAACCTATGAAACCTGGGAGATAGTTTGTGTTTTTATGACTAATTTGTTAACTAATAAAAGTATAGACTAACCGAGAAGCCCCACTTCAAACAGCTCGTAAGAGTGTGAAGTGGGGGAGTTCACGAAATACTTTTGGAAATTTCCTCTGTCCATCCTTGATTAACTAATACTTTAATATATTGTTTTAAATCAGATGGATCATTAGTTACTAGCTGATCAAGAACAACTTTACATTCGTTTTTATCAAAATTTATTGAGGTGTGTTTGACTTTAGAAAATTGTTTCTCATTATTAAAAGATGGAAGTTCAATTAAATCACTTATACTAGGTTTTATGTTAGAAAAATAAGATTTAATATAACACCTAAAATCATTTTTTTCTTCAGAAACATACAATAAGTTTTGAATAATTATGATCTTCATTTTATAAACACTCCTACTAATTTAAGTTAATATATTCATAGATAAGATTAAAATTACACCGATTTATAAGAGAGAATTAATCTAATATTTAACTTCTATCAAAAGACTTTCTCATAGGTTAAATTGTTAGCAAGCTAATGTACTTATAGCCTGCGTAGCTAAGAATAACCTTTTAGGAAAATATAATGAGATTATCTTCTATAAAAGTATATCTATAATGTAAACATTATTTTAATATCTTACTGTATTTGTATCTATCTCCTTTCCATCTACTGTAATATGGACTTGCTGTTTGGGGTTAGCTGTTACAATCCAAGCATTCGGTAAATAACGATCTTCATGAGATAAAGTAGAAGGGGAATTTCTAACTTTCCCCAATAAATACAGTGTAGCAGAAGAACCACCATCCATGGCCATTGCATTTACAGCCCCTTTTTCATAAAGAATATCCTGGCATTCTCTAAGAGTAGCTCCTATGCTGTGTGTTTGTCTTCCATCTATAACTAGAAATATAATGGTCCCATCTTTTTTTTGAGCTACTATACTTCTTGGTGCAGAACCCCATCCACCATCACCTTCTGTTATCATTTTTTCCCCATTTACAATTAACTGTGGCATAAAACCGGCTGCGGAAATTACATGTTTATTTAGTAATTGGTGAGCAGAATAATTTCCAGTTATTAATTGACCAAACTTTGTTAAACCTGCAACAAGTGCAGGTTCATTTATTTCATGATTCGAGTCAATGATTTTCCCGCTTTCTATTACAATTCCAGTGGCAAGATTTCCTCCACCTCTCCCAGTTTCATCATCAAATCCACTTGCATTTATAGCTGCAAGTGCATGGTTACGTTTTGCCATTACACTAATTTTTTCCCCTTTTCCTTTTCCTTGCGAACCATGATGAGTAACAAGTTTGACATTAAAAGGATTACTAATTGTAACCAATTTTCCTTTAAAATGAAATCGAGAATTTTCATCACTTTTGATCGTTTCTACATCTATTTGTAACGGAGTATTCTTTAACTTTTTTAAGTTTTTTTCTATGGATTTTTCATTAACATTAGTATCACTATTTATCCACTTAGGATTATTAATATTTTCAATTAATTTATCTAATTCTTCCTGAGGTAAAAAAGTATATTTTGCATATTGTGGATGTTGAGAAGTTAATATACTTTCTGCAACTGTTAAACGAAAATCGTGACCATAACTAGTACCAAATAATATACCACTAATAATAAGACCAAAAATCACCAAAAGGATAAGTGATCTTTTTATAAACCTTCTTAGATGTTTCATAATTTTGTCCTCCATCAGATTGCAATTTATATATATATAAATTAAACATATATATAACTATTAAACTTAATTATAAAGAGCGGTTCTTTATAATTGATGAAATTCTCTTCAGTTGTGAAAAAGATTTTTATTAGATAAAAATCCCAATTGTAGAGTAGCTTAATTTTATATATTTCATTACTAAGCAGCATTAAAATTAGTATTTACTATTTTATTTTTCTTTTAGTATAAATTTACAAATTATTTCTTTCGCAAGCTGGGTTTGAAAGAAATAGTGGATACTTAATGCCGTAGTACATCCAATAATAACTCCAGCTAATACATCTAGTGGATAATGAACACCGACCCAAACTCTTGAGAAGGCAATCAGGCAAGCTGAAATTAAAAGTATGGCTCCTAAACGTTTTTTGTAATATAACCATAAGGTAATACCAATGACAAAAGCACTAGTAGCATGATCGCTAGGGAAAGATGAATTTGCAGCATGTTCAACAAGCTGGTTGATATCGAAATGAGAAATAAACGGCCTGTCCCTATAAAAAAATAATCCAAGTACTTTATTAATTGTAAAAGCTGTGCTACAAGCTAGAATAGTTTGTAGCACAACTAATTTTCCTTTTTTATTTAGTATCCAAAGTATTAAAAGACAAATCATTAGAAAATATTGAGCATACTCAGCAAAAAAAATCATTGTATAATCTAAAATTGGATTTTGTTTTACAAAACCATTAATAAATTTAAAAACATTGTAATCTAGAGTGTTTAGTGAAAGTATCATTTTTTCCTCCATATAATAATCTTTAGTTAAAATTTTTAATTTTATTAAAGATTGAGATATTCATTAAAAGTCCTATCACAATTAAATTAGTCATTAAAGAACTGTCCCCAAAACTAACAAAGGGAAGGGGAGTACCAGTAAGAAGGAATAGCCCTGTAATTCCACCTAAATTGATAACAAATTGTATCCCAATCATAGATCCTATACCGATTGCTATAAAACTTCCAAATTGATCTTCGTATTGTTGAGCGATTTTAAAAGAGCGAAGCACTATAGTTAATAGTCCAGTTAAAATAATAAATACACCTAAAAAACCCAATTCTTCAGATATAATAGACATAATAAAATCTGTATGCGGTTCAGGGAAAAACTCCAATTTTTGGACACTGTTTCTGAATCTGAGTTCGCTAATTCCTCCAGAACCAATGGCAATAAAAGAATTTACAAGTTGACATCCGTTTCCTTGAGCATCAAGAAATGGGTTTATAACAGTTTTATTCCGCGCCATTTGGACCTTTGACAATCCAAATTTAATAAATAAATATAAAATCGAAATCCATAAAAAGGAAGTTAAAGCGAACTGTTTAATTAGTAAATTTATATTTATTCCAGAACAAAGAAGGATACTAGTTGCTATCGCTAAAATTAAAAGAGCAGATCCTAAATTAGGTTGCTTATAAATAAGTAAAAAATTGTTGCTGAAAAATTAATATTTTACCAATCCCATGCCAACGTAACGTATTTGTCCCTTGACGTAACGAAAAAAACGAGCAAGTACAATGAGGATTCCTAATTTAATAAATTCAGCAGGCTGTATACCAAAAATCCATGACTGTGCATTATTTATCACCCTTCCTTTCCATAAAACGAGAATAAGTAAAAAAATACTACCGATGACAATACATACTGAGACAATCCGTTTTTTTTTTTTATAATTTATAAGGAAATATTGTACAGATTATTAATCCTATTGTTTCTAAAAGAAGTTTAGTTAATTGAGAATAGAAAAAGTAGTTATTGTTATAACCATAATTTTTAATAGCAATAATTGAGCTAGCACTATACATCATTATAATTCCAAATAAACTTATAATAATTACAGGGATAACTAAAATATAATCTAATGATTTTAATAGTTTTTAAGAAAATCCCCTCTAGCTATTTACCTAGAGGGGATTTTAGATTAAATAATTAAATAAATTAGAATTTCCCCTAGTAGAGCTTTAGCACTATGCAACGTAAAGGATGATGGTTCATCACTTAGCTATCTTAAGAAGAGCCTTAATCCGACAATTCCTGTTCTACCCATTGGCATCTTTCGATATTTTTGGGCAATAGCCTGTGTTTGCATAGGAGCCTCACCTAACAGGTTTTACAATATAAAATTTATCACGTTTTATTCGTGTAGAAAGCATATCTACTATTTTAAAACTTGTCAAGTAAGCAAAAATTCGATTTTTACGTTTTTATTTATTAATAATTGACATTTTTTATTCTAAATAGATTGTTGAAATATGTTGGTAAATTAGTGGAAAAGAGGATTTTGAGTGAACTTTCACTTTTTTAAAAAGCTAATTTGGATATAGGGATTTTACAAAAATCAATCTATTTTTCTATTTAATATCATGATTTTTAGAGTGTTTTTGCAAATTGTATTATGCTTTTATTTTTTTAATAACATAATTATCAACAAGTACACTTCCATTTCATATGTAGTTCACATTGTATAATTATAATCATGTAAGATGCAGTAAACTAACAAATATATTGTATCAATTTTTGTTTAAGAGATAGTTTAATGCTTACTAATTACTACTCATAAAATTCTATAATATAGAAGTTCTGTACAGGGGATACTTATAATAATCTCAGGAAAAAGAAAAAATATGAAATTTAGGAGGGGGTTTGATTTGAATTTACAAAGATTATTTGACATACAAAAAAATTTAGATGAGTTTGCAGCTAATAAACCTCAAGTAGCACCTTTCGAAGTATTTCAGCATAAAATTTTAAATTTAATTATAAAGATAAGTGAATTAACAAATGAAATTCAATATTTAAATAATAAGAAAAGTAATTCTAAATGCTTATTGAAATTGTATATTAATGGATTTCAAGATATTTTATCCGTGGGCATTAAATTAGGTGCTCATTCAGGTTTTCAATTTTTTAAATATAAAATTAGAATTGAGGAATATGCGCATCAATTATTAGATATATATATAAGCATTATAACTTTAAATAAACGACCTTCTATTACTAACTATATTGACTTATTTATCAGATACATTCAATTGGGACAATCCCTAGGCTTTGAACAAAATAAAATTGAACAAGCCTATTTAGCTACATTTTCTAATTAAAAATGTTTAAGGAAAATCTAATTCGACCACTAAATTTATATTAATATTAGTAGTGTGATTAAGGAAAGAATTTCGAAATAAAATAGGTTTTTGGTATCAAAGATTTACCATTACTGCTCTTACATTGTAGGGATAGAGAACTCACCTCTCTCAGAATTGTTGTTAATAATTCAAGTTAAATAGAATTTGACTAATGTTCCCTCTTACAGAATTATAAATTTCAAGAATTAAGTATATACTGATACTGTATTGAAAGCCTTCCTTCTCGCGCAGGTAGAAGAAAAATACATAAAAAAATAATAAAAGAAGATTTTATCTTGGAGGTTAATTATAAGTAAAGATATCAAACTGCGTCCATTAGAAAGAAGAGATTTGAAATTTGTTCATGAACATCCTTATTTCTATATGAAATGACTTTTTAATTCATTATCGTTCTGCATTAAAGTCATATCAATTATTTTTTATTATATAAAAATTTCATATTGTAGGAGAGGATTTTATGCAGGTTAAAAATATATTTTTGTTAAAGTCTCCCTAGTACTGTTTTTGTTATCTCTATCTGTAACAGTAACTACTTTCTCTAAAAAATACATATGCGATAAATAAAGATTATACTGAAGAAAAAACAGAAAGAAATTATTAAAAAAATCGTCAAACCAGTTTAAAATGTACCCTATAGAATAGACACTTGAAAAAAGTCTATTCTATAGGGTATTTCTTGTATAATAAAAGGAAAATTGGGATCGGAGAATGTTGAAAATGACAAAAAAGCTATTTACAGAAAGAGAAATTCAAATTCTATCAAATAACCTATACGTAAAATCTGTAAGTCAGAAAGGTATCACTTATACAGAGGAATTTAAGCATATTTTTATTGAGGAAAATGAAAAAGGAAAGCTACCTCGAAATATTTTTGAAGAATGTGGTTTTGATATAGATATGATTGGAATGAAACGGGTTATGTCATCGGGAAGTAGATGGCGTGCTGCTTATAGAAAAAATGGTGTATTGGGTTTAAGGAATACACGTATCGAAAACGCTGGAAGAATTCTTGAGAGAGAGCTTACGTTAGAAGAAAAGTATGCCCGTTTAGAAGCCGAACGAAACTTACTAAAGGCGGAAAACGAATTGCTAAAAAAAATCAAACTTATGGAAGGGAGGATGAGAAGGAAATAACACTACCACCTAGTCAGAAATTCATCTTGATTCGTTCTGTCATCATGAAATACAACTTAAGGAATATGGTCAGTTATTTGTGTAAAGTAGCTGGTGTATCCCGTTCGGGGTACTATAATTACTTTTCAATTTCATCTCAAGAACAACGGAAATAAAAGAGTGATCGAGATGAAATCTTGAAGGAAACCATATTAAAAGCAATTCGATTTAGAAATAGAAAGAAAGGGGCTCGTCAGATAAAGATGACATTGGTGGGTCAGTTTCAAGTTGTCTACAATTTAAAGCGTATCCGTAGAATTATGAAGAAATACGAGATTGTCTGTCCGGTTCGCAAAGCGAATCCTTATAAAAGAATGCTTAAAGCTACAAAAGAACATCGAATAGTACCGAATCAATTAAATCGGGAATTTAAACAAAATACCTCAGGGAAAACACTTCTTACAGATATCACCTATTTAGTTTACGGTAAGAATCAAAGGGCCTATTTATCTACAATTTTAGACGGCTCAACTAATGAAATTTTAGCTTACCATGTTTCAGAACAGATGACATTAGAGCTCGTAATGACAACTCTCCATAAACTAAAAAGGAATCCGCGGATTCGATTGACTGAAGGTGCTTATATTCATTCAGATCAAGGAGCCCACTACACAAGCCCTACCTATCAAAAGCTAGTCAAAAAGCTAAACCTTGGACAATCCATGTCAAGAAAAGGAAACTGTTGGGATAACGCCCCACAAGAATCGTTTTTTGGTCATCTGAAAGATGAAGCTCATTTACAACCTTGCGCGTCCTTTAATGAGTTGAAACAAGAGATTAAGAAATATATGACGTACTATAATCACTATAGATATCAATGGAATTTAAAAAAGATGACTCCTGTTGGATACAGAAATTATCTTCTTGATGTTGCCTAACTTTTTTCAAAATGTCCTTTACAAAGGATACAGATTAGACTTTACTAATCCTTCTTTTATACTAATTAATAAAACCAACCTCCTAAATACTACATCTATTAATTCGATAACAATATACCATAATCAAAACCTAAATTGTAAGAAGTAGTAAACTGTACTTCTAGATTATGCTTATGAAAATTGAACCTTAGAGATATAAGTAATTATGAGTTTTAGAACTGTACTAATGTAAAAAAAACGTGTAAATAACATTAGAAGATGTCATGTATATTCTGGAAATTATTAAGTTAAGAAAAAACAAAGAGAAAATTTTAGTAATTAATTTAAGTTACTTTATCAATATATTTATTTCATTTGGTGTTTTTTTAAATATCAGATAAGCATGAAAGTTAAGTTGTACCTACGTTTGTGTTGAAATGTTTTCCATCTAAAGAATAATTAAGGGGGATATTTACACAATCCCACCTTACAAATTAGAAGAGCGATCAAAACTTAACATAAACAAACTTATCCAAGATTAATCAAGAAGATTAAAAAGCAAGTTACAAGAATTTTTATAGTTTACTTTATGTTCAAATTGTTATCACATCTAATTAGAACAATTATGTTATATTAAGTAACATCAATCATATATACGATAGCCCCTATTCTATATACTTTTTGAACTAGCCAAATACATTAATGCAAAGAATTACCACCACTACTTTTTAAGTTATATACTGAAAGGTGCGGAAACACCAAGAAATCATGACGTATTAACATAATATGACTTTTCTACATTAAGAAAAAAGTTCGGTTCTCTCTAAACTCTAAGTAGGGAAAATTGGGCTTTTTTTCATACAATATACAAAGGTATCTTCAAAAGTCGAAAATACCTCCGTTCTATAACTGTATCTAGATGTGAATTATAGTTTATACAGTTCACAAAAAGTATATACCTTAATAAATTACTCTATATTCCCTATTTATTTCATCATTATGAACTTGTGAACCGCACCGTGCGCTCCCTTGATGAATACAGCTAAAAATGTCATAAAAATTGTTGGCAATGTCCCGATTTTTTAACGTAGTGAAATGTGTAAACCCAGATTTGCACCAAATTAGGTGTTTTGGCTAGTGTATTACCTTGTAGTAGCTGAATTATCTCCTAGTGTAGCTGTTCTTATTATTTTTTCTCCATTACGATAGAATGTAATTTTTATTTTATCTCCAACTTTCTTCTTTTCATATAGGTATTTGCGGAATTGAAGTGCATTTTCAGTCTTTTGGCCATCTAATGCAACAACAATATCATATTGTTGTAATCCTGCTTTTTCTGCTGGAGAAATTGGATAAATTTCTCTTAACACAACACCGTTTGTAATATCTTTTGGAAGATTTAATTGATTGAACGAGTAACCAAGTAAGTTATCTAAAGAAACAATATCAACTCCAAGTGCTGGACGTTTTACAGTACCCTCTTTTTCAAGAGATTTGATTATTGGTTTTGCAATGTTAATTGGAATCGCAAAACCGATTCCTTCTACGGCTTTCTGCGCGATTTTACTAGAGTTAATACCAATCACTTCGCCGTTTTGGTTAAATAGTGCTCCACCACTATTTCCAGGATTAATTGCTGCATCTGTTTGAATGACTTGCGCTTGCCAGTTGGACCGATTATCACCATTAGTATTAACAGAAATTTCACGTTCTTTACTACTGATGATGCCTTTCGTTACACTGCTATTAAGTCCTAGAGGGTTACCGATTGCGAAGGCAGATTCGCCAGCACGGATTTTACTTGAATCGCCTAGGGTAGCCACTTTATTAATAGTAGAGCCATCCACTTCTAAAACTGCTAAATCTAATAAAGGGTCTCGACCAATTAATTTTGCATCAATTTGTTTTTCGTTACTTAGTTTAACTGCAAGCTTATTTGCTCCATCTACTACGTGATTGTTTGTTACAATATATGCGTTATTTCCCAATTTTTTATAAATTACCCCTGACCCTAATCCAGCTTCATGTTCTTGTTCTGTTTGCTCCATTTTAAATGGATTTATGTCCTTTTGTATATTGATTACACCTACAACGACTTGTTTCGCGCCTTCAAGCATGCCAGGTAAATCAGTTTCTTTCTTTGCTTTATTTGTAATTGGAATCGTAGTATCTTTTACCTTAGAATTAGCAGATAGGGATGTTGAAACGCTTCCGTTCCAAGGTATATATGATGCAGTTAAACTAATTGAAATAGCGCCAATTACAGCGCCAACTAGACCTGTAAACAGATATCTTTTCTTGCTATTTGATTTTCTAAATTCTTTTGTTTCAGTATCTTCTTTATTTATATTTGGTCTATCATAATATCCCATAGTCTCTTTTCTCCTCTCTATTGAATCCGTATTTTCAGTATAGTTATATTTTGTGGCGTTCTCGTGAATTTCTCATGAAATTAACTAGAAAAAATAACTCCAACTTCCTTAAAAACAAAAAAGAACCAACACTCAGTAAATAAAGATCGGTTCTTTTTCGGTAAATAAAACTATTTGACATATTAACAGGTGATAATGACCCATCTCAATAAAGATATAACGTAGCGATGAAAAGTGCAAATAATAATTTACTCGGTGTCAAGTGATGTATGTTTTTAAATTATGTTGATAGATACAAACCCCAAATCGCACATCTACCAGCTGTAAAGGAAAAATTGAACGTGTTAAAAGAAGCTGTAAAAGACATGTAAGAACATCTAAATTATTCAACAGACACCAATGCACGAGTAGGACATAAAACAGCAGACAGTTCTTTCTTTGGTTATAAAACACATTTAGCAATTAGTGATGAACGTATTATTACAGCAGCAGTCGTTACAACAGGCGAAAAATCAGATGGACATTACCTACAAGAACTAATTGAAAAAAGGAAAGTAACAGGAATGGAAGTTGAAACATTCATCGCTGACACGGCTTATTCAGGGAAAAAAACAATTTACTTTATACAAAAGAACAAAGCATTCAACTGATTTCTAAGTTAAATTCAATGATTACTCAAAATGGGCGAGCAAATGGAAAAGGATTTGACTTTAATAACGATACAGGTTTATTTGTATGACCAGTAGGACATTTAGCAAAAAGAAAAAGTAAAAAAACAGATTCACATCCAGGAGCAAGTGCAAGAATGGTTTATTTTTTTGACGTTGAAAAATGTAAGGTCTGTCCACTCTGAAAAGGATGTTTTAAAAAAGGCGCAAAAACTAAAACCTATTCTATTGCCATTAAATCAGATGAACATTTAGACCAACAAGCTTTTCAAGAAACAGAAGAATTTAAACGCTTAGCGCGAGAACGCTATAAAATCGAAACAAAAAATAGTGAGTTTAAAAATAAACACGGGTACGATCAAGCATCGGCCTCGGGTTCATTTGGCATGCAAATTCAGGAAGCAACGACGATATTCACTGTCAATCTAAAAAGAATCTTGAAGCTTCTGAATGAAAAAGGGTAATAAATAGACAAAAAATTAGGGCGCTTCTTGTTCAAATTTGAACAAGAAGCGCCCTATCTTTCCCTAAAACAAATTTATTTATAAAAAACGCAAATTTTTCAGTGCCCTCGTATTTTACAGGGGGCACTCCTTTTAATTTTGTTTTAATTCTTTTATGGTTATAGTAATGAATATAATTCTCTAATTCTATTTTAAAGTGTTCCATACTTTCAAAGTCTTTAAGGTAAAGTAATTCAGATTTTAATTAGTCAAAGAAATTTTCAATGACTGCATTATTTAGACAATTTCCCTTGCGGGACATACTTTGCGTTAAACTATGTGCTTTTAAAGTATATTGATATTTATCCATTTGATAGTGCCAACTTTGATCTGAATGAAGAATAGGAGTATCACCCTTACCCAAACGTTGTAAAGCTCGATCTAACATTTTTTCAATTAAGAGAAATGTTGGACGTTTTTCAATATTATAAGAAATAATTTCACCATTAAACAAGTCCAGAATAGGTGATAAATAGAGCTTTTCACCAAACAAATGAACTTCAATTACGTCTGTAACCCACTTCTCATTGAGCCTAGAGGCGTTAAAATCATGTTTCAGAATGTTTGGAGCGACTTTTCCAACTTTCCCACGATATGAGCGGGACTTTGCTATGCGCACTAATGATTTTAGTCCTAAGTGGTTCATTAAACGAAGAACCGTTTTATGGTTAACGGTATAGCCTTGATTACGTAATTCGAGTGTGATGCGTCTATAGCCATATCGCCCCTGATGTTCATGAAAAATCTGTTTAATACTTTCTTTTAGGTCTGTATACTTATCTTCACGATTCATTTGTTTTACCCAGTAATAGTACGTACTACGAGCAATTCTAGCTATTTTAATTAAGTCTATAATTTTATATTCGTACCTTAACTTGAATATTATGTACGCTTTCTCTGTGTCTGTGACTTTTCTTTCTCCTGAATTAAGGCATGTAACTTTTTTAAATAAGCATTTTCCATGCGTAAATATTCAATCTCTAATTGTAAATCATTTTGAGAGTCTTTATTTCTTTTTTATAGGTGTAATAGCTTTTTTTCTTCACAGTGGAACTCTCCTTACTTGTCTTACGAAGAGCATCTATCCTCTGTTTTTCTATCATTGATCTCCAATTTTTAATGATACGAGCTGATGGGATATTGAACATAGCGGCCGCTTGTAGGGGCGAAGCTCCTGTATTATTCATAAAATTCAATACCTCCATTTTAAAACGAACATCGTATCTTGTACATTTAGAATTTAAAGACTCTATCCCTTATTCTCTAGTACGTGCTACCCACTCTTTTAATAAATAATAATTCACGTTATATTTTTTTGCCGTCACTTTAAAGGAATCATTTGTATTTAAATAATGTTCAACGGCATTTCGTTTTATTTCAATAATAAAAACCGCACCTCCAATTGTTAGTTATGCGTCTAACAAATTGAGTGCGGTTCAGCGACGGCGATAAGAAAAGAGAGGCAATTGATATCTATTATCTACCTGATCCGAATGCACAGAATGTTCACATGAATTCCACGTGCTGTGTTTAATATAAAAACCAATATAAATTTAACAATTACGAGAGTTAAATATTATACAAATTTGCATGATGAGGTGGAATACAGATGAATGAAATAAATAATATTAGGGTTTCTTTGCCCATCTCCTGAAAAGGGGGATGGGCAAAGAAACCCTTCTGGAAAATAATTTACGGAAAATATCTACGCTTTTTGTTGGAAAGCTTATGCTATCCTTTATTGCAACGAAGGGAGGATATATTGAATGGGAAATATCAAAAATAGCTACTGATATCTAATATTATTTTGGCCTGTTTGGTTATTCAAAATTATAATCAATACTCTATTCTACATAGATGTAAAGAGGAGGCATTCACCATGTCAAAAGAAGAAAACGTTGCGAGTGTATTCCGACTTGGAACCGAGGAATTAACAACTGCGCTTAATCAATCTGGTTATCAAACAATATTTGATATTACATCTGAAACTTTGAAAGATTTTCAAGAAAAAAATTCAAAAATCCCTTCTTCCGACGCTAAAGAGATTCATCAGCTAGCTGTTCAAAGAAAAGAAAATTTAATGATGCTTTTTAAGGCGTGGCAGCTACACAATGACCCTGTTGCCCGGGGTATTCCTAAATTGTCCTCCAATACCAAGTTGGAAGGCATGCGTACCGCGTTAGGGCGCAGTCTTGGAGGAGGAGCGGATTTTGAAGACTTGTTCCCGCCGCGATCGCCAGAAGGCTATGCGGAAGCTTCCTCCATACAATCGCTTTTTTCACCGGGCCGTTACCTGACCGTGCTCTACAAAATTGCACGGCAGCTGCACAATACGGACGACAAGCTTCATATTGACAACCGCCGGCCTGATTTGCAGTCGCTGATCCTAGGCACAGACAACATGAACAAAGAGGTATCTTCCCTGGATATTTTGCTGGACGTTCTGCAGTCTAACGGTTCTGGCAAGATGAATTCCCTGAAGGATACGTACTATCCCATGCCCCTTCCCTATGATGATGATCTCGCGAAAATCAATGCCGTTGCTGAGGCCCGCTTAACCAATTTGCGGGGGATTTGGGATACCTTGTTGGATACAAAGCGTAAGTCCATCCTGCAGGATTCTACTACTGCCCACCGGATAAAAGGGATATGGAAGCCGACATCCAAAAATAAAGAAGCTTCCGATGAGCCGGTGTTTATAATGGGAGAGGAATTTTACTTAGAAACCGGTGGCAAACGACTCTTTTTTGCGGATAAAAGCGATATAGGTTCAATCATAAGCGCTAAAATCACCATCGGAAAGCCACTAGCCTTGGCAGTCGTACCAGCAAAGTTTCAACTAGTTTATTACAGCAGCAGGGGTGGTAAGGGGAATTACTTCCTGCGTGTTGCCGACAATGTTTCCCTTGATGGAAAGCTACTGACAAATTGTTATCTAGCCAACGACGACAGACAAGCCAACAATGCTGGCGGACCTTACTGCCTCATGACCAATAAAGGGACCGACAGTACCCCTGTCAGCAGTTACTTGCCTGTTCAGATTGAAAGGGTGACCGATACATCCATACGCATTTTTGTCCCAGGAAGCGGTTATTTGGGACCGGGTGAAAGTATTGTAAGCGACGGGGGCAGTCAGTTGGCACCTAATTTTGACTCAGCTGAAGCACTGACTTTTATCCTGAGAAAGCAGGAATCTGGCCGTGATGATACCATTTCCATCATTGACATAATGCCGCCTGTTGCCAATACTACTCCGGATCCGTCAGCGAGGGAAACTCTTTCTTTAACACCCAACAGCTTCCGCCTGTTGGTTAACCCTGACCCGACACCAGAGGACATTGCCAACCACTACAACGTCACGACTGGCATGAAACGTTCTTCAGCAAATCTGGCTACTGCATTAAATGTTGTTGATGATTTCTGCCTGAAAACAGGTTTGAACTTCAACAAGCTGCTGGAACTTACCATGCAGAAAGATTATCAAACTAAAAGCAATGAGTACAAAAGTCGTTTTGTAAAATATGAAAATAGGGAGAGTGTTCCGGTTTCAACATATGGAGCTGTTTTTCTGACAGGTACAGAAGAAACCCCTTTGTGGGTGAAACAGTATGATAGCACGGGCAATATAACAGATACTCCCGTTTTAAACTTTGCGGCAGAGAATGTTGTGACACTGGCGGGAAGGGCGGAAAAGCTTGTCCGGCTAGCGCACAGTACAGGTCTTTCATTTGAACAGTTGGATTGGCTAATTTCCAATGCTAGCCGTGCCGTAATCGAACATGGGAGTGAGATCATTCTCGATAGACCGGTGCTTGGGGCTGTAGCCGAATTCGCAAGGCTCAAGAAGCGTTATGGAATCACAACGGATATGTTCGTGGCTTTTATCGGTGAAGTGAATATGTATGCGGAAGCAGGCAAGAAAAGTTTTTATCAGTCTATTTTTAGTACTACTGACAAGGCAACTACCTTGCCATTAGGCACTTCTTTGCAATTTGAAGTTAGTAAACAAGACCTATATGAATCGATTTGCTGTGGGGCAATGGGGGTTACCGCAGATGAGTTCGCTCGTATAGGAAAATACTGCTTTGGTGACAACGTACAGCAAATATACACAAATGCAACAACAGTTGCCCAGCTGTATCGTCTAGGAAAAATCCCTCAAATGCTGGGGTTAAGTTTTACCGAGGCTGAGCTTCTGTGGAAGTTGATGTCGGGTGGTGAGGATACATTACTTAGGGTAATTGGAGGAAGTGCGACTCTTAAGACTTTGGATACCATCCGTGACACCGAGATTGTTCTTGAATGGATGGATGCCCACCAGCTTGATGTTGTCTCCCTACAAGCTATGGTTACCAACCGTTACAGTAGTACAGCTACACCGGAGCTATACAATTTTTTGAAAAGAGTATATCAATCCACAAGTGGCCATGCGATGGTTACCAAAGTGGATGATCAAGACATGAAAAAGCTATACCGTGCACTGGCGGCAGGCTTTAACTTGAAAGCGAATTTGATGGCACAAGTTATGAACTGGATGGAAAAAACAATTAAAGAATTTACGTTGCAGAATTTTTGGAACCATCTTCAAGAGTATTTCCATGCTGATCATAAAGATGAACTGGACGCTTTGGAAGAACGAGCTGATTTGCTGAAATGGTGTCAACAGATGAGTCAATATGTGATGATTGTCCAATGGAGCGGGTTAACCGAACAAGATCTGGTGTTAGTAGTCGAACATCCCGAGCAACTCCTCAAAGGACAAAATACGGTGCCACTACCTTCCCTGCATCTTTTGCTCGTATTGTCCCGTTTAAAAGGGTGGCAACAGCGAATCCAGGTTTCGTGTAATGAAGGAATGCGCTATTTTGCTCAGGTCAATTCGAAATCTATTATACCTGACGATGCGGTAAAGCTTCTTGCAAAGATTCATGGATGGAATGAAGACTATACTTCTTCTATGAATCACTACTTAATAGGAGAAAACGAATATCCAAAGAATTTTGAGCAGGTTTTTGCACTGGAAAGCTGGGTGAACGTAGGACGTCAACTAAATGTTGGCAGCAGAACGTTAGGAGAACTAGTTGATATGGAAAAACAGGATGAAGCATCAGAAAACAATGATTTAATCATTTCGGTGGCCCAAAGCCTGATGGCCACCGTACAAGCTTAAACCAACATGTACAAAGGAAGGTGGCAAGAGTATGTCTACGTCAACTCTATTGCAATCAATTAAAGAAGCCCGCCGGGATGCCTTGGTCAGTCACTATATCGCCAACAATGTCCCGGAAAAACTCAAGGACAAGATTACCGATGCGGATAGTCTTTATGAATACTTGCTACTGGATACTAAGATCAGCGAATTAGTGAAAACATCGCCGATAGCGGAAGCTATCAGCAGTTTGCAGTTATATATTAATCGCTGTATCGAGGGCCATGAGGGTAAGCTGACTACACAAGGCAACAGCTTTTTTGCAGCGGGGAAATTCCTGGATAATTGGGATACCTATAACAAGCGTTATGCTACTTGGTCCGGTAAGGAACGTTTGAAATATTATGCGGGCAGCTATATTGACCCGTCACTGCGCTACAACAAAACCGATCTGTTCCAAAGTTTGGAGCAGAACATCAGCCAGGGAAGAATTACCGATGACAACGTAAAGAACGCACTGCAAATCTATCTGACTGAATATGAAGGATTGGCAGACTTAGAAACAATCGGTGTAAATAAAGGTGATGATGAAAGTGTATTATTCTTTGTGGGTCGTACCAAAACGGTACCATATGAATACTATTGGCGCCGCTTGACGCTGAAAATGGTCAATAGCTACGAACTGATCCCAGACAAATGGTCCCAATGGAAAAAAATAACTGCCAATATTGGCGAGGCGATTGATATTGTGGTGCCTTATTGGGAGAATAACCGACTTTATATTCGATGGCAGTCAATAGAGAAAGAACAAAAGGATGGTGGAGAAGCCGATGATATACTGTACACCAATAGTTGGTATTTGAATAATGCTGGGGTGTGGTGTTCAAACAGTAAGGCTATAACTAATGCATTTAAAGTGAATTATCCCGATCCAACTTTCAGTATAAATCACACCAGTAATAAAATGGTCATTTCTATAGACACTTCTAGTCAGCTTATCGTTACAGCACTTTCAAATTCAAAAATAAGTATAAGAAATAATTTTGTCGACGCTACATGCAAGTATCGAGATGTTGAAATTGGCCCGGGGGAAACTAAAGAATTTAATATTACGATAAATGATTACGAATCGTTGAGGGTGGATACGGAGTATAGACATATATATCTTAACTTTTTCTTTTACTTCCTACAACCAAAGGGACCTTATGGCTTTTTTCAGGGCCCACTTTATGTGCCACCAGATAGAAGTAATATCCGAACAAGGTTCGCCCTTACCCTAGAAAATAACATCGATCTGTCCGCTTTACTGGAAAAAAATCTTGACGATCTTTTTGACTATACGATTCAGGGAAAAAATCAGCTGGGTGGTACGAAGGCTTTCTATGGGCCTTACGGAATGTATCTGTGGGAAATCTTTTTCCATATTCCTTTCTTTGTTGCAACGCGTTTCCAAACCGAGCAGCGGTATGAATTGGCGGAACGATGGTTTAAATTCATTTTTAACAGTGCAGGATACCGTGATGAATACGGCAATCTATTAACCGATGAAAGTAGAAATGTACGTTATTGGAACGTAGTTCCGTTGCAGGAAGATACAGAGTGGGATGATACCCTGTCGCTGGCAACCACCGATCCGGACGAAATTGCCACGGCTAATCCGATGCATTACAAGCTGGCGGTATTTACGCATACCTTGGATTACCTGATCAGTCGTGGTGATAATGCGTATCGGATGCTGGAACGGGATACCCTAACCGAAGCCAAGATGTATTACATCCAGGCTAGCCAACTTCTTGGCCCCCGTCCAGACATTCGCATCAATAACAGCTGGCCTAATCCAGAGCTAAAAAGTGAAGCTGATGCGATGACTGCTCAACCGACGCGTAGTGATGGACAGATCACACCAATCCACACGTTACGTGCCTTACTATATGCAGAAAACGGGCATTTCCTGCCGCCATATAATGATGAACTGTTAGCCTTTTGGGATAAGATTGATTTGCGTTTATACAACTTGCGCCACAACCTGAGTTTGGACGGTCAGCCGCTTTATTTGCCGCTATTTGATGAACCGGTGAATCCCCGTGATTTACAGATTCGGTATAGCGCAGGAGACGGTTTGGAGGGAAATAACGGTGTTGCCCAAAAATCCCAGAGTATCTATCGTTTCCCTCTGGTAATTGATAAGGCACGCACGGCAGTTAACAACGTCATCCAATTCGGAAACACGTTGGAAAATGCCTTGAATAAGCAGGACATAGAAGCGATGACCGTGTTATTACAAACCCAGCAACAGATTGTACAAAAACAAACCCGTGATATTCAGGAAAAAAATGCGGCATCACTGCAAGCAAGTCTTGAAGCGACAATGACAGCAAAAGTAGGTGCGGAATCCAGAAAGACGCATTATGCCGGTTTGGTAGAAAACGTGATGTCGGACAATGAAACCACCGCACTTGCCTTGCGCACTACTGCTGGAATCATCAATACAAGCTCAATATTGCCACTAATAATCGCCGGCGGGTTGGATACGGCTCCTAACATATTTGGTTTAGCGGTAGGAGGTTCCCGTTGGGGAGCCGTTAGCACTGCTATAGCACAGGGATTACAAGTTGGCGCCGGTGTAATGGAGCAGGCAGCAAATATTATGGATATCAGCGAAAGCTATCGCCGTCGCCGGGAAGATTGGATGCTGCAGCGGGATATTGCTGAGAATGAAGCAGCACAGTTGGATTCACAAATTTCAGCCCTGAAGGAACAGATAGATATGGCGCGAAAACAACTTGTGCTTGCTGAAACGGAACAGGCACATGCTCAAGCCGTTTTCGAGATGCAAAGTACCCGTTTTACAAATCAAGCTCTGTATAACTGGATGGCCGGACGTTTATCGTCTCTTTACTATCAAATGTATGATGCAACATTGCCCTTATGCTTGATGGCTAAAAATGCTTTAGAGCAAGAAATAGGTCAGGATAAAACGGTTGGAATATTCATTCTTCCTGCCTGGAATGACCTTTATCAGGGATTGCTTGCCGGTGAGGTGTTGATGGTGGAGCTTCAGAAACTGGAGAATATGTGGCTGGAGGAAAACAAGCGGGGGATGGAAGCAGTAAAAACAGTATCTTTAGATACCCTAATCCGTAAAGAAAATCAAGAGTCTAGTTTTGTAGAGATAGTTAAGAATGTTTTAGCTGGAAAAACTTCCGAAACGGTGAACGGAGTTGGCGTACAACTAAAAAATGGTATTTTGACTGCAACTCTTGCCCTATCTTCCCTTGGTTTGGATCGTTCATACAACCAAGTTGAAAAGATTCGCAAGATCAAAAACCTGTCGGTTACTTTACCGGCACTATTAGGTCCTTATCAAGATGTGGAAGCCACTTTAACGCTAGGCGGCGAAACCGTTGCCCTTTCTCATGGTGTGGATGACAGTGGCCTGTTCATAACAGATTTCAACGATAGCCGCTTTCTGCCTTTTGAAGGTATGGATGTATCTGGCACACTCAGTCTATCCATTTTTCATGCCGCTCAGAAGGAGGAGCAGCGCCTCTTGGTAGAAAGCCTAAATGACATCGTATTTCACATTCGATATGTAATGAAATAGTTTAGTAGTCAGATAGATGAAGGGGCATGTGTAAGACATGCCCCTTAAGGAGGAGTGAAGACATGTCACAAACTAAAAATGCCGGTGTAGAGCTATCGTTGCCAAAAGGTGGGGGGGCTATTAGGGGAATGGGGGAAACCACCTCCGCTCCTGGTTCCGACGGTATGGCACGTTTTAGCGTGCCACTGCCTGTAACCTCTGGCCGATATCTCACGCCTGATCTAAGCCTTTCCTATAATAGCGGAAATGGCAACGGTCCTTTTGGAATGGGTTGGAATATAGGAGTGATGTCTATTCGTCGAAGAACAAATAGCGGAATCCCCCGTTATACGTCCAAAGACCAGTTTCTTGGTCCGGATGGGGAAGTGCTTGTTCCCGAAAGAAACGAACAAGGGCAGGTCGTTACCCGCCAAACAGATACGTTTCAGGGGATATCGTTAGGCGAGATTTTTACTGTTACGCGCTATTTTCCTCGGATTGAGGGAGTCTTTCATTTATTAGAATACTGGGAAACACAAGAAGGCAGTAAAACAGCGCCGTTTTGGCTAATTCATTCTGCTGATGGGATACTGCATTGTTTCGGTAAAAATACCCAATCTAGAATAGCATCTCCTGACGATTCTACTAAAATAGCAGAATGGTTATTGGAAGAGTCTTTATCACCCTTTGGAGAACATATTTATTATCAATATAAAGAAGAAAACAATGAGAATAGAAACCTGGATCAGGACAATCATCAATATGGGGTTAATCGCTATCTTAAATATATCCGTTATGGAAATAAAACTGCAAGTTATTCCCTTTATGCCTGGAATGGAGAATTTCCTGCGGATGATCAATGGCTTTATTCGGTCGTACTGGATTATGGCGAGAATGCTCCATCAGTGGATGTCCCACCCTTATACATGCCCCAAGGGGAATGGTTGGCACGCAAAGATTGTTATTCCCGTTATGAATATGGATTTGAGATTCGAACCTGCCGTTTATGTCATCAAATCTTGATGTTTCATAACTTTGCGGAGCTTGGAAAAGAGCCGAGACTGGTGTGGCAGATGCAACTGGAATACGATGAAAACCCCGCCGTCTCAATGTTAACTGCCTTGCAGCAACTGGCTTATGAAACGGACGGAACGATACGAAGTATGGCACCGCTGGAATTTGATTATACCGGATTTGACATCCAGCACAATTCTGATTGGAAACCTTTTTTACCTGTGCATGAATCGGGGAACGGCGAACAATATCAACTTGTTGATTTATACGGGGAAGGTATACCAGGCTTGCTATATCAGAATAAAGATCATTGGTATTATCGTTCACCCGCCCGGGGTGAAACAACGGATGGAATAACCTATGAGGATTGGGGTTCATTGCCTGAAATCCCGGTAAACAATAAAAACGGGATGCTGATGGATATGAATGGTGACGGGTATCTTGAGTGGATAATAGCACAAAATGGGGTTACCGGGAGCTATGCTATGAATCCGAATCAAAAATGGTCTGATTTCGTACCGCTTAAAGCTCTGCCAACAGAATTTTTTCATCCTAAGGCACGGTTTTTAAGTGTAACTGGATCGGGTTTACCTGATTTAGTCATGATTGGACCAAAAAGTATCCGGTTTTATGCAGGAGAAGAATTAGGATTCAAGTACGCATGTGAAGTATGGCAGAAAGCAGGTATTCAATTACCTATAGAAGGTGTAAACAAAAAAGAACTGGTAGGATTCAGCGATATGTTGGGATCCGGACAACCCCATCTAGTACGCATTCGTTATGATAGCGTCACATGTTGGCCTAATCTTGGAAACGGGGTGTTTGGCGACCCGCTGAAACTTCCAGGGTTTTCAATAAATGAAAGCGACTTTAATCCTGACCGTGTATATCTTGCAGATCTTGATGGTTCTGGTACATCCGATCTGATTTACGCTACTCATGACGCACTTTTCGTTTATCAAAATCTTTCTGGAAATAGTTTTGCGTCTCCATTAAGAATTCCGCTGCCTGACGGTGTGTATTTTGATCATTTGTGCCGGCTTTTTCCTGCTGATATTTACGGGACAGGTAAAGCAAACCTAGTGTTGAATGTGCCCTATATGAACTCTCGCAGCTGGTATTTGGATGTATCTGCGATAAAACCTTATTTATTGAAAAGAACTACGAATAATATTGGATACTCTAGTTCATTCTTTTACCGAAGTTCCGCTCAATATTGGCTTGATGAAAAACAGTCTGACCCAGCGGCTGTCTGCGCTTTGCCGTTTCCGATTAACGTTGTTTCGTGCATAGAAACGATGGATGAAATCAACAGCAGTACTAGAATGCAGACATTTACTTATCGCGGTGGCATTTATGACCGGACCAAACAAGAATTTTCGGGGTTTAGTTACATTGAAACTGTGGAAGAAGAGCGGGATTCCCAAGGAAGGGTTAGCCGACAAACTCCGCCAGTATTGACCCGTACTTGGTATCACACCGGGAAAAGAGAGGATGAATATCGCGCTCTGCATCAATACTGGAAGGGGGATCACGACGCTTTTTCACTAAAGCCGACCCGCTTTACGATTTTTGATTCAGCGGTAAAAAAGGATGTGCCGCTCGATTCCCTCAATGCGCAGCAAGAATATTGGCTGTATCGCTCATTAAAGGGGATGTCACTACGTTCCGAAATCTTTAGAGGAGATATTTTGGAATCATCTCCTTATCTAGTGGAGAGCTACCGTTATCAAGTACGGTTGATACAAAGTACTGATTTAGAATGTGTTGTATTGCCTTTACAATTAGAACAGCTTACTTATAATTATGAGCAAATTTCTTCTGATCCACAATGCACGCAGCAAATACAGCAATTTTTCGATGAGTATGGTTTTTCAACACAAAGTGTCACAATTCACTACCCACGTCGGGAACAGAAAAATGAAAACCCGTATCCTGAAACACTACCAGATACTAGTTGGAGTAGCAGCTATGATTCTCAACAGATGTTACTACGCTTTACACGGCAAAGAGAAAAAGCGTATCATCTTACAAGTTCTGAGAACTGGCGTCTGGGAATACCTCATCAGACCCGCTTAGATACTTTTATCTATCCTGTTGAAAGTGTACCTAGTGAAGGCATAAGTACTGAGTTACTAGGGGATGATGGTGCTTTACAATCTCCTGCGCAGGAACAGGCTTATGGTGGGCAAACAGAGACTATTTATGTAGGTGAAGACAAACCAGATTTACGTGCGTTGGTCTATTATATGAGGAGTGCAGTTCTTGATGAAGTCTGTTTAAAAGCCTATGAAGGAACACTTAGCGATCAACAGTTAAAATCGCTTCTTACATCAGCTGGTTATAAACAAAGTACACGGATATTGGGACCTGAAGATGAACCAGATGTATTAGTAGCAGAACAAGGATTTACTCGTTATACAAATGAAGAGGGTTTTTATCGAATGGTAGGGCAACAAACTTCTATCTTAACTGGAGAGCAGGTATTTTCATGGGATGATAATTGGTGTGTGGTGACATCAGCTGAAGACGCTGTGAAAAATAAAACGCAGATTGCACATGATTATCGCTTTTTGCAAGCCAATCAAATTACCGATGCCAATCACAATGTGAGTCAAGTTCAATTGGATGCTCTCGGAAGGGTAATATATAGTCGTATTTTGGGGACAGAAAAAGGAAAAGATGTAGGTTTTAGCCCAGAATTAGCATTTTTACCACCTGAGACGATTGAACAGGCACTTGCTTTGGTACCGCCTTTACCTGTTGCATCTTGTTATGTATACGATGCGAATAGTTGGATGGGCACAGTATCATTTGAGCAACTTTCTGAACTTGTCTCAAATGAAAAAGAACAGTGGAACTTCCTGATAGCCAATCGCTTTATTACACCAGATGGTAGCATAAGAGCTCGGGGGCGCTGCCAACAGGCATTAGCCCAATTATCCCCATCTGTTTCAAATTTGTTAAGTGGTGCAATACGTAATCCGTCACATGCTTTAATTTTAAACGCAGATCGTTATCCAGATGATCCATCTCAGCAAATTCAGTCAAAAATAATTTTCAGTGATGGGTTTGGACGGATGTTACAAAGTTCTCAAAAAGCAGAACCTGATATTTTAAACACTGTTACAGGAAAGACAACGAAGCAAGAAAATAGAGCTAGATGGATTATTTCGGAACGTGTCAATTACGATGGAAAAGGTGCAGTGATTCAAAGTTTTCAACCTTTTTATTTTTATGATTGGCATTATGTCAGCAACAAAGACGTCAGTAGCTCAATGTATGCAACAAATTATTACTACGATGCTTTATCACGGAAAATAAGGGAAGTTAACGCAAAAGGACATGAGAAGCGAAATACCTTTTATCCTTGGTTTACAGTAAATGAGGACGAAAATGATACATGGAATATTGGAGCGATAGAAAAGCAGTAAATATCCAGAGGAATTCCTTTCCTATTACAAATCTATTTTTAATTCATTTATTGTCTTGTTTAATAGGTTTTATTTAGCTTTGAGAATTTAATCTTCAAATTCGATTTGCCGCCTTACAGGGGACGTTTACGTCCCTTGCTTTTTATCACTATTTATTCTACCGTTTCTGTACGGTAAAACGAGGGAGGGTAAAAATATGAATACAAAGTCTATATATAATGGTACACCCACGATTTCAGTTATAGATAATAGAGGCTTACAGATTCGTACCCTTGAATATAATCGTGTTATAGATGAGGACCCGATAGATGAATATATTACTCGAAACACCTATACGTTGTTAGGGAACTTTGATAGTAGTATGGATCCTCGTCTATTCTCAAAGTATCAAAACAACAGGAGTACACTAGCGAATATGAGGTACAGTACTTCATTGAAAGATAATGTACTGTGTACGGAAAGTGTTGATGCTGGACGGAAGACACAACTCTTTGATATAGAGGGACGACTAACTTGGTTTATGGATGCAAATTGTACACAAACAACTATGGAATACGATTTAATAGGAAGACCAACAGCTGTGTTGGAAAAACAGGTAGGTAATGGAATACCTACCTATAGGGAGCGTTTTATTTACGGTGAGAACGAAATAGATGCACAAGCCAACAATTTATGTGGTCAGTTGGTGCGTCATTACGATACCGCAGGTCGGATTCAAACAAAAAGCTTCGCTTTATCTGGAATGCCACTAGATCAAAGTCGTCAACTGTTAAAGAATATTGATCAACTTAGCAATTGGAGCGCAGACGGTGAAAGTACTTGGATTGATTTTCTTAATGCTGCCACCTATGATATAAGCTGGCAATATGATGTACAAGGAAAAAAAGCCGCTCAAATAGATGCCAAGGGCAATCTCCAGGCATTTACTTACAATGTTGTTGGCCAACCAAAAGCTGTTAGTCTTACATTAAAAGGGCAAACAGAACAACGTATTGCAAACAGGATAGAATATAATGCTGCTGGGCAAGTGCAAAAAACTGAAGCTGGTAATGGTATATTGACAGAATATTTATATGAAGAAAGTACACAGCGCTTAATGAGAAAAAAAGATTCACGTGAGCTATCCTCTGGAAAGAGGAATGTACTGCAGGATTATTATTATAAATATGACCCAGTAGGTAATATCCTTTCCATTAGCAATGAAGCTGATTCAATTCGTTTTTTCCGAAATCAAATGATTGAATCAAAGCGCCAATATACATATGACGCTTTATATCAACTGGTTTCTAGTTCGGGACGCGAAGCTGATGTATTTCGTCAGCAGCAATCGTTCCCTTCATTAATAACACCAATTCCTTTAGATGATAGTCAATATGTGAATTATTTTGAGAAGTATAGTTATGATCGTGCGGGCAACTTGATAAAGCTGATCCATAAAGGAGCAAGTCAATATACCACGGATATTTCTATCGATGATGCTTCAAACAGGGGTATCAGGAGTCAAAGGGATAAAATACCAGATATTGCAAATTCTTTTGATAGAGCAGGTAATCAAAAACATTTACTTCCAGGGATACCTATGGAATGGGATACACGTAATCAATTATGCCGTGTCAATATGGTTGTACGCGAAGAGGAAGATAACGATAGGGAAAGCTATATCTACGATGGTTTAGGGATGCGATTAGTGAAACGGAATATCCGAAAGACAAAGAATACCACCCAAACTGATACTTCTGTCTATTTGCCGGGTCTAGAATTACGTACAAGTCAAACTGGTGAAAATGTCACAGAACTCCTACATGTAATTACTGTGGATACGGGGGTAGCACAAGTAAGGATTCTACATTGGGAGAATGAAACTCAACCAAATGGTATAGAAAATGATCAGTATCGGTACAACATCAATGATCATTTAGGTTCATCTGTAATGGAATCGAATATGCAAGGTCAAATAATAACCAAGGAAGAATTTTATCCATATGGTGGAACAGCCTTGTGGGCAGCTCGGACAGAGGTAGAGGCAAATTATAAAGCCACTCGCTATTCAGGGAAGGAATTAGATGCTACAGGTCTGTATTATTACGGATATAGGTATTATATGCCATGGTTAGGACGCTGGTTGAACCCGGATCCTGCTGGCACAGTAGATGGATTAAATTTATATCGAATGGTCGGGAATAACCCCATAAATTCAATAGATAAAATGGGATTGCTACCAGAAAAACCAAATATCTTTACCTTATCCCCTCAAAAAGTTGCTGAAATTGAAACGCAAACAGATCTCTCTAACATGAAAGTAAATCTCTCTTCATTAAAAATGAATAATACTGATATAAAATGGGATGACATTAGAGGGAATTTTGATAATTTAGCAACTAAACTTGTAAAGATTGCTGTAAATCATGAGAATACTTATAAAAAAGAATTTGAAGGTTGTAGTAAAAAACAATTAGAAAAGGCAATGAAAGCGCTTGGTCCTGCAGTTGCAGTTGCATATAACTTGAAGTCAGAAAAATATCATGTTGCAATTAATCAAATAAGAGGCGATTTACCAGAAAAAATGGATGCTAGAATAAAAGAGCTAGTTCCTGAGCAAATGCCGGAAGGTGTTAGAAAGATTTATAGTAAAATGACAAAAGGGGCTGGTTCTCATGCGGAAGTTTATGCAAGCAATAGCGCACTTCTGGATAGTTCGAATACAAAACCTGAAGACCTAATTGTATATGTTAATAGGGTGAATTCAAGGGCAAAAGAACCAGCAGAAATAAGGCCTTTTATTACTTGTCCAGATTGCGCATATATACTAGAAGGACCAAAGATCCTTGGCGGAGTCCTGGGAGGAATCGGAGCTCTATTAGAATTTGAAGGTGTGTTAGGTCTGTTAACAATAGAAAACCCAGAAGATGGCGATAAAATTCGGGAAGGTCTTGGAATTAAGACGATATCTAATATTACAAAGTACTGGAAGCGAAATAACAACGGACAAATGGCTGCTTAATAGGTGTAGGTTTCGTTACAAAGTAAACAAATGGAAACAGATATTGATAAATGAGGAGCATAATTTAGGCAATGACTAATAATTTATGTAATTCTTTGTACGTTGAAAAACCGCAGTTTGGCTGTAAACTGTGGTTTCTTTTATATAGGGTGTTTTTGCCTATCCCCTGAAAAAGGGTAATAAGATAAAACATACCAAATTATATTCTATCTTATTCTTCTTCAAGTGAATGTTCTCAATGATTGTCTCTAAATTTACCACTGTTGGGGATTTGCTAAATTTATAACGGCCATATAAATTGATTTGTTGCCAGGCAACCGGTGAAATTTACTTTAGTATGTTCATCTCGATACCTTTATTCTGAGAATTCGTTAATAAATTTGATAAAATACTCGCATTGTAGTAAATAATACAATTGGTTAACAACCTACTACATTCATTCCAGATTTGCTAATCTTGTTCAGTCTTGAAACGAAGTTTCCCAAAATTTGCAAAAGATACAGCCCCGTCGTAATTTATGATAACTTTCCCCACGGTTTAGCGCCTTTTGAACGTTTTGACGTAATGAGAGCGAATCAATATATTCTAAAAAATATAGACTTTTGATGATATTATCATACTCCCACAACGCACGTTTTGTTTGATTTTTTCGCGCATAAGAACTTAACTTTCGAACAATCACATTTTGAGTAGTCGTTTTTAAAGCGAGAAACAGCATAATTCGTTTAATATTGTTCCATTCCTTCTTAATTAGCTCTGTATTAATTTTCCGCAAAAGTTTGATAAGGAATTCTTCATACTGGCTTGGATGCTAAAAACCATATAAATTTTGGGATATTGTCGCATGAATATCTTTAAATGCTGTATTCTCTGAAATATTTTCATCTATTATAACTTGTAAAACCTTTCCTACTTTCTTAAAATTCCCTTGATTTTCTGTATAATAGGTATGTACTTGGTCTTTAGCAAAGGATAAGATATCATCGGTGTATTTTCTCATTTTATAAATAAAACTATTAATTAAATTATCATTCATTTTTTTGTAACGATAGGAAATAAAGGTCAGTAAATAAATATAGATAAGGTATTCATTAAGCCGTTTTAATTTATATACGGAATAATATTCTGCTAAAGAAGCATAATATTTAATGCTTTCATTAGAATTTTTTAGTTGAGGTAAAATCATTTTGACCAGTTAAAAAAGGGGACGTATATTATTCCAAAATTCAATTTCACGCTTAATTTCATTTATACTAAAATCTTTTGGTTCATGTTTTATTCTAGTGATCTCATATAATCCAGAAGAATTATATAGTAATTGTTTTAATTGTTGTTTATCAGTTTCAGATAGATGGTTCTGTATAATCTTTATAAGTCGTTGTTCTTCAGATGTAATAGCTGTCCCTACAATATCTTGTATAAAGCTATATGCGGGAATAATAATGTGTTCTTTTATTAAATAATTGAGTAACTCACGAAAAATGAAAATAGGCTTTCGGTGAGATCATAAAACTTATCTTAGATTAATTAAGATGATAAAAAGGCAAGATTACAAGAAATTTTATAGTTCACTTTATATTCATATTGTTATCACATCGTATGAAAACATTTATGTTATATTAGGTAACATCAATCATATACATGATTGATCCCTATTCTTTAAACTTTTTGAACTAGCCAAGGGAAGGAATTCCCCTTCCTTTGAGTGTACAACAAAATACAGTAATGCAAAGAATTATCACTACTTTTTAAGTTGTATACTGAAAGGTGCGGGAACACCAAGAAATTATGATGTACTCACATAATATGACTTTTCTTCATTTAAAAAAAGTTCGGTTCACTCTATATTTTAAGTAGGGAAAACCGAGCTTTTTTCATTCATAAGCCTTGACTTTACAATTCTAGATTGAGTTTTAGCGAATAAATCTTGTGAAAATCAAGTAATAGATGATTTTTCCTATATGTTAAGTAACAATAAAGTTATTTTTTAAAATATTTGAAAAGGATGGATAGGTTTATTAAAAAAGACATTGAAATTTTATTTTTAATCTAACGATAGTCAAGTTTACTAAAGAACATTGGATATGAGTTTTTTAGTACTAAATACCGTTAGTTTTTTACGATTTTAGCGAATACCTTATCAAACCCTATCAATATCTATTAAGAAGGCTTGATAAGTATGATAACTAACAAACAAGAATTTCGAATTTATGTTTTATCCTCCAATTGACGTTTTTCCAAACGCTCAATAGCTTCACTGCGTTTGGAATCATCAATATTTGTATACAAAGATGTTGTTTCCATTGAATCATGTCCCATTTGGTTTGCTAAGAAAACAAGATCCTTATTTTCATTATAATGATTAGTTGCGTATGTATGACGCAACTTGTGAGGGCTCTTTTTTTCATCAAATGCTCTAGTATATTTCTCTGTAAGCTTTTGTATTGGATTAACAGAAATTTGCGCATATGATCCCTTATAATTCGTTACAAATAGAATGTCTTCATCATCAGGACACTTGTAACGAGCAGCACGTACTTTTAGATACTCTTGAACATCATCTAGGGCTGTTTGTGTAGCCAAAATAGATGATTTTTTATCTCCTTTACGTATAACCTTAATGTAACGAGTGCGAAAATTAATACTAGATATAGTTAAACTAGGGGTCTGTGTAGCAACGGAACCAAATCACGCAATAAGCATTAGCGGACATTAGGAATCCTATAAATTCAGAAAATATGGGATTACTTTTTATATCATTTTTTATTAAGTTGGGTGATGTATTAATTAAATCAATATTTTGTATTTATAAAATAAGATGAGTAATTTTAATATTCATTTTCACATAAAATACCTATACGAAAATGGACTTTTAATTCATATGTACTCCACATTATAAAGTTATAATGTAAGAAGAGGTAGGTGATATGAATATGTCTTATCGTATTCTAGTTATAGAGGATGATCAAAATATCCAAGAGGTCATTCAACAGGTACTATTTGCACAACAGTATAATGTAGAAGTTGCATCAAATGGATTGGAAGGAATTGAACAATTTAATAAACAAACATTTGATTTAATTGTTCTTGATGTGATGATGCCCAATCTAAATGGTTATGAAGTGGCAAAGATAATACGAAATGAATCCAATGTTCCAATTATAATGTTAACCGCACTAGAAGGAGAGCAAGATCAAATAAAGGGATTCAACTTAGGAATTGATGATTATATTACAAAACCGTTTTCTTTTATGCTTTTAATTAAAAGAGTAGAAGCCGTATTACGACGGAGCAATAGTAATGATGCCAGTAATTATTTAACTTTTAAAGACTTACAAATGGATCTTGAATCGTATAAAGTATATGTAAATCAAAAAGAAATTTCTTTGACTACAAAAGAATTTGAAATTCTTCAATTATTACTGAAGAAACCAAACAAAGTTTTGACGAGAGAAAGTATTGTAGAAACAGTTTGGGGTTATGAATACGGGGATGAAACCAGAATGATGGATTCGCATATTAAAAATATGCGAAAAAAATTAGGGATTACCTACATAAAAACAGTAAAAGGAATTGGCTATAAAATTGATGAATAGAGCATGGAAATTTATAAGCATGAAACGCATTACTCTTAAACTTTCTCTTGTAACATCATTCATTTTAGTACTTTTTTCGTTTGTTATCTATTTAACTTTATATTTCTTCTTACCTACATTTTATGAAAGATATAAATTAAATGAGCTCGAAACAGGTGTGGAACAAATATTAACCAAATCTAAACAACTAGAATTTCAAGAAGCCATACCTATTTTGAATCAATATGTGAAAAACAATAACGCTAGTATAACCATTCAAGATAAAAAAGGGAAGGTCGTTTATCCCCAACTCCATTCTTCTTCCGATATGAAAAAAAACATTAAAATCGAGTCACATATCATCTCTATGCCAAATGATGAAGAAACATCAAATCCAATTCCTCAGGCTTACAATGTTACAAAACCTATACAATTTAAAAATGAACGCTTAATGATAACTGTGTATGCAACATTACAACCTATAAATGAGGTTTCAAAAGTTTTAATATTATTCTTTCCCTATATTGGGATGATGGTTTTAATTACTTCAATTTTAGGCGCGTATGCTTATTCTCGGTTTATTACCAATCCATTATTACATATTAATGGAGTAGCTAAGAAAATGGCGGGTTTAGATTTTACTAAAAAACTTCAGGTGCATTCTCAGGATGAGTTGGGTGAATTGTCCGAAAGTTTAAATGAACTGTCTACAAATTTACAAAAAACAATGTTTAAATTAAATCAAGCTAACCTTCAGTTAAAAGATGATATTGAAAAAGAAAGAGAAATAGAAACAAAACGGAGAGAATTCTTTTCTGTCGTTTCACATGAGCTAAAATCACCGATTACCGCGGTAAAAGGTCAACTAGAAGGTATGATATGTAAGATGGGGATATATAAAGATCGTGATATATATTTAAAAAAATCCCATGAGATTATGGAAGATATGGAGCAATTAGTTCGAGAAATTCTTGAGGTTTCAAAATTAGAGCAGCACACATTTAAACCTAAGTTGGAAAATATTAAGATTCACGAATTGATTCATAAAACAACCCAAAAACTTGAATTCTTCGCTATAGAAAAAAACATTAAAATCATAAAAGAGATAGACACAGATATTGCAGTTTGTACAGATTATAAATTATTAGAAAAAGCAATAAAAAATATTATTCATAATGCATTCACATATTCCCCCCCATCTGAAAAAGTGTATATTTGTTTAATACACGATATTGTTAATAAATCCATAAAATTTCAAGTTTTAAACACAGGTGTTTTTATTTTAGAAGAACATATTTCTAGTATATTCGACCCGTTTTATCGCGTCGAAAAATCAAGAAATCGAAACACAGGTGGAAGTGGTTTAGGATTATATATTGTAAAACAAATTTTCGATACGCTATCTATGGAATACGCTATAAAAAATACTGAGGAGGGGGTATCTTTTACTGTTACAATTCCTATTCATCCATCTATAAAAGAGTAAATGGTTTATATAAAAATAATAGGTAAAATCCAAGTAACCTCCAGATAGAATCCAGGTGGATAGTTTATTCTTAATGTAGCAAGAATAAATCTATTCAAGAAAGGGTGTCTATATATGAAAAAAGGAATTATTAGCGTTTTATCAGTAGGAGTTTTAGTGGGGGGAGGCCTATTAGGAACACAAGCGTTTGCGGCAGGTTCTGATCAAAACAATGGAAAAGATGATTTAACGAATACAGAAGTTCAAAAATCACAAGAACTGAATAACAATTATGTTGAAATGGATGTGAGAATTTTAACGGATGAAGAAGCTCAGAAACAAAAAGAAGAAATGAATAATGAATTAAATCAAGCTAATGTAGAAAAATTAGAAGGAACTATATCTACAACAGTAGGAAAATAATACTTTCTTTTCAGGTAAGTACAATATGAAAAATAGAATATATATTGGGATATTAGTTTTAACTTATTTATCTATAGCAGGGTATATACTCCTTATATGTAAGATAGTTTGATTAGAGGAAACAACTAGTAGCCAAAATGTAACAACTCCAACAGAAAAATATAATTGTCCTTTATACAAGCGTTGTTTTTATGCATAAGAAAGAAAAGACTTTTCGATTTTTCGGAAAGTCTTTTTATTTTAAAGGAAAAAGAATCGTATTGGATTCTTACTTATAGATGTCACCACGATTTCCAATTGCTTGTATGTATATGACTTTCTCGTCATGATTTATTTCAAATAAAATCCGAAAGCTTCCAACCCTCAATCGATATAGATTCGCGTTTGTATCCCTTTCTCTTGCTTTGCAATAAATAAAATAGCATTGCATTTTGTCATTTGATACAAACTAATAATTGTAACAGGGGGACAAAGATTATGCCAGTCGATTTTTTAACACCTGAGCAAGAGAGGAAATATGGTTGTTTTTGTGAAACTCCAACATCAGAGCAATTAGCAAAATATTTTTGGTTAGATGATACAGACAAAGAACTGATATGGAATCGTCGTGGACAGCATAACCAACTTGGTTTTGCTGTTCAATTAGGAACCGTTAGGTTCTTAGGGACATTTTTATCTGATCCTACAGATGTACCACAATCGGTTATTACATATATAGCAAATCAACTTCATTTAGATGCTCAAAGCTTTTCTCATTATCGCAATAAACGAAGTCAGTGGGATCAAATGCGAGAGATACGTTCTGTTTATGGATATAAAAACTTTACAGATTATCCAGCACATTGGCGATTCATCAGATGGTTATATGCACGCGCTTGGCTATATAATGAACGGCCAAGTGTATTATTTGATTTAGCCATAGCACGATGCATCGAACAAAAAATTTTATTACCTGGTGTATCCGTATTAACATTGTTAGTATCAACAGTACGCGATCGTGCAGCTGAAAATTGGGATGTGTCCAGAATTCCTTCAAAAAGATTACAACAATTCGCGCGTCACACAGTCGCTGTTAGATCACAAGCAATTGCTAGAATGCCCTATCAACGACGTATCGCTATGTTAGTTGCATTTACTAAAATTTACACACAAAGTGCTCAAGATGATGTGATAGATGTTTTAGATAGATATTTAACAGATTTATTTGCTAAGACGTATTGAAAGGAACAAAAGGAACGTCTTCGTACAATTAAGGATTTAGATAAGGCAGCGCGTCAATTACGGGAAGCTTGTGTAACATTATTGGAACATAAGGATCCTTCTGTCCATCCAAAAACGGCAGTGTTTGAAAAAATCCCAGAAAAGGATTTAATACAAGCTGTCCAAATTGTTGATTCACTCACCTATTCACCAAATCAAACATTAGCCTATTCAGGATTGTTACAACATTATGGCACAATCCGAAAATTTCTTCCTTTACTCATGGAAGAAATTGAATTACAAGCAACGCCCGCTGGATTACCCATCTTGCAAGCATGAAATTTTGTAAAAGAGCATGGGAAATCCAATAAGAAAAGATGGAAAAAGGCTCCTCTTGTGGGTTTGAATGCAAATTGGTCTAAGGTTGTAATTGATAAAGATTCCGGAATTGTAAATCATCGAGTATATACGTATTGGATATTGGAACAAGTATTAGAAGCTTTGCATCGACATGATCTATACATAGTAGGAAGTGAAAAGTACGGGGACCTTCGCGCACAATTATTACAAGGCAAAGAATGGAAAAGTATTCGCCCTAGTATTCTTCGCTCATTAGACTGGTCAATAAATTCTTATGAATCATTGACACCTTTGAAAGAAGAGTTAGAACAAACTTATCATCAAGTCATTGAGAATTGGGATAATAATCCCGCGGTTCAAATAAACACATTTGCAGATAAAGAGAGAATTGTTCTGACACCTTTAGACAAGCAACCAGAACCTGAATCACTACAAAAACTAAAACAACAAATACATACTATGTTGCCAAATATAGATATTACTCAATTATTACTAGAAGTGAATCGTTGGACAGGATTTATGGAAAGTTTCCGACATATTAGTGAGGCTAAATCAAGAATTAACGAGTTTCCTATAAGTATCTGTGCATTGCTTATATCTCAAGCATGCAATATTGGGTTAAGGCCTTTAGTTCAAGATGGGGTTCCTTCATTAGAACGTGATCGTCTGACATGGATTGCACAAAATTATTTTCGTGCAGAAACACTCTCAGAAGCAAATGCGAAACTTGTAGATTTTCATAGCCAATTACATTTGGCTAATATGTGGGGTGATGGAGAAATTGCTTCAGCTGATGGATTACGTTTCATCACACCAGTAAAATCCGTACACTCTGGTCCAAATCCTAAATATTTCGGTTCTGGTCGTGGTGTTACGTATTACAACTATACGAGTGATCAATTTACAGGACTCCACGGTCTGGTGATTCCAGGCACAATTCGTGATTCATTATACTTGCTTCAATGTGTGTTAGAACAAAATACGAATTTACAACCAAAAGAAATTATGACAGATACAGCTGGTTATAGTGGTATTATTTTGGGGCTCTTTGGATCATTAGGTTATCAATTTAGTCCTCGTTGAGCTGATATCAGTGAATCACGTCTTTGGCGTTTTGATGTGAACTCAGATTATGGAATTTTAAATAATTTGTCTAAAAGTCGCATTCGTGAAGAACTCATACATCGTCATTGGGAAGACACGCTTCGTGTTGCGGGATCCCTGAAACTAAATAAAATAAATGCAACACATCTTATCCAAACACTACAGTATAATGGGAAACCAACCATGTTAGGGCGGGCGATTGGATAATTTAGGAGAATATTCAAAACGTGTTATTTACTCTTATATTTAAATGACGAAAATTATCGTCGTAAAATTTTAAATCAACTAAATAGAGGTGAAGCAAGGCATAGCTTAGCGAGAGCTGTATTTTACGGCAAACGTGGAGAACTTCATCAACCTTATCGAGAAGGACAAGAAGACCAATTAGGAGCATTAGGTTTAGTAGTAAATACAATTATTGTATGGAATACAAGATATATAGAATCTGCGTTACAAGTACTCCCAAATCGCGGTCATATGATTGATAATGATGATATATCTAGACTTTCACCATTAGGACATAAATATATTAATATAGTAGGTCGTTATTCATTTATTCTTCCAGAAGAAGTAAAAGGTGGACAATTACGTACATTAATATATGAAGAAAACAACAAAATCAAAAAGGAACCTGATTCTTTATAGGAACAGGTTCCTAATGTCCGCTAATGCTTGTTGCGTGATTTTGTTCCATTGCTACATATACCCCTAGTATTATATGCAACTCGTATAATAAAAGTAACTGAAACGTTTCGTGCCGGTGTAACAGCTGCGACACTTGGCATTTTTATTATGTATTTGATTGTTTTCTTACTAAACACCTTTGTTCTGACTGTTCCATATCTTCACCAAGGTGGGACAGTCAGCATCATTATTAATGCCGTTGTGATTGTCGTTGCTGTATTAAATTTATTACTAGATTTTGATTCAATTGAAAATAGTGCACGTAGTGGGGCAGCAAAATATATGGAGTGGTATAGTGCAATAGGGCTCATGATGACATTAGTATGGTTATACCTTGAAATTCTTCGTTTTGTTTCTTACTTTATGAAGAACGAAGAATAGAAAAAATCCTGCATGTTTGAAACATGCAGGATTTTTTTGTATCTCGTAATGTTAATAAGGTCACGTTAGCAAGTGGAGAATGTATGAAGATGCTTTACAATGAATTACAGTAATTACTTGTAGTCACATAAAATCCTCTTATACATTCAGGTATTTGTTTATCTTTTGAAAAAATTTATAACAGCACCACGAGAAGGACGCTCTTATTTTTTAAATCGATATGGAACTGTTGAAACAATTACATTTTTTTTATAAAGGAGATACATTCTTAACAAAATACTAGATTGGTTATGCAAAAAGTAATGCCAACCCCTTTTCGTAATAAATTGTGGAATAAGAACAGTAACTGAATAATGATTCTGATTTGCTTTATCTTGAATTTTAGAAACCAATTTTATAATGGGTCCTATTAAGCTTCGATACGGAGATACTATTGTAACAAGACGAATATTCGGTTTCCATTCCTTCCACTTTTCCTTCATTTTTATTTCACTTTCTTTATCAAATGCTATATATACAGCAATGACGGTAATTCCAATGGACTCAGCGTAATTTATAGATTGTTCAACAACTTTCGTAATTCCCGCTATAGGTACGATAACAATATTTCCCTCAAGTTTTTGAGGAACCTCATTTGAATTAACCTGCAGCTGTGCACCTACTGCATTATAATGTTTATAAATACGATGAAATATTAAGACAACCATTGGTAAAAAGACAAAAATAGGCCATACTTGTTGAAATTTCGTAATAAAAAATATCAGAAGTACAGCTAAAGTAATAATTGCACCTAGTAAGTTAATAATCAATTTTATTAACCATCCATTAGGTTTGTCCCGAAACCATTTTATAATCATACCTATTTGTGACAAAGTGAAGGGAAGAAATACACCAACTGCGTACAACGGAATTAATTGCCCAGTTTGTCCTTTAAATGCAATAATTAAAAGAATAGAAGCAATTCCTAGTGTAATAATACCGTTTGAATAGCCTAGACGATCACCACGCATTAAATACATTCGAGGCATATATTTATCTGATGCTAAATTGTAAGCTAATAAAGGAAATGCAGTAAAGCCCGTATTGGCTGCCAACACTAAAATTAAAGCCGTTATTCCTTGAATAAAGTAGTAAAAATAGTTTCTTCCAAAAATATTAGAAGCAATTTGAGAAATAACCGTTTCTTTATCATTTGGAGCAATTCCATACCAATACGCCAAGAAGGTAACCCCTGTAAATATAATAGCGAGAATAGTTCCCATAATAACTAATGTTTGAGCTGCATTTTTAGCAGCAGGTTTTTGAAAATTAGGTATGGCATTCGAAATGGCTTCTACTCCTGTTAATGCCGAACAGCCCGATGAGAATGCCTTTAACAATATAAATACTGTTATTCCTGGTACTGCTGTACCAATAGGGGGATGTAATGTGGCAGGCACTTGACCTGTTATAATTTTAAAGAGACCTATAATAATTAAAACACCGAGTGCCAATATAAAAAGATAAACCGGATAAGCTAAAACAGAAGCAGATTCTGTTACACCTCTAAGATTTAATATCGTAATAAAAATAACTAATATAACAGCGATAGGTACAGCATACTGATGTAAAATAGGAAATGCGGATATAATTGCATCAGTTCCTGCAGAGACACTTACTGCCACCGTAAGAATATAGTCTATTAGCAATGAGCCACCAGCAATGAGCCCTGCATTAACGCCTAAATTAGATTTTGAAACAACATAGGCCCCCCCTCCATGTGGATAGGAGTAAATAATTTGTCGATACGATAGAATTAGCGCTGTTAATAAGAGAAGTACCCCAATCGCAATTGGAATTGAATACCAAAAAGAAATAATTCCAATTGTTGCAAGGACGATCAAGATTTGTTCTGTTCCATAAGCAACAGAGGAAAGTGCATCAGAAGAAAGAATAGCAAGTGCTTTGAACTTATTTAACTTCTGTTCCCCTAATGAAGTTGATTTAAGCGGTCTACCAATTAAAAATCTTTTAAATGCAGAAAACAAAATAACACCACCAATATGCAAATTTTCACAAAAGATGCGATTATGTCCTAAATATCATTTTATTGTTAATCAATTAACCTCTTATAGAGTTTAATCTATTTTTATATTAAGAAATTATTTTTAACCTAGTAGTTATGATAACAATTAAAACGCAACAAAATTTTTGGTTTTTCAAATAAGAACATGATTTGGATAAAATATTTTAATATTTTTGAACACCCATGTATATATATAAACCTCTAGAAGTTTTTTCTTTTTGAATTCCGTTTAATTATCCCCTCGAAATATATGATATTCTGTTAATTTCACGTTATATTTTAGAATTAACATAGTTATTATGAGCAAAGGTTTAGCGGCTAATATAGAAATATCACGTTGCATCGTTGAATAACAAATTAGTTAATAGCACAAAGAAGTTGATGTCGCTGGCAATAAGCATAAAAAACCTTTACTCAATAGGGAGTAAAGGTTTTGAAAAATCACAAATAAACATTAGAATACAATCTCTTGTTATCATCTTAGAGATGCTTTTCTAATTTATCACAGACCACTCCCTCGTTGAGTTTTAGCACTGTACAGCATAGGTTTGAAACCAGCTACATTAAGAATGGCCTTCTCTCCGACCATCCCTGTTGACCCATTGGCGTCTCTCGACATTTTTGGGCAGCAGCGTTTCTCTATACAGGAGCCTCACCTAACAGAGACTATTTAATTATATGTCAAACATATAGATTATTTTTTGACTTGTCAACTATTTCCGCAAAAAGTATATATTATCTCAAGACAAACCTTCGATAATAAGTTGTAAGGTTCTGTTGCAAAGTTTTCTAAATGAGACTACACTTTAGAAAAAAAGTAAGGAGAAACACAAATGCGATATTTTAAAGGAAAACAATCCAAATAAGATATTATTTGAATTGCCATTGTTTACTAATGCCGTTTTTCTTTAAGTTATCGTGATGTCTCTGGAATTTTAAAAGAACATGGGATCTCAGTTCACCCAACAACCATTATGCGCTGGGTTCATGAATACGGGAAGCTTATCTATCAAATTTGGAAGCTAGATGAGACTTAGATAAAAGTTAAAGAAAAATGGTGTTATTTATATCGTGCAATAGATAAAGATGGGCATACATCGGATATTCAACTTCGCAAGAAACGGGATACACAAGCTGCGTATGCTTTTATGAAACGACTCGTTCAAACTTTTGGAGAACCAGCGGTTCTAATAACAGATAAGGCCCCTTCTTTACTTTGTGTACTCAAAAAATTAAAGAGGAACGGCTTTTATAAGCATACCACTCATTGTACAAGCAAGCATTTGAACAATCTCATCGAACAGGATCCTAGGCATATCAAGCGACGGTTTTCCAAATTCGCAGTATTTCAAAGCCTTCGCCATGCTTCACGTACGATAAAAGGAATTGAAACCATTCAATGCTATATATAAACAAAACCATAGTTTGCGACCAAACTGCGGTTTTTCAACGTACAAATAATTACATAGATTATTAGTCACTGCCTAAATTGAGCTCCCTATTTATCAATATCTGTTTCTATTTTTTAACTTTGCAACGGAACCGTCAGCTATGTATAAGGTGAGTGTTGATCTGAAAAATAAAAATCTATGACATAACAGACTCATAGGTTAATAAAATAACAGAAAAAAACTAATTCTCTAGAAGGGGGATAGATATGTATGTAAATGATCATAAAATGAACAATCCTGTACAATCGGATGAAAAGAGAGCGGTTACAATAAGAGGAGAATAAAAAAATTAGTTCCATATGCCATAATTACGAAAATGCGTGTTTATTTTAATAGATATCATTAATTGTTAGCATATAATGATTAAGTACAAGAGGAGGTGTGAACTAAACCCTAAAAATAGAAATAGATAGTCCGATAAAAAAGCCACTAAATTTGGTGATATTAACCATATGATAAGTTAGTCGTATTTTTTAATATATCATACAATATTTTTCATTAATTGTCGAAACAAGTCACATTTTTGAGATTATTTTTTGAAAGTTTGTTGTAGCAATTATGATTAGTTGTTACAATTACAGTAATCAAGCAATAGGTGTTCTGTAAATTAGGTGGATATAATAGGTTTCAGATGTAACGCTTTCAATAGTTATATTTAAAATGGTTTTTTCAAGTATTTAGTTTAAAAATAAGATTAACTCATATGCTCAAAAGAATCGTTTTTATGGTCATCTATGTTTGATCCTATATATTTATCGGTTCCGTTGCAAAGTTTCATAACATATAAAAAGGTGAATGAATTGTTGTTGAATTTTACGAAGCCGTTAATAATTTTTGTAATTCGTTATACGTCGAAAAGACGAAGTCTGATTAGGGACTTCGTCTTTGTTTATATAGGGCATGGACCGTTTCCATTCCTTTTATTGTACGTGAAGCATAACGAAGTGTTTGAAATCCTGAGGATTTAGCAAACCGACGATTCATATGGCGATGATCTTGTTCTATGTAATTATTGAAATGTTTGATTGTAGAATGAGTAGTATTTTTATAAAAGCCGTTCCTCTTTAATTTTTTGAGTACACAAAGTAAAGAAGGGGCCTTATCTGTTATTAGAACCGCTGGTTCTCCAAAAGTTTGAACGAGTCGTTTCATAAAAGCATACGCAGCTTGTGTATCCCGTTTCTTACGAAGTTGAATACCCAGTGTTTGTCCCTTTTTATCTATTGCACGATATAAATAGCGCCATTTCCCTTTGGCTTTTATATAGGTTTCATCCATTTTCTAAGATATTTGTGCTCTTTTGTTCCTTTTCTTCCAAATTTGATAGATCAAATTTCCATATTCATGAACCTAGCGCATAATGGCTATTGGATGAACCGAGATGCTATGTTCTTTCAGAATTTCAGAGACATCACGATAACTTAAAGAAAAATAGCTACCAAAATAATATCTTGTTTGAATTGTTTTTCTTTAAAATATCTCATCTGTTATGCTACTCGTTTGCTTTTTTCAGAGTTTATCCTAGTTTAGAAAAATTTGCAACAGAATCTATATTTTTATAAGAAGTGAGGCAGTGTATGAAAAAAAGAACCACAGACATTATTTTTATCATTATTGGAGCATTTATTTTTGCGTTAGGTGTTAATTTATTTGTTATCCCGAACGAGCTTGGTGAAGGAGGAGTAACTGGTATCACGATTATTACCTACTATTTATTTGAGTGGTCACCAGGTTTAATCAACTTGATTCTGAATACACTTTTGTTAATAATTGGATATAAATTTTTGGATACGGTAACAATGATTTATACGATTATTGCTGTAGTTTTCAATTCGCTTTTTCTTTATCTGACAGCAGGCTGGAATATTGCTTCTAATGAATTGATGGTAAATGCCATTTTTGGGGGAATATTTGTAGGGTGCGGGATTGGTCTAACCATTCGGGTTGGCGGAACAACAGCAGGTACTACCATCTTAGCAAGGATGACACATAAGTATTTAGGCTGGAGCATTAGCTATGGTCTATTAGTTTTCGATTTAATAGTTGCTTTTTCATCTTATTTCATCATTGGTGCAGAAAAGCTGATGTTGACAATTATTATGCTATATGTAGGAACGAAAGTGCTGGAATTTGTGATTGAAGGTTTGAATCCGAGAAAAGCCATTACGATTATTTCTGATAAACCGAATGACATTGCCAAACAGGTGACTACATCAATGGACAGGGGGGTCACCGTATACTCAGGTTATGGTTATTACACAAAAAAAACAAAAGACATTCTTTATATTGTTATTAGTAAGCAAGAAGTAATAAAGTTAAAACGGATTGTTCAATCTACTGATCCGAATGCTTTCATCGCTATACACGATGTTCGTGATGTATTTGGAGAAGGATTTGTTGATATTTCTAAATCTTAATGAGAGGTTGTTTTCAAGGTCTGTTGCAAAGTTTCTTAACATATAAAAAGGTGAAGGAATTGTTGTTGAATTTTACGAAGCCGTTAATAATTTTTGTAATTCGTTATACGTCGAAAAGACGAAGTCTGATTGGAGACTTCGTCTTTGTTTATATAGGGTATGGACCGTTTCCATTCCTTTTATTGTACGTGAAGCATAGCGAAGTATTTGAAATCCTGAGGATTTAGCAAATCGGTGATTCACATGGTGATGATCTTGTTCTATGTAATTATTGAAATGTTTGATTGTAGAATGAGTAGTATTTTTATAAAAGCCGTTCCTCTTTAATTTTTTGAGTGCACAAAATGTTATCAAACCTATAAAAATATCAATTTGGATTAACTAATATTTAAAATAATAAGAATAATGATCGAACAAACAAACAAGAAACTATTTACACCTTCAATTAACTATAGAAACAGTCAAACAAATAGGGGGGAAGGGATAAAAGATATATTCTATATTCGAATCAAAACATTCACCAATTTACTCTCGACATTTTGCTGATATAATCATAACCAAGGGTTAAATTGGTTTATTTTGTATTTAAATAAAATGATATTAAACACAAAATAAAGTTAGGATAAAAAATATTGGATATGAGTTTTAGTACTAAATATCATTAGTTTTTCTGCGATTTTAGCAAATGCCTTATCAAACCCATCAATATTCATTAATAGGGTTTGATAAGCATGATAACTAACAGCAAACTAGAATTTCGATTTTATGTTTTATCCTCCAATTGACGTTTTTCTAAACGCTCAATGGCTTCACGACGTTTAGAATCATCTATATTTGTATATAAGGATGTTGTTTCCATTGAGTTGTGTCCCATTTGATTTGCCAACAGAACAAGATTCTTATTTTCGTTGTAATGATTAGTTGCGTATGTATGACGCAACTTGTGAGGGCTCTTTTTTTCGTCAAATGCCCTAGTATATTTTTCTGTGAGTTTTTGTATAGCATTAACAGATATTTGCGCGTATGAGCCTTTATAATTCGTTACAAATAGAATATCCTCATCATCAGGACACTTGTAATGATTAGCACGTACTTTAATGTACTCTTGAACATCATCTAGAGCTGTTTGTGTAGCCAAAATAGATGATTTTTTATCTCCTTTACGTATAACCTTGATGTAACGAGTACGAAAATTAATACTAGAAATAGTTAAACTAGCTGCTTCAGATACCCGAAGACCTGTACCCAAGATTAGACTTAGAATAGCAATATCACGCTCTCTATCTCGTTTAAAGAATCTTAACTTACCAGGAGCGTTTTCTTGCAGCATTTGCTCATATTCGTTAGATAAAAAGCGCATAAATTTAATGTCATCATTATTGTGGAAAATAACTTCTGAAATTTCCTTTGCTCTCGCTGCAGCATCAATTTTTTCCTTATGAATTTCCATTTTGGCCATAACATTTCTATAAAAGTAACATTCTCCATTATCATCTTCAGTGTTGCTTGTTAGGTAGTTAAATAATGATTTTAGAGCTGAAAATGTTCGTATAACTGCCTTTGTTTTATTACCTTGTCTCTCTAAATAGCTTTTAAACCTTTTTACTTGTTTAAGAGGAAGGTGTTCCAACGTTTCAATTGGCACCTTATGTATTTTCGTTACAACTTCTCCATCTACGACAGCAAGACGAGAGGAGATTAACCATTGTAAAAACATTTCATATTCAATTAAGTACCCATACAAAGTAGCAGGGGAGAGGTTCGTTTTCTCTTCAATATATTCAATAATATACCACGGCATTTTTTCCTTATGACGTTCTACACGTGCTTGGTACACTTGTTTTTCTCGATTGCTCAATTTTTTCACCTCAAACTTCAAAACAGTACATTGGATTTTATAATCAATGTACTGTTTTGTATAAATTTGTCTAATTTTACATTAAATACAATTTTAAACTACAATTTGAATTTAAATAAATATAGGACCTTTAAATATCAATTCTGAATCATAACTAATAATCTGACCTTTAGGAGAATTTCTGATATTATCTTCTAAAACTGCAATTAATGAATAATAATTGTCTTCTATGGTCATAAACAATTCTCCTAAACTATTAAACTGAAAATCCTTAAATTTATTTATTATCAATTCAATAGTATATCTCAGGTAGAAGTGAAGATGCTCTATCAAAAAACTAATGTCTTTTTCAGTTCTTGCTGCATGTACTAAATTATTTCTTACTCGATATAATCTTTGAATATGCCAAGTTAAATTATTAAAATGATTTGAAATAGATTCCTTAAATGTTTCACTATTACTTAAATCATGTGATAACTCAATTATTCTTTGTTTCAAAAGAGTATAATCATTTATTTCACTTTTAAAAATTTCAACGGATACTTCATCAGTCAGTAAAAAATACACTTTTTCAATATCTTCAATAGTAGGGGAAGATGTATTAATTATTTCTCCATTATATTTAACAGTTATACCAGCTCGGTAACAATCATTTAAAAAGTTTAATAATAATCTTTGAAAATATTCACTACAAACTGCTGAAGGTACTATTTTTTTAATGTGCTCAATATTTGATTCATGATGTCCAGTGATTAATAATGACTCCAATGCTGACCACAAGTTTGTAAATTTTGTTTCGGTAGATAAAGATTCAACAGATAAATTATATTGTCGGAAAAAGTTCATTAAACGCTGCCTACTTTTTATATCTATAGATTCATTTGCTAGAACTGACCTAATGGTATTTATATTTTCAAGTTGCGAATTTTCTAGGGGAAGTTCCTTTTTTAGTATTTCATAGTTAACACTTTTTTCTTCACTAGGAAATACTAAAATTACGTTATTAAACGCTCCTAAATCTACTTTATAGTATGCTAGAATAGATTGTTTCTCAGATAATTGATTTCTACTTTTTTCAGCTGCAGTATGAAGATCTTCATTAAATGCAGCTGCTTTTTCCTCAATATAAAATGCATCTTTATCTATATGATTATCATTAATATTAGGAAAAGAAATTAAAATATCTTCACCTTTAACAACGGTCATTCCTACGGATTCCAAAAGTGTGTACTGATCATTAAATTCATTTAACTTAAAATAGCAATGAAAAAGGCCGGGATTAGATTTAATTATTGAAATAAACCTCTGCCATTTTTCCTCAAATGCCACTTTACTATTTAAAAATAGGACATTACCAAGTCGGTGTAAACTTCTTGCTGACCAACCAGTATTAATTAATTCTGTAGATAAAAATTCCGTTAATATTTCTACATTAGCGAACTCAGAATTACTAATAGAGTATTCTAGTTCATTTATAATTTTATCAAGGTAACTACCAGAAATAATTTTTAGTGCATAATTCAATCGATATTCTAATTTTAAAATATCCGATTTAGTAGTCTCATTCTTTCTTATCACTTTAAGCTCCTTCAATAGACTTTTTAATAATTCAGGAAAGTGCTTTCTAAGACATAAATCCTTTTGAAGGTGTTTTCTGCATTCTAAAATTAAGTCTTGCAAATTGGCTGGAGATAAAACATCAGACTTAATAAATTCTAAAACCTCTTTGGTTTCTTTTAATATGGAATGTGAATTTCTTAACCTAAATTGGTATGTATTAATTGTTTTTTGAAAAAGTAATTCACGCCATTTTTGAATAAATAAGCATTGGCTTTCTAATTGAATATTTTTATTTTCAGCCAAATATGAGTTATTTAATTTTGCTTCCATTTGGAAACCTCCCAAAATACAAATAAACAATAGTTGCATGTTTTTTTAAAATTTGATATTATAAATACATACTAATAAATGAAACGAAAAAAGAAACCTGGTGCTGAGCGTAAAGCCTGCCCAGGTTTCTTTTTATTATATCATAATTTTGTCACCTCATCAATTGTAAGTTAAACTCGAATTTAATGTAAAATTGACAATTCAAAGTGTCTTCCCCCTTTTTTACTGTAGAACGACATAAAAATGGACACCTTTTAGACAAAAAAGTATATCCTTAAATTAGCAACAGACAGCAATAATAAGTTATTTGTTTTAGAGTTAAAACGAAATGCAGCTTCAATACATCTAGATCCTGAAATCGATAATTGGCTAGATAAAAACTTGTAAAATATTTCGTATTTCTTCTATACGTAAATTTGTAAACTTCGCAATATCTTCTATCGGCATCCCATTTTTACTCATACCACGAATGAGTTGTATTTTTCCCTTGCTTTTTGTAAAATCGGATCTTGGTTCATCGCAATTTTCTCCAATGTTTGGGTTAATTGTTCATCTTCATTCGCTGGAAGTAATAACAACCAACGAACAAATCAATCTTCCCAGGGATTAACCTGCTCATTCCAGCACTGTTGCATCAGTTTTGAAAACTCCAATTTCAGCTAATTCTTTTTATTACTCTTTGTCTTATATAACTGAATACATGTATGCAACTTCATTTCAAATCTCTATATAACCTTTAAAAATGGCTAAAACAAAAACAGGCAATGTTGAAAATGCTCTCCATTGCCTGAGAATAAATGAAATACCGGATGTATGATTTAATTTACATCCTTCTTATAGACGATGTAACTAGGTTCATTATAAACCCACTCATCTGTTCCAATTCTTAGCCAACCATTCTTCTCTTCGTATACTGTAGCTTTTTCACCTTTGCTTGCTTTTCTAACAACAAGGTGGTCAGCTCCTGCCCCGCTTCGAACATTTACCCCAATACCATTAATTTCAGCCGTACCAATTCCTTTTTGAACACTACCAGTTTCAATTACTTGAAGCATGTTTAAAATGAATACTGCTGTTTCACCACGAGTTGTTGTTCCTTTAGGGACATACAGATTATCCCCCATCCCTTTTACAATACCTAAACCGTATAATCTTTGTACAGCTTCTTTATAAATAATTTGATCTTTATCTGCAAATGGTAAGTTTACCAATGGTCCATTTATTCCTTTATACTGTAAAGCTCTATTTACAATGACCGCTGCTTCTTCCCTTGTAATAGGTGTGTTAGGGTCGAAATAACCGTCTCCTCTTCCAGAAATGATACCCACACTTGCAGTACGCTTAATACCATCTCGTAAAGTTGGATTTGCATCATTTAAGTCTTTAAACGTTGCATCTCCAGCTGGAAGACTAAGAGACTTAGAGGTTAATTGAGCAAACTCAGCTCTTGTTACGGGTCTATTAGGTGCAAAAATACCGTTTCCTTCTCCTACCATAATACCTCTTCTATTTAAATCACGAATAGCTGGCTCATACCAACCTCCTGTTATATCGTCTGTTGGTTGATAAAATTTATTATAATACCCTTCCACACCGTTTACGAATGGAACCCATTGTCCACTGTTAATCATAATAGCAGGACAGTTTTTATTACTCCATTTTTGGTGTTTTACAATGTTATTTAATGGGACACCCGTTTCTTTCATTAAATATGCTACAAGTTTCTTAGCGTTATCTACTGCCTTATTGTAGTCACCATCACTGTTAACTGCAATTTCAATTGCAATAGATTCTCTATTACCTGGGCCATTACCGTCTGCTGCGTGCCATCCATTCTCATTTAACGGTAAGTGTTGATAAATTTCTTTATCATCTACCGTAAAGTGCCATGATGCAGTGCGGTCTGTGTTCCCTACTGCTTGGTTATATAAATATTGAGCGTGGTTTTTAGCCCCTGCTCCTACACTTTTATTATCAGTCTCGTGAATTGTAATATACCTTGGAATCATGTGATTTTGAGGACGAATATTCTCATTTCCTGGCGGAACTATCCATTCAGTAAATGGAACACCGTTTATAGTACTAGAAACTTTAGGTGCTGAGAAAGAAAGACTACGTTTTGTTCTATTTGAATTTTTAGGGATCGTTAATGTACCCGTTTCTTCATAAATACCTTCTGAATTTTGAAGACTATCCACTTTCTTATTATCGACACTACCTCCACCGCGTCCGTCTACTCCTTCAAAACTCTCTTCAATGCTTTTTAAAGCTTGTTCGTTTGATACTTGAAGTGAAGCTGTTCCAGCTTGTTTTTGAACACTTATGGATTGATAGTTATTTACTGATTGTTGTTCTTCTGCAACCGATACCATCGGTGAGGATAATACGGTTAATCCAGCTGTTAATGCTACTACCTTTTTATTAAATCTAATACTCATGTTTAATTTGGTATATCTCGCTATTTTAGTAGATACACCTTCCTCCTTACACTTCTTTTAATGTGAATCATAGCAGTTTGAAACCTAAAAATAACACCTTCACTTTTCATTGCATATAATCAATCGAAACATCTAAATATTACTTAATATATGAATATTTAAAATTATTTCAAACAATTATCAAAGAGAATAATAAGAACTGAAATATTTCTCTTTTACCATTCCAATCGTAGTATTCATGATGATACTTCCACTCATACACTTACAAAAACAACAACAAAATAACATTTGAAATGTATAAAACAATACATAATATTTTACTTGATATTCCGATTGTTTTCTATGGAATTCACAAATTCTTAAAAACCTTTGCTATAAATAAAAAAAGGAGAGGTTTCTTTAAAATATACCCTATCGACTAGACACTTAAAAAAGTCTAGTCGATAGGGTATTTCTTGTATAATAAGAAGGAAATTAGAATTGTAGAAAATTTAAAATGACAAAAAAGCTATTCACCAAATTATTCAAAAAATAACTTCATTAATTTCTAGATAATATCGTGAAAAACATACCGTAATTTAGCATTCTATCTTAACACCTAAATGAGCCATCATCTGACTTACATTATTTTACAAACAATATTTTTAATCCATCTAATCTAAATGGAGGTGTTTCTGTATTTAAAAGATCCCTAGAAAAATAAAGTGATTCCCATTAATGGAGGTGTTTTTTCAGGTACCACTATTCGGGTTCACTAATAAACTTTTCAATCTCTAATTTCATTTTTCATCATCCTTGTAAATTTTTAACTATATTCTTCAAGATTATATATTCCATCATCAGAACATACGGTATTTAAGATGTTAAGACGATAAATTATCTTTCAATTCTTCTATGTATACATCCTTGACTAAGTTGAAAAAACAATATATTCTCCAAAATAACTGCTGAATTTCTTTATAAATTCTTCTCTTTCTTCTGAATGATGAGACCATATTGACATACTCCCCATCAATTCTCCTATTTCTTTTTCAATTTCTTTTAATTCATCTAGTGACATACCTTCCGGGTAATCATTAAACCATTCCAACCAATCCGCAATTAGCTTCTCCACAGAGGATTTTCCGGATTCTGAGCAGAAAGTAAATTGCATTTTTCCTGCTGTGATAAGTGTGTCTAAATCATTTAAAATTAGACGGATTATATACGATGTACTGACATTTCCGATACTATGTTTCATATTTTCTCCTCCTTATCATTTTTTTCTTTCAATGAAATGTGTTTGTTATACCATTTATTTATTTTCCCTTTGTAATACTTCTCTAATTCGTAATCTGGAATCCAAATTTCACGATCATAGATTTTACTCATTACCTTCTCTAAAACATCCTCATGTTCTCACGGTTTTAATCTAAGGTTATGAAACCTTAATCTTCTCTATATAAGCCTCTCTCAGCCAATTTGATATGGTTTCACGCTGTTTTTGCTTTCGGGTGAGACCATTTCTTATTTGTTTGTAGTAATTGACCTTCAGAATTCCTTGTGTGATTCCTCATTAATCGCTACCTCCCCTATTTTATTTTCACTTATTTCTTATTTGAACCGCAGACACAGCGCATTCCAAATCGAGTCACAGCATATGTCGTGCCAATTTTACGAATTGAACCTTTTGGGAAATCATTTATTCTTTTACGTAATGTCGATGATTCAATTACCCATTCTTCTATTGCATCCGTACTACTTAAAATTTCATTATCCAATAGATTAAGATATCACGTTTGCGTGAAATTTCAAAGAGAGAAATAGGGGTTAAATGTAAGAGGGTTATTTTGAATCAATTTATTTTTTCTGAATTTTATTGAAAAATAAATCTTTAACTCTCAAATAATCTGATTATTTTGCTACAATGGTAATATATAACATTAGCAGACTTCTATAGGATGGGGGAATATATTATGATTGTTTCTACTAAGGAGAATAATGAAATTACAAAGCTTCTAAATAATTGGTATCTTGAAATTCGCTCAAGGCGTATAGGTAATGCTCATCGATTAAAAGAAATAATCGATTCTAAGATTCATGGTATTGAAGAAGATCAAAATTTATTGCTTTACTACTCACTACTAGATTTTAGATATCAATTTGTAACTGATAATTTAAGCGTTTCAAAAAGCAGTTTTGACAAAGTTGAGGCTTTTGATATGCCTACTAATAATTTCTTAGCTTATTATTATCACTTTTTCAAAGGGATTCATGCCTCTACTATTGGCGAATATCAAATCGCAAAAGAGAATTATGAAAAAGCAGAAAAACTTTTAGACTGCATTCCTGATGAATTGGAAAAAGCGGAATTTTATTATAAAGTTGGAGCCTTCCATTATGATATATATCAAGGGCTCCTATCTTATAAAAAAGTATCAGAGGCAAGAGAAATCTTTGCTCAACATGCTGGGTATGAGATCAATGTAGCATTCTGTGATAATCTTATAGGCTTAGCTTGTACTCATTTGAGAGAATGGGAGCTCGCTGAAGAATATTTCACGAAAGCAATGGATATGTTCCAAAAAATAGACGAAGAGCAATTTATTTTAATGGTGCGTCAAAATTTAGGATTAATGTATGCTACTCAAAACCTTTCGCCATTAGCTATTAGATATCTTTCAGAAGTAAATCAAAAAATGCCTAACAATTATAAGGCACTTTTTATTGAGGCAAGGGAACACATGAAGGAAGGAAATCACTCCGTTGCCAAAGATCTCATAGCAAAAGGATATTCTGTTTGTCAAGAGATTGAAAATATAGAGTATCTTCACCATTTTAAAATATTAGATGCAATGAATGGAGATTTTCCTGCCGAAGCACTTGAAAGGACAGTGTTAAAAGGCGTATCATATTTTAAAGTGCAAGAACTTTTTGAATTCATTAAGGAATACGAAGAATATCTTGCTACTGCATTTTATAAAGAAAATAACCATGTTAAAGCAAGTCATTATTTCTATTCATGTTCTCAGGCAGGAAAAAAAGCTATTGAGAAGGAGGCATTAAAATGAAAAAGACAATTCTTGGTTTAGTTGGTGTAATTACTGTTTTTACTTTAATGTTTGGTGCCCAATCCCCTACAGAAACACAGAAAGCTATTGATGTTATTCAATATGCACACGGAAATCATGGTGGTTAAGATCGTAATTTAATTCAGCCAGGATAAAGTCGTACAATATGCTCATGGCCATACTGGCAGATAATATAAACACAGGTCTTCACTTCAATTGTAGATAACCTTAAATTAGCAACAGACTACAATGATAAGTTATTCGTTTAAGAGTTAAAACGAAATGCTGCTTCAATACATCTAGATCCTAAAATCGATAATTGGCTAGATAAAAACTTATAAAATACAAGGTAACGAACACAAAAAACAACACCTACAATATTTGTAGGTGTTGTTTTTTCATCTTTTAGACTTGTAAAATATTTCGTATTTCTTCTATACGTAAATTTGTAAACTTCGCAATATCTTCTATCGTCATTCCATTTTTACTCATACCACGAATGAGTTGTATTTTCCCCTCTTCAATACCTTCCTTGCGGGCATGAGCATACTTTGCTGCCTCATCCATTAGAACTTTTTCCCTTGCTTCATACGCTTGTCGGAAAGAAGAATCTTGACTCATACGCTCCCATTTATTCATTGCTTTTTGTAAAATCGGATCTTGGTTCATCGCAATTTCCTCCAATGTTTGGGTTAATTGTTCATCTTCATTCGCTGGAAGTAATAACAACCAACGAACAAATGAATCCTCCCAGGGATTAACCTGTTCATTCCGCCAATGTTGCATCAGTTTTGGAATCTCCACAATATGGACTTCGATATCATCACTCAATACCTTTTGTTGTTGTTGATTCCATAGGATTCCTGTTGTGTGGAATACTTCATATTCAGGAAACATAACGAAATTCAACAAATTAATCGTAATGGTTTTATGAAGAGCACTGTACGGCATTCCCTTTTGTAGCTGGGATGTATATAATCTCCCCCAATAATATAGGCTTCTTTTTATCATATTGTGTGCATTATTCAATTGGATTTCCACATTTATTTTTGTGCCTGTATCTAGCGTAGCTGAAATATCTAGTATTGATAACTTATCTTCTTCATGTTCTCTATGCAAATGTGGGTCTTCTAATTGTAAAGAAACAATAGGTGATTCTAACGAATCCTGTAACATTGCATTTAAAAAGGCAACAAGAATATCTTCATTCCCACTTGTACCAAATAATTGTTTAAAAGCAAAATCAATGCGCAAATTCACTAATTGTTGGTTGGACATGGGTTTTCCTCTCTCCATCTCATAAGATGTTTTTCTTTCATTGTACATAAAAGAGTGACACACATGCAAACAGGCTCTTATGTAAATATACACTAGAGCCTGTTTATAACAACAGACAATAAAAAATTTGATTGTTGCATAGTACAAAAAATTGCTGACTGTAAGAAAAACTCAAAATTAGTATACAAAATAACAAAAAAGAATTCCATACTTACAAGCTACATATTTTTTACTAATAAAACGATAATCCAGCTCCTTCATCAAAGCAGAATACTCCCGCTATAATACTTATTAGCCCCGTACCAGCGTAGCTGCGTTTAGGGAACTTATTCGGATTTCCTAAACAAAATGGTACAAACTTATTGCGTTCACTACCACGGTCACGATTACTTCTTTTTGGGGCCACTCGTCATTTTAGTTAACAGAACTTGAATTCCGTTAACTTTTCATATTGATTTTGACAACATTTTAAATCGAAAGATTCATAAAAAACGTTAATCTTTTAGAAAGAATAACGTTTTTTGGCACTTGCTGATAGTGAAAATTCTTAAGTTGATGAGCATGTATGGATGATCCCTTGCACTCTCTTCAGCATCAAAAATCCCTTCTGAATTCCGAATCACTTTAATGCATCATTGTACGGACCTAATTGCTTTTTAGAAAAGGCATGACTTGTCTCCTTACTTTTCATTAACATATTTCCTTTTATAATTAAAAAAATTGAATTTTTTTAATTGCCGATAACGGAATTTGGATTAGTACCAGCGCTCTGACAACTAAGGGTATTATATAATTCTTAAGTTGATGGATGTGGGGTGGTACCCCTAGTTGAGATACAATACTTGATGGTGCTCTATTATTTGAATTTGATTATCAATTATAGCCATTATCCCCCACAAACAGTATAAATGCATATATTTTTATTTAAATGTTTATCTATAGAGAAATTCCCTGATGGATTAATAAAAAAATGTTGAATATGTATTTCCTATTTGGGGTATCGCCAGCATTTTGGAAAAAAACCACGCTAAGAGTTTTTGAGTTGTTTTCACCTTATTTTATCCTTGTTTTAAATTTCGTTGCATACAAACGTAGACTATTTTGAGTAAATTGTGTTGCGTTAGCAACCGATTTGAATAGTTTTTCTCATTTTAAATGCAACACAAGTTACATTGTGTTGTATTAATCGTTCTTATTACTTTTAAAATTAAGTAGATTTATGTTGAGATTGGTTTAATTGACTTTCCTCTGAAAATAGTCCATAATAAATAGCACATTCATAAACTGTTCATCGTTGGACCATGTAAAAAGAGAGGAAGTTACTACAATGATACAAAAAAATCAGAGCCTCAAAAAAGAAGAAGAAGTTGTACAGTCATTTGTAGCAATAAATAAAGAAATTATAAAATTTACAAATCAAAATGCCTCTAGTTTAGGATTAACAGTACTACAAATGGGAATTTTAAACACAATTTATGGAATTCCTAATATTACTCTTAAAAGTATTTCAAAACGACTTTCAGTCCCTAAAAGTACAGTGAGTGTAAATGTGGATGAATTAGTGAATCTAGGATTAATCGAACGAAAGCCCTCATCAGAAGATCGTAGAGAGGTAAAATTAAAAGTAACAACGCAAGGTCGAGAAACATCAATAAAAGCTATTGAAAATTCTACTTCCTATAAAGCTATGTCATTAGCATTAGAACAACTTCAGGAAACAGAAATTCAAACATTATTACGTATTCATAAAAACTTATTAAATTTTCTACAACAATTAAATTAATTTATACAAACTATATTTTTACGTCTTTTAAATATTAAAGAGCCGCTTTACTCTTAACAGGGTAAAATGCGGCTCTTTTCTTATCTAAATTTGCTTAGCGTGGTTTTTTCCTAAATGCTGACAGTACCCCTACAGGAATTGAAAAACAGAAAAAAATTACCATTGATAATGCTATAAACATGTTTTCCCCATCTAAACTAGCATTGATTAAAAAAATTACTTTATAGAACACAAGTAAACAAAACTATAGCTATTCTTTTAAAACTATACCCACGTTTGTTACCAATTACTTGATCTGATTTACACTTCCCACAAATAACTTTTCTCGTTATCTTTTCTTTTTTTACTGCCATTTTCTATCACCTTTATTACATATGAATTTTAATAAACTAATTATAAAATGTATTAACCATAATAAGATATAGATATTCTCCAATGTAAAAACTTTTAAAATAATAACCTTGATTTTGCTAGTTACAGTATTTATGCAGTTTTAATTTGTGTAAGTACACTTACAAGTATACTTACACGAGATAAACCTCCTACTTATGCTTTTCTATTCTAAAACCAAATACTCCATCTTTTACTTTTACTAAGTGCGTTCCAGACCAAAAAGTATGTACTTTAAAATGGTACCAATCTCCATTTTTTCTTAAATATTCTTTGATCTCATAACCTTCTTGTATAAGGTATTCTTTAATATCATTTTCTTTAATATCATTTTCTTTACTCCCAAACATACTAATCTCCCCCTTTATAAAAAAATCACACCGATCCTATTTAAACAACAAATAAAAAAGCGCGAAATCTATCTACAGATTTCGCAACAAAAACAGATAACAGATACAATCACTAGAAACATAGGAGAGTGTTTCACTACTTATTGTAACCTATATATATACATTTTTTATATGAATTTGAAAATATGTAAATATTCATCCTTTTATTTTTGAATTTTCTTTTTATTTTAGCTATACTAGACTATAAAGAAAGAAATCTCCTTAAGGCTAGCAATTCATATACTAAAATTTCACACTAAAAAACCAATTCCCGTGTAATGGAATTGGTTTTTTAGTACAATTCAGTCAATACAGCAACTTGAACCCACATTTTCAAATGTAGTCTTATTAACCTTACCATAAATTCAAATAAATAAACGTAAAAAATCTCTTTATGTAAAATATATAAAGAAATTTTTAAAAGAATGCAACCCTTAAGTTAACTAGTGATGAACACTTATTATATCATAAATCCTCTTATTTATTGTATGATTTCTTTTTACTGTTGTTCTTCTAATGCAATTTCTATTTGTTCAATGCGAAATGCTACAGATGGATGTGTCGCTTCTAAACACGCCCAGATCCCTTTTGAAGAACCTTATGTCCCTTCTATTTTTTTCCAAAAAGGACAGCAAACCTGCTCCCATTCCTAATTCTACTGCATAAGCATCCACTCGAACTTCTTCTTTTCTTCCAACTACCCGAAATGATAAATCAGCAACTCGATGTAAAACCACTTGCATAGCTTTTAAAACAACTTCTGCAAGAGCCGCTAATACAGCTACAATTGGCATACGATTCGATAAAACAGATAAAACTGTTGCCATAGCTACGTAGCTACTGTTTCCCTATATTCAACGTATGCGCCATAATGGAACGTTTACTGTCTCCGTATTTCAAATGACCAAGTTCATGCACTAAAATCCCTGCAAGTTCTTCCTCATTCGCTATTTTCAATAATTTATTTCTTACAAAAATGTAAGATGAATTGTAAGGAAAATCGATAGTTGAATAGCAATCTTTTGGATAAACTTATAAGTGTAAGGTAAAAGGCAAACACATTTTAGGTAAATTAAGCTCTAGGCACTATATGGCCTTACCATATCAAAAAAAGAAAATTGTACGTTTAGACACATTCAGATGTATTTAGTACACGTTAAGACTACTTTTTAGCTAAATAAGGACTATTTGGCAATGAAAAATCAACATTTTTTTAATGTCAAATAGAATATTACTTTCGTAATAGGAAAAGCAAACCACTGTTTATAAAGGCATACCTTCAAGAGCATAACTTTGCCTCTTATAAAATCAATATTTAACACGTTTATAGGCGTATCTATTGCCAACATTTTGTAAAATAACCAAGCAAAGAATATGTCGGAATTTGCTTAACTTGTTTTTTTCTGTTTTCTAATCTGTATCCCTTATAAGTTACAAAAAATCCAAGCTGTTTATTGTCTTTTTATAGATTAGAAAAACCTTATCTTACAATTTTCTTAAAGTGATATGGTCAGCCCTAATGATTACCCCTATATATGAAAAGGAGTAGGAGAGATTGGAGAAACGTTGGACAACCTTTGCTTTGTTATCAACTAACAATACCATAATACTAGATGGCAAGATGGACCTTTCGCACTTGTTTAATCGAGAAGACGATCATTCTTCTTCACAATTTACAATGAAGTGGTGTAAATGGAACAAAAGTTGTAAATTTGAAGAAAAGACCCCTAAACAAGAGCAAAAAATCATCTTTATAAATCCTATTGAAACATGGAGTGTTCAACATCGTAAGTGTAACATCAAAAATCACTTAAAGAAAACTAAACCGAAACAATAAGTTATCACTTCAAACTCTCCTATTCTCAAATCACTAGAAAGTAACAATTAAACACTGAAATAATGAGACACCTAAAAAAGCATTGTAGATTCCCCACTACAATGTTTTTTTATTTATGTTTATTTCGACAAGAAAAAAGCCGAAATTCGCCATGTTAAGTTTTTTTAATACCTAGACATAGATTGCATCTATAGTCTGTCAAACAATTTCTATTATTTGTAACATATTCAATCTTGATTAAAATGTTTAGTGACAATGGGGTATGGTAACGATTCCTTACGAAAATGTAAGATGTGCTTTTATGTGCAATTTGCTAGTATAAAAATAAGATAAACATTAAAAGGAGTTTTTTTGTGAACGAACGTAGTAAAGCGCGGCTTAGTTTTTTTATATACATTTCACTACTTATTATTTGTGATGTAAAGTACTCATCATTTTTGATTTTAAATATGTTTCTTGCTTTCTCAGCTCTAGAGCTTTCTTTTTTATTACCACTATTTAAAATACAAGAAAAGCGAGATATCCCCAGTAGTTTAGCTTTTTATGGGATTTTCATATTACTGTCTCCTAATGTATTTTACGTTGTGACAGATTTAATTCATCTAAATATTTTTAAATTTGATTATAAAAAAGAATTACTCCTTAAAGAGTGGTGGAATTTTTCTATTTTAACAGCCGGTGTATTACTTAGCATTTTTTATTATACACTTATGCTAAAACAAATTGAATCCTTACTTGGCAATTTCAAATATAAACAAGGTGCACTCTTGATGTTGATTCTCCTTTCTAGCTTCGGTATTTACATTGGACGATTTCTCCGCTTTCACTCTGTTCATCTCTTTATTGAGCCATTTTCATTGTTAATTCAAGTATGGAAAACGTTAAATATAGAAGCTCTCTTATTCATCGGATGGATCAGTATATTACAACTTATCATATATTGGTTATTTGTAAGTATAAGAAAGGATGAACAATGATGGAAACTTTACTCTGGACAATTGGACTAGTCATGCTCGCTTCACAAATCTATATTTCTGTTCATCTATATAAAACAGAACAATCCATCTTATGGGCATGTATCGGATTCTTTTTATGTTTCGGACTGAATGTATATATATACCAAATTACTAAGTTGGAAAAATATGCCGGTTATTCTTTTGAAAAGTTACAGCAAAAGGAACGAAAAAAGTGGCAAAAAGTCTATGTACTTATACTTATTCAATACATAATTTATTTACTTTATTTGGTTGGTTTGACTCCCCATAAATAGAAAAACATACTATTCAAATTCAGTTTCAAAACTCATTACTAAAAATAAAAGCTCCTAACATATTGTATATGACTAATATGTTAGGAGCTTTTATTTTTAAATGTTTTCTAGATTTAAGTCTTGATAACGTACAAAATTCACGTTTTGTTGGCAAGACGCCATATAAAAACTCATTATAGGAACTCATCAACAAAATGCTAATTTCTCTTTACCATTAGATTTTAATTTATTTACCAAACAAGCGACTCCAAAATGACTTCTTTTGTTTTGAAACTGCTACTAAACGCTTGCTATCTTGTATTTCTCTTAATACTTGCATTAATTGAATATCCCTTTGTTCTTCTCTTATTATCCTTTGAGCATCAGTTTCCTGTAAAAGTTTACTCTGTTGATCCAATCGTTCTATACGTTCTGATAATACTTTTATATGTTCTGTATCTGCTACACTATCTATAGCAACAGTTGCTATCTCGTCTTCTTCAACACTTGCTATTGCTAAATTTATAGCCTGTTCTGGTGTTACGTTCTTCTTGTTCATAGCTGTTATTAACCGTTCTATAGTTGCTACGTCTTTATAATAAAAAATTCTAGAATTATTATTCCCGCGATCAAAAGGGTACCCAGCTTCCTCCAGGGCAAGACAATATTTACGCAAAGTACTTGAGGCAATCCCTAAATTCTTGGCTACCTCGGATCCCCAATAAGTTTGAGCCGTGTTTTGTCCTCCCTCTGTTCCAAGATGTTCTTCAGTTGCTATGTAATGTTTTTTCTTTTTTTTAAAGGTAACACCTTCTTTTTTAAATTTAAAGAAGGATTTTCAATTATATTTTAAAATTAACCGGACTAAACACTCTAATCTAACTACTTTTTATACAAAATTTTATGCAAAAAAAGAATAGTGGGTATCCCTAGAATCCACACTATATCAACCATGTATAAAATCCTGTATACAAGATATATATAGACAGAAAGACAAGAAACCTTATAAACACAAGGATTCTATGAAAATCTTGCTACCGATAATAGGACGTTATGTTAACTTCACATGTATACGATATTCATAAGGTAACTACTTCCAATTGATTATATAATTAAAGTATAAGATTAGATAAAAAAGGAGTAGGAATATGATAATTGGAGAAATAAAAGAAATTGTAAGACATCCAATAAAATCATTTCGCAGAGAAAATGTTCAACAAACTTACATTGCATCCTATGGTTTATATGGAGATAGAAGCCATGCTTTTTTAGATGAAACAAGACCAGGAAAGTATTTAACCGCAACACAACTTCCTGAAATGATTGGTTATACGGCGAGTTTTATAGGAGAAGAATCTTTGGATACATATCCACCAATCAAAATCGTTTCTCCTGAAGGAAAAATATACAAGTGGGGAGATCAAGAGTTACTTACAGAATTAGAACAAAAATCAGATCGTAAAATTAAAGATATACAATACTCACCCCAGCAAGTACCTCTAGGTGCAATTGAAGAAGAACATATATTAATTGTGACTGATACGTCATTACAAGAAATGAGCACTATGTGGGGACAAGATGTGAACCATAGGAGATTTCGTCCAAACTTGATATTCTCATTATATGAAAATATTCCTTTTGCAGAAGATACATGGTTTGGAAAATGTATACGTATAGGAGAAGTAGGACTAAAAATAGTAAGACACTGTGAACGCTGCATGATTATTACTATTGATCCTAACCCATTAACATTGGAAAAAACTCTCTTAAAAACTGTTGTACAAAAAAGAAATAATCATTTTGGAGTCTATGCATCAGTTATAAAACCAGGAAAAGTGAATGTTGGAGATTCTATCGTATTAGAATAACTTCCGATAACGATGCATAAAATTTTCGTTTGGGGGAATTAAAAATCTTAGCTTGATGGGCATGTGGCGGTACCCCACATCCATCAACTTAAGGGATATTTTCAAACAAAATGTGGTCTTTCCATATAGTTTTTTATTATCTTTTATAGATTTTATAAAAGTAGGCATATCAAATAAACCCTGACGGGCTTCAATTTTTTTACTATGCTACCAGATGAGTAGAAGTGGTATACTCATAAACAACACCCAAAACATACTAAGATTAGTAGTGTAAACCAATGCATTGGTTTACACTACTATTTTTTTATAGTAGAAGTAAAGAGTAGGTCGCTTTGATATTGGGATTTTAAATCCGTACCCAAAACAGACCTTCTTCACTTACCTTATTTGAATCAGTTTAGTATGTGGATCCTTGAGATCGTGTATAAGAAATGGGAATCGATAAGAGTAAGGTGAGGACTTTAATTCTACATAAGGAGGCAAAATATGCAACATGTAATTGCGTTTGATGTTAGTATGGGAAAAAGTTATATGGTTATTTATAATGCTCAAAAACAATGTATTTTTGAAAGTGAAATCAATCATTCTAAGCCTGATTTTGAAGAACTCCGAAAACGAATAGATCAACTTATGACTGAAAATAAGAAATCACCTCACATTTTGTTCGAAGCAACTGGTGTCTATTCGAGACAACTAGAGCGTTTTATGCAAGATAACAAGTTTGAATACTTTCTGTTGAACCCTTTAGAAGCAAAATTACAATGCGATTCCTTACGGATTCATAAAACCGATAGAAGCGACGCGCATCAATTAGCTCTCACACATTTCACGGCTTCCCGGAGGGAAAAGACAGGCACAGATAACTTATTTCATCAATTAAAATCACTCTCAAGGTTTTATAATGAACTGGATGACGAATTATCTTTGATTCGTAGCCGAATGCATAAAGTCATTCAATTGACATTTCCGGAATTGGAACAGATTTTCATAACTAAGTCAGATTTATTTTTAAACTTTGTTCAATTATTCCCTCACCCAGATTTTGTTCGAAATCTTTCTAAAACGGTCATGAAGAATCAGATTCGTAAGAATACCAATAAAAATATCTCAATCCGTGTAGCAGAAAAGAAGGCTATGGAAGTACTTGAGGCTGCCAGGTATTCTTATCCAGCCGTACGTCAAGATGACGTTTTATGTGAACAACTCAAATCGTACGCGAAACGCTATCAGGAGCTCCTTCATCAAAAAGAACAGTGTATTACGAAGATGGTACGATTAGCTGAAAGTCGCACAGAATATCCAATTATTCTTAGTTTTCCGGGAATAGGTCCCAATACGGCTATACGTTTGTTAGCTGAAATCGGTGATATTACTCGCTTCAAGAATAACAAACAACTTAATGCATTTGCAGGTATTGATATACGCCGTTTTCAATCAGGAAAAACTTTTTTCAAAGATAAGATCAATAAACGTGGAAATAAGCATCTGCGTAAGCTTCTTTTTCTTATTATCCAGAACATGATAAAACTACGTCGTTACGGACAGAACCACATTGTTGAGTATTATGATAAATTAAAAACGCAACCTTATAACAAATGTCATAAAGTTGCGTCAATCGCATGTGTAAATAAGTTATTGAAGCTTCTCTTCTACCTTATTACACATAATATACACTATGATTATCGGTTAACCGCCTGAAATCATAGTCTCATTCATCATACTATATTTATTCCCCCTAGTAAAAAAATCAATACATATTAGGGGTATTTAGTTTGCATTAAATTTAATATATGCGATATTCAATTGATTAAAAATCTAAAAATAATGATTGACTAATCGTAAGAAAGACACCCAAGAGCTATCAAAGATTCTAATTCGCCTGTTCAACCTCCTACAGCAAAATGGGCGAAAATCTCATCGATACAGGAAGAAAACAGTCTTTGATATATTAGGTGTCGTTTATAATTGTACCATGTCTGATAATCAAGCGGCTTAATTCAAAAAAATGAAACCCGTTAGGGTTTATTTCGTATGCAAATCTTTAAATTCCCTACACGTATCCTTTAGAAAAAGAAGCAATCTCTACTATGATTGACGTTGTATGAGCTTAGCTTGATAGTGATGTGGCGGTACCCCTATTTGATCAATTAACGTTTTACTCACTTCGTCATTTAACCCAATCGGTGTTATATTTTTTAGCATCATTGATAGTTCATCCTTTTTATGTTTGTAAATTAAAGGAACAAAAATTTTTTAACAGATTAAAAATTTGGCTGATTACAAACGCATTTTAAGTAATTACTGTAATTCATTGTATGTTGAAAAAGCACAGTTTGATTGCAAACTGCGTTTTTGTTTTGAATTATTTGGATTTCTTTCAAGGAACATGAAGTATGACAAAGACTTTTAAAGTCCTTAGAAATTGATAAAATCAATTTAACTTTTATTTAAATCTTATCTAATTTCCAAGACAACTGTAAGTTCATATTTTTCTTCTTTTTCCAAAGTTGTAAGAACACTAATAATAATCTTAAGTTTACTTAATAATAATTGAGTTTATTTCAGGTGCAACTAACACACTAATTCTTTACTTTAACATTAGTATGCTTATGGCGCATTTTAAAATATATTGGGAGACCTAAACCAGTTAATCCTATTCCACATAATGCTAATAATGGTTGTGTAAATAATGTATTTAATACGATAAATGCCCCACCCAGCAAAGATATTATTGGTATAAACGGATATAACGGTACTTTGTAAGGACGTATGAGTTCCGGCTCTCTCTTACGTAAAATGAAAACAGCTAAAAATGTCATTGTATAGAATATCCATATAACAAACACTAACATATCTGTTAATGTATTAAAACCACCAACAAGCATCATAATTACAGAAATCAATAAAATAAATATGCCAGAATTATAAGGAATTCTGCTTTTATTAGATAATGTAGCAAACCATTTGCTACATGGTAATTTGTTTTCTAATGCCATTGCATAAGGAATTCTCATGCCCGTCAAAATATATCCGTTAATTGTTCCAAATACAGAGATTAAGATACCTATACTAACTAATTTTCCACCCATATTACCAAAAATAATTGTCACTACCTCAGATGCAGGGGTATCAGTTCCTGCAAGCGCTGTTGCAGACATAACCATTAGGAATGCAATATTAATTAATAAATAAACGACCATAATAATTGATAGTCCTAATATAATTGCTTTAGGTAAATCTCTTTTAGGATTTTTCATTTCTCCAGCAATATTTCCAACATGAATCCATCCATCATAGGCAAACATTGTTGCTAATAAACCAGAACCAAGAGCAGATATAAAAGATTTATTAGCTCCAGCTTCAATTGGGAGCAATTGAAAAGGTACATCACCTTTGTGTAGTAATCCGAAAATAATAATAAGAGCTAAAGGAAATAGTTTGCATATGGTGGAAACCATTTGAATTCCTCCGGCAGTTTTCGCACCTAAAAAGTTCATAAGGGTTACAAAAGTAGCAGTAACAACCGCTATTCCTACAATCATCATCTTGTTTTCATTGGCATCTAGTCCAAACAAACTAACTGTTTGGGTTCCAAAAATAATAGCAAGCGCTGCAATATTTGCTGGAAAGTAAATAACTGTTTGTGCCCAACCTAGTAGAAAAGCTGTTAAATTACCATACGTACGTTTTAAATAAGCCATCATACCCCCTGTTTCTGGAATAGCAGCAGATAGTTCAGCTGCTGTTAGACCTGCACAAATGGTTAGTATCCCACCTATTACCCATGCAAGTAAACCTAAACTTGCAGTTCCCGTAACACCATATAATGCAGTTGGTTTAAAAAAAACTCCCGCTCCAATAACGGTACCAATAACAGTAGTTAGAGCGGCTAAGAAACCAATTTCTTTTTTTAACTGTTGTTGTGACAAAGTAATCACTCCTCTTCTATAAGAATAGATACACTCTCTAATGAATTTAAGTTTTTTGTTTAAATACTTAAATGTTGTCTCCTGTTTGTTTATAAAATATTTTTGCTAGTGAAATTTTAAATTTTATTACAGAACATTGGATTAGAAAATTTCCAATAGAATATATGTTACTAACAAAATTAAATTTTAAATAAAATAGTGACATTAATCATTACAGATATATATGTGAAAAACTTCACATATATATCTGTAATGAATTTTTTAATAAAACATATAGATATGAATATCTATATCCAACATAAATATATACTTTCAAATTTGCAGTGTATAGCCAAAATTTCTTTAAATTCAGAAGAGATGCTCTTCTTGAAAAAGTCTAGCATACAAAAAATTATGGTTCAATCATTATTTTGCAATGTTTTTTTTTTACCTGCAAATTAAAGATATTTTGTGAAATATCTCACAATTAATTGACATGGGAATTTGAATGTTGCTATCTTATAGGGGCAATCAGGCGATAAAAAAGAATATATGTGGAAACCATAAATATATTTTTATATTATTCTCTCGTAATCGTAATCGCTGGTATTGTCTGAGAAATAAACTCGTTTTGAAAGGACGTGTTAATAATGAAAATTGGAGTAGTAAAAGAGATAAAAAAAGGAGAAGCTCGTGTAGGAATGACTCCTGAAAATGTTAGAAAGTTAGTTGAAGAAGGTAATCAAGTATTAGTACAAAAAGATGCTGGTTTAGGCTCTGGATATACAAATGATGAATATGCAAATGCAGGTGCAAGTTTAGTAACTCAAGCAGAAGCTTGGGATGTTGATATGGTAGTAAAAGTAAAAGAACCCTTACCTGCAGAATATCATTACTTTAAAAAAGACCTTATTGTCTGGGGATTTTTACACTTAGCAGCTTCTAAAGAATGTGTGGAAACGATGAAGCAAGTAGGAACTACTGCAATTGCTGGAGAGACAATTAGTAATAATGGTGTTTTAGCTCTATTAAAGCCTATGAGTGCGATTGCTGGTCGTCGTGCAGTCTTTATGGGAGCTTATTATCTAGAAAAACAACATCAAGGAGAAGGAATTTTATTATCAGGTATTGAGGGTATCCACGCTGGGAATGTTGTCATTTTAGGTGGAGGTAATGCGGCTATTAATGCATGTGATATGGCAATTGGAATTGGTTGCCATGTGACTATTTTAGAACTAAACAAAACACAAATTGCTTATTTAAAAGAAAAATATGCGAATGGTTCTGTCGAAGTTATTGAATCTAATACTAAAAACTTAGAAAAACATATAAAAGAGGCAGACTTATTTATTTCAACTATTTTGATACCAGGAGCTAAACCACCGAAAATTGTAAAAGAATATATGGTTCAATCCATGAAGCCCGGTAGTGTTATTGTTGATATTGCAATTGACCAGGGTGGAACAGTTGAAACAGTTGATCACTATACAACACATGATAACCCAATATTTATTAAACATGATGTAATTCATTATGCTGTACCAAATATGCCTGGTGCCACCCCACGTACTTCGACCATGGCTTTAGCAAATGGCAATATTGAATACTTATTAGCAATTGCTAAAGATGGATTAGAAAATGCAATAAATATCAAACCAGCTTTGGCATCTGGTATAAACATTTATAAAGGTACTATTACCTATGAAAATTTAGGCTCAACATTAGAGTTAGAATATATCCCATTGAAAGAAGTGTTAATATGATCAATAAAAGTTTGCCACTTAACATTGGTGATATAAAAAAGGCTCAACAGATTCTTTTTGGAAAAGCCCGTAAGACTCCTCTTGTTAAATCTTTCTATTTGACAAGTAAAACCGGCGGAGAAGTATATTTGAAATTGGAAAATATGCAGTTAACGGGATCATTTAAATTTCGTGGTGCATTTAATAAAATTTCAAATTTAACAGATGAAGAAAAAGCACGTGGTGTAATTGCTTGCTCTGCTGGGAATCATGCGCAAGGTGTTGCATTATCCTCTCATTTACTTGGAATCAAAAGTAAAATTGTTATGCCAACTTCTGCACCACAAGCTAAAGTTGATGCTACTAGAGGATATGGTTCTGAAGTTATTTTACATGGCGATACCTTTGATGATGCTAAGGTTAAATGTGAAGAAATAATCCAGGAAACAGGCGAAACATATTTACATCCATATGACGATGCGGAGGTAATGGCAGGCCAAGGAACAATTGGTTTAGATATTCTTGATGATATGTGGGATGTTGATACTGTAATTGTGCCTATTGGTGGTGGAGGTATTATTTCAGGAATTGCAGTTGCACTTAAATCATTTAATCCCTCAATTAATATTATTGGTATTCAAGCTGCTAATTTCCATGGAATGAAAGCTTCTTATGATGTTGGAAAAATTGTATCACATTATGAAGCACCTACAATAGCAGATGGATGTGCTGTTAAAATACCAGGAAATTTAACCTTTGAAATTGTAAAAGAATTAGTAGATGATATTGTAACGGTATCAGAAGATGAATTGGAAGTAGCCATGAAGGATTTACTACAACGTGGAAAAGCTGTCGTAGAAGGAGCAGGCGCATTAGCTACCGCTGCTCTTCTTGCAGGAAAAGTTGATCAATATATAAAAGACAAAAAGGTAGTAGCAGTTATTTCAGGCGGAAATGTGGACTTAAAACGTATTTCAAGTGTATGCGAGCATTTCTTTGTTGCAAATGAAGTAAAATAAAGGTTTAGATAACCTATAACATAGATTGATTTTATGAAAAAAGAGCTAGGAAGGATATCTTAGCTCTTCTTTCATAAAAGGAGGCATATATTATCAATTTATTACGAAAAAAATCTGTTACGCAATTGTTAGGTGAAAGCCAAAGTAAGACTTTAACAAAAACACTAGGGGCATTTGACCTAACAATGCTAGGAATTGGTGCAATAATTGGTACAGGAGTTCTTGTATTAACTGGATTAGTAGCAGCAAGAGATGCTGGTCCAGCAGTTATTTTTTCATTTATGATTGCAGCAATTGTTTGTGGATTTGCAGCTTTATGTTATGCAGAGGTTGCATCTACACTGCCTGTTTCAGGTAGTGTGTACACATATTCGTATGCAACAATTGGTGAGTTTGTAGCCCATTTAATGGGGTGGACGTTACTAGCAGTTTACGCTGTAACAACAGCAGCTGTTGCTGGGGGATGGACGGGTTATTTCCAGAACTTAGTGAGTGGATTTAGCTTAGAAATTCCAAAAGCTCTGTTAACGATTCCATCTCAAGGTGGTATTGTGAACTTGCCAGCAGTAATCATCATACTCGTATTAACATGGTTGTTATCACGTGGTACGAAAGAAAGTAAACGTGTAAATAACGCAATGGTTTTAATTAAAATTAGTATTATTGTCTTATTTATTGTTGTTGGTGTATTCTACGTAAAACCAGAAAACTGGGTACCATTTGCACCATATGGTTTAAGTGGAATCTTTGCCGGAGGAGCAGCAGTATTCTTTTCTTTCTTAGGTTTTGATGCATTAGCAACTTCAGCAGAAGAAGTAAAAAATCCACAACGTGATCTTCCAATTGGTATTATTACATCGTTAGTTATTTGTACAATCATTTACATTGTAGTTTGTCTTGTTATGACTGGTATGGTTTCCTATAAAGAATTAGATGTACCAGAAGCAATGGCATATGTACTAGCAGCTATTGGACAGGATAAAGTAGCGGGTGTAATTGCTGTCGGAGCTATAATAGGTATTATGGCTGTAATTTTTGCTTATATCTATGCAACAACACGTGTATTCTTTGCGATGAGTCGTGACGGTTTATTACCAAAATCTTTTGTGAAAATTAACAAGAAGACAGAAGCACCTACATTTTCAACTTGGTTAACAGGCATTGGTAGTGCTTTAATTGCTGGATTCATCGATTTAAAAGAATTATCAAACTTAGCGAATATTGGAGCGTTGCTAACATTTGCGATGGTTGGTGTATCAGTTATCATCCTTCGTAAAAAGCACCCAAAATTAAAACGTGGTTTTATGGTACCGCTTGTACCGATTTTACCGATCATTTCAATTGCATGTTGTTTATTCTTAATGGTAAACTTACCGTTAAGAACATGGATATACTTCGGTGCTTGGTTAGCAATCGGAGTAGTTGTATACTTTGTTTATTCGAAAAAACATAGTCACTTAACAAAAGAAGAAAACTCATAGTTAATGTAATACAGAAGAAATGCTTCTATACTTACATTTCTTCTGTATTTAGAAAATTTTATATGAAAAGGAAATATGGACAATTGCAAAAGACTTAATTTCAAAGTTATATATTTCTTTTTCATAAAAAACTAATATTCTTAAATTCGACATACTTCTTTATAAAAGATACATGATGTAAGTGATACACTTACTTAATAATGTAGTAAATAAATTGTGTCCAAGTACAATAAGGCGTACCGCCCACATTTTAACGAAAATATACGCTAAGCAAATTTCGACATAAAAAGAGCAGGATTTTCTACTCTCAGAGAAATCCTGCTCTTTTTTTAGACTTGTTGTAAAGGACGAAGATTTTCTAATGTTGAAGTGTCTTTCATATTAAATCGATACTCACCTAAAAAGTTGATATGCTCCCATCCTAGTGGTGAAATATGTTTTAATAGTTCTTCATTCAAACCATACGTACTTCTCAACATTTCTACAGCTTTACTTAAATATGCGGTGTTCCAAATAATAATAGCATTAATGAGAACAATTAATGCACTTGCTCGTTGTAATTGGTCTTGGAAAGCACGTTTACGGAATTCTCCGTGTTTCTCAAAAAAGATAGCTCTTGCTAGAGAATTCATTGCTTCACCTTTATTTAAGCCACGTTGAACTTTTCTACGTAACGTTTTATCTGAAAGATAATCTAGAATAAAGATAGCTTTTTCAATTCTTCCCATTTCTTTTAATGCCTTTGCTACTTTATTCTGACGAGTGTAAGAACCTAATTTACCCACGATGAGTGCCCCCGATACTTTTCCTTCTCGAATTGAATGTGCAATCCGTAAAACATCATCATAACTTTCATAAATCAATTTCATATTTACTTGTCCTCGTATAAGACCTTCTATATTTGAAAAATCTGTAGGTGAACCAATTGTATATAGTTTAGAACTTGATAAATCTCTTAATCTAGGTGCAAAACGAAATCCTAGCAGATGAGTTAAGCCAAGTACTTGATCAGTATAACCGGCAGTATCCGTATAATGTTCTTCAATCATTAGATCAGATTCATGATGAAGTAACCCATCAATTTCATGCACAGCATCTCTTGCGTTGGTATTAATAAATTTTGTATAAAAAGAAGAGTATTGATTACTGACAAATCGATATATGATTTCTCCTTTACCAGAACCATAGTGTGGATTAGCGCTAGCATTCAATGATGACACTCCAATTTGTACACGCATTCCATCTGATGATGGAGTAGTACCGTCGCTCCAATAAGAAGCAAGAGATAATTTTTTTTGAAATTAACCAATATAGCTTGTGTGCGATTTAACGCGTCATCATACATTCGCCATTGACTTGCATTGGCTAACTGATGATAGGAAATACCTGGTGTAGCTTCTGCCATTTTAGTAAGTCCAATATTGGTTCTCATAGCCATAAGTGAAGCAAGAGAAATGATAATCTCCTCCCCTTTAGGTGGCTTATTTGTGGATGCATGAATAAGTTGTCCAAAACCTGTCCAATTTGCGACTTCTAGAAGTAAATCTGTGAGTTTAATGCGAAGTAACATGTGATAGAGCTTTGCACTTAATTGTTCGGCTTCCTCTGAAGTATCCTTTTCTAAACGATGAAGAAGAAAATTCCCCTTGTCGATATCTCCTCCATCTAAACAATGAGCATTTTTAGAAAACGTTGCAATTCACCCTAAAAGAGTTTGTGTGCGTTCTACTATATACTCATCCGTATGTGTAGAAATAGCTAAACGTATCCCCATTTCTTTGCAATCATTCCAATCTTGGGATGGCACTAAGTATTCATCAAAATCTTTATGCTGTCGACTTCCTATAATAGAAATATCTCCAGAACGTACATAGTTTCGTAGCTCAGTAAAGGCAGCTAATTCATGGAAATGTCGATTAATATTTCCGTCTTCATTGTATATATGTTTTTGCCATCTATTTAATACAAAACCTAATGTTGCTCCTTGTGGTACTTTACGTTTTCCTGATTCATTTAATTCACGGATGGTATCTAAAGCACTTAATACAGATTTAGCATAATTTGTAGACTGAAACTCTAAAGTACGTAGTAATGCAGGAGGATATTTACGTAAGTGATCGTATCGATTTTCTAATAAATCAAGATAATCAAAATTCATAGGTCGAGACAGTTGTTTAGCTTCCTCTACAGAAGTTATAAATTTATCCCAAGGCATAAGTGTTTCTAAAAGTATATAAGGATCTATGTTTTCTTTCTTAGCCTTAATTAATGCAGCCCCATGCTCATCAACTTAAGAAACTTCACTACCCCAAGTGCAAAAAAACGTTATTCTTTCTAAAAAACTAACTAGAAAGGATGATGTCTTTTATGAATCTTTCGATTCAAGATGAATTACAACTATTTTCTGAAGAGCTGTACCGCCATTTAACACCTTCCCTTTTGGAAGAACTGGCAAAAGAATTAGGGTTTATAAAAAGAAAATAAAAATTTTCAAGAAATGAATTAGCTACCATATGTAACTGGATAAGCCAACGTACAGCGAGCGGTTCTCTCGTTCGATTATGTAGCCAATTACACGCAGCCACAGGCACTCTTATGAGTCCAGAAGGACTCAATAAGCGCTTTGATAGGAAAGCTGTTGAATTTTCGAAATACACTTTTCCATATTACGGAAAAGTAAACTTTGTGAAACATCAGCCATTTCAAGAGCAACACTCGCGTATTTTCAACGCATTCGTATTTTAGATGCGACGATTTTCCAAGTACCAAAACATTTAGCTCATGTATATACTGGATCAGGTGGTTGTACACAAACAGCGGGTATAAAAATTCAATTAGAATATGACTTACACAGCGGACAGTTTTTAAACTTCCAGGTAGGACCAGGAAAAATAACGATAAAACATTTGGTACAGATCGCTTAGATACCTTACGACCTGGTGATCTGTGTATTCGTGATTTAGGCTATTTTTTATTGGAAGACTTAGATCAAATGGATCAACGTGGCGTGTGCAGGCTTAAGTTAAACCATACAGTCTATATGAAGATACATGAGCTTACAGATGAAACTGGTGAATCACCTGAAATTGTGTTCGAAGCAACAGGTATCTATTCCAGACAGCTAGAGCGATTCATGCAAGATAACCAGTATACATATTATTTATTGAATCCATTAGAAGCCAAACTGCAATGTGATTCTTTGTGGATTCATAAGACAGACCGGAGCGATACACACCGATTGGCTCTCACTCATTTCATAGTTACCCGAAGGGTATCTACTGGAACTGACAATTTATTCTATCAGTTAAAATCTCTTTCTAGATTGTATAGCGAATTGGATAGTGAATTATCGATGATTCGTAGCCGTATGCATAAAGTAATCCAATTGACATTTCATGAATTAGCACACTGAAAAACAGGTGACTAATTGTAAGAAAAGGAATCGAAACTATTCATGCCTTATATAAACAGAGACGAAGTCTTTAAACAGACTTCGTCTTTTCGACGTACAATGAATTACAACCATTACTAGCGGCTGCATAATATTTAATCATACACGCTGATCTATGTCTATCTCTTGTGAAACTTTGCAACAGAACCTATTTAGGTAATAATGTGGCTTCTACTAATAAATTAGTTTGTTTTGTTCCAGTATTCTTTGTATGCTCATAAGTACTTATTTTAGTAATTTCATAAGAATATCCTTTATCTATTAATAATTCTGATTCCCCTTGGTAAGTTGCAAGGTCACCAAAAATATATGCAGCTTTTGTACCTTTTGGTACGGTTATTTTATATAGAACTGACTTTACGTCAAAAGACTCACTAAAATGATTAGCTATTGACGTGCTTAAAAAAGCCTTCTCTTCTCTAGTAGAGTGTTCTAATTTATTTTTCAAGTTTTCTATAACCTTTTGATCTTTAAAATTAGTATTGATCTCTAAACCTAATGAATCTTTTCCTGTTTTTCTGTATACAACCACTTTTTCTGGAAGAGATGATTTATTTAAAGCTTCCGAGATATTTTTAACTTCCTTTTCTTTATCTTCAGGTAAATTACTCTCTCGTAATCCCTTGTTTATCGTCTTATAGTTTTGAGTTGTATACATTTGTATAGAAGCTTTTTGTTCAGGATTTAATTTATTGTTAAAATCTTTAAATACTTCTTTATACCAAATATCAGCAGCCTTTATGTCTCGACTAAAATCTTTTATTGTTTTATCTTTATTATTTTCTTCTGAATTTTTCTTATTCTCCATGCTGTCATTAATTTCTTTGAATCTTTTCTGATCCAGTTCTTCTATATACTTAAACATATCAGGCGCGTATAATTTTAAAGATTCTTTATGCTCAGATTCAAAATATTGCGAGAACGCTTGCGCAAATACGTCTTGAAATGCAGTTAGATGCTTTTTAATAAACTCTTTATCTATTGGTTTGTTATCGGACTTTAATTCTTTTTGTAACGATTCTCCAAAAAGCAAATCTCTACTATCGCTATCTTCATTTGCCTTATTTACTGCTTTAATAAATGGTTCGCCTTCCAGTTCTTTCTCATTTAAAACGTCCCGAATGATTTCTTTCCCTAATTCATAGTACACTTCTTTTCTTTTTTCATTATCGTTTTGATAATCTTCAATACGTATGATTAAAGCGGGATTCTTACCGCCCTTTGCGAATACAAAACGCGAGTCTAGAGAGGCTGGTTTTCCATTACTATCTATAACATTTTTCTCTTTTTCACTAAGATTTTTCAGCTCATCCTGTTTTGTTAACTCTTTATCTGTAATGTAAATTTTTCCACCTATTTTATCATACATTTCTAATACTTCATGAGGAATCTTTTCTAGCATTTGTTCAGTTTGCTGAGCCATTTCTTTTTTTTCACTTGTATAGTCTGGCTTCACAATATCTTTTATAAATTCTTTCTCTTTTTCTTCTTTATTTTTCTCTTTCTTCTCATCTTTTTCTTTTTGTTTCTCCTTCTCCTTCTCTTCTATGTGGCCTTTATTTATCGCATATGTACTTTTAGGAAACGTTGCGAATGTTACAGATAATAGAGAGATAACAGAAACAGTACTAAAGACTTTAAACAAAAATTTATTTTTAACCTGCATAAAATTCCCTCCTACAATGTAAAATTTTTATATAATAAAAAACAATTGATATGACTTTAATGAAGAATGGTAATGAAATTAGATTCATTTCATATGGAAATAAGGATGTTGAAAAAACGTATACACTATATATGCTTTTAAACACCTTTTGTAGAGGTACAAGCTTTATTTGTAATTAATAAAAACCTGTATCTCTACAAAATTTTACTTTTCCCAATATTCTTTTAACACCTTAGATACTAAATTTTGAAACTCCTTTTTCTTCTATAATTAAGGAGTTAAAATTTGATAAGAGATACTTAGTGATCCCATTTATACAAAAATTTATGGAATTGAAGAAATACTTCGAATAACATTCCTTACGTATAGAGCATCATGAATTTGAATTTCGTGAGAATTATATCCCTTAAATTGTATATACTCCTCCGGTTCCAATATCGACATATATTTCTAGCACGTTAACTTCCTATTTATCCGATTCCTAAGCCATCACCTTCTTCTGGAATAACCGCTCTTGGAATAAAAACCTGGTACTGCTTCCCGTTAATTAGACGCAACAGACTGAGTGAAGCCATTCGTATTCGTATATTGTATTTCTTTTTCATATACTCCTAAAGAATTGAAATAGTACATCACCCAATTTTCCGCCGTACCGGTTGTATACATGCCTTTTGCCATTTCCCCAGTTTCTAAGCCGTTAGCATCTCCTGGACCGTTAGCATCTCCTGGACTACCGAAATAGTAGCGGTTCCCTTCAAGGAGTTTCCAGCCTTTTGCCATTTCTCCGTTTCCTAGGCCAGTACCATCTCCTGTAATACCGAAATAGTATATCTTCCCGTTAATTAAACGAGAGTTTGTTGCCATTTCTCCGTTTCCTAGGTCAGCACCATCTCCTGTAATACCGAAATAGTATTGCTTCCCGCTAATTAAGCGCCATTCTGCTGCCATTTCTCCGTTTCCTAAGCCAGTACCATCTCCTGTAATACCGAAATAGTATTGCTTTCCGTCAACTTTATACCAGCCAGTTTGCATTTTTCCCATTACTTCTCTTTGTTCAGTTGTTGGATTGCTAGAGAAAAGGAAATAATATCGCTTCCCGTCAATGGTATACCAACCTGTTACCCTTTCTCCTTTTTCAAATCTATCATCTTTTTTGGGACTAAAATAGTATTGCTCCCCGTTAAGGAATTTCCAGCCTGTTGCCATTTCTCCATTTCCTAAGCCAGTACCATCTCCTGGACTACCGAAATAGTATTGCTTTCCGTCAACTTTATACCAGCCAGTTTGCATTTTTCCCATTACTTCTCTTTGTTCAGTTGTTGGATTGCTAGAGAAAAGGAAATAATATTGCTTCCCGTCAATGGTATACCAACCTGTTACCCTTTCTCCTTTTTCAAATCTATCATCTTTTTTGGGACTAAAATAGTATTGCTCCCCGTTAAGGAATTTCCAGCCTGTTGCCATTTCTCCATTTCCTAAGCCAGTACCATCTCCTGGACTACCGAAATAGTATTGCTTTCCGTCAACTTTATACCAGCCAGTTTGCATTTTTCCCATTGCTTCTCTTTGTTCAGTTGTTGGATTGTTATAGAAAAGGAAATAGTATTGCTTCCCGTTAATTTGAAGAATTCCTTTTGCCATTTCTCCAGTTTCTAAGCGACGATCAGTAGTATCTCCTGGACTACCGAAATAGTATTGCTCCCCGTTAAGGGATTTCCAGCCTGTTGCTATTTCTCCGATTTCTAAGCCAGTACCATCTCCTGGACTACCGAAATAGTATTGCTTTTCGTTAATTTGAAGAATTCCTTTTGCCATTTCTCCAGTTTCTAAGCGACGATCAGTAGTATCTCCTGGACTACCGAAATAGTATTGCTTCCCATCAATTGGATACAAGCCTTTTGCCATTTGTCCTGTTTTTGGATTGTAGTAATACACTTTTTCATTTTTTTCATTCGTTACCCATCCAGATGGACTCAATAGAATATTCATTCCTGCATGTAATTGCATGTTAAATATATCTGGTTTACTGTTTCCTTCTTGTTTTACTTGCGTCTTAAATTTTTCTGCAGTTTCTTCATCAATAATCATATGAAGAGAATCAAATGTATAGTTTTTATATTGATAACCTTTTTCGTTTTTCTTAAAACCTTCAAATGTAAATGCTAATGCAAGAGCATCTTTTAAAATAACGTCCGGCTTCGTCTGTTCTACCGGGACATCAGGATCTACTGCTGCTACTCTTCTTTCTATAAAAGATCCCATACCATCAAAAGTTAACTTTGCAGTAGTCTTTTCAATTTGTGGAATGATTTTATCCCATTCAAAGTTATTGCTAACTTCTATCATTCCGTTTTGAGGATTAATAACACCTACATTTCCATAAACTTGATTGGTCTCTAATCTTAATTTTTGAGTTTTTTCTAAGGTTTGTAGCTGGTCATAATTTATTGTTATCGGGCTTGCACCAAAATCATCTTTTGTATTCCATGCAATTGCTGCTTGTCCTTCAACAGGATAAGTAGTATTTGGCAGAATTTTTTGAGCAATTAAATTATCTTTTAATTTTGTAGTAGCAATTACTTCCTTTTCACCCAAAACTAATGATGTAGTTGGTTTCACATTATAAATTGGCGCCGTACCTTCATTCTTATACCGTATATTTGCATTTAAATTTGCAGCCTCTCCTTCATGGATATTTAATGTTTGAGACCAATTCGTTTCAGAACTCGTTCCAGAACTCGTTCCAGAATTTGTTTCAGAAGTCGTTCCAGAACTCGTTTCAGAGTTCTTTGATTGCGACTCATCAATTGTTGCTGTAGTGGAATTTGTAGAACTATAACCACCAGATACAGATATAGATATAGATGGACCAAAAAGACTGAATCCAGAACTAACACTACCATGTATATCCCATTGTTTAGAATCTGTATGGCTATTACTAGTATTTTTACTTATGCTCGTTCCATGACTCGTTCCTTCACTCGTTCCATGATTAGTTCCTTCACTCGTTCCATGGCTCGTTCCTTCACTCGTTCCATGACTCGTTCCGCTCTCTATATTTTTAGAGATAATAATTTTCTCCATTTCAGTACTTACATTAGGATAAGCTGCAATCAGTGGATTCCTCGCTTCTGGTTTTACATTTCCATCGATCTGACCTAAAACCTTTTGTAAATCGCTATATGGATCAGAAGCTGTACTCCATTTATAAGGGGAAGAAGTATATTTGGTCAGTCCCTTTTTTCTATGTAGCTTTTCGTTCCATGGTACAAGGCTCATTCTTTTATTCTTTACATCCACCGTGTACCCATTGATTTCCATATCATCTGGAATTCCATCATTATCACTATCTTTAGGCGCATCATCGGATGCATCAAATAGAAGTTCATCCGTTTCCCCATCACTTTGTAATGTTGTTGTTTGTGAAGGATTCGGTTTCAGTTCTGGTAATAATAAGTTACCATTAGGAATTATTTCTTTATGATTATCTGGAGTCGTCCAGTACAGTTTCAAATCTATGCCTTTGTCAGAAGGTGTTTCCAATTGGTACTTTATTTTAATTTCATATAACTTGTCTTTTTCTAACTTTATTTTCTGAGAATGCGATGAGCGATTTATAACCTCTTCATTATTAATCCAAAGGGCTACATGATTATTATTTGATGTAGAGAATACATAATCTCCTTGTTTATTTACTTGAACCCGGCCCTTCCATATGGCAGATCGGAAAAATTGGTGCTCATCTGGAATCATAGAATCCATATGAACATTAGAAATGGATAAATCACCCGTCTCAGTGATTGTCATTAAAGCAGTTTTTTCAAAGTTAGAATCGTTAAAATAATATCCTAATAGACCCTGCGAGTTTGTTTCTGAATTATTTAATTCATTTTTCATATGATAACCTCCTACATCATGATTTTTGAGTATAAGCGAATTATATATTTAATAGTTGACAAAAAAACATATATATTTTCATCAATAGATGAAACCATATAACAAATTGAAATAAGGTATCTTTACATCGTTTTATGTAATGTTCAAAATAAGCTATCTATACTATTTACACCAATAAAAAAATCATCTGGCCAGATGATTTTTTTATCTTTAGAATATTTTTGGACAATAGGAAACTGCTCGACAGCACCTTTAAAAATAGAAAATGTCCATTTTTCTTTATCTCAACCAATACATCATTAAACAGGGGGAGACATACAGAATCACACCTATAACAAATGGCATATATACAACGAATTTCCAGAAATCCTATGGGAACATATCAGTGAGTTTCCATGATAAAGATGGTATTGAAGTCCCCCTTCTTCTATCTTCTTTGCCTCTCAAGACGTACGATGTTCTTTAGTAGTTTCCAAATTACATTTACTATTTAATTCAAAATTAAAATCTTTTTAATAACAGGCTCAGATTAAAGAGATTAAGAAAGTCCTAGAAAGCATCATGTCAACGTTACCTCAAACACTTGACAGTATTCCAGGTGTAGATCCCGTATTCGCAGCCGATATCGTCACTGAGATTGGTCAAATTGACTTCTTTGTCGATGAAACTCGAATCGCAAAGTAAGCAAGGACTATTCTGGGAGAAATATCAGTCCGCCGCTTTACTGCAGAAAACACATCACCAATACGATCTGGAAATGAGTATCTATGTTATTACGTAGTTGAAGCCGCTAACTCTGTGAGTCATCCCATTTCTGAATATCGTGATTACTATGTGAAACATCCGCGAAAGTACCCAAGTATAAGTACAAAAGAGTACTCACATTAACTGCAAGAAAATTTGTACGTTTTGGGAATGCACTACTACGCAACAACCAAATTTATACACCCGGAAGGAGCTTTGATAGATGATGTCTACTGACATTCTTCATTCTTTCAAATCCCATCAATTCACCAATAATTAATGGTCTAGTTTTGTATTTTCTTTTTTTAAGGGAGAATATCTAATTAAATGATTTAATCACTAAAATAACTACTTGATATCACACTACAGGTCTCTTAAGTTTTTATATATTGAGAGGAGTATTGTTCTATAAAAATTATTCTTATTTTTGTTTTCATGCTTTATTTTACATTTATAGAATTTGATTCATTCCTATAAGAATTAATAAAATACTAGAAATAACAGACGCCCATTTCCCTAAATACTCTGCCAAAAAAGTCTTTCCTATTTCAGAAAAAATACTCATACACATTAAACTAAAGATTCCGGAAACAAAAGCTGTCCACCAAAGATTTAAATTTGTTATACCTGCATCAAAGCCTCCCGCAATATTATTAATTGATAGTGCAATTCCTAATATCATTGTTTCAGATAAACCAATTATTTTAGAACTATTTAAAACATTATATTCCGGTTGATGTAAGATTTTCCTCTTACCATCTTCCGTTTTTTGATGAAACTGATCATCTTTGCTAAGTAATGACTGGCATAAAACTAATATTCCAATTCCTCCAAGGACAATAGCTCCTATGAGATTGGCTGTAAATTCCGAAATAAATAATGATATCCAATTTCCGAAGATCCCTCCTAACAATGTAAATAGGAAACCGAAACAGGCAATAATAAGATTATGGAACCACGAAATTTGAATCTTACGCATACCATATGCAATTGCTACACCTGCATTATCTAAATTGGAAGAAATCCCAATCAATATAATTGAAAATATACCTGCTGTACTCAATCTTTCTCACTCCTTTTTTGTTCCAGTATCAAGCACTGCGTTACTACTTTTCTTTACTATAGCTTTTTATATATCATCCCTTCTATATAAACAAAATATATTATGTATCGTTTGTATAGAAGGGTAAAAATTCATATAAAAAATTTTTTATTGAGCCATATTATGCAATTTCTTAATTGTAATATAGAATATTTGTTTATTTGAGTTATATACCTTATACTTAGATAATTCATCTACTTTGATTTTCTCAGACACGATAAAGCTATAACTTGGTTCTATTCCTTCACTTCATACCACCATCCTTTTTGATCCATCCATTCCCTAAATTCACTTAAATTAGGTTCACATATACCCCCTGTTTTTACAAATGCATCACCATTTGTCGTAAACTCCATTATCGCCCACCAACGACGTTCTAAAAGGTATTGTGAGATTTCAGTACAAGCTTTTAAACCTAACCCTCCTGTTGCGATATATTTTGCTTGTTCACCAACATACCAATCTAGCTTTTTGTTTCCTTGTAATAGGTTCATATCTACTTTTCCAATCCCATTTATATAACCATTATCTGTATATTGCCAAATATCACATGAGTAAGAAGGTTTCTTTTGTGGTTTACCATCATTTGTTCCATAACGTGGGAGCCACAAAAAATCTGCATCGACATTTTGTAATCCATGGGAATCATACATGTGATGAGACACGTATAAACCGATTTTCCATCCAGCTTTCCTACATGTTTGAATAAAAGCTTGTGATGCTTCTGCTAATTTATTCTCATCTTTCATCGCTTTTAATGTATCATCTTCTACATCTAACACTAAAAATTTTGCATTTGGATGTACCCTTGCCAGAAAATCTTTCGCTTCTACAATTGCGTCATTTACGCTTTCATAACATCCGTAAGCATATGCAGCATGTCGAATTCCTTTTGCTTCTAAATTCGTTACATGTGCATCATACAAAGTATCTTTCTTATTTGATCCATATTGAACTCGACAAATTGCTAAATCCAATTGAGGTGCTGCCACATCCCAATCTATATTGTCATTCCATTTTGATAAGTCTATGATGTATCCCATAATTGAATATCTCCTTTTTATTGTTTATATTTGTAACTTAAACTACCATCGACTTTTACTAACTGTTAGGTATATATTCATCCTTTTCCAATCAGTGTTTTTAAATAAAAAGCCATTTATTATTAGTGAATATTTTTTCGGAATTTGCAATTAATTTAATGATTCCCTAAAATATATACTTCTAAATGTTATCATTCCATATATGCAACATTCTCATTGCTTGGATAACTAGTATGAGTTTACTTGAACAAAAGCTATCATAATATGCATGTTACACTCATACAATAAAAGCACTTCTCCTATATCGTTCATTCAGCAAAAAAATAGAATCTACCCCTTGTTCTATGAATGAACCTTTATTATTTTCTTAAGGCATATAAATAGTTTAGTTTTAACTAATACATTATTAAATCACCATAAAATCTATATATATTTATATAAGGGTATCTCATGTGAAATAACAAAATTTTTACAATGTATATAATTACTTCTCTCCCTTATTTTGTTTACTCTGATTATTTAAAATTTCAACTGCCTTAATTAAAGCATTAGGTAACTTAATTCCCATAAGACCAGCATTTTCTAAAATAGACAATAATTCATTTCCTACAAAGAAAAAAATCGTTGCCTCACGAATCGTACTATGACTACCAAATACAGTGTCTAATTGTGCTGATACTCCAACTAAAAGAAATAACATCACCTTTTTAGAAATACCTCTAAAACCTATCTTACTTTTTAAATTCCCATTATACCCTGCCGCAATCACACCTGTAATGTAATCAATTACTACGATTGAAACAAGAATCTGTAACACTGTGTTCCACTCTCCCAAGAAATACCCACAAAATGCTCCTAACGTGGTGATAACTGTTTTGAATAACATATTAATAGAATCCACTTCTCTCCCCCCCTTTTTCTGTTTATTAAAACAATTATTCGGTTTTAAAGACCACTTTTCACCAACAGTAAGCCTTTATTAAATCCTTCCATAATATAATTTACATTAAATGATTGATAAAATATCATATGTCTTTTCTTCTATAGATGAAAAATTATTTTAATAAAAATTAACTATCGAACTGTTAATATCATTTTAATTTAAAAATTTATTTCACCTGAATTATTTTTAGAAGGAAAATATTTAGTTTAAACTTGGATACAATCTAATTTTTTTATATCTAACTGACATTTTAAAAACACCTATATATATATAGGTGTTTTTTAAAATCAAATTAATTATTAAAATTACAATACTTATATGTAAAAATTGAAACTTACTTGTAATTCCTAAAAAATAATGCTACATCTTCTAATGTCATTTATTCGTATTTGTATATTAGTATTATTTCAAAGCGCATAATAACTTATATCTCTAAAATTTAATTTTCATACTTTTAGACTGAAAGTACAGGTCATTCAAACAGATGCAGCTATTAGCCCTGGAAATAGCGGTGGTGCATTATTTAATCAAAATGGTGAAGTAATAGGTATCAATTCTATAAAGATTACACAAAAAGCTGTAGAAAGAATTGGTTTTGCAATCCCCATCAACATTGTAAAACCAATAATAACAACTCTTGAAAAAGATGGAATAGTAAAACGACCAACACTTGGTGTAGTGTTGTATCATTAGAAGATTTGAAGGTTATTCGTTAAAACAGTTAAATCTACCAAAAGGTGTTTTATCAAGAGAAATTTATACAATATCTCCAGCAGAAAAAGCAGGATTACAATAGTATGATGTTATCACTGAGTTGGATGGAAAATATAGAAAATGCTATTCAAATACGTAAATACTTATATAAAAAAGAAAGAAGGGGAAAATTGAAACCACATTTTATCGTAACGGTGAAAAAATGACAAAAGTTGTCACTCTTGAAGACAATTCACATATAAAAGGGTAATTTTTCCACATTATTTATAAACGGATCACCTAAATTTATACAATTAAACAAAGGTTAAAAATTGTGCTACTCCTAAATCCTTTACATATATATTCTCAATATGATTTACTGATTTCTTTTGATCTAGTCATAGGAATGAGCTAAATTAAATGTTATAGAATGTATGACTAATAGGTAGAGTTCATAAAACGGCATTTTCAAATGAAGAAAATGCCGTTTTATATAGTAGATAAATATTTCATATTCTCATAATTAACAATAATTCTAAATTCTGAATATAATTCACCCGTAAAAGTCATTTTTTACCATTTAATAACAATCCAAATTAATTAAACGCTTTGAGATATTCCCTCTATTAAATTTAGTTAATAATTTAAGTTTATATATTTAATAACATTTTTGCCACTATAAAGTAAATTAAAAGTCCTGTTCCATCAACGAACGTTGTAATAAATGGTCCAGAAATAACAGCAGGGTCCAACTTTAACTTTCTAATAATCAATGGTAAGGCAGCAGCTACTATTGACGACCAAATAACAATGCACACCATTGTTATTGCTACAACTTGTGCAACTACTGATCCAACTCCTAATATATGCACACGAATAAATCCCACTATTCCGAGGGATATTCCAAGAAGCATCCCTATCATTACCTCTTTCCCTACAACACGAAACATATCTTTAAATTTCACTTCTCCAATTCCAATTGCACGGATAATTGTTGCTACAACCTGTGTTCCTGTATTCCCACCAGTACCTACTAATAATGGAACAAAAAAAGCAAGTGCAACTACTTTTTCAATTTCGTCTTCAAAATACTTAAGTACTGTACCTGTATATGCCTCAGCCACAAAAAGAAGCAATAACCAAGGAATACGTTTAGAAAATATACTCCAAATAGAAGCTTCAAAATAAGATTCATTTAATGGTTCACTACCACTTAACTTTTGAAAGTCCTCAGTCGCCTCTTCTTCCATTATGTCCATTGCATCATCAAATGTTATGATACCAATCATTTTGTTACCTGTTGTTGTTACAGGTAAAGCGGATAAATTATGATTAGTTAGCTTTTGTACTACCTCTTGTTGATCGTCATCAGCATATACTGAGATAACATCTCGAATCATTATGTTTGATAAAATTTCTAAATCTAACCCTAATAATAATTCGCGTATGGAAATGATTCCGTTAAGCTGTCCATGGTTATCCAAAACATAAATATAAGATACAGATTCTACATCTTTAGCAATTTTTCTAATGTATTCTAAAGTCTTTTTTACTGACCAGTTCTCTCTAGCTGTGATATAATCACTTGTCACAAGACTACCCGCTGTCCCGGGTTTATATATCATTAACTCCCTTACTTTTTGTTGTTTCTCTTTACTTAAATAGGACATTAATTTTAAGGTTTTGTCAGGATTTATAGCTACAAACAAGTCGACAAGTTCATCAATTGGTTGAGAGTTTAGCAGTATTTTAGCTTTATCTTCAGATAAACTGTTTAAAATCGCGCATCTTTCTTTTGGGCTTATATACCTTAAAATTTTTGAACTTTTTGCAGCAGGCATTAAATCTATTAAAGAGACTTGGTCTTTAAATCGAAAACTTTTAACTTCTTTTGCAATATCATGTGGAGGAATTTTTAATAAATCCTCTGCTATAAAAATATTTTTTGTTAAAAGTAATTGTTTTATTTTTTTTCTCATACTATTCCCTCTTCTGATTATGTTGTATACATCTTAATAAGACTGTATTAAAGATTACATAAAGACAGAAATATTATCAGTTGCTGTATTTTATGGTATCTTATAAAAACAGGCTTTTATTACGCCTCTATTTTAAGATTTGAAAATATAAAAAGCCTTTACTCAAAAAGAGTAAAGGCTTTTTATATTTTCGGAAAATACTAGAATTATAATAAATCTCCTAACAAATATCCTACCAATTTATCACACACCTCTCCCTCGTTGAGTTTTAGCACTGTATAGCATAGGTTTGAAACCAGCTACATTAAGAAAGGCCTTCTCTCCGACCATTCCTGTTGACCCATTGGCGTCTCTCGACATTTTTGGGCAGCAGCGTTTCTCTATACAGGAGCCTCACCTAACAGAGACTATTTAATTATACTTTAAAATTACATCTAACTTTTGAAATTGTCAACTATTTTTCAAACAACAAAATATCTAGTTCTTTACCCCTAACTTTTTTTCTAAAAACTTATTTTAAAGAAAATATTTAATGCTATTTTCAATCTACAAAGGAGTTCATTAATTATTTTTTTATTCTAAGAAAACATAATCTTTCACTCATAGATGAAAAATTATGTTTTCTTAGAATAAAAATCTACGCTACTTTAATTGCATATAATAATTTTTATGGAGGGATATATTTATAAAGTTCATTTCATTCCATACAAATATCAATAGAGAAGTTTATTCTTAAAAAATGTAAACGACACAAATAACCAATTTGAACCTATAATATTTATTTTTTCAAAACAAAAAATAATGTAAATAAAAATATATATTACCTTATAAAACAATAGGATTGTATATATTTTATTTTTTTACAAGTTTGGGTGGGTAATGATATGGAAGAAATCACAAAAAACATAATACAAAATACAACACTACTACGGAAAATTCATATTTTGGAAAAGTTAATTGAAAATGATAACATAATACCTTCAAAAATATTAGCAAATCAATTGCACTGTACAAATAGAACAATTTTAAATGATATTTCTGAATTAAAACAAATCCTTCCGAATAATTGGGAAATAATAACTATACCAGCTAAAGGATATCTATTGAAAAAACCCAATTTTGATAAACTAGCACACGTAATAACACCTTATTTAATAAATAGCGAAATTCACAAAATTCTACTAGGTATATTTAACTGTAAATACTATACTTTAGAAAAATGGTCGCAATTATTATATTTGAGTAAATCTACACTCAAAAAAAAATTAGAAAATTTCGCTAAAACCCTCCATCATTTTGGACTAACATTTAGCTTTAAAACTCTTCAATTAACTGGCGAGGAATTAAATATTCGTTACTTCTACGTTATTTACTTTTACACAATACAAAAATATAAAGAGTTTATGAATTTGCATCCATATTTACAAAAAAAAATCGACGATATTACTAGAACTTATGGAATTAATCTAGATATTAATTTATTAACTATAATAATTAATGTGTTTGTAAATAGACATATGCATAAATGCCAAATTACACAAAATTCAGGTTTTAAAAGTATATTTTATTCCAAAAAGGTAAAGTGCATAAAAAGTACCATATCCGAAATTGAACAATTTTATGGTATGAATTTCTCAGAAAAAGAATTATACTTTTTTAGTTTATCATATCACCTTATTTCAGAAGGTAATATAAAGGAAAAAATCGATATCGCTAATTATTTCCAAGAAACACATCGAGAATTTTATAAGGCATCTCTTTCAATATTTGATATAATTTCATCTAAATTCAAGCTCAATTTTTATGCAAAAGAAAAAATAAAACATGATATCTTTTATCAGATAAACAAAATTAATATATTGAAGCAGTATAATTTGCCCACAAAATATATATTAGAACAATGTAATAATCTTAAACGAGAAATCCCAGAATTAATGGAAAGTTACGGAATCATTCATCCTCTTATTATTTCTTGGAATAAAACACTTATAAAAAACAGATTGAATAAAAATGAAATACACTATATAATTTTTAATACTTTATTTGCAATACATTTAAATTCTTCCCAAAAAGGGTTATTACTATTATCTGGACCAACAACTTGGAAAAACTTTATTTATTACAAATTAAATTCAGAATTGGGTAATACAATAAATATTTACTCAGAATCTAATAATTTTAAAAACTATGATTTTATCATCACTAATTATAAAATTGATATAAATAATATTCCTATACCTGTACTTCAAATTTCTGATAGGATAAATGAACAAGACTTAAAATACATCAGAAAATTTTTATATTATAATATTGTTGTTAAAAATAAGAAAATCAATTGTAAATGAAGATACAAAAATCTAATAAATTCCGTTTGTATCCAACAGAAGAACAAGCATATCTTATGCGTAAAACCTTCGGTTGTGTACGTTTCGTGTATAATAGAATGTTAGCTGAACGAAAAGAAGCGTACGAAACATACAAAGGTGATAAGGAACAACTAAAGAAACAAAAACTTCCAACCCCCGCGAAATATAAAGAGGAATTTGAGTGGTTAAAAGAAGTGGATTCATTAGCTTTGGCAAATGCTCAACTCAACTTGCAAACTGCCTATAAGAGTTTCTTTAGTGGTCATAATGACTTTCCAACATTCAAAAGTAAAAAAGACAGAAAGTCTTATACAACGAATGTAGTAAACGGAAATATTATGTTGCTTCATGGTCATATCAAATTGCCAAAACTGAAAATGGTACGTATCAAACAACATAGAGAGATACCACAAGAGTATAGGATCAAGTCATGTACGATTTCTATGACACCCACTGGGAAATATTATGTATCCATCTTGACTGAATATGAAAAAGAAATTGTACAAAAAGAAGTAGAAACCGTTGTTGGATTAGATTTTGCGATGGATGGATTATACGTTAGTTCTGAGGATAAGAAAGCCAATTATCCTAAGTTCTATCGTAACATGTTAGACCAATTAGCAAAGGTACAACGAGTATTATCAAGACGCAATAAATGTTCTAAGCGTTGGCATAAACAACGTATTCGTGTAGCGAAGCCACATGAGAAAGTAGCTAACCAACGTAAGAATTTCCTTCATCATGAGTCTAAAAAATCAGCTACTCATTTTGATGTTGTAGCCATTGAAGCCCTAAACATGAAAGGGATATCGCAAGCACTTCATTTTGGGAAAAGTGTCGCTGATAATGGGTGGGGTATGTTCACTTCTTTCTTAGCTTATAAACTAAACGAACAAGGAAAACAACTTGTGAAAATAGACAAATGGTTTCCATCAACAAAAACATGTAGCAATTGTGGAAATGTGAAAAATATGACATTGTCTGAACGAGTCTATTCTTGTATATGCGGTGTAAATCTTGATAGAGATTATAATGCAGCTATCAATATCAAAAATGAAGCAATACGCCTTTTAGCGTTAGGATAAATCACAATTCAATAACCTTTGGAACAAGGGAGTTAGCTCGGCTGTCTTAGGACAAATTCGTAGCTATCAAAAGTAATGATTAACCGAGAAGCCCCCACTACAAACAGTCCGTTAGGACGTTAAGTGGCGGGTAGTTCACATCATTCTTATCCAATAACATTTCTAGTGAAAATCTCCCAATTCTTATATCCTTAATACTTTTCAGTATGTATATTCAATTCAACGAATTCTTAAAAGGAAAATCCATATCATTTTTGAAGAATAATTTGACATAACAATGAAAAAATTTTTTTATTGTTAAATTCCCATTATAACATATGTGTTTTTTTGGTATGCTCATAAAATAAATATTTAGTTAAAAAATTACACGGAAAGATATTTAATCAAAGATGTTCGTTTACAGAGGATTCAATAGTTGTATTACTTTTCAACTATATAGATTTCAAGAAAGGAGAATCATCAATCAAAAAAACAAACTTAAAAAATAAATTAATTTAATTTTTTTAAGTTTGAAATCACATTATATTAATAACAAAAAAACTTTCAATTTGAGGTAATAACCTCTTCAAATCATTATAATTATCAATCACTATGAAATGCTTATATGTAACTTTTCCAAAAACTATGTATTCCCCCAACTATAAATAGAAAGGCAGAAAAACTATTCTATGAAAAATATACGCAACATTAAACGTATTGTTGTAACAATAATAGCAATAATAATAGGTTGTATTGTCTTTAAGACTTTTACCTCATCAACAAAATCTATAACAAAGCAAGAAAAACCAGTACAACAGGTAGCCGAACAAAATAAAATACAAAACAATAAATCAGTACCTCAAAAATTTAATGGTCAGACCCGAAAAATTGTGTACCTTACCTTTGATGATGGTCCAGGAAAATATACAGCTAAATTACTAGACATTCTAAAGAAAAATCAAGTAAAAGCATCGTTCTTCTTAATCGGTGGAAATGTAACAAAATTCCCGGATTTAGTAAAGCAGGAAAAGGCAGAAGGAGATTATATCGGTCTACATAGTATGACACATGATTATAAGAAATTATATACAAATGGTCAATACGTAAAAGAAATGAAAGAAGTACAAAGTTTAGTGAAAAATGTTATTGGAGATTCGCCAACATTAACACGTCCCCCCTACGGTTCTATGCCAGGATTAAACGAGGAACTTCGTAATAAGGTAGTAGAAGAGGGGTTTAAAGTTTGGGATTGGACAATTGATTCTTTGGACTGGAAATATAACAAATTGCCGATAGAAACTGCTTCAAATAAAATTATTCAAAATGTACTCTCAAATGCAAAACATTCAAAAGAAATCATCTTGCTACATGATATTCACCCACAATCTATTGCAGCAGTACCAGCTATTATAGAGGGGTTAAAAGCAAAAGGGTACGAATTTGAAGTCTATAGTGAGGCTAATCACTTCCCACTAAATTTTTGGCATGATAAACGTATATAGTATAATTCCCCAAAAAATCATTTTCAAATTTATAGGTTATACTATAAATAGACCGTTTAACGATATATTAAGCTACCTATCCTCTATTTTTTTCGAATATAGAGGATAGGTAGCTTAATTTTTTCTGAAGTAGATTTATTTTAATGCTAACTAGAGATAGACATTAAAATAAATATTACATACAACTAAAAGCGGTTAGTTAATATGATAAAATTTATTATAGATTAAATTTTATCACTAAAGTAATCATACCTAAAGATACATGCTTGCTTCAGGAACCTTTTTTCTAAAAAACATGTTTGATATGTATTTCATTCAACTACTTAAATACTGTTTTTACTCTTCTCTTAAACCTTTTGCTTTTGAAATATATAATGCAATCACTAGAATAAGAGTTGCCCCAGAAAATAATAAAGTTTTAAATGGATCTTCATGGGAAACTATGATTAATCGAATAATTGCTGTAATGCCAATATAAATAAAATAACGTAATGGAAAATGATATTTAGACTTAAAATACTTTATTATTAAAGCTATAAATTCAAAATATAAAAAATAAACCATGATATTTTCAGTTAATTCGTATGATGTATATTTTTTTGTTGTAAATAAATATTTTACAAAAATTATCGTTTCACGTATTAAAAAGATAGATAAAATAATGGAAAGTATAACAAGAGCTATATTTAATATCCATTGTAATATATTTACGATATAAAATTCTATATTAAAAGATTTCATATTTGTCTCCTTCTTAATTAAAATTTCCTAATCTTCCTTTTGATTTTCGCCCTCTTATATAAAATATTCTTCTCAATAACTACTACTTTCTAAATTATTTGTAAAACACTTAGGTGATTTATCTTTAAAATGATTAATTTTATCTTGATTTAAGATATTACAAATACATAACTAAACATCATAGATATATGAAGTATTCATTAAAACAGATGTATACTCAGTTTTTCAAAAGAGACCGTTAGAATTTGAGATAAACGCTTCTTCTCTTATATTAAATTTTTTTATTTTTGTAGAATCTTCCTTCTTCTTAATTTTTCCGAAATAGTATACACTGAAAAAAATCTGTAAATTCAATGTTTTAGTTTTAAGATCTTTACCCTTTGTAAATTTTAAAGTCGTTCTATCTCTATCATTTATAATTACAAAATTATATTCTTTCATATCAATCACGTCATTTATTTTAACTCTTTTATTATCATAATTTTTTTCCCTATAAGAGAAATTTAAAATTATGACAGAACCCTTACATTTTTGTAAGATAATAAAAGGAGCATTTTTACCACTAATAACTTTTTGAACTAATTGAGATAATGTGAGTATTTATTACATGATTTACAAAAGTGAAATTTGACAATCGAAGGTATTATTATTCAATTCATCGTAATCACCTTTTTTCTTTCAAAAGTAGCTCTTCATTGTAAAACATATTCTAATAAAATCTTTATATCTGTTGTTTTTGAACAAAAATCTAGCATGGAATACCTACTCTCCGAACATCCCAATAATCGATAAATAAATTTAAACTATCAAAAAGAACAAAATTATATAAATAAATCAATTATAATAAAAAAAATGGTACTAGCACTGCTATGTTAAAATAAATCGATTTATAGAAATAATTTGTTCAATATCAAATGATTATCAATCTTTTCATAATTTTAATGTTTATCAAATGTCAGATGAAGAACTTGATTTTTTTAATAAAAAGAGTAAACTAACATCAAGTTGCACAAAGGAAAAATAGTTGACATAAAGAAAAGGAGGACATTAATGAAAAAAAGTGAACTAACCTATAAAACACAAAATGGTCTAAGTTTAGAAGAGATTAATCATACAGTTCCTCTACCTCAAAATGCAAGTTTCTGGAAAAAATTATTCGCCTATTCAGGACCAGGAGCACTAGTAGCAGTAGGTTATATGGATCCTGGAAACTGGGTTACTTCTATTGCAGGAGGAGCACAATTTGGTTATCTTCTTTTAACAGTCATTCTCATTTCAAATCTTATTGCAATGCTACTACAAAGTATGTCCGCAAAATTAGGAATCGTAACAGGACTCGATTTAGCACAAGCAATCCGCTTAAAAACAGGACCAAAATGGGGATTTGTTTTGTGGATTATTGCAGAATTATCAATTATGGCCACTGACATCGCCGAAGTTATCGGAAGTGCTATTGCTCTTCATTTATTGTTTAATATCCCTATATTATTAGGCGTTATTATTACTGTACTAGATGTTTTTTTACTTCTTCTTTTAGTACGTTTTGGTTTCAGGAAAATTGAAGCTATTATCTTCACATTAATTATAACTATTTTTACTATTTTCTTTTATGAGGTTGTTATTTCTGAACCAAATATAACAAATATGCTTAATGGATTTATTCCTAAACCGGAAATTGTAAAAAATGATGAAGCCTTATTTATTGCTTTAGGAATTGTAGGGGCTACAGTTATGCCTCATAATTTATACTTGCACTCTTCCGTTGTACAAGCACGTCAATATAATCGAAAAAATCCAGTTTCACTAAAAGAGGCTATTAAATTTTCTATTATTGATTCAAACATTCAATTATCACTTGCGTTTGTTATTAATTGTTTATTATTGATATTGGGAGCCTCTCTCTTTTTTGGTTACGCTGGAACATTAGATACACTGGAACAACTATATAATGCCCTAGGAGATCATTCGATTGTAGGAGCAATTGCGAGCTCTACATTAAGTACACTGTTTGCAGTAGCATTATTAGCATCTGGACAAAATTCAACAATTACCGGAACATTAACTGGACAAATTATAATGGAAGGTTTTATTCAGATGAAGCTTCCTATGTGGGTGAGACGAATGATTACACGAGTACTGGCTATTATCCCTGTAATCATTTGTATACTTATTTTTGGTGGTACGGAATCTGTAGTTGAACGTCTTTTAATTTATACACAAGTTTTTTTAAGTATTGCTCTACCATTTTCTATTATTCCATTAACTATTTTTACAAGTAGCAAACAAATGATGGGAGAATTTACAAATAAGATCTGGATTGTGATTTTAGCTTGGATTACTATCGTTATTTTGACCATTTTAAATATATGGTTGATTATCAAAACTTTTCAATAATAGACTGACTTTTTAAATTCTGACTCAATATGTAAAATTTCACCATATTCAAAGTTAGATAAATCTCATAAATAAACTTTCTCTCTTTCTAAGAAGATATATAAACCAAAGAGTAATGCATCTTTCTAGTACAACGTTATATATTTAAATATTTCTTTGCGAGCTGATTCAAGTTTTTTTATTAGTACCTTGAATCAGCTCTTTTTTATTATTTTATAAAAGGGGTCCATCACTACATTGTCATACTGATTTTCTTTTCTACTAACACTCGAAACAGTGCTATACTTTTTAGCGTAATTTGAATATTACCACTTGTATACATTGATCCTTAGCCTTTGTAGATAATGTATGTACTTCCTGGTTCTCTTGTAAAAAAGCATCTATCGCAAGAGAATCTTGCGTACATGAACTCATGGACCAACCAATGATTTTTTTGAAATGCATAACTTTTGAGTTGGAATAAAGATCATATCGCCTACCAAAATTTTTATTATTTCTTTAATCCACTTAAAAAAATTGATTTAAGAGTTTTTTCCTTGCAGGAGATTTTTTTATTATAGTGATTATAATGATAGTGATTGTTTTTTACATATAATCTCATTTAATACATCAGCTATCCTGCTTTTTTAATTTACTTGGATTATTCTTTTTTCAAGACTCTATGTAATGATTAAAGATATCTAACATCTCTTATGTTCCTCGAATGTTTGCTGTATTCTCTATCCTATATAAATGTACATTACTTTTTATCTCAAAAGCAGCAACACACCAATTAAATTCTTCTTTTAATACATATCAACCAATCATATTTTCTGAATTTCCATCTGGTGGATTTCCTATTGTGTGGTACATTAAAATAGCTATACCGTCAGCAGATATCCAAGGTTTTTAATTTTACAACCACCATAAACTAACACATATTAAACTAATTATTAAACAAAGAACAATTATTAACTTCGTATAATTTTTTATAAACATGCCTACTTCTTCCCAACATAACTATGCCTCTTTCGGGATTAAGATTCAGAATATTACGAACATTATTATTATCAGAAAAATAAGTATAAATAAATATAGAAATTTTCTAATATAATGAATGAATTGATTCTTCCCATGTATTTTGTAAACGATATCCAGAACCACGTATTGTTTCAAGAGCATTTCGAATTCCCAATTCTTTTAATTTGTAGCGAATACGCGTTATATATACTGACAATGTATTTTCATCAATATATTCCATTCCATTCCAAATTTCATTGAATATTTCTTCTCGATTTACCATATTTGGATAGTTCTTTAATAAGAGTTCTACTAGTTGTTCTTCTTTTCTAGTTAATGATATAATTCGTCCATCATATTTCAGTTCCATCTTCTCTGGATATAGAATTAATCCAGAACGATTAATTGTTCTTTCATTTGATTTAGAAGCATATTCACCGTAAACTCTTCTAAGACGACTACGTATTCTTGCTAATATGACTTCATATTGAAATGGTTCAGCTATATAATCATCTGCACCATATTCTAACGCCATAATTTGCTCCATTTTTTCATTTAACTCAGAGATAAAGATGATTGGACAAATGGAGATGTTACGAATTTGACGACACCAATAAAATCCATCAAACTTCGGTAATAACACATCAATAATAACTAATTCAGGATATACTTCACAAAATTGATCTAAGACATTATCAAACTCTTTTACGACAACAGATTTATAATTATATTTTTTCATATGTGTTATAAGTAACTCTTGAGTTCTAGCTTTGTTAGTTATAATCATGATAGTATCCATTAAAAAATCCTCTCCCCATTCCAATTTTGAACTACCCCCACTTTCACTTCTAAACGAAGTGAAAGTGGGGGATTCCTAAGTAAAGAGTTCTATCGAACTCTAATTTATTAGGCTATCTCCACAGTCCTTGCAGTTAGAAGCCTTATCGCTTCATTCTTTAGATTGATACTTGCGTTAATATCCCTATCATGGTGTGTACGACAAGAAGGACAGTCCCATTCACGTAGGTTTAGATTTTTAACGTCTTTGTTTTGATATCCACAATGAGAACATAATTGGCTGGAAGCAAATGTTTTCGATACGACAATGATTTGTTTGCCATACCATTTTGCTTTGTATTCTAACATTGATCGAAATTGCGACCATGATACTTCACTAATAGCTTTTGCTAATTTATGATTCTTTAACATATTCGATACTTGCAAATCCTCTATACCGATAACATCGTGGTTTTTGATAATTTCAGTCGAGGTTTTGTCCAAGTAATCTTTTCTAGCATTCGTCATGTATTCATGAATCCTAGCTACCTTTACCCTTTGTTTATTCCAGCGGAAGGATCCTTTCATTCTTCTAGAAAGAACACGCTGTGCTTTCGACAATTTCTCTTCTAATAACCGAAAAAACTTCGGATTTTTATAGATGGTTCCATCTGACAAAATGGCGAAATCTTTTAGTCCCACATCCATTCCAATGTAAGAACTTGTTTTCGGAAGTTCTTGTACTTCTGTTTCGACTAACAATGACACAAAGTATTTGCCAGAAGGATTCCGTCTAACTGTAGCATTTACAATACGCCCCTCTACTTCGCGACTTTTAGCAAATCGAACAAGGCCTAGTTTCGGCAACTTTATTTTGTTCCCTACAACGGCAATGTTTTCATTTGTTTGTTTTGTGGTATACGATTGTACGTTGTTTTTCTTAGATTTAAAGCGTGGGGTGCTGTTTTGTTTTTTGAAAAAGCGTGTATACGCATCTGCAAGGTTGCGAACAGACGACTGAATCGCAATACTATCCACTTCTTTTAGCCAAACAAACTCTTTCTTCATGGCAGGAAGTTTGGCAGAGCATGTACCATATGTTAAACCTTTCCCAGTTTCTTTGTATGCGTGATCCCATAGGGATAGGAAATAATTGAATACAAAGCGAGAACACCCTATCGTTTTGTTAATTAGAATTGCTTGTGCTTGATTTGGATAGATACGAAACTTATAGGCTTTATTAATCATCATTTGATTCACCTCCATTTCGGTATATGACTATTATACATCAAACATATACTCGATATATAGTGATGTCACGGTTTATGTATGTCGAACAATTAAGATAGCTCCCTGCCATCCCTTGTTCGAAGCTAATTCATCTCCCACCTACTCACTAGGCCGTGACCCTTCACGATCCTCGAGGAAGGAGTTTTCTTGGCTAAAATGATAAAAAAGCATTATTTTCAATTTAAAGACTGTAATATTGACAATTAATTACCTAACTAAATTTAGATGTTGTAATTTATAAAACAATCTAATAAATTAGATTGTTATCAATTTAATCGTACAATTCTAAATTTTTTCTAGATACTGTACTTGTTTACTTATTTCAAAGTATTATTGTTGTTACCCTATTGTCAGGGGAGTACATAATTTTTTCAAAAAGTAAATCAATAAAGAATCTTATTCCAATATCTTATATAAGCAACACATCTTTATATTTTACATAAAAAAGCATTTTATTACCATTATATTCTAAACTATCCATTTCTATTTTTCTACAATTATTGAAAAAGAATTAATTTTAACCTATGTTGTATTTCTTCTTTCAAGCAATATCGTCTAGTTCCATTTCCAATACAATAAATGAACTAACAGTGTTTCTACGAAAAGCGCTGACTATCAGCCTATATAAAAACTAATTTTTCTTTTTTCTTAATGATACTTATCCTAAAGAGAAAAAATTGATATGTTGCCAGACAACCGGTGAAATATACTTTAGTATGTTGTATGTTCATCTCGATACCTTTACTCCGAGATTTCGTTAATAAATTCGATAATATACTGGCATTGTAGTAAATAATACAATTGGCTAGCAACCTACTACATTCATTCCAAATTTGCTAACCTTGTTTAGTCTTGAAACAAAGTTTCCCAAAGTTTGCAAAAGATACAGCCCGACGTAATTTATGATAACTTTCCCCGCGGTTTAGCACCTTTTAAACATATTGACGTAATGGTAGCGAATCAATATATTCTAAAAAATATATGCCTTTGATAAAATTATCATACTCCCATAATGCACGTTTTGTTTGATTTTTTTCGCGTATAGGATGTGACTTTAGGAGATATTTTCCCCAGTTTTTAAATGATAAATTGGATACGATAAAATGTTGTTCTTATCACACCATTTTTTCAGCAATCTTTTTGATATGTAATCCTGAATTTAACATTTGTATGATTTGATAGTAAATAGCTTACTTTTGAAGATCTCTTGCATCTGGTCCATAAAGGATAAGATAGCCTTGATACCCCCCTTTTTCTTTCGTAATTTTTATTCCTTGCACCTGCCTCCGTTTGCTTTCTGTTCGTTCTTTTTCCATATTCATAGCCAACAGTTGGAGAATTAAATCTTTTACCAAACTGTCTAACAATGGATCACCTAGGGGTTCACTCAATAAAGACATACTTGTAACAAGTAAACCGATTTTCTCTTGCTTCAGATGACTTATCGTATGAATAATTTCATATTCTTTTATTCACCGAAGAATTAAAAATGGTACTGTCATTTTCACGAATAGGAGTTCTTAAAGATCGGGGAAAAATAGAACGGTTCTTCCGAACTGTTAATATGATGTTTCTTCAAGATTTACCAGGATATATAAAGAATCATACATCACAAAAATTAATGATATTAGATGAGTTAGTAGTGTGATTTCACCAATTTGTTTACATACGTATCATTATAGAATTTATGAGACAACAAATAAACGTCCAATTGAAATGTGGGATGAATCCGTATTTCTTCCCAATATGCCTAAAAGCTCGCAGTCTTTAGATTTACTTTTGTTCTCAGCAACAAAATCACGCAAAATCCATTAAGACGGAATCCACTTTCTAGGATTAAAGTATATGCATACAAATCTTTCAGCGTTTGTTGGTGAAGATGTAATGATTAGATATAATCCAAGAGATATTACTGAAATTCTTATTTTTATAGGGTTGAATATTTATGTACTGCGATATCTTCAGCAGTTGATGGTTATTCAATAGGTATAAAAGAACTTCAAGCTGAAAGAAATAAACAACGCAGAAAATTTGAAAATAATATTATTATCGCAACAAAATCAGTTGTGGAGTACTGAAAAGGTGAAAGAAACACATCAGAAAAAGTTGAAGAAGTTCCGCCAAGTAAATCCAAATTCAAGAGGTATAAAAATGAATAAAAAATTGTCTTCATTGAAACTAAAGAATACAAAAAATACACAGAATTTTGCGATGCATGCGATAAATTTAAGCATATTGGCATTTGTCCCGGATTACCAGGTGTGGGAAAAACCATTTCAGCTCGTCAATATGCAAACCAGGATCATAACCATTCTAAAATTTAAGCATTTTCTTTTTATGACTAATATTTTCATAGCATTCTTCTAATAATAAATAATAACCAATTAATGTACTCTCAAATAATATAATAAACATCTCTTGTTTTGCATTCGCGAAGTATTTCTCATCAAAATTGAAAAGAGGTATAAATTCGGCATCTTGATGTTCAACATAATGAATCAAATATTCATAGTATGTAACAAGAGCTTTAAGCTGTATAAAAAAATTTTTCCTTGTTTGATAATCAAGTTTCTTGAATTTCTCTTTATGAATAAATAATTTATTAATTATATCTATTTTTACCTGTAGTAATTTTGAATATTGTTCAAAATAAGGAGCTTTGGCTTTATATTGTAGTAAATAATGAGGGCCTGTTTTCCCAGAGTCCTTTTTAAAATTAAGAACTAACTCACTAATCTTTATACTATTTGCTTTATAGCTAATTAACTGCTCTTTAGTAATTACCTCAAGATTTTCAGCATCTAATGTTTTAATTAATTTAACAACATCATTTGTAGTCGTATTAATTAACTTCTCTAATTGATATCCGTGATTTGGAGGAATAATATAACGTTGAATTATATATCCATAAAACATACCAACAATCACCACAAAAATACGTTTTTCCATATAAGAAATATCTGGTATAGTTGTGACAATTAATGTGATAGCAGCTCCTACACTTGAACTACGAAGGGAATTTGGATATAAATTAGCTAAAGCAACCATTATAAGTGAGACAATCATTAAACACACTGCTATATTGGGAATGAAATAATAGACAGAAACTCCAACTATCAACGTAATAACATTAGCTAAAAACCTTTCTGTAAAATAATTTTTAGAGTCTGTATATGTTGTACCTAAAGCAATGGTAAGATACGCAGACGAACCAAAGGTTATAGCTAATTCTGGATACCCCATTACATAACAAAGAAAAAAACCTGACCATAGTGCAAATAACATTTTTGAAAATTTATTCAGTTTAGATACAGAAAATTCTGTAACTAATTTTAACAACATTTAGATTCTTCCTTTCTAGTTAATACTACATGGTTAAAAGAAAATTTCTCATCCTTATAAATATAAAATGCGATTTATATAAACTTACGTCTACTGACATTTATCTCCGAAATAAAATTATGGATTCACACCCTTACACTATTGAGAAAAGAATCTTCTGTCTAAAAAGTTTAAATTATGTATTTAAACTGTTATTACTAGATCAAAAAAATTCGACTTGCAGTATACGCTATATATTTGTTATTATTTCCAATATATCTTAACAAGGACATATCTCGCATTGATTGTTGGGTAATATTGATTCCATCAACTGCAATAACTCTCTCTTAGTTAACTCATACAAGTGTCGACCTGTTTTTTCTTCCTTATAGATGCCCTTTTGTATTAATATCTCAATAATTAATTGTTCCATTTCTAATTATTCTCCTTATAATTTAATCCACAGTAAATAATAGTACACCACTTGGATGTTTAATTCTTAACATCTAAGCTATTTTTTAAATATAAACAAGGCTACTAATTACCTACTTAATAGATAATTAGTATATAAGAAATATTACTTTTCTAATATCCCCTTTACTCCGTAATAACATATTTTTATAGTTAAACTAATCATTTTGAATTGCTATTTGAACGATATCTATCTACTTACATTCATACATTATAATTATTTTATATGAAATTCATGTGAAATTCATTTGATATATATGTAGAATTTCTTTCATTACAAAAATATTTTGAAATGACAAACAAAATTTTATTTACCTAAAAAAATTTAACTATTTGTTGTTTAAAGTATGAACATATTGTTTGAAAAAGGGGGGTCCTAATTGATTAGGCTACCCCTGTAGTTCCTACGGTTAAAAGACGAATGGCTTCGTTTCCGAGATTCATTCCTACTTTAATATGTATATCGCAATTTTTATATTTTTAACATGTTTATTTTCGTAACCACAACTCGAACATAGCTGACTAGAAATAAATATTTTTGATATAACTTGCTTCCTATACCATTTCGCTTTATATTTCAAAATATTCCAAAATCTCGACAAAGATAATTCACTGATAGCTTTGACAAGTTTACCGTTTTTTAGCATATTACTTACTTGTAGATCTTCAATACTAATTACATCGTGTTTTTTGATGATTTCAGTAGAGATTTTATCCAAGTAATCTTTTCTTGTATTAGTAATATGTTCATGGACTCGTACCACTTTCACACTGAGGATGCTACAATAAATTGGATACTGAGTTAAAGGAAAAAGATGATCCAATTTATGAGTAGAAAAATCTAGGATCGTCAATTTAAAATGGCTGCAGTTCAATTAGTATTGGAAGAAAATATGTTTGTGAAAGAGGTTGCCAGAGAATGATCTATTCATTCTAATACCCTTTATCATTGGATAAATGAATATGAATTATAAAGTGCGTTTCCTGGCCGTGGAAGCGCGCTTTATAATTCTCAGTAAGAAATGAAAAAGCTCAAGCTTGAGAATGAAGAACTCAGAAAAGAGCTTGATTTACCAAGAAGTTCCAGGCCTTCTTGAAGAAAAAGAATGTGTAAGATTTCAATATTTAAAAGAAAATAAACACAAATATAACATCAAGAAGGCATGTAAAACGTTAAATATCTCACGATCCGGTTACTATGAAAATTTACAGAGAAAACCTTCTAAAAGAGATTTAAAGAATGAAGTATTAAGTACAGAAATACAGCATATATTTGAAAAACATAAGGGGCGGTATGGATATTTAAAAATTACAAAGGTCCTTGAAAAGAAAGGCGTCAAGGTAAATCAAAAAAGAGTAGGAAAACTGATGCGTCAAATGAAGCTGCATGCGAAAGGAAGTCTCTATCTCTATAAGCGTTATAATAAAAATCACCTTCCATAGAAAGACCGAACCTCTTAAACCACGTTTTTCAAACAGATCAAAGAAAATATGGGTAGGTGATATTATTTATATCCCCACTCAAAAGTGGTACTTGTAGATATATACTCCAAAAAAGTGATCGGTAGGTATGAGTACACGTATGAAAGATTCTCTCGTGATAGATGCTTTTTTACGAGGATATAAAAAAGAACCTCCGAAAGCAGGATTAATTATACAAACAGACCAAGGAGATCAGTATAACCTAGATGTACTTAATTATCTGAACGAACAAGGGACATCTATCAAGGAAACAGCGGTGCTTTTCTATATTCCTTCTTACGAAACACTTTGAAAATGGAAAGTAGCTTATGAAACAGGAAGATTGGATACCCTACAATCAAAGAAAAAGGTGCGTCCATTATGGAAAAGAAAATTTCGGCATCATGAAATCAAAATTTATGTACCGAAAAGAATTTTAAAATATGGAACATTTCAAGAAATAATTTGTCAAGTATATAAAGTACTATAATCATAAAAGAATTAAGGTAACCTTTTTGGGCCACTTCATTGAGGGCTTATATATATATTCATGCACCATGCCGAAAAAAAGGATATCTTTTATTTATTCGTAGGTTATGTATTTTATTCGTATTTGGTATTATCCATTTTATCTTCTTTTATTTTGAGGATATCCCATATGCATACGCTTTAGCAGAATTTGTTTTACTATTATTCTATAAGCAATCAACTAAAGTGATTTTTCTAACGGAATGTTGGTTTTGGTATATAAGTTACAGGGTACATATCATTTCGCTCCTTCTCTCACAATCTGGTTCAGTTCATAGCGTACCAGGTTATTATGAATATATGTTTACAGGTGATAAAAACATTGATACCGTTAATTTATTTACATATTTCACGAGTCAGACTAAATCACGACTATTCTTTTTAATGACCGAGGTATTTTGGTAATTACTTATTGGTATTCTGGAGTATATTTGTTTGTTTCTTATCGGATTATAGGCAGGAAAGCAAAACACTTTTAGAAGGACTAAGGAATTAAATAGATATACTATACATTCGTTTTATACAGATTTTAACTCTAGGTGTATCCGTTATCTTCTCTTTACCTAATGTTAACTATTATTTTAATAAAGACATCTATTACTCTATTCATATTCAATTATGGATTCTTTATGGTGGGAAAACTCTAGCAATATTTTATACCTATTCTCTTCTCCTACAATGCGAAAAGGAAAAATGGATAAGATGGTTTAAATCATTGAGGACAGTTGGTGATGTGACATGAACAACTCCTCTTACACAAAACATCCTTGTACGTACCGTTCTTTTAGGATATTTTCATGACATATCAAAATTAACGTTCTGGTAGCTTTGTATCTTTAGAATTGGCATTTGTATCGTTCAATATGTTGGTAGCCTATTATGGAAAATATCCTTTCAATATGAGAATTTAGAGTAAGTATGGCGAAAAGACATATATACAACTCTTTAAATAATATAAGGGCTTGCTTTGAAAAATCGTTCAAAACACGACCTTATTATTTCATATATTGTCATAAAAAATAATAAAGTTGTTTAATAGTCGGATTTTACATTATCGATCGAGTAAATTTTTGAAAGAATTAATTAACCTTAATAATCCTTTATTCTCCTTGCTTTTACGTTCTAATAATACTTTACAAATATCCTCTATTGTATTTGATGATCTACATTAGTGTTATTCAAGAGCACTCTAAAAAGTTCATCCTTTTCACATTGCATATGATCAAACCCTTGTTTTCAACATTTAAACCAATTTTAAAGGGTTTAGTGTTTTCAGGGTTTATTTTTATTATTTCTAATTAACTATATCATTTGAATCATTACAACAAATAAATTCATACCTGCATGTACCATAAATGATACTAGTAGTCGATTTGATTTCACATAAACAAATGCTAGTACAGCTCCAATAAGGAAATACCCAAATACAAAGGGGAAATCAAAATGACTGATTGAATAAATCAATGCACTAATTATGATGCTCCCTATTGTATCCAATTTCTTCGTTAAGATATTAAGTACCGCATATCTAAACACGAATTCCTCTACTAATGGAGCAAGAATAACAATAGAAAGAATAGCTATCGGTGAAACCTCTACAAGTCCAATTATATTTGAAGTATTTTCAGAGACAAGTGGTGTCCGAAATAGACTCTTATCTAATAGGCTTCCAATAATTTGGGCTAAAAACACCAATATAATTCCTTTTACAATCCATGAGCGTGTACCTTTAGGAATATACACTGATAGCTTTTCATCTCGCTTCCACTCCTTTTTATACACAAAAAGAATCATACCCAATAAGAATATGAAACCAATCACTTCACAGTGTACAAGGATCTGAGGGGTTTCCTCATCTAGATTGCCCTTAATATCATACCAGCCTGTCTTTGCTAGTAGTTTTACCCCTATTATCTCCAGAAATTGAGTAGTCAAGAGATAGATTAATATCACGCAAGTTGCATTATATACTTTACTATTTTTCATATGTTCTCCTTAACATATTTGTTTTCATTTTTCCTAAATGGATCATTTTGTTCAATTTTTACAAACTTTATATATATAAGGTTAGTTATATATAACTCATCTTATGACTATACCGATAAAATAAGGGAGATTGAAACATTTTGATCAATATGTCTACTAATCTTAATAAATTTCCGGCCCTGGCATAGTTATCTAAAATATAAGAATAAAATAGCATATAAAATCTATATGGATCAACTTCATCATTCCAGCATTAATGAAATTAATCAAATGAGTGGCCGAAAATTTAAAGAATATTTAGGTGCCTTATATCAATTTATTCTTAGTTTTCTAGGAATCGGTCCCAATACGACTATACGTTTGTTAGCTGAAATCGTGGGATATTACTCACTTCAAAAATCACAAACAAATCAATGCACTTGCAGGTTTTAGTATACGCCATTTTCAATCAGGAAAATCTTTTTTAAAGATACGATTAATAAGCGTGGAAATAAACACTTACAGAAACTTCTTTTTCTCATTATCCTAGAACATGATTAAAAAACGGCGTTACGGACAAAACCATTTTATCGAGTATTATGATAAATTAAAACGCAACCTTATAACAAGTGTCATAAAGTTGCGTTTATCACATGTGTAAATAAGTTATTGAAGCTCATCTTCTACCTTATTACACATAATACACACTATGATTATCGATTAACTATCTGAAACCATAGCCTAACTTATCATAACATATTCCCCCTAATAAATATTAGAGATATCTCGTATGACTTTTTAGTTATGGGTACATGATATAAATTCTCTAGCCTTTACTTTGTGAAAAATCTATAAAAAACAATTGACTAATCGTAAGAAATATCAAAGACTGTTTTTTCTCATATCCGTGAGATTTTCGTCCGTTTTGCTGTAGGAGGTTAAACAGGCGAAGGAGAATTTTTTATAGATCTGGGGTTTTTCTGTAATAATTAGTAAAAAGTAAAAAATAACCTTTAATTATGTACATCGCTTTATATTCACTTAGCTCCTTCTGTTTCTTACGTAACAGGAGTTCTCTCATTTTAAACATAGTAGAAGAACATAATAGGATACGAATGAGTTATTCATAAAGGTGACACTCTAATCGCTCATATTTAATAGATTTACAACGATGAATTTAAAACCAAGATTTTCATATTTTACATAACAACTGTCGGGTAAAAGACTGGCGCGGTATCAGTTGTGACCCGTTTCCAGTCTCTCCCCATAAGAACTGCTCGTGAGGTTTTCCCTCAAGCAGCTCACCCCATAAACTTCATCAAAAGGGTTATGAGACCTATCAAATGGCAGACACTTTCATCGGAAACTCTCTGCACTTTTCAGGGGAAGGACTTTCCAGTCCCAGTAAAGCCCCAGTACACCATAGAGATATTCGTTACTCCATCTCTGCCATCCGATGCTACGCTTTCGTCTTCGTTTCCTTCTCGTTAACAGTGTGCGAATTTTCATCTCCGTATAATCACGTACTTCACTGAAAGCTTGACTAGAGTTCCCAACCCGGAAGTAGTTCACCCATCCAGTCAGTACGGCATTGATTTGTTTTATTAAGTCTTGTGCTGGCTTCGCTCCTGCGTTTTGAATGAGTTCGCGAATTTTTGCTTTCACTGTCGTGCGAGCTTTCTTCTTCGGGATCATGAAAACGAAGAATCCATTCTTATTTCGGCTCGGTATTCGTCTCAGGTCAAATCCTAAAAATCCGAAGGATTCTCCTTTTAGAACATTGACCATCTGAGTCTTCTCCAGATTCAGTTCAACTCCCAAAGGCTTTAACTGTTCCCACAGTCGTCGTAATGCCAGTTCAGCCCATCCACTTTTACTGGAGTGTCCGCTTACAGCGATAACTATATCGTCGGCAAAACGGTGATAGTTTACAGCTTCGTAATTGCCCTCAGCTGTTTTGCGTCGAATGGTATCAAATGTCCAATCCACTTCATTAAGGTAAATGTTCGCGGCTAGTGGAGAAAATGGCCCCCCTTGCGGGACACCGATCTTTCCTGTTGCCTTAATTACCTGTTTTACAAGATGCATAACCTGTGGGTCTTGGACACGTTTCGCGATTTTCTCCAATAATATGTTGTGTCGGATTGTATCAAAGTAGCGCGACAAATCAACATCAATTATTATGGTCATACGACGCAATATACTGCGTCGTACTTCTGCCAATGCCTGATGTGGAGAGCGTTTCGGCCGAAACCCATACGAGTTTGGACAGAAATCAGCTTCAAAAATTGCTTCTAATATGAGTTTTAGCGCTCCTTGTACTACACGATCTCGTATACACGGAATTTGCAGAGTTCGCATTTTGCCGTTTGCCTTTGGGATTTCTACTTTTCGATTGGCTTGTGGTCGGTATATTCCAGCTTGCAATTCCTCTTGAATACCCGTTAAGAATGGGATAACTCCTTCTAGTTCTATATCAGTAAAACTTTTTCCATCAATGCCTGGAGCACCGTTGTTTTTCCTCGCCTGTTGATATGCTTCGTGAAGGGTTGTCATTTTGGTAATGTGGGTAAATAGCCCCCAAAACCGGTGCGTAGGTTCAGACTTCGCCTTTCGATAGATTCGTTGCCTTAATTCCTGCAAAGTGATGGGTGTTTTTGTCATGGCACCCTTGCCTCCTTTAGTCATACGAAATGTTTACAGGTTCGGACCCTTTCCTCCCCGCGCGTTTTGCTGCACGCAGATCTCTGGTACTACGATCCGTTCCGCCACCCTGACACCTACCGTTCTCACTTCCCGATCGCGGTTATAGAGACGGTCTCCTCGATGAGGTTTCTTCATCGGGTGTCGAGGGCTTCTCCAGTTTCCACATTATCTTTCTCTCCATGTCGCCGCTGATACCCCGCCGGTGAGAACTGCCGTTCCAGACTCGTTTCGGTCAGTTCTTGTTGCTTTCGCACGTTATCGACCGTCTCAGCCACCGGAATTGCGTGTAACGAGGCTACATCTACGTTCACTGTACGTTACAACCTGGAGATTTGCCCACATGCCTTTTGCATGTGATGTCAGAGGGCTTCGCCATGTCGCTTTCACTTCATGGCGCCTCTCAGGCTACGGGAGTGGAGTCTATTCTCCCGATTGGACTTTCACCAACTAGATAATGTGTCCTTATCTGGACACGCCAATTTGCCAACGTAGTGAATATAAATCAAGGATTTCCCCTTTTGGTACCCATTCCGTAGGAATGTTTGTAATATATACCATAATACCTTGTAAAAGTTTTTGTACGCTCTGTATATGTAATCCTTTTTTTCTTTTCGCGAATAGCTCGATCACGTAGGCATTTCTCTTTTTGCTCCTCCGTACATTTATAAACCACAATGTGAGTAGGCAGTTTGTCTTTACTCCCTACATATACATCATGTAATTCCTACACTTGGCTAGGTTGTAATTATTTCGTAATTTCTTCCAAATGAATTTGCATACATACAGGTCTCAGCTGAGCGGGCTTTGTTTTAAATACCACTGTTTCGAAAATTTTTCTATATATTTTAATTGATAATTTAAGATCTGATAAATAGTATCTTTGCTTATCTTGAATAGATTTAAAGTCTTGTAAACGACAACATCCTAAGTCACGAATATATAGGTCATTCTTTTGTGTCATGCCCGTTCGAGTCGCGCTATATGCCTGATCACTTCGCTGGACTTCCCCCGTCAAGTAGATAGTTTTAACAAAAGACTAAGCAACCATTGAAATTCGATATTCCATCAGATCTCGATGATTGAGTCGTCCTTGGAATCCTTGTTCTGATTGAATGGTGGTTCTGTACACATCTCTTCTTTATTTTGCTAAATCAAGTGTCTCGAGAACAAGTTGTAAATCATTGCGATGTAAGAGTTTCCAAACAATAATTTCATTATTGTAAATGCCTTTGATGACCGATAAATAGAGAAAATTATCTCTAAATGGCAAGTAAGTGATGTCTGTGACAAGTACCTCATTTTGTTTGCGATTTTGGAATTGGCGTTCTCCTACATTTGGGAAAATCCCTGAGAATTTCCCTGTAAAAAAGCGACACTTTTTATGAATGATCGATCGAATTTGAAACTCTTGCATAAGTCCACATATTTTGGGATTCACTAAGAGACCCTCTTCTCGTAAGGCAATCGTGTTGAATAAAAACTAGAACGATTTAACAGAGCAATGACACCTCCTACAAATTTGGATACTTCTTTTTTTAGTACGCTACCTGTTCCTTGTAATATTCCAATTCTTCTTCCATACTATCGAATTTCGTACGAAGGCGACCTTTCAAGGGGGTTTGAAGCCCTTATTGTCGCTGTTTTTTTCCTTACAATTCTGAAATGCCGCCTGTTGCTCAATATTTCCGGGCCCAATCCATTAACTATGTTCTACTTTTAAGTCCGTATTTCTTCGCTATAGCTGATTGGATACCCTCACCATTAAAAAAATTTCTACAACTTATATCTTTAATTCATCTGAATAAGTTTGAAATTTAACCTCTCTTTTAACCATAATAAAATCCCCTTCAAGTAGAATTGTAACATCCATGTTTGTTCATGGTCTTTTTACACTGTCTACCCAAAGGGATAATATCATCCAACAAGAGTCATCTTTTTTAAATTTCATTGATATCTATAATGATTATAGTACGTCATATATTTCTTAATCTCTTGTCCTAAGTCAGTAAAAGAATCGTAAGTTTTTATATGAGTTTCATCTTTCAGATAACCCAAAAACGATTCTTGTGGGGCATTATTCCAACAGTTTTCTCTTCTGGACATGGATTAGCTTTCCAACTAATTTTTGGTAGTTAGGACTTGTATAGTGAGCTCCTTGGCCCGAGTGAATATATACCCCTTCAGTCAATTGAATCTTCTTATTTCTTTTTAATTTATGAAGAGTTGTCGTTACGATGTCTAACGTCATCTGTTCTGAAATATGGTAAGCTAAAATTTCATTGGTCGATCCATCTAAAATTGCAGACAACTTGAAACTGACCCGCCAATGTCATTTTTATTTGACGAGCCCCTTTCTTTCGGTTTCTAAATCGAAAAATATGATTTCTTTCACGATTTCATCTTGATCATTCTAGGTGGTAACGTCATTTCCTCCTCATCCTCCTTTCCATAAGTTTGATTTTATTACCAATTCATTTTCTGCCATTAGTAGATCCCGTTCGTCTTCTAAACGGACATAACACGTTTCATTGCAATCGCATCTATATCAAAGCCACATTCTTCAAAATACTTCGAGGAAACTTTCCTTTTTCATTTTCCTCAATAAAAATACACTTAAATTCATCTGTATAAGTGATATCTTTCTGACTTACAGATTTTACGTATGGGTTACTTAATAAAATTTAAATTCCTCTTTATCCGAATTTAAATAAAAGAAAGAATTTCCCATTAGATTTAAAAAGTATTAAACTTTTATTCTCTCCCTAACTTTAGTTTGAATTTTCGTTTAATAACGCACTTTCATTGGGCCTCCCCTTCGCATTTAAAAGTAGACGATGAATTTCAAATTTTAGTTAAATCTCGGATTAAAACCTGACATTTGTGTACCATCAGATAGATGACAAGCACCTAACAAACTTAAAACAAAATTTTTAAAAACACAGTATACGTTCGTAACTCTTTTTTTACTGTAATTCTCTCAAAGGATTGAAAGTCATAAACCGTTGTGGGAAACTCATCTACATATAAATCGCCAGCAAAAAAGGTAAGAGGATTTTATTATAAATCTGAACATTTTCCCAATAACGAAACCCAATAAGTTTTCATGGAAACTTATTATAAATGACCGCAAGACGCCATTGAATCGTGTTTTCCTTAAAATTTATAAAAGGTAAGAAAGGAATCAAACATATCTCCACTAGATTCAAAAGAACATCCTACCATTGTAAAGATTTCATCTAAAACAAAGGAAGTGTCTGCGACCTGTAAGGCATACAATTTTTACTAAATAATTGAATTAGAATTCAATGAAGATATATCCGATTTTAAAAAGAGAAATCAAAGATTGCCCAAGACCAGCAAATATTTATGAGAATTGCCCTTGTAACAGTGGTAAGAAATACAAATTTTGTTAAATGAACAAAGAAATTAAATTGGATATATAAAAATGAGATGCTCCCATTTTTGGGGTTTGGGATATCTCATTTTCCTTAGCTTGATAGTGATGTTACCATACCCCTTAATGCTCTTTAAGAAAGATAAGAACTGAAAAAAATTAAACTAGCGGATATTTATTTGGAAGAACCAATACGTAATTTAGATTATCGTTGTATATTACCTAGACATTTAATTCAAATTGCAATGGATACGGATGTAATATGTATTAATGATTTCATAGTTAGTGATGATGAGAAACATAGAACAAAACAAGTCCGCTTTTATCAAAACCATGGATTTATTTAAATTCAATGTTTTTTAGTCTAAAATGACAGAATAAATAACGGAGCAGATCCTATCAATAATTCCTTATCTTTTGTTATATATTCGCTTAACAAAGTATGGTACGTGAAATTATTATAATATTTACCTCATATTCATATTATTTTTTATAGTATTATATTAGTAGAAAATTCATTATCCTTTGTATATAGGTACTCTATAGTTCTGTTGCAAAGTTTCACAAGAGATTGATATATATCGGCTTGTATAACTAAATATTATGCGGACATTAGTAATTGTTATAATTCATTGTACGTCAAAAAGACGAAGTCTTTTTTGACGACTTCATCTCTGTTTATCTAAAGCATGAATGGTTTTGATTCCTTTTATCGTATATGAAGCATGATGGAGGTTTTGAAATCCTGCAGATTTGGCAAAACAACGCAATACGTTTAGGCCATATAATATCAGTTCCAATGACTTTTTACTTTATTTTTCAAAATAAATAACACTTTTATTAAAATGAAATCCTCTTCATGCACTGTTTTGATATACGAATGTAAGGGTCTTTTCCCGAAAGTGAGATTACTTTATGCTCACTATATTTTAATGCTATTTTTGATTATCATTTAATTTTTTCACTATATTTTCCGGAACATCTTTTTTCTTAACGACTGTCACATCATTCATTCTAGTATCGCTACCTTTTTTTGTAGCTTTGATATATGTTCCAATTGGATACTTGCTCCTAGAATTAAAACCTAAGTCAATTTTGTTTAAGTCTTTATCATATCCAATTAAATCATAACTATAAGCTTCAACACCGTACTCTTTTCCAGTAGAGTCTATCTTAGGTTCAGCTGTTACCACTCCATAAACATCTGTTTTACTTGCAAAAGGATTATAGCGACTCAGATTACTACTCACGTCATCTGAGTTCCCACAACCAGCTAATCCGATACTAAATATAACAGCTAACATTAATATACAAAAAAATTTTTTCATAATTTATCTCTCCTTTTTCACTTGATTTTTAATACTTTCATAATATAGCATCTAAACTAACAATATACTCTTACATTAAATATAGTTTAACCTTACAATTTCGTAAGGTTAAACTATGCTATACTACATCAATCTTAACTAAGAACTAAATATCGGTAGATGTAATGCTACTTTTTTATCATAAAGAATGAATCTATTTTCAATGTTTTAAGCTGTGTTCTTTTTCACAAAAAATAACACAAGATTTTCATATGTAATCCTTTTATTTATCTTCCTTAGAAAAAAGGCTGGATTTTTCAAATAATTCAATTCAGTAAGTATTTTTTATTAAATGAACATTTATCTAGATAATTCATGCAATATCCTACAGAGAATGTTTGTTCATATAATTATTTGTATCAAAAATAGCAATTATATTTTTGTTGTAAAGTTTCTCTAAGAATTATTTGTACCAATTAATAGTTGTTTTTTCATAATAAACAAAAGAATTAACCTAATAATGTTTATATTCTGATATTTTTATTTTAAAACGAGTGTTTTTAATATACCATAATATAATTAATGTACTATCACATTATCTTAGTCGCTTCAAACTACTAAGACTCTAAGTTCTTTATTTCTTCAATATAATGGATTTTTTAGAAAATAGAATGAAAAAAGTGTACTTCAATCTCTAATAATAATTTTTTAGAGCGTAACACTTGAATTTAACAGAGCATCTGACATAACTCGATATATTTCAAACGAACTTTTACATATTAATATCAATCAGGCATCGCAAACCCTATTCTATCATAGAAAAAGGCTGCGAATAATTTATTTCCACCGATTTGCTTCTATCCCTTTTTTTGATATATACTATTATTGAGGATAAACTTATTGGTTCCTTTACCAATAAGTTTATCCTCAACTTTTTGAATTCCAACACAAAGAAAGAGCGCTTCAAGATGAAGTGCTCTTTCTTTGTGCTAAGGCCATAACTTCTAATATTAGTAACAGCGCGCACAATAAGATGTGTTCTAAAAATATCTTTACACCTATAAACTAATTTTCTCTATTTAATGAGTCTCTCTGTCCTTATCTGATTAACAGTAAAAAGGATTATTACTTAATATCCTTACCTAAATAGGAAAAAACTAGCATTGATAAAAAATGATAGACACTCAAAATATTGAAAATAAACAGCTCCTCATGTGTTGAAACAACTTGACAAGATTCAAATGAAGAGGTAGGTTATATACCTGTGTAAAAAACTTGGTTTATACAACCGACACGTTGTGAAAGATCGGGTCTCATGCCAACAACTTTCATGACACACTTAGCTGTATTTATCAAGAAACACATGGGAACAGTTTACGGATTTGTAATGATGAAAAAATAGAATATAGTGTATGTCGTAATAACATACACTATACGTGAACTGTATATCTATAACCACATTTGGATGATTTACCAAAAGACATCTTCAAATGTGGAAGCTGCCTCTTTGATGCTTTAAACCACATTTTCAAAAAACAAACATATAAAAATGAATTCACCTTTAGCATACACTTTTTTTAAACATCAACTACTATCTGAAAGTCATACACTTTTCTTAGTCAGAGACTTATTTACCCAAAAAGGAGAGGAATATCATTTTCCTTTATGCATAATAAAATATTCCTTTCCAAAATCACGTAATATATACATTTCACTTCATATGTGACGAAATTGTTAAATATAGGAATTAATAAAGATTGAATCTTACTTAAAAAGAATTATTGATATGTACAAATAAATTATAAAGGGAAAATCTATTATGTTTACAATAAAACAAAAACTAGTAACTACTCTAACACTGTGACGTGGATTTACCGTTCGTTCTGCACCCGCTTTTGCAGATTCAACTACACCTTCTATAAATCATACTTCAATTTAATCTGTTAAAAAACAAGAACAAAACACCTTTCAAAGATATTTGTGATACTTACATGACTATTGTGGATACAACTATATTGAATAAAGCATTTTTATACCAAGAAAACTGGGAGTACTTAGTAAATCAAGATAAAATACTAATTGTTCCTGTCCCTGACAATACTTCTTATGCTTTAGGAAATAAATTAAATATTTATTTTAAAGTAATAGCTGCTTCACTTCCACCTATTGCAATATCACCTACTATTAAAAAACAGCAGAATAATATACTTTATTTTTCAACATAGAATTCAACCCAACTTATTATACTTCCTTTATAATATACAAAGTCTAAAAACTCTCACTCTATCTATTATAAAGGGGATTTTTGGTAATTCTATCTAGACACCCCAACATTTATCCTCGTTATTTATACAAATTTCATCATAAAACCCTCTCCTAAACTTCCCTGTAATTCCTTTCATAGTTAATTAATAATTACCATCGGTATATAAAATATAAATTATTTTACATTTAAAGTACAATAAAATAACTTCTGTTAAGTGAGTGCCATTATAGAAAAAATTCTATGCAAAAATGTTGAGAGACACCAATGGGGCAACAGAAATGATTGATGCAAAGGTCTTTCTTAATGTAATTATGTTATACAGCAACCAGGCCCAATAAGAGGCATACAATGAATTGAGAAAGGCACTCTATAATAGCAGATAAAGAGAGAATTATGAATAAAACCACTCCGCCAATCAATATACCTAATAGAGAGAACCGTTATAGCTAGCACTAGTGCCGTCGATAATAGAATTAAAAGTTTCATTTCTATTTTATTAAAAAAATTCTTTTCCATCTTTTCATGTTTATTTGGTATAGGCTTTTATATAGCGAAGCTAGGCTGGATTAGACATATAGAAGATTTTTAAAATCAAATCAGGAGGATTCAATCAGGAACATTCTTGTTATTTATTGGAATCTCCATTTGGCTTTGAGTAGCAGATCAAGCTAATAGCAAACAGCTTGATTTAATTCTTAAAATAGGTGTGATCCTAATACAGAAATGAAAAAGTTCATTAATGCTTATAAGAGCGTGAGTTCTCCATTAATAAAGAAAGAATTTTCACAAGTGAAAAAGAAACTTTAAAAAGAAATGTTTTAGGCAAGAAGCTTTTACTTGATAACTACTGATGGTGCACCCGAAGACGTGGTAAAAGAGTATATCGAAAATCAAGAAGAGAATTGAGGTGTAGGCTATGTTGAAGGGGGATATAAGTATTATATCTACCCGAATAAAGATCAAAAAATGTTTTTCGCAAAACTATTTGGATGTGTGCGTTTTGTCTATAATAAAATGCATACTGATAGAATCAAATCTTATAGAGAATCACAAGATAAACCTGATAAATCTATCAAATATTCTACATCTGTACAATATAAAGCTGATTTTCCGTTTGATAGCTTGGCGTTAGCTAATGCCCAATGAAATCTAAACAAGGCATATAAAATATCAAGTTCATCTTTCTATAAAATTAAGGGTAATGAAATTTTTTTCGTTTTAATTGATTTTTATTTAAATTACACAGATAACCCTTAACGATATAAATCTGATAGTTTGAGTTTATCACAGTGAAAATGAATTAGTAGATATTCTTCTTCTTTTTTATCTTGTTCCTGCTCTTCTTCTACAGATAACCCATTAAGATGTGATTCCATAAGGTTGATTCCGTCTTGAATTAATGCTCTACTAATAAAACCTTTTACCTTTTTAAAAAATTCACAAAGATAGTTCCACATATTAACTCCTCCTTTATCCTATTAATAAATTTAAGTCCATTAAACCCCAAAACACCTTCCTTTTGGGGTTATCCAATTACGTCGTACCTATAAAAATTTAGAGGTACAAGACACAAAAAACCTTTACTCAAAAAGGAGCAAAGGTTTTTTATACAACAAATAAATCATTAGAGCGTTTCTCTTTTATTACCCAAGAGATGCTTTCACAATATAATATATACCTTCTCCCTCGTTGAGTTTTAGCACTGTATAACATAGGTTTGAAACCAGCTACATTAAGAAGGGCCTTCATTCCGACCGTTCCTGTTGACCCATTGGCGTCTCTCGACATTTTTGGGCAGCAGCGTTTCTTTATACAGGAGCCTCACCTAACGGAGACCGTTCAATTCTATTCCAAACTTAATATCTATTTTTATATTTGTCAACCCTATTCTACAAAATAATAATCGATATTGTTTTAAAACTAACCTGTTTATCACTTCATAAAATAGCATCCCTAACAACAATAAAAATTCACCTGCATAACTAGAAAATAAATTTTTATTACGCCGTATTAATGTATTAAATTCTCTTGGTATTGCTAAGTCACACAGATTGTACAGTAATAAATTTAATATTTCGATAAATTACTTGTTGTGCAATAAATATCCTATTGATAGTATTATAAAATTCTATCTAAAAAATGCGTATACTACATTCCCCTAATGATTTTGATACTAAAAAGTGAGAGAAACATAGCTATTTCTAACAAAAATTAAGTTTTTATTCAATATTCCACATTTCCAAATATTACATTTTAATTTAAAAAAAATGTTGATATTTTTAAATTAACCGTTATATGTTTACAGTATAAAAAAAGTTATTACTATTATTGAGAGAGCTCGTCTTGTAACAGTATAAAACATGTATTACAATAAAATTGAAAAATTGGCAAAAGAAAAAACATTTCCCAACCGACCAAAGTTTTGAAATGTTCTTTCCGTGCATAATAAGGCCTCTAAAAGAGACTTATTTTATCAAATTATTACTTTTAGTATACATTTTTTAAAATAGGGATGCAAGGGGCTTAATTTCTTATGCTTGAAATTTGGAAAGAAAGCCTTTTTTCTTTTGTCTTTAAGGAGATAAAAAATTATGGCTATTTTAAGAAAAATTCATTTGAAACACGGTTTTATTCAAGTTCCAAACCAAACGGTACGCGCATCTTATACAAGTATTTCTTTACAAGCTGTAGGCCTTCTCGTTGATCTAATGTCATATCCAGAAGATTGGGAGTTACATAAAACTGAAGTTTATCAAAGATATGCTAAAAATAAGCGAACTTCTGTAAAAAGTGCTTGGGATGAACTTGTAAAGGAAAATTACATTATTGAATTTAAAGTCCGCCAAGGCCGAAAATGGGAGTATTTCTACTATGTAAGGCTTATTCCATTTACTAAAGAAGAAAATAAAACCTTATATAATCAAGCTATCAGGGAATTTGGAAGCAGTTTGCATTGGGATGTTGATTTTCAACAGTCCAATATGGACAGTCCAAAAACCACATATAATAAATACAATACAAAACAAAAACAAAAACAAATAAATATTATTGATGATGATATAACAAGTGTTAATCAACTCACATATTCTGAAGAAGAATTAAATATTATTATTAAAGATTTAAGGAAATTAACAAAAAATGAGTTAACGACAAGGTCTTTTAATGCAGTTCTAAGAATAGTAAAAGACAAATATTTACAAGGGAAAATTAAAATTAGCTTTAGAGAATATTTTATGAAAGCTTTAAACAAAAAAATAGAAGAGTTAGAGGAACGAAGAATAAAAGAAAAAGCCAAACAAGAATTAAATTATTCTCGTCGCAATATTGTTTCTACACCTTATACTGGTAAAGTCCCTATTTATAATTGGCTAGAAGAGGATAGATAATTAAATTTCACTATACTTAAACATTGAATATTAATAAAACTTATTGACAATTTCTAAAACATCTTTTATGTTTTTAATATAGTTAAATAATCTCTGTTAGGTGAGGCTCCTGTATAGAGAAACGCTACTGCCCAAAAATGTCGAGAGACGCCAATGGGTCAACAGGAACGGTCGGAATGAAGGCCCTTCTTAATGTAGCTGGTTTCAAACCTATGCTATACAGTGCTAAAACTCAACGAGGGAGAGGTATATATTACATTGAGAAAGCAACTCTTGGATGATAAAAGAGATGTGCTCTAATGATTTATTTGTTGTATAAAAAACCTTTGCTCCTTTTTGAGTAAAGGTTTTTTTACATAGTTTCTGTTACTTCTAGCTTAAGACAACAAAAATTATTATAGTAAATACACTGACTCCCCCATTCAACATCCTAACAGACTATTTGAAACGGAAAATTCTGAAATAGGAAAGTCTAATGATTTAGATTTTCCCGTTATTTCTACATTGCAGATTCAAATTTTTTGAGATTCAGTTCTATGTTAGCATTTTTATCACAATGTATGTCACAAAAAAGGAAACTTCACTCACAAAGGTTTAGATCTTCAACGTCTTTATTTAAAAACCGTTTGATATCTCTTTTTATTTCAAAATTTATTTCAGTAGATACTCTCCTTGTCCCTCTTACCTCGCGATATGATAAAATACGAAAAGTTTCTAAAATGGATTGTTCTTAAACAAATAGCTACGGTAGATAAGTGATATGTTCTTTAATCTATCTATATTGCTATCCATTAGCAATTGTATTCTACCAGACTTGTCAGATAAGCTATTCTCTATAATAATTCTTTCTTACAATTAGTAAGATGTTTTTATAAGATAGTGTCAATATATAGTATGTATCTATAATGATTTACTTGTTATAATTTAAATCGTAATGATTACGCTTTTATTTTGGTATATCAGGAGGTAAAACATGAAAAAATCCCCCTTTATATCATCTCAAGTTTTTTAGGTAGTGGAAAAACAACACTATTAACTCATATTTTAGAGCACTGTAAAAATAAGAACATGAAACCTGCCATTGTACTAAACGAATTAGGTAAAGTTAACGTTGAGACACATTTATTTGGGGGTGATTATATATTGAACTATTAAATGAGTGTATTTGTTGTACAATTCAAGAAGATTTAAGAACAACATTAACTACTCTTTTATATGCACATTCTAAAAATCCTATTGATATTCTATTCATCGAAGGAACGGATGTTTCTAATCCGTTAGAAATTGTAGAAGCAATAGTTAGTCCACCTCTTCTCCATTCCTTTGATATTCAATCTATTATTAGTCTTATTAGTGCAAACAATTATTTAGAGAAGCAAAGTATTTTTTCATTTAAATCTGTTCGTGAGTTACTTAAATATCAAATTACAAGTGCCACTATGGTTATAATAAATAAAGTAGACTTAATAAATAAAAAGTAATTACAGAAGGTACAAATGAAACTTAAGAAATTTATAAACACAAAAGTAGTCACAAGTTCTTATGGAATTGTAGATGTAGAAGAATTGTTAAAAAAACGAACAAACACATTTGTATAGTCATCTCTTCATTCTATATGTCATCACAATCTAGGATGTACCTCCAATATCTAAGAAGCAATTTAAAAAATGGTTCAACTCTTTACCAACAGGTATTATAAGAGGTAAAGGTTATATAGCATTAAAAGAAAAAGAAGGTGTTTATCCATTTCAATATAGTTCCAATCAATTAGAGATTAGTAATTTTCCTCAAGAAAAAATTATGGAACCATGCATTGTTTTAATTGGAAGTGATGTGGACATTACTCATGTTCAAAATATCTATACATCTCAAATTTCTTTACAATAAGTCGATTTCAAGATTGATAAAAGATGAAAAGAGCGAATTCTCTTTTTAGGAAAGAACCATATGAAAATTGATAATGGTCGTATTATCCTTTTCATAAATCGTAATAATTATTATTTATATTTGTAAAAGGAGAAAGATTAAATTATGAAAAAATGGAAATATGGTGTCTTAGTAACTGCTTTAGTTTTTTCGAGCGCTATTGTGGGTTGCACTAAGCAAGATATAACAAAAAGTAATCAAAAACAAGGCAAGTCTCTTAAGGTTGTAACAACATTTTACCCTATGTATGATTTTACTAAAAATGTTGTTGGATCTAATGGAAAAGTAGATATGTTAATTCCTGCTGGAACTGAACCACACGATTTTGAACCCTCTCCAAAAGATATTGCTAAAATTGAAAATGCCGATGTATTTGTATATAACAGTGATTCTATGGAAACATGGGTACCTAAAGTACTTAAAAATCTTGATAATAAAAAAATAAAAGTGGTAGATGCAAGTAAAGGGATTTCACTTATGAAAGGCACTACTGAGGATGCAGAAGATAAACAAGCTATTAATGGACAAAAACAGTTACTGGATCCTCATGTATGGTTAGATCCAGTTTTAGCTCAAAAAGAAGTAGAAAATATCAAACAGGCAATTACAGAGGTAAATCAAATTCATAAACGAGACTATGAAGAAAACGCAAGTCTTTTTACAGAAAAGCTACAGGATCTAGATTATGAATTTAGTAAAACACTTAGTAATGCAAAACATAAAGAATTTGTAACACAACATGCAGCTTTTGCGTACTTAGCAAAAGAATACGGTCTTACTCAAATTCCGATCGCTGGTCTTACCCCTAATCAGGAACCAAGTCCAGCCAAATTAGCAGAACTTCAAAAATATGTAAATAACAATAATGTTAAAATAATTTATTTTGAAGAAGTAGCCTCTCCAAAGATAGCAAAAACCCTAGCGGATGAAACGGGGGCAAAAACAGTGGTATTAAGCCCAATTGAAGGAATAACAAATGCGGAACAATCCAAAGGAATTGATTATATTAGTTATATGAAAAAAAACTTAGATGCATTAAAACAATCTATTATTTAACGCTCTTCCCATAGAGGGACTAGTTGAATAACGTTAGTAGAATTCTTACTACCAAAAACAAAGTATATTTATAGTATCGCTGACATGCAAATTTACAGTGTACCATCACTACACCCATAACAGATCATATAGAACCGTAGATTATACAGTACAGTTACCATACCGTACTGATTGTTAATTCTTCATTGTACTTTAGCGTTTTATTCTTGAAGACACGTCTTATTTTACATACGAAAGGAAATTAATTGTGCAGCCTCATAAACTATTCGTTTTTCAGAGAACATAATCATTCTAGAGTTTTTTTGCAGAACTTGAATAAACTTTAACATGTTTTTCTATGTACAAGTGATACTTTCACTACATACCTAAAGATTGACTGAAGTTCTGTGGAGGTTTTCTCTTATCACCAACTCTGTAATAAAAATAGTAGTGCGTTTTACGATTTTGTAAAACGTACTTTTCTACTTATACCAAAAGAAAGGAAAAGTGCAGATTTTATGAACCTTATATGTATAAATCAAGTTTACTTTAAGTATGGAAATGAGACCATTCTAGAAGATATTTCTCTAGATATAAATAGTGGTACATTTATTACAATCACTGGACCAAATGGAGCAGCAAAATCTACTCTTTTGCGAATTATGTTAGGTTTATTAAAGCCTTGGAGAGGAACCGTAAGTATTAATAAAATAAATGAACAAGGACAGAAACTTATTATTGGTTATGTCCCTCAACAAGTCTCTTCTTTTAATATAGGATTTCCAAGTACAGTGTTGGAGTTTGTACAATCAGGTCGCTTTCCCTGCGGAAAGTGGTTTCGTTCATTTTCTAAATCAGATCATGAACATGTTAAACAAGCATTACTTGAAGTCGATATGTGGAATTTTCGTAGGAGTAAAATTGGAGAATTATCAGGAGGACAAAAGCAACGTATTTGTGTCGCTCGTGCCTTAGCTTGTGAACCAGATATTTTAGTTTTAGATGAACCTACCTCTGGAATGGATTTTGAAAATCGCTATCATTTCTATCAATTACTAAGACATCATGTCACAAAACATAAGCGAACAGTCATAATGGTTACACATGATTTAGATGAGGTAAAGATTTATGCAGATAAAAACCTTAATCTAAAAAGAAAGGAGAATACAAATTGGAGATGCTTCACTTTGGATTCATGCAACGAGCGTTTTTAGCCGGCGGCTTAATCGCTATCATATCTCCGATTTTTGGACTATTTTTAATTTTAAGGCGTCAGTCGTTGATGGCGGATACCCTTTCTCACATTTCGTTAGCAGGGATAGCGCTTGGGCTAACACTTCATTCCAATATTAATTTAGTCATGATTATTGTTATTATCATTGGTACATTAGGAATTGAATCTATGAGAAATACCTATCGTACGTATTCAGAATTATCCATAGCTATCCTAATGGCAACGGGTTTATCTTTCGCCCTTGTCCTAATGAGTTTAAATCAAGGTGGCTTCTCAACTAGTGTAGAACAGTATTTATTTGGATCTATTATTACTATTAATAAAGAACAACTTTATTTCTTAGTTGCCGTTTCTATCTTAGTAGGAATCTATTATCTAGTGTTTCAACGTCCTATGTATGTACTAACGTTTGATGAAGATACAGCTTTTACAAGTGGGCTTCCTATAAAATGGCTATCGTTGTCTTTTAACGTATTAACAGGCCTAACCATTTCTGTTATGATGCCCATCATAGGTGCACTACTTGTGTCAGCACTTATGGTATTACCAGCTGCTATTGCGATGCGTATGGTAAAAGGATTTAAAGTGGCTGTTCTATTTAGTATAACAATAGGTATCATTAGTATGTTTTTAGGACTTACGTCTTCATATAAATTAGGGACCCCGCCTGGGGCAACCATTACACTTGTCCTTGTATTATTTTTACTTTTTGGCTTATTTATCCAATGGGTTTGGAAATCTATTTATTCTAATCGTGTATAGAATAAATAGATTTCTATTTGACACTCCCCTAAAGGGACAAACTGATTAGTTGGTGAGATTCTTACTACCAAAGGCAAAGTCCATGTATAGTATCTCTGACGTGCAACGTTATAGTGTACCATCACTACTCCCATGACAAACTATATATATTCGCGAAATACAGTATGGTTACCGTGCTGATTGTTAATTATGTTCTAGCGTCTTGTTCTTGACGACACATATTGTTTTACACACGAAAGGAAATTAATTGTGAAACCTCATACAATATTCGTTTTTCAGAAAATATAATCATTTTCGATTCTTTTTACATAACTTGAATAACTCTTAACATGTTTTACTATGCAAAAGCGATTCTTTCACAACATACCTAAAGGCGAACTAACGTCCTTCAGGGGACTCGTACCGCAAAATCTGTAAGTTTGACTTGAAAATAATAATATAGGAAATATAGAGTTTTTATAGACTACTAGATATATATAATTTGATATTTAATCATCAATTATTTTTCCAGAATTGTACCATATTGTAGAAGAGATGTCATAAAGAAAATCGATTTCTGTAATTGTATAAATTATAAAAATAAGCCGATTCTTTTAATTGGAATCAGCTTATTTTCTATTTACCAACTACAAAAGACACTACTATACTATATTATATAAATGAATAAACTCCTCATTCCTACATTCTACTTTGAACTACTCACCACTAACGTCCTGATATAATATTTATAGTAGAGAATTCTCTTGAATTTTCGTTAACAGCTTTGATATACATACGGTGTTTTCGGAGGAGTAATTTTCTTTATTTTAGTAACTTTTATAAAAGTGAAAATAGTATTCTTTGCCGTTGTTTTATCCAAACCACCTGTGATTTGGACCCATTTCCCCTCCTTTAGAGAAGATATTCCTTTACATGTTGCTAACATCCCCCATACTATACATCTGCTACACAATAGGTAGTTTCATACCTTGAAATAAAAATTTTATTTTGACTAAAATCCTTTTCTCTGTGAATAAATCCATTTAGTATAATGTCCTTTCCTTTAACCCCTTCGACATTCGCCAAAATGAGTTTAATTATGGATATATAATCATCTGCGACACGAATTGTATTCGAATTCATCAATTTTTTGTGATTTATCATAATATTCTCCTAGATATTGCTGAATAACAGGAGTAAATGATTCTCCCGCATCTGCTGACAAGTTAGTTAAAGTATAATCACCCGTATCCTTCTTTATTTTCTCTCCTATGAAATCTAATTCTCGTTTCGCGGCAATACTTTCATCAATTGTATAATTTAAAAGTAAGAATGCTGTAACAATTGGAATAAGAAAGAGAGAGTAGAATAACAGGGCCCCTCGTTTAGTGCGGGGAAGATGTTAATCTTGATTAAAACACCCACACAACTATTTTTCTCTTTTTTAAAACTCTCCATATTTGGACAATTACTAATATGATTACAACTTTGTTAAACTTCAAAATATATGAGTTGTTTAACAAGGTTTTTTGCGTGAATATAAAAAAGGAATTTTCTAATATTAATTTTCTGGAATTTAAAATGTATTCCTTAATTTTTTTGTAATACAATAATCTGCATTCCTCTCTCTTCTTAGTCACTCCTATAGGATTTATTTTTATCATTTCACTCTTTTAAAATGCTGCATATCTCCTCAAAACTTTATATTTTTACTAAACCGAATTTCTATACCATTACAAGAATCTTTCCAACTTTATTAAAATTCAAGCGGCATTTAACTGGCACAGTAAAACTTATAATTGTAAAGAGATTAATTATATATGAAAAAAGCCAATTATCCCATACTTAAAGTAAGGGATAATTGGCTAAAAAAAGAACAAGGAGAAGTATACTATTTATCTAATTAAAACTAGAGAAATTTTATTGTTTCCACACCTTTCAGCATACAGCTTAAATCTTTTTATATCTCTTGAACTTATAGGGTGTTGCTATATGCTCAAAGGAAGGGAAACCCTTCCCTATAAATCTACAATCAAATAAGGAAGTAAGAAATATATAGATACAACCACTTCTTTTCTATATATTCTTTACACTATTCAATATAACACACACATCCTAACAAGTTGTGTTTATTATGTGAAAACAGCCTGAATATTAGGTGAACTAAAATTTTTTAGAGAATATCCCCTTTTTTAAATAATTGCAGCTTATACACTCAATAATGAGCTTTAATATCCTTTTATTCTAATTTTTAATCCTCTAATCATTTGGGTATATTAACCAAATCGATATGCTTATTCATTTGTTCGCAATTTAAGGTGAGTTCTTTTAAAGTGGCCCAATGAAATAAGACAAGGAAAAAACATCTCTTATGGGAACGAGAAAATCTTATTCAGAAGAAATTAAATGGAAAACAATCGAGCTGAAAAAACAAGGGTACACAAACAAAGAAATTATGGATCAATTAGTAATTAAAAATAAAGCACAGATTAAAACTTGGATGAAGTGGCATCGTGAGGTGAAACGTATCGTTTTAGTCACCCTGTAGGAAAACAAAGTACGCTACAAAAGGCTAGTGAAGAAGGCAGAACTGAAATAGAGAATCGAAAATTAAAAATGCAAATAGATATTTAAAAAGTACCACGAAATCGAGAGGAGTTAGTTAAAGAAGTAGTTACAGAATTAGTGGAGTTGATGAAAAATGAGCACTCTATTATATATATTAATTGATATACCTCGTTCTACTCATTATCAATGGAAAAATAAATCGAAAGATATAAAGGAAGCAAAATTAGAACAGGTTATTTTGACAATTTGTATGACAAATCACTTTCGATATGGACATCGAAAAGTTACTGCTTTATTAAAATGAACATATAATTATCACTTAAATCGAAACTTTCAAGCTACCAAGCCAAATGAAAAATGGGTTACAGATATTACATATTTGCCATTCGGTACAGAGATGTTGTATTTACCAAGTACTATAGATTTATATAACAATGAAATCATTGCGTATGAAATAAGTAAAAGACAAGACGTAACACTCGTCTTAAAAAAAGTTGAGAAGGCGATAAAATCACAAAAAGAAGCTGAAATTATACTACATAGAGATCAAGGGGCCTTATATATCTTCTACGCTTTCTAAACGTCATCTAAAGAAAATAGTATTACACCTCAAGCATGTCCGGTAAAGGAAACTGTCATGATAATGCTGTAATAGAATCTTTTCATTTCTCATTGAAATCTGAACTATTTTATTCACAAGAAAAACAACTACATTCAGCTTCTACTCTCAAACAACTGATTCACGATTATATTGAGTATTATAATACAGAACGTATTCAAGAAAAATTAAACTACCTGTCTCCTATAGAATACAAGAAACAGGTAGTTTAGATGTTTTTTTATTTTTATAATACTTTCAAACTTATACGTTATATGTGAGAAAAATGAATAGCTAGATTTTTCATCTCAGGATGGATTTTAAATTAACCGATACTATATAATTCATTTAAAAAACAGGAGAGCTATAATAACCAGCAAAAAAAATATGGATGACGCTTCAATACAATGTATGAGAGTGTATCTTGCAGTAAAAGTATTAGAAAACGTTTACTATATACAAAAATCATCAGCAGGTCTCATTTTACATGCTAACTTAGGAACACAATATACAAGTTAAGAATTTCAAACCTTACTCGCATAATTTTAAAATAAGGCCCTCTTTTAGTAAAAAAGTTATCCGTATGACGGCGTATACATTGAGTCGTTTCATGCCATTTTTAAGAAAGAAGAAGTATATCGCACAAAATATTTCACGTTCGAACAAATAAATCCAGCACTATTCCAATACATTGAAGGATTTTATAAATGTAAAAGAATCCTTCAATGTATTGGTTATAACTCCCTCAAGCAATAGACAATCTGGCTAAAGAAGTAGCGTAGACTTAACCTTTTTGTGTCCAAAATATTGACTCAAATTCAATTTTATATCTAATAGATTAATTATAAAATTTATAATCTAGATAATATTAATATGCAGAAGTTACGAGCAATTAAAATTGAGAATCAACATTACCGTAACCTATTTTTATACCTAAAAATCCAACGATTTCATAAGCTTTTAAATTAGTGATAGAATAGTATATTTCTAACCCTTTCCTTTCCGCATGTAATATCTTACCACGCATTTTTGATAAATGCTGGGAGACGGTAGATTGCGGAACAGCTAATATCTCCGTTAACTGTTTCACATTACATCTTTTAAGGCGAATTAACTCAATAATAATTTGTAATCGGACTGGATGTGCTATGATTTTTAACATTTCCACATCTTCTTGGGTTATTGTATTCTTCATTTTATTTTTAAGATTTACCATTAGAAAATCTCCTTTATTATTTATTGTGTTTATTTAACTTTATATACCTAATTAGTAAGTAGTATTCTTCATTTCATACTAGTAAATTTTTAAAATTTACTATGCTATTTATCATATAATTTAATTTTGTAATTCATGTGAATCTAATAAATAATTTCTGTGAACTATCCTAGAAACTTAAGTAAAAGTATATTATTTGATTATTAGTTATATTGGTAGATATAAATGAGTAGTAGCCTGATGTAAAATAATTAATCCTTCAGTAAAACCCCTTGAAAAATGGCTTCAAAAAATTGTGGTATAAAAATATCCGCATTAGCATAAGAAAAATAATATCCATACTCTGTAGCTGAAGAAGGTTTGATAGTTAAAAAAACTATCATTTCAAATATATATACTACTTGAATAATCAACTTGTATTAACAGTATTCCCGTGACTTAGAACTTATAATTCCTTACCTTGTCATTTATTCGTATTTTCACATTTTTTCTAAGGAGAAATTATTTTTTGATAATTCTGATTACCTTGCGCTGGATGCATATAATTTTAGTATCTTAACAAAGACATTACAATCTTTTTAAAATAATCTAATAATGATAACTTTGTTTGACAAGAAATAGAAAAGAATGTGCACAATAAAAATTAGTATAAAAGAAATCTCCCACTTTTTTGGGAGATTTTTAGTGTATTTATTTTTAACAATGTATATGAACTTTTATTAGTCCATAACTCTAAGTTTGGCAATTACAATTTTTAATAAATCTCTAGCGAATGATGGTTTTGGGATGAACTGAAACACCAAGTTTTTTTGGCCTTAGAGACATCGAGATAGCTTAAAAAACGACAATAGTAGCCAATGGCTAACAATAAATATCTTGTTTGAATTGTTTTCCTTTAACATATCTCACCTTTAATTCCCCTCGCCTTATTTTGCAAAAGCTTATCTTTCTTTTAAACATTTTGCACCAGAACCACCTCTGTGTTACCTCGAATATAGAATCCGTGTTCCATTTCGCAATCTTGAACAATGAATCTCCTATTATTATTCCAGTTGATAATATATTTAATAAATTTCGAGTTTCATCTCTTACATTCGTTTACTCGGGACGCGTAATTTGATATGTTTTTACTAGAATTCCCGTTACTTTTGCCCTGCACCATATTCTGCGTACTTTTTATTTGTGTATGTGCTTCCTTCTGTTGCCTTCATATAACATACTTGAACTGCTGATGATTTAACTGCTTGCCAGTTAATATCTCCACTATAGAGTGAAATTTGTATTTGAACGGCCTTACATAAAATCACTCTTTCATATACAGATATAGTTTTAATTTTTTTAATAAAAAAAATCTTAAAGATTTCTCATTAGATATCATTAAACTATCTAATAAAATATATTTTCGCTACCTATAATAGTACATTACTTTTAAGAACTTCTTTTTGTTTTTGACGATGCCTTAAAATATATGAATTTGTTACCATCGTATAAAGAGCTATACCCCAACACATAACGTTTACAATCATACTTATAACATTATCAAATAATGATATATCCCAATGAAGCAAGTAATAGTTTGAGTGAGCTTAATAAACTAATAATTAAAAAACCTCCCAAATGTTTATCTTTCTAACATCACATATTTATAAGAGTACTGTAAGCTATTATTTATCTACAGCTAATTTTCATTATTTTTTATTAAACAAAATATGTAAGCGTTAATTGTGGAAAATGGAATTTATATATATCAATTCATGATGATAACTGCACTTCTTACAGTAATTGTTGACGCATTCATGAAAAGTTGTTGTAATAATCTTTTACTTCAATCCGTAGATTGAAGTGAAAGATTATTATTTAGTAGTCAAAGCTGATGATAAAAATTTAGGAGAAGGTAATCGTAATAGTTATGAATGCAACCTTAAAGGCTTTGATATCGATGTAAAAGAACAAAACATTATAATTGACATATCGAAAAAATTGCTTCATGGTACTCACTTGAAAGTAACAGAAAAAGGAAAAAACAATTCGTAGAGGGAAAACAAAATGAAATACCTGATGCTCAATGTACAATAATAATGAATAAGAATTTATAATACCAATTGTTGAAATAATATATGAGATGGAGGAAGTTCTAATTAGTTTATTTAATTCTTCAGCGCATTCTTGAATATTTCCTGAACAGTTTAAACCCTGTTGTCTGATTAGTTTACCTTCTATTAGATAAGGTCCTTTATTTCATAAATATTTTGTGTACGATTAAATCTTTTAGGACTGTACGTGTCACTTGGTGAAGAAGGAAGATAAATACTGATAGTATATGTATATTCTTTTTTAGGACATTATTATTTATCATTGTCTCAATCGCTTCTTTCACAATAGATTGCTTTTTTATCAATTAAAAAACCCTCATTATTCGATATTATTTAAAGTATACTATAATGATTAATTAATAACTTTAAACTAATAGTCATAGTAGATTATTACTTCTCTATTTTATCTTGACCTTATAAAGATATTGCTGATATGGTTAAATTATTATTCGATATATTAAAAGGAGTTTTAATGATGAAAAGGTTTAATTTGAGAAGCGTAACAATACTACTAACAATTATTTTCGGTATAAGTTGGTTCTTTTTCCACGGAAATTTAGAAATGAAAGAGATCCATGTTGCAAAGGCAAAAGAAGCTAATACAATAGAGGGACCTCCTCTACATGTAGCAGAGTTACCAAAGACAGGTTTATCTGAAAAGACCATTCCACAAAAATATCTTCCAGATTTGGAAGCGAAAGCAGCCATAATCATTGATGCGAGTAATGGAGAAGTAATTTATCAAAACAATGCGAATGAACCGCTTGCTCCAGCGAGTATGTCAAAAATGATGACTGCTTATTTGCTTTTAGAAAATATAAATAAAGGAAAAGTTCATTGGAAAGATCCAGTAAAAATAAGTGCGAAATCAGCACAAACAGAAGGTTCCAGAATTCCAGTGAAAACAAATGATACATTAACGGTTACAGATTTATTTCACGCTTTAATGATTCGATCAGCGAATAATTCAGCAGTTGCTTTAGCAGAGCATATGGCGAAGACCGAACAAGATTTTGTTCAAATAATGAATCAAAAGGCAAAAGAACTGGGACTTTCGGACAAAACTAAGTTTGCTAATGCATCTGGTTTACAAGAACCAGATGGAAGCGAAACAAAAATGTCCGCGGCTGATGTTGCAAAATTGGCATACCACCTTATTAAAGATTATCCAGAAATATTAGAAGTAACACATTTACGCCAAACCCACTTAACTTTCAAAAATATTCCTGTTACAAGTACAGATGAAATGTTAAATACAGCAAATAAAGCACTTTATATAGAAGGTATGGATGGATTAAAAACCGGCTTTACTGATAGTGCTGGCTATTGCTTTACAGGGACTGCAAAACAAGGAAATAAACGCATTATTACAGTTGTTATGGGAACGAAGAGTCAAACAAAGCGCTTTACTGAAACACATAAATTGATGACTTATGGGTTTCAAATTGTTAAGTTTATGAATAAATAATAAGAGACAGCTTATTAGAAACTCAAAAAAGTAAAAGTAAGATGTTTTTTATTTTTAGAGTATATAAATTAACACTTCTATTTTTATCTTTCAAATATCCTTTATTATCTGAAATTTAATCTGTAAGAAATGACATATTGCCTAGTATTACAAAAAAGAATCTACTAACAAGTACGAACTATACCTCGAATTATGGACACTTTTAAAAGTCCATGACCCTGGATTTTTGTGTATCTTCACTCTCATTCCTCGTTATAATGTAAACAATGATAAAAGTGAGATATGGGAAATAAGTAAAATTATTTTTAATGAAATACAGATGAAAATATCAGAGCATTCTATTACCTACTTTGCGAATTTAAAATAATAGCTGTAGAAAACCACATTGATGTTTGAAACGTTGGGAAAAAACGTATGAGCAATTTAGTGAAAAAGGATGTGCTGATCGTCCCTCTACAAAAATTTTATCTTCCGATGACAAGTTAAAGAAAGTAGAAGCTCGTATTGCTTTTCTAGAAGCGGAACTAGCATTCTTAAAAAGTTAAACGAACTCAAAAGGCAGGCACTACAGAAGAAACATTAATACCATGTGAAAAATATACACTCATTGAACAAGCGACTTATCGCTTCAACTTCCCACGCATGGTATATCATTTTACAATCTGGCTGGTGTAAGTCGAAGGGGGATTACGCTGGCTTCGTAAGGTAGACTTATACATGAAAAAGAAGCAAGTAAGGAGAAAGATTATGAATTGATTCAAGAAATCTTTAACCATAAATAGAAAAACGAGGTGCATGATTCATTAAAATGATGTTAGAAAATACAAAGGGTATTACAATGAATTTAAGGCGTATCTTTCGGATTATTCGTAAATATAATCTCAAAATACAGGTTTGTTGTGTGAATCCATACAAACGAATCTCAAAAGTAACACAAGAACACAAAACTTGTTCTAACTTATTTTAGTATCAATTTACGCAAGAAGAGCCGAAGAAAAATATTCTAACTGATATTCCATATTTACTTTATGGAAAGGGTGAAAAAATCTTATTTCTCTTACATCAAGGATAGTAAGACACAAGAAATTTTTGCTTATCATGTTTCTTCTTTACAAATAGATATCGTCTATCAAACATTAGATAAGTTAAAAGATAGATTAGGAGATATCATTTATCCTGAAGTACTTTTATATTCTAATTGAGGTATACACGCATTTCAGCGTCGTGTAAAGAAAATGGGTATTCGAAAGTCTATAAAACTGTCTAGATAATGCCTCAATGGAATCTTTTTTGGGATATATGAAAGATGAATTAGATTATAAATGTTTTCAAACTTTCCAATTTCTTCAACTGATAAACGAGAGCTATATGCAAGATTATAATTGGGATTGTTAGCAATGGATACTCAAAAGAGATGGTTCCGATCCAATACCGGAACCATCTTTTAATTACCTAATTTTTAATAAACTGTCCATTTTATAAGGTGTCGTTCAGTAGAGCTTTTACCTTTCTATTTAACATGGTAGTGCTGTAATTCTCTTATTAAAAACTCCGCACCTTTTCGACTAAGAACAATATTTCCATTAAATAGAGTGAAATTTCTTTCTGAAACATCCCCTGTTATCATACAAGCGTGTTGAGATTGATATTTCCTTAAGATAATCTTATCCTTTTCTGTAAAAATTTCTATCGGATCCTTTTCTGCTATATCTAAGATTCTTCTAAGTTCCATTGGTATTACAATCCGTCCCAATCTATCTATATTTCTAGTTATTCCTGTTGATTTCATAAAATCACACCTTTTATTAATATAATTTTATAGCGGGGGATTCAAAAATAAACTAACATCTCCAAACGATATGGTGACCACTTCTAGTATCGCTATTTTCTTTTTGTAATTCCCCCTAAACCACCAATCCTTGTTTGAGGTGGAGAGGTATTCCTTGGTGGGCTTTTAAATGATGATTTTGGTTTGACATCTGATCCAATTGAATCATCTAGTGATTTTGTAATTGTTCCTTTTTTCTCTGGAGATGAGAGAATAGCATCACTTCCTTTTACCATAATGCTTCCTTTATCTCCTATAGATTTTTTTGGTTCAATCTTATCTCTTCTTTTAATAATTGACGCTTTACCTTGTTTTATAATAGGCGGTGCCATTTTCTTCTCTTCTTTTGTAGGTGGTCTTTCTGGGATAACTGATTTATGGTTTTTTCTGTCCATGTAACCACGATAATCACCATAAGAAGATTTATGTGAAGCAAAAATATCATTCACTATACTTCCTATTATATACCCTTGTAAAAAGGAAGGGTGATAATTTTGACGAACAAATTCTTTATTACTAATTTCAATTAGTGTATCAGATGGTTTTTCTTTATCCTTTTGAAGGTTATAGATTTTATCAGAATAAACAAGGAACATCTGATTTTCGTCCTCTTTAGACGCTTGTTTAGGCTCCTTTTCATCAGTCAGTTCCTGTGCAACTTGAAGAACTGACTGATTGGTGGCCCTATACACATATGATTCTTGCTTACCATCTTTTGCAACAGATTCTAATGGGTAGTGATCTTGAATTGATTTTTCATTTCGGCACCCCGATAAGGCATAGCCAGTGACTACAAGTAAAATAATGAAGATGAGAATAGTGGTGACGAACGATTTACTCATGGGGAACACTCGGTTTGACATGAATATCTCTCCCTTACGTTGCTCTTATGATTTGTACATCCGCAGAAAGAATCGCTGCCCCCTCATACATCATTGTACGTCCTTCTTGCCATTCAATACGAAGTAGATTTCGGTTATCAGATTGAAATTCCCATACATATTGTTCATGAGAGACAGCAAAAGGTGTTTTTCCCATCACAACCACACGTCCATTATACCGCTCTTCCATATGGTACTCTATACCATTCATCTCAATAGTCGTTGGAATCTCCTCTATAGAATCTAATCGCCCATCAATTGGTTTATACAGCTTAAAATAGGTGCTTTCACGGTTTTCGATTTTCAAATAGCAAATTGTTTTCCCATCCTGTAATATTAACACTATTTCATTACGAGAATGTATGCTTGTTTTTCCGATCAATTCATACATTACTAATGAAACTTCAATCATGTCTCCAGGCGTCAACGTTAATAGACTTTTCTCTGGTTTAACAGGATCTGTGCTTTTCATTATACTTTTAATACGTTTAAATAAACTCATGCTCTTCCCCCCCTCCTTTTCTCTATAGATAAGCTGGCAAAATAAAGACTCCGACAATATGTAACGAAGCGACTAACAAAGCATGTGTTACGTTGTTCTCTCTTCTAAATCTAAACCAACTACTTTTCTTAAAATAAATACAATAAACATTTCTACAACTAATAATATAAAGAATGAAACCGCCGATTCACCAGTGTTTACCATAAATCATTCGATTTCGTAATCGAATGTGACACACTATATCTTTGCGCTAATAATTTCATAATAAAGCGAATTGTAACAGCCATATTTTCGTTTTAGAGTTCTGCTACATCGTTGTATTTTAAAAAACAGAATTAACCCGCATAAGTGAAAATAACAAAATGATACTTACCTCTGTCCGTACAAGCATGATTAACGCATTCATCTATGTCATGTTGTAACCTCGACAAAAAGATAATAAAAAAACGACATGATTTATTTCAGACATGCCGGTTCCTTTGTCTATCCTAAATTATTTCTCATATTGTTTCATAATACGTGCTAGTTCATCATCTACAGCTGATTTTTTATTTAAAGTTGCAAATTCATCATCTAGCGACTTTTCTTTTTTATAAATTTCGCCGCTCGCCTCTGCTTCAGCTTCTAACTGAAGAGCTTTTTCTTCCATACGGCTCAGACCGGCTTTTGCAGTGTTAGCACCGAATCCAGACATTGCTTGATTAATACTTTTTTGTGCTTCCGCTGTATTAACGCGTGCTACAAGCGTTTCACGTTTATTTTTTAGCTCCGTTAATTGCTTACGCATTTCTTCTAGTTTTGCACGAAGATTATCAGCAGCTACTTTATTTTGCTCGTAGCTTGTTTTATATTCATTCATTTTTTGCTCTGTACTTTTCTTTTCCTCTAAAGTACGACGTGCAAGATCAATATTATTCGCTTGAACAGCCATATGTGCTTGCTCTTCACGTTTCTTTACAAGTGATTCGTGCTCTTCAAACAACAATTTTAATTTTTTCTCAAGAGCAATCTGAGCCGCTACACTTTTCTCAGCTTCTTGCACATCTTCTTGCATATCACGTAAATATTGATCTGTCATCTTTACTGGATCTTCCGCTTTTTCAATTAATGCATATACATTCGACATCGTTAAATCTCTTAATCGTTTAAACACAGACATTCGAATTCCTCCTATAATACAGCTTCATATTTCAAATGCAAAATTTAATAAACTAAAAATCCTCTTTACAACAAGAATATTTAAGGTCAAAATCTATGTGTACATTATAGCAAAACTCAGATGTCCTTACACATTCTTTCTCAAACATCCAACATTCTTATCAAAAGATGTATGATTTTGATAAGAATATAATTCGAAGAACAAAAATAAGAGAAGCTTTCTAATAGAAACATTCCTTAATATGATAAGTCCAAACATTTGGTGGTTCTGTCTCAAAGTTTTTAAAAGCAAGGTAAACTTTAGAGAAATAGAGGTAGGAAAATAAAAGCTCAAATATTTTAAAGAAAAATAAGGCTAACAAAATATTATTTTGTTAGCCTTGGGCTACTATCATCGTTTTTCTTTTAGTTATCAGGATGGATTAAATCATTTGTTAGTATTAATTAACCACTAGCTAATTAAGTTACTTGAAAAGAGAATATATTATATGAGATAGCATGGCCATTAGAATCACATTATTAGGTAACCTGCGGAACCGGAAGCTATAGTTTTTCGAATGTTAAAAAAGTAAGTTCGCGGATTGAATTATAGTTCACCTAATTTTCAATCGCTCACCACTTAATGGACACAACATGTTAGAAGAAGCATGTTATATTACATAGTATCAATCGTATATAAGGTAATTAGAGTTATCTATATATTGTTGATCCCCTATTCTACTATTAGATTGGTCGTTAGGAAGGGTTTCCCTTCCTTTGAGTATATAGCACGATTTGATAAATATGGAAAGCTGTATGTTGAAAGGTTCGGAAACACTGAGGCGTATTTAGTTACTAACTTCATTTTCTACTAATCGCCTAATAATATGAAATACAAATTGTATATATTCTCAAAATAGGAGTTTTTAAAATGAAAAAAAGAAATATATATAATCTAAATCTAATATTGTTGTTATGCTGTACAGTTCTTGTACTTTGTTTTATAGATACTATGATTGCTTAGAATATTATAAAAAAACGTTTGGATTTAAAGTAACAGATGAACTTAAAAATCACAAAAATATAATACTGATGATGTTTGTACGCTGTTATAATAAAGTATCTAATTTTTTAAAAGGAAAAGTTGTTAGACGTTACTAACGTAGGGTTTTGGAAAAGAGCAATAGATGCTGAAGTGACCCCTAAAAGTTAGACACGGTTATTTCATTAGGCTACTTGATCCAAATGAGTCCGGTATTGTACCGGGCTCATTTTTAATTTTGCCTTAATCCGTTTCGTATTATAATAATCTATATATTTTTCTAATTCTATTTTAAAATGCTCGATACTTTCAAAATCTTTTATGTAGAGGAACTCCGACTTCATAATCCCAAAGAAATTCTCTATTACTGCGTTGTCGTAACAGTTTCCTTTTCGAGACATACTCTGTACAATAGCTCTTGATTCAAGTGTACGGACGTACTGTCTCATTTGATAATGCCATCCTTGATTCGAATGCATCAGTAGCTGGTGGTTTTCAGGTAAACGTTCTAATGCTTTCTCTAACATCTCTGAAACAAGTGAATACGTCGGTCTAGAACCAATTGTATAGGTAATAATTTCACCATTATACAAGTCTAATACAGGTGATACATACAGTTTCTCTCCAAACAATTTAAACTCTGTGATGTCCGTTACCCATTTTTGATTCGGTACATCTGTATGAAAATTACGCTCTAAAATATTAGGTGCAATCTTACCGACTTTTCCTTTATAGGATTTATATTTCTTCATACGCACAACACACTTTAATCCAAACCTTCTTGTGATTCACTTTCTGACCACGATTCGTTAATTCATCACGAATGCGACGGTAACCATAACGACCTTCATTTTCCTCATAAATCGCTTTAATCTCAGCTTTCAAATCGGCATCTACATCTGGACGATTCATTTTCTTTACTAAATCATAATACGTGCTTCGTGGAATATTAGCTAGCTCCACGAGTGCCTTCACCGAATATTTATGCCTTAATTCATAGACTACCTGCGCTTTGTCTTGTTTCGTGACTTTTCCTTGTTTTGAACTAAGACATTTAACTTTTTTAATTACTCATTTTCCATTTCAAGCTGTTTAATACGTGCTTCAAGTGCTTCGATTGACCCTTCAGCTAAAGCTTGTTTTAATTGTTTATTTGAATCTTTTTTCTTGGATGGACGCCCCTTTTTCTTAGATTGAAGGGCATCAATTCCTTGTGTTTCGAACTGTTTTTTCCAAACAGAAATCGTTGAAGGGGCAGGAATGTTAAAGATAGCTGCCGTCTCAAATAAGGACATACCGTTTTCAATCATAAAGTTTAGTACGTCTAGTTTAAATTGTTGTGTGTAATGTGTACATCGTTTTAGAAAAGCTTCCACACCATTTTGTTTATATTGGTTTACCCAATTCAAAATGATTGTATTACTTATACCGATCACTCTGCCTATTTCTCGATAACTTTCATTTCCGTTCAAATAACGTAGAACAATTTGTATTTTTTCATTAGCTGTAAATTTAGTCATAGAAAAACTGCACCCCAATTGTTAGACTGTGTCTAACAATTGGGGTGCAGTTCATGTATGGTTGCTCTTTCTTGATGTTGTAAAACCGAATATGTTACAAAGAGATTTATAATTCACCTAAAATTTAGATTGAAATCACATGGTGAACACAACTTGTTAGAAGAAGCATGTTATATTAAACTACATCAAGAATATTCAAGGTAATTAAGTCTGCCTCTCTATTTTTGATACTTTCTGTTTACATATAGGAGGGGATTTCCCTTCCTATGAGCATACAATTAAACGTAGTGAAACTACGAATGATTGTATGCTGTATGTTGAAAGGTTCGGAAACACCAAGAAATTTAACTACTATCGGCTTTCAGTTGCAAGGGCAAGAATCCTGATCATTCCATTTCAAAAATATTGATGGTGTAATGTAAAAAAGTCCAATTATCCTATGAACAATAGGATAATTGGACTTTTTATCATGTGTAAGGATTGGATAGTACGAATGTTAAAGGAAAAAATCATGATGATATTTTAGACGCTGAAATATTTTTAGCCCCTTATTCGTTGTTATACAAACAGGCCATAGCTTGTTATCTACTTTCAGCTGTTCTTTCTCATCTTCCACTCAATTATACAACGTCTTTGATCCACTTCCCATTGGAGACCCAAACCTCTTCATATCGCTCGAATACCCGTCAACCGCCCTTGAAAGTGGTACATGAGAGCCTCCTCCAATTAGCTTGGAAAATTGTGGGCTTAGTCTATAGCCTTTTTTAAATGTCCTTCTCATCTTGTATAATATTTCAAGCCTTGTGCATAATTTATATAGGCCAACAATTGAGAAATCTATTACCGTTAGTATTTAATAATTGTTGCTTGACTTTTGTTTAGGCGCCATCCTTTACAAGGACATCATAAAAAATGGTTTTGTTTTTCAATTTCTTATTTGCCTAGCTTTCGTACTATGACATACTTTGCACTTAATGACAGATTTTTAATATAATCATTTCCAATTTCATATCTAGTAGTTGTTCTTCTGTTATATCGACATCACTTAGAAATAGAATGTCAGCACCTTCCGCTTCTTTTACAACCTTATTTTCATTTTTTAATGTGTTATTCACTTCTTCTTCAAGATTCGTTAGAATAAGTTGTTTCTTGCGTAGAAGTGGTAACATATTCCGGTTCCCTACTAATCGGTTTATGTAAACAAGGACACCAATAAACCAGTGGCTTGGTTGGTGTCTGAGTGTTCTCATTTCCCTTTGCTTTTGCTTGCAATCCCTTTTACATCTCAACAACTGCAAAAATACAAAAAGTAACTACACCTATCAATGAGATTTCTCTCTAAATCTCCATCACGTTTATTATATATTTGTATACTAAATGTTTTACTTCCTTCTAGCATTTCTGCATAGTTTGAATATTTTTTTCTCATTATATAAAATTTCACTAAAATCACTTTCCTCTAATTTTTAAGTTTAGCTTGATAACCACTCATTCTAAATTAATCAGCCATTTTCTTTAACTGATTTTTAATTAACTGCGGGATTTAATTAGGATTATTATCCAATTCATCTTTCTGAATGTTAGTTATTTTTTGGAACAACAAATCATAAAACACTTGATATATATAATGTTGGCTTTGAAAAAAGCAAAGAAGACATTGTAAAATAAATTTTTTGTAGACAAATTGTGGGCGTAAAAAATATCTAGTGTTAAATCTAGGTATTTTTATTTTACTTCTAAAATTTCCGATCCATTTTCTTCTATTGTTTCATCTTTAATTTCAGCAGTTTGTTCTTTCATTAAATTGGATATGATAAAGATTTAATTAAGATTGACTTAAGCTTTCGTTCTAGTACCAAACATCCAATTGATACTTATATCAAAGCAGTGAAAAAGGTAGTGATACAAGAATGTATGATATAGAAGTTGTAAAGAAATAAGATATCCAATACGTACATCCATATCTTAAATATGTATTTTTTGTTAAATATATGGATGTTTTCCTTTTTCACAAATCAATATTTGTATGTATAGATATTGATTTGTGAAAAAGGGATATTTATTTATGTTTACAACAAAACAAAAACTGGTTACCGTAGTAACTACTTTAGCGTTAGGGTGTGGATTTACTTTCGGTCTAACACCTGCTTGTGCAGCAACAAACGAGCCGTCTACAGATCGTATTTCTATCTCTTCTGTTGAGAAACAACAAACGTCTTTCGCAGGATATGTTGTTTCTATTGATAACCCATACATGACTGTTATAGATGTACCAACAATGGAAGAAACCTTAGTATACCAAGAAAACTGGTGGGACATAGTAAACAATAATAAAATACAAATCGTTCCTATCCCTAATGATGTTTCCTTTACTGTAGGGGATAAGTTAAATGTCTATTTTAAAGCGATGACTATATCAGTTCCACCTATTGCAATGTCGCCTATTATTGAAAAATTAACAGGATAATGTAGTTTTTTAAAGGAAGAGGCTGTCTGAACTTGTGATAGCCTCTTCTTCTCTCACACCTAACTTCCCCTTCACTTGTTAAAAAAGTTTGCCTTTTTAACCTCTTCCCAAGATGTCAAACCATCTTGAGAAGAATGGTATACACTGAAAAATAATTCTTTTCGAAAACCTTGCTTCTCTGTAATTTTTAATATTTTCTCTTTACACTCTTCGCCATTTGTAGATTTTAATATCATTTCGTCCCCATCAATTAATTACAAATTGAACATAGTATTTATCTTTTCTAAGGTGTTTAAATTTTTATGTTCCTCGCCAGATAAAACCCCAATCAACTAACATTGTTACAAACACAACCAACATACTAGGAAGTAACATATATCTTTTCATATTACTCACCCCACTTGTTTTTATCCTTTTATTATCATAATTTCTTTTATCTAAAGACGAAACCCAAATATATGACAAGAACATTACACTTTTGTAAGATAATACAAGCTGCAGCTTTTCACCATTTAATACCCATACCAACTGTTTGATATGAGGCAGACGGCGTCTCTAGATAGAATTTCTTTAATTCTAGTGAAATAATCTGACCTATCATTGTTGTATTTTTTTTATTCGCAAATTCCTATTAAATTATATATAGTTATTTGTTATGTTTGATAATGGAGTATATTTACAATATTTTTAAGGAGGGTACCCTTTGAAAGACATAGTAAAACTATTAAAGTGGGTTAGTGGTGGGTTAGAAGCTTTGTTAGGAATCCCTATTCTTGGTGGAATAATTGTTATTTCTTTACATTGGTCACCGCTTGTTTTCATGTTAGCATTACATATCATCACTTTAGTATTGGCTAAAAAGAATGATATGAGTGCTAACGGTAATATTTTAGGAATTGTGACGTCTTGCCTGGGATGGATTCCATTTGTAGGAATGATTATGCACATTTTATCAGCTATCTTTATTATGGTAGGCGCAGCTCGTAAAGAATAAACATTTAATCATTTAGACATATAAAACATCGCTTCTCACATGAGAGAAATTTTACTGACAGTTAATGCGGGAGAAAAATATCCGACAAAAAGCTTATAAAACCTTTATATATCAACATTTACCTCATCTTACATTTTACCGAAAGAAAATTATGAGGACAAATTAGTGAAGGAAACACACGGTTTAGTCGCTATATTTAAAAAACATTTATTATACTATATATAAAAGAAACTATAATCAAACAAAGAGAGTATCTTACGCTAAGTGAGATACTCTTGTTTCTATATGTAACCGTATTAGCTTCTATACACACCGAAAGAGCGTAGAAGGAAAGAACTTCCTAATATGGTGAAGAGAAACTATCGGAGGTAATCTAAATGGGAATTATAATGTTTATTCTGCTAAGTCTGCTAATTTACATTTTCTGAAAAATAACGTTCAAGGTAATATATGTAGCATTGAAATTATTAGCATTTATAGTAATTATTGTGTTCATCACTAAATTAGGAGAAAAACTTCTCGATTTATAGGGTTCCCTCAAAATTTCAGTAATTTCTATTTCCTAAAAATAGAAGTTATGTTTTCTAATCATAGGAATGTGTTTTTGATATGAAGAATTGTATTATTAAGTGCGACACCTAAAGAAAAAATAAAAGCTCACTTCGCTTCGTGTAAAGTAGAAGTTACCACACCACATACCTACACTGAGGCAAAGTATGAACTATTTACATTTCACCACGTTTGAGCGTGGACAACTAGAGCAACTTTATAAATTAGATATTCCATAAGAAAAATTAGTACGATTTTGAAGCATCATCACTCTTCTATCGCACGAGGATTCAAGAGAAATTAGAGTGTACCTGGTCACCTGAATAAATACAATATGGCTGTCTACAGGGAATTTTCTCTTTTAAGATGATATACAACTGGTATATCAAAGGAATTTATTTACAAAGGATATTTCCTTATTAGGATAGAAAGGAAAACGTCAAAAAACAAAGGGAACACGTAGACGTTTCAATATAGGAATGTCTGTTCAAAAGCGACCATCCGAAGTGAAAAAGCGAGAAACGTTTGAACACTGGGGATTAGATACGATTGTTTCAAGCTATGGAAAAAGTAAAGGATGTTTCGCGACATTAGTAGAACGGAAAACACGATATCATCAAGCAATTTAAATCTCGAATCGAACAGCGGAATCGATGGAATTCGCCATAAAACAGAGAGCTGCCATGTATCCATCCACTGCATTTCAGACGATTACAGTTGATAAGGGAAAAGAATTTTTGTGTCATCAGGGGGTGGAAAACTGCACACGAAGCGGTTCAGGGGGAACTGTCGCTCTTAGATTTACAAACTGTCATATAAAAAACATATTATTCTTTATCAAACTCAATCAATTTCTAATTTGACAAATTATAAAACCAAAGATAAGATGCATATCTGTGTGAAAAACTTGGTTTACACATCCTATTACGTTATGAAAGATCGGACGAATGTCAACAACTTTTATGACATTATTGGCTGTGTTTATCAAGAGAGCGCACGGGACGGTTCACAAGTTCATAATGATGAAATAAGTAGGGGCTATAGAGTAATTTATTGTGGAATATAATATACGTGAACCGCATAATACATAACTGAAACCTGTCTATAGTTATAGAGTGGAAACAATACGACCGTATTTTCTTTTTTATCCATATGTCCGCCTCATTTTCTTAATTTTAATGATTTTCAAAGTAAATATATCAAATGCGTAATGAGAACATAACATCTCAATACCATTTGTTTGAAATATAGAAACATTTAATTTTTATACTTTAATATGAATAAATCTTTATTAAAAATCAAAATTATATAAATAAAAAACATCAGCAATTAACGCAGAGGATTTATCATTAATGGAAAGCTTTTATAATTGTGGGGTATATTACAAGGGTAATAATTTGGAGGACAATAATTGTCATAACAATCATGCTAAAATAGAAAATTGGTTTACTTCGCTTCATTAAAAACATAATAATAAGCATCGTACAAGCAAACAAACTTAAGAAAAATAAACTCGTTGTCGAACTAAGTATACCACTCGGGACAAAGAACAATAAAACTACACTACAAGTACTTATAATTCCGAATAACCATTCCATTCATTCCTCTTCCCTCTCATGGCAGTTTTTTCTAAGCTATTAAATGTTTTACAACATCAACTACATACGTTAATTTCTCATACGCTACAAATCCAAAAGCGACTGTTAAGCCCGTTACGATCAATCCTTTCATCATTTCTTCCTCCTCGTTTTATCGTTGTTATCTTAATTATAAAAGATTAGCAATTTGTTACCATCGAACTTCCTTACAGTTACCTTACATAATTGTAAGATTTCCAATAACATAAATAACAACTTATATCACTTGAAGTGAATTCACGGAATTTCTCTAAAATTAATTGCAAAATTATCTTTTTTCTCTTGGTTATTTTTCGGAGAATCCACTCTTAAACTAATAGATTTACTAAATAATTTAGGATCGAAATAATAACATAAATCAGTTTGAGGACAATATATACAATACACATCTATTTCTTCTTGATTCACTTCTTTTGTAGCGACTCGGTTTGCCGTAGAATAACTAGAACGGAGTCGCTACAAAAGAATTTCCCTCGAATTCAATTCTCTATATTTCACTTGCCCCCTCATAAACACTCCATTTTTATACGCTACAAGATCAAACGGAGAATGTTCCGTTTGTGATGTTAAAATCATATATCTTTTTTCATACAAATCAACCTGATCCTTTAAAACTACTAAATCTCCTTTTATTTTTGTATGATGGTGCATTTTTACTAAATAACTTTTTGCATATTTTCCAAATAATATTTGTTAATTTCTTAACTTACCTTCAAATATTTTCGAATTACAAAAAAACACTTTATTAAAATCATGTTAATATGTTTTTGTACAATTAAGAATTAATTTCACAAGGGGATTACACATGTTCAAAAAAATGGCAGCTGATGTTTTAGGGATAAGCGTCTTTATTCATAAATAAATGCTTGCGTATCACCCATTGTTTTAACTTCCATATCAGCTACACAGAATAGCGCATCTTTTTTCACATCATTGATGGACACGAACCGACAAAATGCATAGTTACTGGAAGGTACACCGTGAGTGTTCATCGACTACACATATCTTTTATACATCAGGTCTACATAGTTTGTACTACCTTGTACTCTCGCAATTACTAAATCTAATTGTGGAGTCCCTACAGCCCATTTAATATTCCCATTCCATTTTGAAATATCAATAATGTGTCCCATACATCAAAAGAATAATATAGTTATAAATAACACACCCACACCATTTTTCAACTTGTGTAAAGAGGAATTTGTATAAAAAAGACTTCTATATTGGGTAATGCTATCTGTATATTATCCTGCCAAAAACCCTGTCATTTGCACTTAAGATTCATTTGCATAATAATTCCTAATCCCCTGTTCAATCTCATGACTAATTTGCTTATTTTCTTTCAAAAATTGCTTTACTTTCTCTCCGCCTAAATTTAAGACTTCTCCTTCTTTCGAAATCCCTTCACCGTATAAAATATCGACTTTACAATTTTTAAATGGTGGAGCTACTTTATTTTTCGCAACTTTTAATTCTGTAGCATTTCCCGTAGGTTGACCAACTTTAGAAGTTTTAATTTGATCCCTTCTACGTACATCGATTCTTATCGTGGAATAGAATTTTAACGCCCTTCCTCCAGTAGTTGTTTTATTATTAGTAATAAAAGTACAACCTGTTTTCTCTCTTATTTGATTCAAAAAAATAACAATCACATTTTGTTTGCTAATATGCCCTGAGAGTTTCCGCAAAACTTGTGACATTAATCTCGCTTGCAAGCCCATATGAGAATCTCCCATTTCCCCATCAATCTCAGCCTGTGGAACCAAATTTGCCACGAGTCTATTATAACAATCGCAACAGCACCACTTCTCACTACCGCTTCTGCAACTTCCAACGCCTTTTCTCCCATATTTGGTTGTGACACTAACAACCCGTCAACATTTACTCCCAACTTCTTTGCGTATACAGGGTCAAGCGCATGTTCGGCATCAATAAACAACGCCGTTCCACCTTGCTTCTGTACTTCTGCAATCGCGTGTAATGCTAGTGTTGTCTTCCCTGAAGATTCAGGTCCATAAATTTCAGTGATACGACCTTTCGGATATCCTCCTATCCCTAATGCAATATCCAGTCCTATAGAACCACTTGATACAACTGATATCCTTTGTTCAGGCCGCTCTCCAAGTTTCATAATTGCTCCCTTACCGAATTGTTTTTCAAGTTTCTTTAAAGTTTCCTCTAGCGCTTTTTCTTTTCCTGAATCTTTTGCTACATCTTTCGCATTTACTTTTGCCATAAATTCGGCTCCTTTTAGGAAAATATGTTCCGCATTCATGATAACTCATACATTTAACGGGAGGTATGTTTCCTTGTTGCAACTTTTTTAATTTCAAGCAAAAAATCTGACGTCACATACTGTTGTTTGTGCGTTTTCTCGCATATTCACTTCATTCAAACACTAATAACCCTTATACCCGTAGGGCTCAAGTTTCATCAATGTAGTTTGAGAGTATATCCTCCTATCGCTTGAATGTTATTTTTATAATGTGGTATATTCTTATCCAACTATTGTTATGTTGTATATACAATTTATGTTATATGAAAAACATTTTTTAAGAAAGGAGCTAACCCAAATGGATACCGAAGTAGAATTAGACCGTGTAACAAAGCACCCCTTATCCGTTTGAACTACTAGGGATATTCTTCTTTCCATCACTATAATCGGGCTTGTTGTCCCTCTTTTTAAAATGATTCTGGCGTATTTCGATATATATATTGTCACAAACCAAAGAATAGCTGTAAAACTTGGATTATTCACACGTTATGTACATGAGGTAGAAAACCATCAGATTAGAGATATTGAATTGCACCAAAGCTTTTTCGGAAGAATCTTCGGATACAGGGACATCTGTATATATGGAAAAAATCAAGAATTACACTTAAGGGGTGTAAAATACGCTCAAGACATTCGAGAATCGATTCGCCAAAGCTCTCGAAATGAATGGAATACTAATAAACCTTACAACGCATATTAAAGCTCATGTATTACTGCTACATTTATCAGATGCGCTGGTCCAAATTAGGCCCAGCGCATCTGGTAAAAAGAAGGAATAACAAACCACCTAAATCGTAATGATTATTATTCACGATGACATTTTTACAGATTATATTTTCCTAAACTATATAAAATTTCGACTAACAGGATAGAAAGGATGACCATCATAATATGAAAAATACACGTAACCTGAAACCTATTATTGTCACAATGATAGCAATTGGAATAGGATATATTATCTTTTCGTTTATTACCTCATCAGCAAAATCTATAACAGATCAAGATCACCCAGTACAGATTGCAAGTGATCAGCCGAAAGTAGAAATGAATAAAACAGCACCCGAAAAATATAATGGCCAAACACGAAAAATTGCTTATATTACCTTTGATGATGGGCCTGGAAAATATACTGCTGAACTTTTAAATATATTGAAAAAAGAGGATGCAAAGGCTACCTTTTTCCTAATTGGAGCAAATGTCAAATCATTCCCTGATCTTGTAAAACGCGAATTAGCTGAAGGGCATTATGTTGGTATGCACAGTATGACCCATGACTACAAAAAGCTTTATACAGAAGGACATTATGTTGATGAAATGAAAGAAGACCAAAGCTTAATTGCTGGAATCATTGGAAAATCACCTGTATTAACTCGCCCACCTTATGGCTCAATGCCTGGATTAAACGAGACACTTCGCAATAAGGTTGTAGAAGGTGGTTTGAAAGTTTGGGATTGGACAATAGACTCTTTAGACTGGAAATATAATAAGATGCCAGTCGATGCTGCTGCTGCACAAATTATTAAAAATGTACTCTCAGGTGCGACGAAATCCAAAGAAGTTATTTTGTTGCACGATATCCATCCACAATCTGTTGCAGCCGTACCAGCAATTATACAAGGGTTAAAAGAAAAAGGCTATGAGTTCGAAGCATATCATGAGGAAGAACATTTCCCAGTAAATTTCTGGCATGATAAACGTATGTAACATAGGAGGAAAAGAAGTTGACTTATAGAAAAATAGTACTAGTTGGAGCGCTTTCAGTAGGATTATTATCAGGTTGTTTTGGTGAAAAGCCAGAAGGGAATTTATTTGTAGCATTTGAAAATGCAACTAAACAAGAAAAAGTGCTGTTTGAAGATGCGAAAGAATTGGCAACATTAGAAAAACAAGGTCAAGAATTATATGCTCAAATTATAACAGAAGGAAAAGAGGATAACACGGCAGTTGCACAAAAATTAGACCAAGCCTTTTCAAATGTGGATAAGCGTGAACAAGTATTAAAAAGTGAACAGGATGCATTAGAGAAAGCGCAGAAAAAAACAGAATCCATTCAAAGTAATGTAGAGAAGATTAAAGATAAAAAATTGCAAAAACAAGCAAAAAAAGTAGCAGAAGCTTACAAAAATCGTTACGATACTTTTCAAAAAATGAATGAAAGCTATATAAAATCAATGAAAATTGAAAAAGAGCTCTACAAGAAGTTAAAAGTAAAAGAAACAAAGTTAAAAGAAATCAGTAAGAAAGTACAAGAGGTAAATCAATCAACTGAAGAAATGCAAAAAGAAAAAGAAAAATTTAATACGTATACAAAAGAGTATAATACAAGAAAACTAGAATTTTATAAAGCAGCAAAAATACAGATTAAGGAACAAAAATAACACACAGGCTATTTCTAAGGGGAATTACTTATATTGTTCTTTTCGATGTTGGGACTAGATAGTTATAAATATTAGTTGAGTTGAAAAGGAGATCTAAAATAAAAGAAGAGATGCTGTCAACAACTCCTCTGGTAACTGCTACCGAAGGAGTTAGGTTTTACATTCAAAAGACCTCCCACATCCGATAATTTCCAATACAAAACGATAATTATTTGGGCGGATTGTGGGGGAATAACACAAGGTTTAATCCCTACACCTGAAAAATATCTATTCCTTATGCAATATAATAAAAGCGACTATAATCAAACAAAGGGAGTATCTTACGCTAAGTGAGATATTCTCTTTTCTGTATGTAACCTTATTAGCTTCCATACATACCGGAAGGAGAGTAGAATGAAAGGACTTCCCAATATCGTGAGGAGAAACTATTGGAGGTAATCTATATGGGCATTATAATGTTTATTCTGTTAGGTCTGCTCATTTACGTTTTCTGTAAAGTCATATTTAAAGTAACATATGTGACATTGAAGTTACTGGCAATTGTAGTAATTATCGTGTTTATCGTTAAACTTGGAGAAAAACTGCTCAGTTTATAGTTTTATCCCCTATTAACAAGCCTAGTAACTTCAAATACCTAAGACTAAAGCCTGTATTATCTAACCATAACCATAGGCTCTTTGTATAGAAAAACATACAATCCTAACTTGACGAGATATAAAAGAAAAGTTAAAATACTTATCCGTGCGCAAAACTTGGTTTGCACATCCCAACACTTGTGAAAGATCGGGCGCTTGCCAACAACTTTTATGACATCTTAGCTGTGTTTATCAGGAGAGCGCATGGGAGCGGTTTACAGATTCATAATGATGAAATAAGTAGGGGCTATAGAGTAATTTATTATGGTATAGAATATACGTAAACTGCATAATCTATAATTGACACCTGTCTATAGTTATAGAACGAAGACATCTTCAATTGAGGGAGATGTCTTTTTATTTTTTTGTCATATTGTACGCAGGCAATCATATACTAACAATGCCAATTCCAAAGTTCCTCATGCAAAAGAGCCCTCTGGACCAAGGAGAGCTCTTTTCTTTACATGTATATGAGTTTTGTTCACGTTAATTATATCCTATGATTCCCTTAACAATTATAGACCTTATCCTATAAAACTTTACCTCACTTCACAATACCGTCTGTTTGTACGAAAATATCCTATCATAACCTTAGTGATATGTGACATATACAAGTGGAAAATACCTACAAGTCTAGTGAAATAATCTTACAAGTAAATGGTAGGTTGACAATAATCTTGTCACAAAACTCTATGAAATATACTGCAACTCGCTTACCCTGTGGGATTTACTATGTTTTACATCTTTCATTTTCTAAAAAATTCATAAATAAAACTGTTGAATTTCTATATATTAGCGTTTACATTTGAAGTGCAACTAAATAGTCTCTGTTAGGTGAGGCTCCTGTATAGAGAAACGCTGCTGCCCAAAAATATCGAGAGATGCCAATGGGTCAACAGGAACGGTCGGAGAGAAGGCCCTTCTTAATGTAGCTGGTTTCAAACCTATGCTGTACAGTGCTAAAACTCAACGAGGGAGAGGTATGTAATGAAGTGGAATAAACCCCTAAGTCGGTAAAAGAGCTTACATTCCAACGATTTGCTTGTAGTGCAAAAAAACCTTTACTCCTTTTTGAGTAGAGGTTTTTTTATGTGTTTACAAGAATACTAGGTCGCACAAAATACCCATACCCAGGAGGAAAAACGATGAAAAAAAAATTACTAGTAACGACCGCTGCACTCGCTTTATCTTTAACAAGTTTAGCCCCTATTACATCACTAGCGGCTACAGAGGCCAATCCTAATACCAAAGTGAACAATTTTCAAGAACGTAACGAACAACAATCTGTACTAAAAGCTAATAATTCAGTCACTAACCAAAAACTTGATATAGACTCTGCACTCGCTTATGCACACAAATGGTGGGGCAAAAGGAACCCTGAATATAAAAAATATGATCCAAATGACTGTATGAACTATATATCACAAATTTTAAAGGCAGGTGGACTAGGAGAGAACAAACCAGAAACAATTGCCTCTGAAGGTGTCGATTCAAAAAAAAATTATTGGTATAGCAAAAAACAAAGCGATAATATTTTTACAGTATCCAGTACATGGATTAACGTAGGAGATTTTTATACTTATTGGAGCAAAACCCAGAAAGTAATTCAACCAAATGAATTAGATATTATGAGAGATATTGAAGTTGGAGATGTTATTCAACTACAAAAAAAATCTGAAAAAAGATACTCTCATGCAATGTTTGTTGTTAAAAAAGATGCAGAAACAGTCTATCTGACAGGTCATACTAATGACCGAGAAAAACTCGACATCAGAGACATACGTGACAAGTATAATTTCCGTGTAATTAAATTTTCATAAACCTGTAGACATAACCCTTAAACTAGACGCTCCTCCCCCAGGAACAAACCTATTTTAAGATAAGACGCACCATCTGCATTGATATACCAAGGGTACCTTCTATAACAATAGAAAGTACCCTCTCACTTAAGAAAAAATTGTCTACACTAACAAACAAATTGTTTATACAATCTCTCACCCTAGTACGCCAACATTCATTACCTCACCCCGTAATACCAACCCTTCTGATCCATCCACGTTCTAAATTCAGACAACTGCGGTTCGTAGATACCGCCTGTGGTGACAAAAGTATCCCCGCTTATGGTAAATTCCATCTTCACCCACCAATACCTTGGCGACGAATTTCTAGCCATTCTCCACGGGTTAATTCTGTTGTTTTTGCAATTACCTCATATGGTCTACTCATGTATATTCTCCTCCTGTTATGTGATATACTGATTATTCTTGTGTTTTTCAAAGTGACCCACTGCAATGGGTTTCTTTTTTAGTAATTATCACTAGTTTCCTCATCTGCAAACTTTGAATTTGTATTACAACGTCTTGCTACTTAACTTGTTTGTTACGATTTCGCTAAAACTTTATCAGACAGACGACATGTTTTTGTACATTGCCAAAACGTTTGTGTATCTTTTAAAACCAGTGATTCCCACTGCTTCTCAGCGAATTTATTCCGGTTCTCGACAACTTTACGTCTGATTAATCTGCGTTTTTGCTCTGGCTCCATATCTAGCCATTCCTGACCACGTATTTTCATTTTTCTTCCTCCTCATTTTCAATGTGAATATTATGGATTTCCTTAACTAAATCACGACATACATTTCGTATCCTCCTCTCCTTATGTCTGATTTTCGGGGTGTGTATACATGTAATTCATGTTAAGATTGTTGCGTTGGAACTATAATCTCCCAACATAAAGCCTATACGGAAGTCCTAGCGCACACTCTCTAGGGATTCTTTTATGTTCTAAAAGAAACCCCTTACAAAACCTTCACTTGATATTTAATCCCATTTCTTTTACCACCGCTAAATAGATTTCAAGGAGACGTTTATCGTCGTTAATTACATCTAGCTTGGACACTTTATTAATCCGCGACTTCTGTACACCTTCTAATGCCATTTTCTTTTGTTTATTTGTAACTCGGATGCTTAAATTAGCATTGGCCCGCTGCTCTAAAATGTCATAACTTTCATTTCGGATGTTACGATATATCTCGAATCCACCCAATTTAGAGCTGATTTTATTTAATAAAGTTGTTGTTTCTTTTCGCCAATCTGTCGTGTTAAGAGTGACAATCTCACTAATGTTTTCAACTTTCTCTTTTGTTTCAGTAACCTCTTTGCTCAGGCGTTTTTGCTCTATTTCTTGATTCGCTAGTACCGTAAACATTTGATTCAACATTTGGAGTTCTGGGCTTAGTTGTGTTGCATTTACTTTCTGTTCCCTCATATTGAAATATCCATCAGCAAACTGATCATATAATTCCCATTAATCAACAGAATAATATAGTTATAAATAGCATCCCCACACCATCTTTTAACTTGTGTAAAGAGGGGTTTATATAAAAATATTATATGTATATTCTCCTGCCAAAAATCCTGTCATTTACACTTAAGATTCATTTGCATAATGATTCCTAACCCCCTGTTAGATTTCATAACTGATTTGCTTATTTTCTTTCAAAACCCGCTTTACTTTCTCACCACCTTGCCCTAAACTTTCCTTTAATTCTGTAATATCCCCTGTAGGTTGGCTATATTTAGGGGTTTTAATCTGATCGCTTCTACGTACATCTATTATTATTGTAGAATAGAATTTTAACGCCCTGCCTCCAGTAGTTGTTTCATTATTAGTAATAATAGTACAATCTATTTTCTCTCTTATTTGATTTAAAAAAATAACAATCAAATTTTGTTTGCTAATATGATCTGAAAGTTTTCGCAAAGCTTGTGACATTAATCTCCCTTGCAATCCCATATGAAAATCTCCCATTTCCCCATCAATCTCAGCCTGTGGAACCAAAGCTGCCACAGAGTCTATTACAACAATTTCAACAGTGCCGCTACTCACTAATGCTTCTGTAACTTCTAAATCCTGTTCCCCTATACCTGGTTGCGATAATAATAAATCGTCAATATTAACACCTAACTTTTCTGCATACACAGGGTCAAGCGCATGTTCTGTATCAACGAATGCCGCAGTTCCACCTTGTTTTTGCACTTCTGCAATTGCATGTAATGCTATTGTTATCTTCCCTGAAGATTCGAGACCGAAGATTTCAATAATACGACCTTTCGGTTATCCTCCTACTCCTAATGCAATATCCAATCCTATAGAGCCTTTTGATACAACCGAAATATTTCGCTCAGCTTTTTCCCTTAGTTTCATAATGGTTCCCTTGCCGAATTGTTTTTCAAATTTCTTTAGAGCTTCCTCTAACGCTTTTTCTTATCCTGAATCTTTTGCTACATCTTTTACATGTACCTTTGTCATAAAATTCAGCTCCTTTTTCAGAATATACGTTCCACAATAATGATAGCGCACACAAACAATATAATAATGTTTCCTCTCTGCAATTTTTTTAATTCTAAGCAAGAAACCTGACATCATATAGTATTGTTTGTACATTTTCTCGCATATTCATTTCATTCAAACGCCGATATCCCTTATCCCTGTTGGGACCGGCTGCCATCAACGTAGTTTTGGAGTACATATCTCTCTATCGCTTGAATCCTATTTTTATGGTATATTATTAGTGAGCTGTTTTTATATTGTATATGTAATATGGATTGGAAAACAAAACTTCTTATCATGTAACACAAGAAAAAAACACTCGTACGAGTGTTTTTTTCTTTGAGTATCATGTTATAGTCCCATTCGTGGACCTTTAGCTCAGTTGGTGAGAGCAGACGGCTCATAACCGTCCAGTCGTAGGTTCGAGTCCTACAAGGTCCATATAAAAACAAAGCACCTATTATGCTAACTTAATAATAGGTGCTTTTACTTTTCTAATTAATTGCATAAAAAAGCTCCCAATATCTATTGAGAACTTTTCCTGAAGTCATTTAGTCATAAACATAATCTCACAAATATATTCGTAAATCAAAAAAATTACCTACGTAAAGAAAAACCTACAAAAAAGGCTCCATAATTGGAGCGCACAAATAAACTAAATGAATTAAAACAAATAACAGACATTTTTAAATATATAGACTAACCGAATTGATGTCAAACTATTTTAAAAAGAGCACAATTTCTTTTTCCATATATCCAGATTAAAATTAAACCATACCGTGTATATAAAAAATCCGTTTCCAGAATACTTTCGAAACGGGACTGTAAAAAAGCAATCACAGTATATCCAAGTTGACTTAGAACACATAATGAACAATTTAAATCCCGGTCAAACATATGAAATAAAAGAAGCTTACATTGGAAAGAATCAAAAACTATTCATCCGTGTAATTATCTATCGTTTAACAGACAAACAGATACAGGAACGTAGAAAAAAACAAATCTATATAGAAAGTAAAAAGGGAATTACGTTTTCAGAAAAGAGTAAACGATTAACTGGTATAAACATATATGTCTCAAATACGCCTGAAGAGATTGTTCCGATGGAACAAATACATGATTTTTACTCTCTTCGTTGGCAAATAGAAGTTATCTTTAAAACATGGAAATCTTTGTTTCAAATTCATCACTGGCAAACTATCAGAAAAGAACGATTAGAGTGTCATGTATATGGAAAGCTCATTGCCATTTTTATATGTTCTTCTACGATATTTAAGATGCGTCAACTTCTGTTGCAAAAGAACAAAAGAGAATTAAGTGAATATAAAGCCATTGGAATGATTCAAGATCATGTATCGCTGTTATATCAAGCGATACAGAAAAACACCCAAGACATAACAAAGACCCTGATCCGTCTGTTTGCCCTCCTACAGAAGAATGGACGGAAATCTCACCGATATGAGAAAAAAACAATCTTTGATATTATGGGTGTTATCTATGAGTATAATGGGTTTAGAAAGCAAAGGAAAGCTGCATAATTTTAAAAATGAAACTCGTTAGAGTTTATTTGGTGTGCGTATTTTTAAAAATAAAAAGTATGTTATGAGTTTTTTAGTTGATTTGAACGAAAGCTCATTTTATTTTTGTTCTTAAATTGATGGGCATGTATGGTGACCCCTATAGAAGAGCATTTAATTTTGATGTTTAAAAAACAAATGAAAGATAATCCAATACTTAAAAAATTACCTCAAAAATCATTTTAACTAAGAGCCATTAAGGGCTCTTTTCTTTTTTTTCTAACCGGATTAAATTTGATACGGTTAGAAATCTCTGAAACTATTGATATATAAGCGTTTTTACCACTTTTTAAAGTTTCTCTCTTCTCACTCCCTATATAAAGGCTAAAAGTTTTGCAAGGAACAGGTATGGGCATATTGCCAAGCGGAATGTACCAAAAACGAGGATTTAGGTAGCACGACTTGGATTAGTAATTGTACCAGCCGAATCGTCAATTTTTCCGTTCAAGATATTGCTTCTATTCCATGCAGATCAACGCTATGTGGAGTTTAGCCCCCACACGACTAGCCAGCACTCACGCCCAAAAACATGGAAGAAATCTAGAAAATTACACTTCTGTGAAGTTAATGTGAAACATTTTTGCTTTTTGATAGATATCACTCCTAATGTGTTAATATTTAATAGTAAACGCTTTCAGTATGGGTGTTAGGAATTGTGGCAAGTAAATTTATTAGGAGGTGTTTTTCTATAAAGAATGTTTTTGCTCATCCCCTGAAAAGGAGTATTAATACAAAATACCCCAAATTACTTTTAGAATAATTTTGGTTCAATCGTATTTATTCGATTTGTAACAAAAACGTGCAGTATTGTTATGGTACAAATAATCCTTAATGTGGGTTTTATGTTAGCACTTTGGTTGTACTTTTAATTAAATGAAAAGGAAGTGATTTTAGATGAATAAGAAATTGATTATTAGTGGTATGGTGGTCAGTATATTATTAGGTGGTACTATTAATAGTGTTTATGCAGATCAGATTCAGAGTAATGAAAATTTACAATATAAAAATTTTGGACAACAAGGTGCACTACAAGATATTGATAAGACTCTGGATCAAATAGTTGACTCTATAAATAAGAATAGTCCATTTATTTCGCAGATAGGTTTAGCAACAAATGGTACTGTTAATTATACAGGAATAAATATTAAAGAAACTAATGTAACAAATATATTACCTCTATATCTTGGTTCTAATACATTTTCAAATGAAACAAATGAGGATCAAACATATAATACTAGTATATTTTCTCAGGCTATTACTAATACAACAAGTACTTCAATACAAAATGGATTTAAAACAGGTTTAAAAGTATCAGGAAGTGCTGGTATTCCTTTTGTAGCTGAAGGAAAAGTTGAAGCAAGTCTTGAATATAATTTTTCTCATACTGGCACGAACACAAAGAGTGAGACTAATACAATTACTGCCCCTTCACAACCTGTTAAAGTTCCAAAAGGAAAAATATATAAGACTGAAGTTTATTTTGAAAAAAAATCTACATCAGGTAACGTAGATTTATTTGCAGATGTTAATCAGGGTGTCCGTGGTTATAGAATAAATCCAGTTGTCTCTAAATTAAGCCACTTTTTGGATAGAGCAGGAGATAAATATGGTGCAATTCAATCTCCTAATGATCCGGATAGCATTCGATTAAAAGGATCAGGAAGTTTTAAAATTGAGTATGGAACGAATTTAATTGTAAAGACATATGATATAACTTCAAAACCAGAATTACAATTTAGGAGTTTAACAAATTCAGAATCAGAATCTACTAAGTTAGTGAATACGAAAATTATTCCTTTAAAACCTTCTAACTGATAAAGAATATAATCTAGCTTTGATGTTAGTCATATACTTTTTTAAAATTTTGTGTATACGGTTTTTTTTATGTTTTCAATATTGAACCCAAGATATGTATATGTTTATCCGTCTGATTTGTTTTGTGTTTATGGTAAAATTATGAATAAGTACTAGTAGGCCAGTTTAGTAAGGGTGGTGAACACTAATGGGTATTTTTACAGCTGTTTTAGTAACAGGGCCAATTTTGTTCCTAGCATGGAAAGTAGGAAAAAGGAAAGAACAAATGTAAATTCATTAGAATCTTGTTTTAAAAAAACAAGATTCTTTTTTTGTTTTTAGGGTCGAAGACCTTGCTTATCAGCTTAAGAGATTTTAATACTCTCAAGTACTAAAAAACGTTATTCTTTCTAAATAAACTAGATTAGAAAGGATGATGTTTTCTTATGGATATCTCGATTCAAGATGAACTACAACCATTCGCGAAAGAATTAAAACGATATGTTACACTTGTATTTTTAGAAGAACTTGCAAGAGAAGTCGGATTTATAAAGCGAAAGCGTAAGTTTTCTGGATCAGATTTAGCTACTATTTGTATTTGGATCAGTCAACGGGTAGCAAGTGATCCCTTAGTCCAATTATGTAGTAGACTTCATGCAGCTACTGGTACTTTAATCAGCCCTGAGGGCTTAAATAAAAGTTTAAATGCAAAAGTAGTTTTGTTTTTACAACATATTTTTTCTTTCTTATTACAACAAAAAGTATGTGAACAAACAAAAATTTCTAACCATCTCTTCTCTCATTTCCACCGAATCCGTATTCTAGATGCCACCGTATTTCAAGTGCCAAATGCTTTAGAGAATATATATCCAGGGTCTGAGGGATGTGCTCAAACAGCCGGAATCAAAATTCAATTAGAATATGATCTGCATAGTGGGGAATTTCTTAACTTTCAAGTTGGACCCGGAAAAAATAATGACAAGACATTTGGTACGGAGTGTTTAGATACCTTACGACCAGGAGATTTAGGTATTCGTGATTTGGGCTATTTTTCATTGGAAGACTTAGATCAAATGGATCAACGAGGTACATACTATATTTCTCGTTTAAAATTAAACACGAATGTATATATGAAAAATCCAAGCCCAGAATATTTTAAAAACGGTGCAATTAAAAAACAATCGGAATATATACAAATCAATGTGAAACATATTTTGAAACAACTATACCCTGGGGAAACATTTGAATTAAAAAATGCTTATATTGGAGAAAAACAACTGTAAAAACGACGAGCAAAGATCGTGGAAAAAGAAAAATCTAAAAATAGAACGTACTCAGAGAAAAGTGAAATTGTAGCGGGATTAAACGTGTACGTGACGAATATACTTTTGGAATGGTTTCCGATGGACCAGGTACATGAGTTATATACTTTACGTTGGCAAATTGGCGTGTCCAGATAAGGAAACATTATCTAGTTGGTGAAAGTCCAATCGGGAGAATAGACTCAACTCCCGTAGCCTGAGAGGCGCCATGAAGTGAAAACGACATGGCGAAGCCCTCTGACATCACATGCAAAAGGTATGTGGGCAAATCTCCAGGTTGTAACGTACAATGAACGTAGACGTAGCCTCGTTACACGCAATTCCGGTGGCGGAACGGATCGTAGTACCGGAGATCTGCGTGCAGCAAAACGCGCGGGGAGGCAAGGGTGCCATGACAAAAACATCTATTACTTTGCAGGGACTAAGGCGACGAATCTATCAAAAGGCGAAGTCTGAACCTACGCATCGGTTTTTGGGACTATTTTCCCACATTACCAAACTAAAAACCCTTCATGAAGCATATCAGCATGCGAGGAAAAACGGAGGTGCCCCAGGTATCGACGGTCAAAGTTTCACTGATATAGAGCTAAAGGGAGTTATGCCGTTTCTAAAGAACATCCAGGCAGAACTGCAGGCTGGAACATATCAACCACAAGCTAATCGTAAAGTAGAAATCCCAAAAGCAAACGGCAAAATGCGGACACTACAAATCCCGTGTATACGGGACCGTGTGGTCCAAGGAGCGCTAAAACTCATATTGGAAGCTATCTTTGAGGCTGATTTCTGCCCAAATTCCTACGGATTCCGACCAAAACGCTCCCCACATCAACATCGATGACTTTGATACAATCCGACATAACATCTTACTGAGGAAAATCGCAAAGCTTGTCCAAGACCATCGACTTTGATCTCCGTTTCTTCTAGCGCTACTTCTAAATGATTATCCACGTTCATCGGATTCGATACCTTTTTCGCACTGTAATACTTGTTGTTTGTGGCGATTACGTCCCCTTTTTGAATATCAGTTGGATCACAATACAACACAGCGCTTGTATCCTCTGTAACCTTCTGATAAGTCATACCAACTTTTCCACCCTGTAACGTTTCATCAACGATCCCCTCCAATGTAGATACTTTTTGATACTTGCCACGATTATACGGATCAGAACTTTTCCCTTTTTTCGATACACCGTTACCTGAGACCCAAACCGCTTCATTAATCGTTTTAATCTTCCTCTGAATCGTATAATGTTCTCAGCCTCTTTCTTAAATCTTTTAACAAGTGCCACCGTTATTGATCTTCATCCGTTGCATACATAATATTACTTGAACCTAACCGCTCACTTTTCACAACATCTTGCTTGTCTTCATCTGTAGATAATAGATGGTAACCTATTAATCTAATCGCGATAATCTCATAATTTGATGGATAACCACGCTTGAAGTCATTTCCGATATATCTGCGGATAAAGGAGTCTACCATCAAGGATAAACATTTTAATGAGTTTGTCTTGCTTGCTGTCCTGCATACGAATAATTTTCTTTGCGTTATCTTTTGTTGTGATCACGTGTTGCCTCCCTAGAGGATAGAGAGCCGAAGCCCTCTATTACTTAGATTTTGCGTCTCCACTACTGTGCTAGATTCTTTCTTTTTGTGAACATAGATTGCATCCTTCTTATTTTCCATAACGAATGCATCAACTTCTGCAAGGGAACCAGAAACACACACAGGGTCTAAATGAATACGGTATTCAGAGAGTTTAATAGGGGTAATTGTCGCGGATTTATGACATACAATGAAGTTTGCTCCTAAACGCCTAGAAATGACTTTGACAACAGGTATGCCATCTACTTCAGCTTCTTTCCTTTTTTTTTATCTGTTGCATAAATATAGTTATAAATCTCTTTAATAAACTCAACACAAGACGGATGAATGACAATCTTAAAGCCTTGAATGAACTGAATCCCATTTTTAATGGAGCCTTTACCCTTACGCGCTCCTTCTATTCTTCTTACGTCAAGGGACTTAATCTTATCAATACTTTTCGGTTCGTTAGAATCCCCAGTAATCTTTTCTTTTTCATACCCTTTATCTTGAATCATCTTAGCAATTCGTTTATTGCTCATTCCATGTTCATAATGCTCGTCGAATATGTATATCGTTTCATTTCATATATCTACTAATGAACAACATAAAGCAGTTGGATCATTGGTATAACCGAAATTGAATCCGAAGGCACTTTGTACATCTTTCCTTTGACGTATTTCATCGATATCAAAATCTCTTACTTGGAATCTTTCATACACAAGATCATCAGTTACGCCCCATTCTCCATCACAAACGATTTTCGCTCGTCGAGGGTTTTTGGTATCCAAACTCTCATATCGAGCTATATCCTGTTCACCTAACCATTCGTTACACTTATGGGTCGGTGTAATAGCAAACGTTTCATACGCCTGTGTTTTTTCATCAAAGAAATAAGCTTTTAACCAATGATTTTCACTCCACGAGTTGAATGTCACAGTAATCTGTTTAAAGAGGTCTTGTGAATCATAGGAACCACGAATAGACTCAACAACCGTTTCGAACTTATGCTGGTCTTCAATTTCGTATGCTTCCTCAAACCACGCCCAACATCAACTGTAATAGATGTGATTTTCAACGGATTATCCAATACGCGAAATAAAATTTTTTGCCCAGTTGACTTGTATGTTATTTCTAGCATGGATTCGTTGAACTTGAATAGACGCCTTATCTTCAGGCGGTTAACAGCCCATTTAAAATTGGTGTAACAAGATTGTTTTAATGTATTGAAGAATCTACGAACAATCAAGATGTTGACTCAGGGATATTGCATGAGCCTTTTTGTGAGGTTTATTACCGTGTTTTTCGACTTCTTAGAACCACGTGAGCCTTTGCAGACCCGATAGAAGTTCTTAGAATGTCAAAAGCGGTTGTAGCCCTTCCCAATGACTTCACAGAAGTTAATTGTATGTTGTACATTTACTGGTGCTTTATTCATCGTCATTCACCGGTACGTCATCAATAAATGTTGGTACTGTGATGGAAACCTCTTTTTCTCCGTCCACATCAAGTACCTTTTCCTTAAAAGTTCTCCAGTCCGAATAATATCTTGGCCTTGAGGATAGACGGTGATTTCATCATAAGATTCATATTCTATCCACTTTCCTTCCTTGTTCTTCGATTTACTCATACGAGGTCTTTTAAGAACCCTACCTTTCTCCTCTTAAACACTCGTCAAATGCTCTAGCACCTCTTCTTGTGACGCAATAACAGGACTTTGAATAGCTTCCATATGCTCTCTGACATATCGCTCAATCTTAGGATTTCTTAGTAGTTTTTACCCTCTACTCCAGCTACGTTATCGTTTTTGTATGAGTACCCAGCTTGTTTGTAAGCCTCAGTTGCATTTCTTTTTTCAATATAATAACTTGTATAACAACATAGTGGAGCAATAAAAAACAACGCTATTACGCCGCTCGAATATATGAAGTGTTCACACCTCTTTGAACTGAGGAAATTAAAATTGGATATCCATTAACAGGAGAACTAACGTGGGGTTCCTCGGCTCAAAGAGAGGGAAACCCTCTTCCTCGTTGGTTGGACCCTTACTTACGTTTATCGTGAGTAAACTATAATCAATTGTCCTTACCTGGGCGCTTAGTGTAATCAAGAAACAACATACAGCTACATTTCCGTGGGGTGATCTTCTTGAAACTTTCACTATAAAACATAAAATGCATGTGTGATTCTTGAATTTCCCTTTTTTTCAGAAAAACTAATAATGCACAGCAATATTTAGTTTTTTCGCTAGACTTTAAAACGATTTATCACGGTGTCCATAATAAATCGTTTTGGAAACAGTCAACTTCCGTGACATTCTCACCCAGTTATGTTTATCAGCGGTCATATATCCTTCACGAAGAATTTGTTTTTCGATGCAATTTAGCTTGTCTACAGTATTTTCTACCTTCCAAATAAATGCATACTGTTGAAATCCCTCTGTATGTTCCATCGATTGGTAATTATCGTAACAATCTGTTGCGCACGCTCATCAGGCAAAGTATTCCGGCATAATCGGTACTTCCTCAATGCTTTCAGCCCATTCTTTTTGGTTCCCTCCATGTTCACTACTTACACATCAATATCCAGCCCCATGTTGGTAAATAAATATGAACATTTCATATTTATTTCACTCCTTCTCCTATTAAAATGCAATACGTTTGCGCTTATCTTTCCTTAATAACAAATAAGACGCTACAAATGTTGCAGCGCCTACACATCATCATTATTTTTTTAAAATTTAACCTTCGTATTATCCTACTCTTACACAGGACAAAAGTTCGATGTATTCTCCACTCTTGGACTATGGAAAATACATCGAACTTTTTAAAAGATGTACAATTGATGATTTAAAGATAGAAAGATTAAGATTCTTACCCTTGTTAGCTGGAAGCCGACATTATTTTTTTGTGGTGTTTCCACACCTTTCAGCATACAACTTTTCATGTTTAGTAAAATTCGCTATATGCTCAAAGGAAGGGAAACCCCTTCCCTGGCTAGTTCAAAAAAACTATAGAACAAACAGGGGACCAACAGTATACAGATAGCTCTTATTACATACATACTATGGATAATTACAATATAACAAATCGATTCCAATATGTTATGTTCACCATGTGATAACATTCTGAATACGAAGTGAACTATAAAACTCTATGATATTACTATAAAGTATTTTCCCAAGGGTTTCTGTGACCGAAATGTAGCTCACAAAAAAGTCACATTATAATGCATCTATAAACTTGACAATTTTCATTACTTCAACATGTCTCCGTCTGATATAATTCGGATTATAATTAAGTTCACTCGCAATATTTGCTAACGTCAATCCATCACTGTATTTCAACTTGATTATTTTATGATCAAGTCCTTCGAACCTTCCGATTCAGCAGTTAAACGTACATCTTGCAAATCACCACTAATCCAGCGTTTTTAATTCAGCTTTTGTTTTGTCTAAGTTATATTCTAAATACGCAGTTTCTTCTAATTTCTGATAGTCTTTCATTCAGACAGTCAAACAAATGATGATTCACCTACTTCCATTATACGTGCGTAAAATCCATTCTAAAAAATTTTTGCTGTCGGAATAGTATTCAAAAATTCCTCTATCCAATTCCCTCATTGCACTCCCCCCTATAATTTAACTTTTCATTTATTTTGGTGGTTTCAGTAATCCACGCTCTTTGAGCTCTCTATACAAATCGCTCACATGACAACCTACCTGCTTTGCAATGACTCCATATTCCACCCTTCGCTCATATAAAACAACTGCTTGTTTACATCTGTTATCTCATTTTTCGTATGGGGTTTCTCTCCGTTTAGGCTGACCACCAAATATTTTTTATTTAATCTAGTTAACTCTTTCTCTACCTTATAATATTGATACGGTGCTACATTGTGCTTACACTTTTTACAATACTGATTTTTCAAATCTAAAATATGCATTCTTTTTTCTATCGCATTCACGATACATCCTCCTCATTCATCTGACAAATACTATATTTGACCTCAACTTTAATATCTGCAACATAATACTCATATTGAGAATCAATCATTTTTTTGACTACCTCTACAAAAATTGGCTTATCACTCGCTACGTTTGCAATATTTATTACTTTTCTCATAACTATCCCTCTTTTCTATAAGATAACTATTTTATTTATTTTTGCATTGAGCCAATTTTTCTAATAAGCCTTACAAATTTGTAATACTATTGTCACCTAAATGGATAGTAAATTGGTTGATGGTGGTTTAACATGCAAATTATTAACTTAATTAAATAAAACTTCATTTGTAGGTGACGCTTGATGAAAAGAAACTTATTACGTTACGGGGTTGTATTTTTTGTTTTTCTCATTGTTCCCCCTCTATTCATTTATATTGGTATGAATCGTTTCACGCCAAAAGAATTTCTTGAAGAAGAATGGCCAAAAACAAAAATAACAGCCGAGCTATTAACCATTGGCTACTTTAAAAAAGAGAAAAATCTAGATGTTGTAATTGATAAAATGACTTTCTCAACAGATTTCTCAATACATGAAATTTATATAAATGGACATATCGCTGGAAATGAGCAACAAAGAATTTCTGCTACTGTAAATTCTGGTGAGAAGTATACAGTTGAAGACACATCTAAAATTAAGTTAAAACCAAAGAGCAGTTAGCTTTTGTTAACTGCTCTTACGCCTAAAATAAATACACAAATAAATCGAGCTGTAATACCATTACCCTAGCCCTTATAGACCTAGGATTCTCATTTTAAAACCGACATCAAAAAAACAGAACATTCACTCATATAATCATAATCGATTCCAATAAGACACCTCTTTCCCTCTACGCCTACGTTCTGCTGCTGATAAAATAGGCGGCTCTATCGCTTCTATATCCCATTTCAATTTCTTAAACCATTCATTCTTGCCTGTTGTATTTGTTCGTCTGTCAATACACGATTATTTTTATTAACTTGATTTGCATATGCCGAAGCTTCCCCTCAGCTCATTGGCGGCTGAGTCATTGAATCTACTAAACTCCATCCTCTTTTTCATCGGTCCTTAAGCTTATTTCTACCAACTTGATAAACATTCTTTACCGAAAACAGTAGCAATGGCCGCGTTTCCGCACCCCTTGAAATTTCTTTTTCAAAAATTGACCGGGGGTATGTAGAAGAAGATTTCTAAATTTATTTTTTATTGGATTGCTTTTTAAAAAACATTTCTGCATAATGTATAATTTGTTCTACTTCTTTTCTTGTTAATTTACAATAAGTTTTTAACCATTCAGCATTAAATGTGTCCTTAACAGCTTGCAATGATATCTTCCTATATGCTTGTGGATTGTGTACGTGATGTATCATCACATACGTTTGATATACATCAGCTTTGAACTGCATTAATGTTTCTTGTTCTGAATGGTGTAAATTACACACATCTTCTTTACACCATTCATTGATAGTAGAAAAATCTTATTCCCTTTTGCATATCCCCATGATTGTTTACCACCTTTCTATGTCATCAAGTACACAACCACGTTTGATTATGTTCTCTTCTTTCTTATGTTCTGTGTTATGGCATTAAATACATAATATTTCAAGGTTGGATAATTCATAAGCTAAGTCTGGTCTTCCTCTCAATTCTTTGATGTGATGCACATTACGACCCTTGCTATACTTACCACACCTCTTACATTCTTGACACTCATAGTTATCACGTTCCAATACTTTCAAGCGTATATGTTTATACCAATATCCATACTTATAAAATTTTACAATCTTATCTTGTTCAAATAGCGTAATTAATCTCTTGCACAGTTAGTGGTTTCATTATGCATACTATCACCACCTATGTAATTTTTACATAATAAAAAAAGAGCAACCATACATGAAGTGACCCCTAAAAGTTAGACACGGTTATTTCATTAGGCAGCTTGATAAAAGTGAGTCCGGTATTGTACCGGGCTCATTTTTAATTTTGCCTTAATCCGTTTCGTATTATAATAATCTATATATTTTTCTAATTCTATTTTAAAGTGCTCTACATTTTCAAATTCTTTTATGTAGAGGAACTCCGACTTCATAATCCCAAAGAAATTTTCTATTACTGCGTTGTCGTAACAGTTGCCTTTTCGAGACATACTCTGGACGATAGCTCTTGATTCAAGTGTCCGGACGTACTGTCTCATTTGATAATGCCATCCTTGATCCGAATGCATCAGTAGCTGGTGGGTTTCAGGTAAACGTTCTAATGCTTTCTCTAACATGTCTGAAACAAGCGAATACGTCGGTCTAGAACCAATTGTATAGGTAATAATTTCACCATTATACAAATCTAATACAGGTGATACATACAGTTTTTCTCCAAACAATTTAAACTCTGTGATGTCTGTTACCCACTTTTGATTCGGTGCATCTGTATGAAAATTACGCTCTAAAATATTAGGTGCGATTCTACCGACTTTTCCTTTATAGGATTTATATTTCTTCATACGCACGACACACTTTAACCCAAGCTCTTTCATAATGCGCTGAACCTTCTTGTGGTTCACTTTCTGGCCACGATTCGTTAATTCATCACGAATGCGACGGTAACCATAACGACCTTCATTTTCCTCATAAATCGCTTTAATCTCAGCTTTCAAATCGGCATCTACATCTGGACGATTCATTTTCTTTACTAAATCATAATACGTGCTTCGAGGAATAGTAGCTAGCTCCACAAGTGCCTTCACCGAATATTTATGCCTTAATTCATAGACTACTTGCGCTTTGTCTTGTTTTGTGATTTTTCCTTGTTTTGAACTAAGGCATTTAACTTTTTTAAGTACTCATTTTCCATCTCAAGCTGTTTAATGCGTGCTTCAAGTGCTTCAAGTGCTTCGACTGACCCTTCAGCTAAAGGTTGTTTTAATTGTTTATTTGAATCTTTTTTCATGGATGGACGCCCCTTTTTCTTAGATTGAAGGGCATCAATTCCTTGTGTTTCGAGCTGTTTTTTCCAAACAGAAATCGTTGAAGGGGCAGGAATATTAAAGATAGCTGCCGTCTCAAATAAGGACATACCGTTTTCAATCATAAAGTTTAGTACGTCTAGTTTAAATTGTTGTGTATAATTTGTACATCGTTTTAGAAAAGCTTCCAGACCATTCTGTTTATATTGGTTTACCCAATTCAAAATGATTGTGTCACTTATACCGAGCGATCTACCCATTTCTCGATAACTTTCATTTCCATTCAAATAACGTAGAACGATGTGTATTTTTTCATCAGCTGTAAATTTAGCCATAGAAAAACTGCACCTCCAATTGTTAGACTGTGTCTAACAATTGGGGTGCAGTTCAACATCAGTTGCTCTTTTACCAAAACCCTATATCATCCTATTACCCTATTTAGTTAATACTACTAACAACATTTCCTAAAAAAATTAGACCCTTCATTATAACAGTGTAAAAACATCATCAGTATTTTATTTTTTCCGATTTTCAAGTTCATCTGTTACTTTAAATCCAAACATCCTTTTTACAATGTCCTAAGCAGTCATAGCATCTATAAAATAAAGCACAAGGATTAAGAAGCATAACAACAATATTAAATTTTGAGTATATATATTTCTCTTTTTCATTATAAAAACTCTTGTTTTGAACATATATACAATCTATATTTCACATTATTAAGCGACTAATAGAAAATGAAGTTAGTAACTAAATACACATTCGGTGTTTCCGCACCTTTCAACGTACAGCAGAGTCAGACGAAACGGAATCTGTCTAACTTTGCTGTACGCTCAAAGGAAGGGAAACCCTTCCCTAACGTAAAAATCTATTCTCCGAATGGGGTATCAACAATATATAAGACGGCTCTCATCATCATATATACTATTGATATTATTTACTATAACAAAACAATTTTCGTAAGTTGTGACCACCATATGATAACATTCTGAATACTAAGTGAACTGCAAAACTCTATGCTATTAATATAAACCATTTTTCCAATGGATAATATCGGTAAAACTTAAGGGAGATCTATAATCTCATGTCACTCAATGAAGCGAAAAATGTAGCTAGAATTAATCTTGCAATTATAGAATTTTAGGAGATTTTAAAAGACCTTGGTTCCTCTATCTCAAGTCTTCAACTATCAAAGAATTTAATTAACTATTCAAAGATAAAGTCAAGCGTGGAGAAATCAATATTTTTCCAAGACATTTTTCTTGTTGTACTATCCGTATTCATTATTCTAGCAGCCTCTTTTAAATTTTTTATGCCAATGTAATCAAAGACTTTTTTTATTTTAGAACCATTTTGTAAACTAAATTTTATAGCTTTTTCTTCTCTCTTTTTATACTTTTACTAATAGTTATTCTACCTCAACTCAAACTATATAAAGTCAACTTATTTAATCGAATTATAAAATACATTGTACTAACGCATATGATTAGTTTTATGTTTTTTATTGGTGCTTTTCCATGTAAATATCCTTCAAAGCAATCTATACACTTTGATACTAATCACTATTGCTATTCTCTTATTCATGGCTTCATGTATAGATATTTAGGAAAAATATTGAATGAGAATTCTCAAACGCAATACCTTGTAGATGTTATAAGTAGAGAAAAAATAAAAACATTACAATTAATGCTCTACTCTATTATCAATGATAAATATAATAGTTTTGCATGAAAAATCTACTCCGCAAGGTGAAGTCTTTTTTGTATGTGATTTTTTATCAAAGGTATATCCAAAAGTGAAAACAGACAAAATTCGTTCTAAATAGAAGAAACTGATCAAAAAGAGCCTCCATTATGAGGTGCTTTTTATTATGTGAAAACTATAAAACCAGCTTGAAAAATACTATCTGAAGAAAGAAAAATACAATGATAACAAGTACTTGATTTATTTATACCTAAAACAGGTTATTCATAGAAAATTGCTGAAACTTTATTTATTTTGAGTAGGTAACAGAATACCTACCAATATGAAGAAATTAAAAAGAATATACCCCTCTAATTATAGGTACTCATCTTCTTTTTGTAAAATTTTCCGGTGCTCTCTCTATAGATGTATTGTGTTTTTTAACGTAGCTTATCAAGCAAGTTATAATAATAATAAGTCTTTGCTCTTTTTCTCTCATTAGAGAATATAAGGCCTTCTTTTTCCAAAATACTCAAGTAACGTCTACATGTATTATCATTAATCCCTGTAAGTTCTATCATCAATTTAGTTGTAAATACTGGGTGTTTAAACATCGTATCTACAATTTTTCTAATACTATTGTTTGTAATTAAATTACAAGCTGTATTTAAATCCGTTTTATATAATTCGTTTAATTCTTCTATAAAACGAATATTTTTTTGAGCTTGTATACTTACACTTTTTAAGAAGAAACGAATCCATTGATTCCAATCTCGCTTAAACCGTACTTCATTTAAATAACGATAATATTTATGTTTATCTTTTTCTAAAATATCACTAACAAAAAAGTTAGGATAGTCAATAACACCTTTATTATATAGATACAGAGGTATTAAAATACGGCCAATCCTACCATTTCCATCTAAAAATGGATGAATAGTTTCAAACTGCGCATGAATAATAGCAATTCTCACTAGATGATTTAGATCTTCTTCATCACTATTTATATATATTTCCAAGTTATTCATATAGTCATCTACCAGTTGTGGTTCTGGTGGAACAAATGTGGCCGTTTTAATTGTACATCCTTCTGGACCTATAAAATTTTGAATTTTTCTATATTCACCTGGCGAACGATTACTTCCTCTTACCTGATTAGACAATAGTATTTCATGTAAATTCTTAAACATCCTAGTAGATATAGGTATGCTATTTAATAATCTCTTTCCTTGCATCAATGCTCTAGAATAATTAAATACTTCTTGTGTATCCTGGTTATTCTTTCTAGACCGCGCTTCTACTTCTAACACTTCATCTAATGTCACTTGTGTTCCTTCAATTTTTGTTGATTGCACAGCTTCTTGAAGCATTAACGGATAAATTAATAAATCCTTACTAATTTTTGAATTATTAAGCATCACTTGATACTGACCGATAGTTGTATTTGCACTAATAAGTTCATTTAAAAATGTTAATGGATTCACTATCCCTTCTTCAAAAGGTAGTTTTAAAGGTACAAATGGTTGCATTTCAATCCCTCCTTACAATCATTATAGCACCTTTTTGAAGATAATATACAAATTATACGCATTTAATACCAAAAAGGAGAGAAAATGATGTTAAAAATTTCGATGTGAAAATAAGAAAACAGGATAAAGTCTAATTGATAACTCATTTACTTATCAAGCAACAACAAAAAAGAACACCTAATGAATAGTTTAAGCAATCATTCGGTGTTCTTTAAAAGTAACATAGGTTGTCCAATCACCATTTTATCAATCCTTATAAGCAGAGGCATTCCTATAACTAATACGGCTCTATTCATACTTAACACAAAGTAGTTAATTTATAATAAATTAACTACTTCCAGAGTTTCGGGAAATCCTTTAGGGTTGCCGAAACTCTGACATCTTTGTAGATTTTAGCAAATGAAAACAATAAATAATGATAGAAGTTAGAAAAATAGCCATGTAACTCTTAGGCATCCGCAAAACTCCGTTCAATTGTAAAACAGCGTACTTTATACAGTCTTTTTCCTGTGGTTGTTAACTTATTTTTTCTAGCAATATCTTTATACTTCTCCCAAATATGGTGAGTGATAACTTTTTTTCGCTGAGAAGCAATCCCTACGTATTGGGCACACAGCACAGTCTTCTGGATTCGACTTATACGGACGATATCCTTCACGATCTGTTGTCGCATATTCTAAAATACATCCCATCGGACAAGCAAATACATTTGTTTGTTTTTCATATTTAAATTTACTTTTTGATTCCGTTTTCCAAATCAGCGATACCCCATCATCATAAATATATTCTGTTCTGATAATTTCTTACAGATATAACTTGTAAAATAGCCGGTATCAAGCGCGACAGCTTCAACCTTGAATCCGAATTTATCAACTTGAGCTTGAAGGCGTGCTAAATATGGCTTGGAATCCACTATATTTCCAGCTATAATAAATGTATCTGTAATCACATTATATTTTGCATCCGTTGTACGATGATCTAAGAAATAAAAATCGTTCGATTTTCCATCTCGCATTAAAAATTCACTATCTAGATCAGTTGTACTTACATGTATTTTTTGATTGGGATATCACGTTCCTTTCTTGGTTTTAATTCTTTTTTTCATGTGTTTCCCTATCTTTTATAACTGTCGCTTCTAACTCTTCCATATATAATTTAGGGCGTTCTTTTTTACTTTGTGTAAAAATTTTCGTTTGCTTTCTACATGAGTTGAATCTGTCATCAATGTACGACGATTCCAACTGATTGTGGAGTGGTATAACACCGAATCAGATAAAGGAAACCCTAGAAACCAACGGCACGCAATATTAGTTTTAATCTCTTTCTCAAATTGACGTTCAGATTGAATACCGTAAAAATAGCCAATAAACATCATCTTGAATAAGATGATAGGATGAATAGAGACGCGACCATTATTTTCACAATAATAAGGATTTAACTTTTCCTCGATAAAATCAAAATTAATAGTCGCTTCAATCTCCCGAAGAAAATGATCTTATGGAACTAACTGTTCAACAGGAACCGATATACGCTCATCGCGATAATTTTTCAATGCACCCATCATAACAAATTCACTACTTCTTGTCTTTCAATCCATTTATCTAGTTTTTTCTTAGTTTCTTCACTCAATTTTTTTCTTTTACCAGTTAATAATTTGGACAAATTAGATGGCGAAATATCTATTTCTCTCGCAATATCCCTTAGACTAGATTTATTTTCATCTTTATATTGTAAAATCATCTGTTTATACCAACTAATCTCTTTAATATTTTCATGAGAGTCTAATTGAATTGATAAGGGTTTAACTTCTATTCTACCACTACCTTCTATTACCTTTTTTTCAATCGGACTTTCTATTACTTTATTTTTCAGAGGCAACTTCTTTTTTTGCACCAACTCTTGCTGTAATTTGACTAACTCATCGGTCGGTGTAATGGTAACCTTAAGGTTTAACCAATAATTTTCAAGCCAGTTACGACCTATACATTTATCTTCATCAATTCGTGGCTGATAGTTCCACTCTTTTATAACTTCGTCCCTCATTAAATCGTCTAATGTTTTCTCAAATATTTGTCTAATTCTTGCGGGATTACGATTCATACTAACTCCCATAACGCTTAATAATCCTTTTGGGCCGCCTATAGAATATGGATGCACTAAATGTTGATAAGCTTGTTGGATTCGCCATCTCCAACTTAGATATCTAGTTAATCTTTTGTGATATCGTTGTTGTTTACTATTGTATTCAAGTGCTTTTTTTGATAACAAACCTGTCAATTTTTCAGAACCAAATAGGTACTTAGATAAAAATGCACCTGGAGCCACATTCATGCTTTCAATCCCTAGCATCTTATCTGTATGAATGTCCTTAGCAATTACAATATCGTCCATAACAAATAATCTACGAATACGCTGTTTTTTATAGGACAGTGCATCATTTGGATCATCATCATTTAATATAACAATTTCATTATCTTCATTTACATAGATAAAAATACTTGCAAGCACTGCTAAACGCTCCATAATCTTTAAACGATCTTCTTTACGATAATATGATTTTCCGTTTCTTATCTGCTTCATACTACACATTTCTAATATTTCCTCGTACCCTATTTGCACAGAGGTGCTTTCTGACTCCGCTGATTTCACCCAAATTTCCGTAACTATATCGAGACAATCAGCAGTCAAATCATCCATTACTCTATCTACAAAGGTGGAATCCACTAATGTATTCCATCTATTCAATTCCTCTTGTCCTCTGAGTTTTATATCTCCGTCATTAAAACTTGAGGATACAACTACAAGGCTGTTGTTTTTATCTGGAAGTTCTGCGATATGTGCATTCAATTCTTTATCCTCTGTAAAATTATTCTTGGCAATTGTATCTGTTAGATGGTACATAAATCCAGCACTGCTATGTTCTATAAATTTCTGTTGTTGCTCTGTATTTTTTTCATTTTGTTTAGGTATTCTTAATAAAATTTTAAATTCATCTATAATATTATCTGCAAGTAAATCAAAAATCTCATTTTGATATACCTCTATCTGAGCCACAATTTCCAAAATACTAACGCCTTGAGATTCCTTGTAAGATATCCAGTTTGCGAGTTTTTTAAAAGATACCGATGTGTACAACGGGTCGTCTATATAATTCAAATCAGTATTTATTAATGTACAAAGTCCACTCCATTTATTAAAAATACGTTCACTATTCTCTGTATTTTGAAATAGTGGATACGCAACCAAGAGCGTATTTTGAAATAGTTGTTTTAACTGGTCCATAGTTCCCCTCCCATTCATGCAGGTTGTAGATAACCTTCCATGCGCCGGTCTGTTTCTTTGTAAGTATTGTCCCACATAGCAAGAAAACGATTAAATACAAAACAACTACAACCAATGATTTTCGCAATTAAGACTTGTTTTTCTTGATTTGGATAGATGCGAAATTTATATGTCTTATTGATTAACATAGATTGTACTTCGCTTTCTTGTATGATTTCTTTATTATACAAAAAACGTAGGCTTACGCCTACCGACATTCATCTCCCACCTAAAATTGGTATTAGCTTTTTTAATTTAATATGTTATTCCAAGAATCCCCACATAGCTAATAATATTGTACTAACTTTAGAGTTTCAAATCGTATAGTTTAGTTCTATACCATAAGGAAACATTTTTCCCAAGTTGCGCGCATAACAAGAAAAAGAGGAAACACTTTTCCTAGTTCACACACCGTCCTGGAAACAATGCTTGATATCTTCCGCACAAAAGAGGAAACACTTTTCCCGAGTCGCGCGCACATATCAATAGAATCAACTTAAACAACCTCTTATATATCAAGGTTTCCTCTGAAAACAATAAAAGAAAACATATAAATAAAAATATTTTTTTCCCAAGTCGCGCGCGTATAAAAGTTCAAAAGAGGAAACGTTTTTCTCAAGTCGCGCGCGTAACTACAAATCAATTAGAAAGATACGTTGTTGTATCAAGGATTTTGAGTGTTTCCATTTTTACTTCAATGGAAAAAGAGGAAACATTTTTTCACAAAAAATGCATATGAAATTTTTTTATATTTTTTTTAAAGCCTTACAGCTCTAAGGTTTATAAAGTGTTTCCTCTTTTTCCTTCCACTCTTAAAGAGAAACATTTTTTAATTTTTCGATTTGCTATAATCATAATTGGTATATTTTATAGTAATTTGGCATATATTTCTGAATTTGCAGACCGGAGGTGAAAAGG
>NZ_CP031069.1:0-626394 GCF_008274905.1 Bacillus sp. JAS24-2
ATGGGGAAATCATTTGTGATACGTAATCAACGTAGCTTAAATGGGGAAACAACAAACGCAGTTTTAGTAACACTAAAATCTTGGCAAAAGCTTGTGGAAGCATTTGAGGAGAAATACTACAGCTATAAAGATACATATTTGGAAGATATTCTGCAGCACATGACATACGAAGATCGCATTGCTGACGTAGAAGGCTTTGTCGAAAAAGCTAAACCATCTTTTTCACGTCGCGCAATGTCTACACTTGCAGAAAAAGCGGGAAGGAAGCATAAATTATACGGCATTACAAATGCAGATCTAGAAGTGTTCTTATATCTACATAAGAAATGCTTTACTAATGGTGTTATTCCCAATGTAACAATACATATGATGTGGGAAGATTACAAGCAATATAAAGAAGAGCTTGCATACATTCAGCATTCTCAATTCTATATCGCTTTGAAAAAGTTAAGCTTACATAACATTATCTCTATTGAAAATGGCTTAGATGGCCGATATACAATCAAACTGACTCATTTTATGAACGAGGAAACAGAAAAAGCAAATCCATACGTATATATTAGTCCTGTTGTATTTACAAAGGCTTTCTTTAAACTATCTGTAGCGGCTAAGAAATTATTCTTAGACATTGCGATGCAACAACATACAGAAACAACATTAAAGCGTTCTTTGGACAAGCAAGACGAAAGAGGAAACAAAACTCACTTCGGTGGGATGTATCGTTTCTTACATAAAAAATATCCGCATCAGATTCGTGCGGTTATCGAGGAATTAACAACTGCATTACCATGTACAGGGAATCCCCTATTCAAAATTTGTAAAATGCAAAAGGGTGTAAAGCATACAAAACGATATACGACACTATATCTGTCTATCCATTCAGACTTCTTATGTTCGAAAGAAGCTGGAGAAGAACAACATAGGGATCCATTTACACCAAAAGCTACCTATGCACGTAAAGCGAAGTTTATCGAAGCAATCCTACAAGAGATGAATATCGGTGAACTATCTGCAGACATGAATAAATTCATTCATGTATTAAAGCATACTTGTCATCGTCAGATTCGTAGTGTAGTTCGTGGCCTTCGTGATATGGTTGATCGCAAAGAAGGATACCCTACAAAACTTGTATATACATTGAAAAAACTATTGCATCAAACATCACAATATCAAATTCTCGAGACTGCAGCAAAAGAAGGTATCTACCCTCTTATTGCGCAGCACATACCAAAAGAGAGAAATAGTGACCGTGAGCAAGCTATCTTTAATTTTGGTTTACATTATTCTATGTACTCTCTTCACAACATTAAGAAGATGTTTAAGAATGTGCATGCACTACTGAAGCAGAAGTTTGCGGTACCAGTGACGGAAGAGTCTTATCACCGTAATTATCTAAAATACCAGGAAGAAACGTTATTTAGAAAATATGCATATGATCAGGGTGTTAATCTCCATGCATATATCGCTTTAGAAATTGAAATGCGTGAAAAACTAAAAGTTCGTGGTCATAAAGAACGCACGATTCCAAGTGATGTACGTGAATGGTTTATCGAGGCAATTGATAAGCTGCCACAAGAAAAACTTCGTGTTATTGAACTACCAAAGCAGTTTAATTTACTAGAGTTTATGCGTACCTTCGAACGTTTAGTACGTGCTGGAGTAACAATAACAGCTCCAGATCAGGTGCTAAACGAAATGGAAATAAAATAATAGTAATGAGCTCTCTATTTTTGAAAAAATCGAAAGTGGAGGGCTATTCGTGTTTGTTTCATTAACACCCCTTTTCTACTACTCTACTTATAAATACCAAATCGACAGGACTTCATATAAAATGGAGTCTTTTTTTATGCAATTCTATACAAATTCAATTCTAGCAATATATAACTCTCCACATAACACCAGGAATTATTCTTCTAATCTATTAAAACCTATCTTATAATACCTACAAAAAATCAAAAGGAAAATTATAAAAATAGTGGATATGCGGACAAATATGGTTCAATGTGAATATAATCTTTCTATAATCATTGTAATTACTAATGTTGTTGTATTTATCTAATAAAAATCATCAATAATAATGTGAGTTATGTGCAAATACTGTGTAATGTTAACAAATAACTACATTTTCTGAACAAAATGTGGATAATTGAACGCTAGATACTGCTGTATTTTACAAAATAAAGAAAATAAAGCCTATTTCTATAGTTGGATAAATATAAAGTGATTTGTATCAATTTCTTTCCGATTTCATGTAGAAACATGTGATTCCCTTTATGCTTTTTTGTAGAATTGATAGTCTAATAATCATTGAATTTCCGGATACATTTTCTACTATTTATGATTTTTTACGTTCCGACATCAAATTTTCCCTTGTGGGAGTAGATCTTTCCCCTATTTTTGATAACCTATAATAGTTTTATCTTTATTTCTTTTTAATATATAAGATATATATTTATAATAGATTTTATTATTACTAGTATGATTGTTAATAAGATGTCTGACCTAATTGAAAATATTTGTAAATTAAGTTATAATGATGTTAAATAAACAGATCATTACCCACATACAAAAGGACAAACCTATGTATCCCTACCAGGACTAGGTTTGTCCTTTTTTCATTTTAATAAACAATTTATATTGGGAGGATTGAGCATGGCTATACTAAAAGATTCGACTTACATAAAAATGAATACCTATAACGAAATTAGATTTTTTAAAGGAATTCTTTGGGGATTAGTTTTTGTGGTGCCTTTTTGGAGTATTATGATAGCTCTATTTATTTTGCTTTATAAATAATAATCAACATATCCAAAACGCAAAGGGTTGTTTGTCCGTTTGCGTTTTGGATATGCCAGCAACCGTGCGTAGCAAAGAGCGGTAGCAGGTCTTCAGCCTATTTCTTTTATAATATATCCTAAGAAATTAGGTGATTATAATGAACGAGAAGATTAATTTAGAAGAAATATTAGCAATCTTTTCTGCTTATTTAACAGAAAAAGGACGTAAGCAATCCACGATTGAACGTTATGCCTACGATATTAAAGATTTTTATAAGTGGCTAAGAGCAAATGAGAAACTCATACATATCAAATTATGGAGTGAACTACCTACAGAAAATTATCAGGAGTATTTCTATGAGCTAGAAAACAAGCGTAAATATTCCCAGAAAACAAGGCATAGAATATGGGTGCTTTTAAATTAATTGAACATGTTTTTAGGGCTAGATAGTCCATTAGATGATTTTCATCTCTCCTTAATTTCTAATCAATCACTAAGTGATAAAGATTTTATTACCGAATCGGAGGAAAATCATTTAAAACAAACGATACGCTCAATAAAGGGATTAACAGAAAGACAAACTAAATATAGGCACCTAATTATGGATAGAAACGCTTGTATAACTAATTTAATAGTAAATTACGGTTTGTCTTTACGAGAGCTTATATCACTTAATATGAGCCATATACAATTTGCTAGGAATACCTTAATTGTACCTGGGGAAGATGGGATCAACTAGGTCTGTCTCTTTAACTACGGAAGATACACAGCAACTTTACAAATATTACACGATTATTTTGGAACCCGTAAGGCCTAGACAACACACAGACAACCCTCTATTTGTGACATTTGATTTTAATCGAGGTACGTATCGTTGGGTGTATGAAAAGGATGCGCCAAATGCTTTGTCTGAAGTTGCTATACAAAAGATGATACGACTTGAAGTGAAACGAGCAGAGTTAAATAGGCGTATTTTTGCACAATAAATGAGGAATACATTTATTCTTCGCCATTAAACCTAACTTTTATAGAGAAACGCACCAAAAGTAGGCTATTTAATACACTATTTAGGGAACTATCCAATAAAAAGGAGGAGATAAAATGAGCGAAGAATTTTACAGAAAAGGAATAGCTTCTGATCCTCAGCTATCGCAACAATATGACAGGTTTCGTTTAATCGGACAACCGGGTTGGCGATTTTGTGATAAGTGCTGGGGGTTGTTCTTCAACGGCGATCCAAAAATAAAGGGTCACTGCCCTGCGGGAGGGGCTCATCATGCTCTAGGTTTTGTTTTCTATTTACCCCACGATGCGCCGGATACGGTAGGACAACCGGGTTGGCGATTTTGCAATAGATGCTGGGGGTTGTTCTTCAACGGCGATTTCAACATAAAAGGTCGCTGTCCTGCGGGAGGGACGCATAATGCTCAAGGTTTTCAATTCGTCCTTCCCCACGATGTACCAGACACGGTAGGACAACCAGGTTGGCGATTTTGCGATAAGTGCTCGGGAATATTCTTCAACGGCGATCCTAGCATAAAAGGTCTCTGCCCTGCGGGAGGGGCGCATAATGCTCAAGGTTTTCAATTCATTCTTCCACACCGTGGATTTCCAAACCCGTCAATAAGCATCCAACCCAAACCAAGTAGTCAGCGTTATATCGATGTCAGGGGAGTGGGTTTCGAGCCAAATCAGACTGTTCTCATCAATCATGAGTTAAAGTTTCACCCTTCAGGCGCTTTTCAGCCAGAGGGCATTCCAAGCAAGGTTTCCAGTGATTCTGAAGGAAGATGGTTTGCCCTCATCCCAATCGCACAGGATGTAGGTTATGTTAAGGTGAGTGCGTTCGATTTCGGTTCGGGCGAGACGGCTATAGCATCAATCGGTTAAAAAAATCGAAAAAAACTCCCAGGTTCTTTCTTTTTGTTCATTTATCATAGTTAATAGTATCAATTTGATCAAACATTATTCCACAAATACATTGATAAAATACTTGGTAAGCATATAGGTTAATAATTAACTCATGGAAAAGTTGTGCTTCCAACAGTGGCAAACTTACTGGTAAATCGATATAGAGGAAGCACGTCTTTATCTATTAACTTATATCAATATAAATCTTTCACTAATGGTCGTACACTATGGAATTTGAACGGTAGCGTTTGCTTTTCCATAGTCTATTGGATTAACTCTAATGTCCATAAGAGATATGCCGTCATAGCAGGTTTTTCTATCCCAATCTCGGAGGTTAATATATATTGGATTTGTACGATTCTCTAGTGGTAGTTAGGCAATTGTAACTTTAAAATAAAGTTTGATTAAAAGTATCGTGTTAATCTGTATTTTACGGTAAATAAAAAGAATCCATTTTGAAAAAGATGTGAACAGCTCCCTGTCAAGTAGACAGTGGAAATAATAAAAAACACTTTAAGCGGCTTGAACCCTATATTCTAATGGGCTTAAGCCGTTTAATTTTTCTTGGTAACGTTCATTATTGTAAAACTGGATATAATTATCTATCGCTTGTTGTAACGCTTCAAATGTCTCATACTTATGTAGGTAATACTTTTCACACTTCAACGTCCCCCAAAACGATTCCATTGGTCCATTATCTATACATTTTCCTACACGTGACATGCTATGAATCATTTTTGCTTTTTCTATCTTTCTCTTAAACCCATGTGACGTATATTGATACCCTCGATCACTATGAATCAATGGATGTTCATTCTCTTTTAATATAGTGATAGCTTGATCCAATGTTTGAAATACCAATTTATTATTGTTTGAATGTCCCAATACATAACTAATAATAGACCCATCATAAAGATCTAAAATGGCGCTTAAATACGTTTTCCTTCCGTTTCCTAATTTGAACTCCGTGACATCTGTTACCCATTTTTCATTGGGTTTGCTTGCAGTAAATTCACGATTTAGTCGATTTTCAGCGACATATTGCGCAGTTGAGGGAACATAGCGCTTTCTTTTCCGACGAATCACGGACTGTAATCCAGCAATGTGCATTAAGCGATAAATGCGTTTGTGATTAAACTTTTTATGATATATTCTATTAATATTTAATTTCATTCTTCGGTACCCATAAATGCCTTCTACTCGTGCATAAATAGCTTGAATATCCAGAAGAATTGCTTCATTCTCTAATTCTCTAGCTGTTGGCGTACGCTGTAGCCATTTATAATAAGCAGCACGAGATACACCGGCAATTTCACATAAAAGGATTACTGGCAAATTTTCATTCGCATGTAAATCTTGAATCGCTCTATATTTATTTTGTAGACGAACGCTTGTTAACGACGCCTCCTTTCGAGTTCTTCTAACTTTTTTAAAAAAGCATTTTCTGCACGTAATCGTTCATTTTCTCGTTCTAAACGTTTCATTTCCAGTTTAAACTTTTCTTCAGCTGTTAATTCATATTCTTCTTTCTTTCGACCGCGTTTATCTTGTAGTGCTTCTTCACCATTCGCTTCAAACTTCTTGACCCATTGATATACTTGTTGATAAGAAACTTCATAACTTTCGGCTGTGAGCTGATAGTTTTTCTGATGTTGTATACAGTAATTCACAATTTGAATTCGTTCTTCTAACGTTGTTTTTCTTCTACTTGTCATAGAGTTTGTCATTCCTTTACCGGTATCATTTAGTTCTCTATGACTATTATACTTTTTAATCCATTTTCTCAAAACCGCAGTACTGGATATATTGTATTTTTGGATAATCTTGTTTAACGAATCGTGTCCTGATAGATAATCATTGACGGCTGCTAACTTTAGCTCTTTTGAGTAACGCTTCCAAGAAAGTGCTTCTTCTAGGCCGTCTTCACCATTCACTTCATACCTTCTTTTCCAATCTCTAATCGTCCCAGGATCAACAGAAAACTTTGCCGTAATGTCAGCTATTGAATGATGACCATCTTTATAAAGAGCTAAAATCGCCAATTTTTCAGCTTTAGAATATTTCATTCTAGCCATAAAAAATACTCCCCTTAGATAAACAGATTTTTATTTTTTATCTGTCTACCTAATGGGGAGCATATCAAGATTGATCAAAATGGATTCTTCTCTAGCAGATTTAAGTTTGGTTTTTATAAAAAAGTTTGATCATTTCTACTTATGTTGTTCAACAATTGCGCCCTTCAATGGAATAACAAAAATTAGAACAACAGATAGGAATCAGCTTATTTTTTGGAACTAACGCACCCGTTAACTGAATAAGGAAAAATGACTTTAGTAACTTATTTTGAACTTTCTCCTATAATTTCTAGTATAGAAACGGAATAATTCGCCAAGTCTTGGACTGATATTGTTTATATTGTTCACCAAATAGTGTATCAAGAGTTCTCTCTTCAACTTTTATACGATACGAATACGCAAGGAAAAATAAAAAGATATTTATGATAATGGCAATGAACGAAGATGAAGATATAGCAAACCCTAAAAAGGTCAGAAAAGAACCTAAATAACCAGGATGACGAATATATTTATACAGACCGCTTTGAATTAACTTATGTTCCCCCTGCATTCCGACGTTCCTACTGTAAAATCGCCCTAATGTATTCATTGAAGAAAATCTAATCCATACACCAATTAGCCCAACAATAACACCAAAAAACAGAAATGAATTAACCTTATTTATTGTAAAGAAATACATAATCTCTGAAATGGTTATCATCAAGGCTAAAACTGCTCCGATAAAAAAACTAGAACCACTATTTTGTTTTTTTTCTTTAACAGGTGAGCTTCTATAAAATTCTAATAATAAGTACAGAAAAATAGGCAAATATGCAATAAAAAACATAATTCTCTCTCCTTTCAATAAAAGTGTCTAATGATTAACCCATTTATTTTTATCAATAAGGTCACGCAATTTGGATGACCCTAAGATCATATCAACACAGGTTCTTTTATCAATTTTTATTAAAAATTATCAATCTTTATTATAAATAATCGAATTTTATTTTAAATCTACAGCAATCGCATCCCATAGAAAAGTATCATTTTATACTATAATGGCCGATATACAATTAAACTCACTCACTTTATGAATGAGAAAACAAAAAAATCCATATGTATATATTAGTTAGAGTAGAAATGATAAAAACAACTCAAAAAGTCCAGACTTTCCTAAGGGATAAGTCTGGACCAATTTATCATATATAGTCGTTTGATTTACAGTAAATAATAGTTAAACAACTTTTGTATTCCTTTTAGATACCAAGTTGAATTTATTTATTTTTGTTTCTCATTAATTTTTGAAATAGAATCTTCTGAAGCTGAAGTTACATTGTGCAATCCAATTTTTCGATGTTCCCATTTCCCTTTATTAGTTACTTTAACTTTATCTCCTTGCTTAAAGTTATGACCTTTTGAAAAATCAACATCAACTAACTCTGATTTCCCTTCCATATTTTTATATTCTACAGTAACAAAATATTCCGCTGAAGTCATAACTGTACCAATTATAAAGTCTTCATTTTTTTCCTCATTAATTTTTGAAATAGAATCTTCTGAAGCTGAGGTTACATTGTGCAATCCAATTTTTCGATGTTCCCATTTCCCTTTATCAGTTACTTTAACTTTATCTCCTTGCTTAAAGTTATGATCTTTTGAAAAATCAATATCAATTAACTCTGATTTCCCTTCCATATTTTTATATTCTACAGTAACAAAATATTCCGCTGAAGTCATAACTGTACCAATTATAAAATCTTCATTTTTTTCCTCATTAACTTTTGAAGTTTTTTCTTGGTTGTCAATTTTCTGAATAATTGCATCCCTAGCAATAAGTGGTGCATTAATCATCATAGAAGGGCCGAAATCAGGGGCATATACATTCACAGTATCACCCACATTTACCTCTTTAAGTACATTATCAGACACAGAAGCTTCAATAGTTAAATTTCCGTTTGATACTGTAAGATAATCTTCATTTTTTTCTATGACAGTACCCGTTTCCGTTTGATACTGTTTTTCCAAAAAGTTTTTCTCTCCAATTTTTTGAATAATTGCATCCCTAGCAATAAGTGGTGCATTAATCATCATAGAAGGGCCGAAATCAGGGGCATATACATTCACGGTATCACCCACATTTACCTCTTTAAGTACATTATCAGATACAAAAGCTTTAATAGTTAGATTTCCGTTTGATAATGTAAGGTGGTCTTCATTTTTTTCTATGACAGTACCCATTTCCTTTTGATACTGTTTTTCTAAAAGAACTTGCTGTGAATAACTGAAATCTGTAACGGCAATTTTAGAAGGACCGGCTGCATGTACGGTTATGTAATCTAATCCAGGGAGATTTACTGTCATTAGAGTTCCTAAACTTAATATACCTGTTAACATTATTTTTTTCATATCTATGTTCTCTCCATTCTATTTTTAAATAGGTTAATCCAATTAGTATTTAACAACCAACCTGTAACTTGGTTAGTTACAGGTTGGTCAGTTTTCAATCTCTAGATATATGCACCTTTTAATCTGGATTCCTATCCGGATATTGTTCAAATACTGTTTCTAAAAATATGAAAATTACTTTGAAATTTACAACTAAAACTTTAAAACATATAATAGGAAATTCATTTAAAATTCTCATTTTCATTGTTTGGTGTTGAAATTAATTTTCCGATTGTTACATTTTCCAGTATTTGTTCCATTTCATCTTGTGCTTGAATAAGAATAATTTCTAATATAAATTGTATATTTGCACCTATAGGACAGTTAAACTTTAAATTTTCATGAGGTGAACAGATTTCCCCTTCTACTTTGCATACTGAACGATAAACATCCAGTAATGTGATACGATTTACATCTTTGATTAAATACCATCCCTCCACCTTATGATTGTTATGAATTATCCCTGTATCTCTTAGACATAATAATATACCACGGATAATTTTAGGATGAATACTTAGATTTCTCCCGATAAATTCCGAATCATATGAAGTTAATGGATTTTTTTTTAGAATAGATAAAATTTGTAACGCAACTGTTAAGCTAATACTAATTTTCATAATTTATATCCTTTTCATACATTAGATAACTATATTTAGTTAAAACCCTTTTTATTTTAATATCAAAAATCATATTTATTATTAATATATTGTACAGAGACGTGAGACTTTTCTGCATTAGATATTTCACCTATTACAAAGTCTTCATTTTTTCCTCATTAACTTTTGAAGTTTTTTCTTGGCTTTATATTTTCTGAATAATTGCATCCCTAGCAATAAGTGGTGCATTAATCATCATAGAAGGGCCGAAATCAGGAGCATATACATTCACGGTATCACCCACATTTACCTCTTTAAGTACATTATCAGACACAGAAGCTTCAATAGTTAAATTTCCGTTTGATACTGTAAGATAATCTTCATTTTTTTCTATGACAGTACCCGTTTCCTTTTGATACTGTTTTTCCAAAAAGTTTTTCTCTCCTATTTTTTGAATAATTGCATTCCTAGCAACAAGTGGTGCATTAATCATCGTAGAAGGGCCGAAATCAGGGGCATATACATTCACGGTATCACCCACATTTACCCCTTTAAGTACATTATCAGATACAAAAGCTTCAATAGTTAAATTTCCGTTCGATAATGTAAGGTGATCTTCATTTTTTTCTATAACAGTACCCATTTCCTTTTGATACTGTTTTTCTAAAAGAACTTGCTGTGAATCAGTTAATTCTTTAGATTTGGCATTATCATACTGGGTTGTTTGATATCCAAACCTTTTATGATAGACGGTTTCCCCATAATTCCCAACCTTGCTAACCTTTACTGTATCTCCTTCTTCAAAATCATGTTTTTTTGGTGCCCAAACGTAAACAGAATGATTTTTTCCATTATTATCATTATAATTTACCTTGATGTAGTCTCCATTTGCCTCTCTAATAATAGAACTTACTACCCCATCCATATACTCTTCTTTTTTGTTTGAAATTTTTTCTTTCGAACTATTAAGGTTTCCTCCACTTCTATTTTGAAGCGCATCGGCTTTAGCAGTTAGTTGTGCAGCTTCTACACGAGTCACTAATTTATCTGGTTGCCAACCATTATCAGTACCTTTAGAAATTCCTAAATCAATTAAAATACTTGCATATTTTTCACCCCAGTGTCCTTTTAAATCATTAAATATAGTTTTCTTTTCACTTTTTGCTGGGCTTTGCAATTTATATGCATTCACAAGCATTGTCGCCATTTCTGCACGAGTAACCTTACCCGATGGATTAAATAGACCATTGCCTATTCCTTTAACTATCCCTGCTTTTTCTGCTGCAGCGATATAAGGTGCTCCCCAATGATTTTGTGCATCTTTAAATGAAGGCTTTTCACTTGAGTTTATATTTATTCCTAACGCTCTTGTTATAATTGTGGTTGCAGAAGCTCTGTCTAATAATTCATATGATCCAAACGTGCCATTAGGTAGGCCATTAATAACATGTTTATCCACTAGATAATTAACCGACTGTTCTGCCCATTTGGGTACATCTGGGAATCTCAGGGTATCGGCAAATATATTGGATGAATATGATAATAAAGTTCCTGTAATAATTCCTGCTGCAATTAATTTATTTTTCATAGAATATAACACCTCTAAAATTTTATTATGGGGAGTTGGGGATTAAATTTACGACAAATCATTTTTGTGAATTAGATAAAATATTCAAATTTAAAATACCTCACCTTTAAATATAGTTAGTTAGTAAATATCACGCATAAAGGGAACAAAAAACAAATTATGAATGTAGGGTTTTAGTAATTCACTTTATTTTGAAATAATGAAAATTTAATAAACCCAACTCCGTGTAACCATTATAGTTACACCTATTAGTAAAGTCAATTACAGTACCCTTACACTTTTGTAAGATAATCTACTAAATAATTAACAAGGTTATGTTTACATATACTGAATATTTATCAATATAATTCAATAACTTATTACGTTCAGAAATAAGGCGATTTTCAAATAATAAATTCAAGTTCACTGTGACGTTCCATTGCTAAATTATATTTTATAGACGATGATCTTTTTGGAAATTCAGGTGAAAATGATCAGCATCATTATATACACCAAATTCATAACCTTTTTCTTTATAAAACTTTATAATTTCTGGAAGCACTGCTAATGTTTGAGGTTTTTCATGCATTAAAACTACTTCAACATCCTCTGTTGTAGATTTTTTTACATTTTCTATAATTTCATTTGGATTATTCTTTAATTTCCAATCATAGGAGTCAATTGTCCAATCCCATACTTTTATTCCAGCTTCTACAATTTGATTACGAACTTCTTCACTCTTCAGCCCTGGTGCTGATCCATATGGTGGACGTACTAACTTAGGGTTTGTACCTGTAATCTCTTTGATAAGGGATAATGTTTCTTTCATTTCTGGAACAAATTGTCCATTCTTGTATAATTTATCACTATTATGCGTCATACTATGTGCACCGATATAGTGTCCTTCTTTTACCGCTCGCTTTACATTTTCCTGATAACTTGCATTTTGTAAATTACTTCCCTGCATGAAAAATGTTGCTTTTACATCGTTTTCTTTAAGTACATCTAAAAATTTTCCAGTTAAAGTACTAGGACCATCATCAAATGTTAAATAAACAACTTTTCCTACAGGTTTTCCATCTGCTCTTTTTTCTCTTTGTGGTTTTGTATTTTCTATCTCTTTAGATTGTGACATTATACTTTGGTTATTTTTCCCCTCTTGGTTTGCTCCTTTTGCGGGAGTGGAGTCAAACTTACCTATTATAAAGAACATAAGAAAAGAAGTTGTTAATAGTATCATTATCGTTAGGAACACTCCCCGCATTCCACTATTTTTATTACTGTTTTCCGACATCGTTATCTATCCTTTCTCTATTATATATACGTAAAAAGCAGGAGGTTAATTGTAAGATTCAATATTAGGACCACGCTTTGTACAAAAAATAGATTACTAAAAAGAGATAAAGATAAAATGCAGATTATGTCGAAATTAGTTAAAGAATATTGAAATTCAACATAAAATCTTATAGAAGTTTATCATTCAATAAAAAAACGAAGTCATTTGATACTTGGTTTAAAGCCTCAAGACCTGTTATGGGGATTTCATCAGCGATAGAAGCTATGCACACATTCAAAAAAAGGGCAGATTTTTCTGAAAGGTCTGCCCCCAAAAAAATCCATTCATAAATTAACTAGATTAGCTTCATCAGCTAGCAAATTAAAGGAAATTAACATGTTGTGTTTCTATTAAATATTTTTTATATTAAAATTGTTAAAAAGAAAGTTTCATTTAGCCAGGCAGAAGTCCAAGCTGATTAAAACATTTAGTGACCACTGTTTTTTATTAGGATAGAAAAATAAAAAAGAAAACAGCACCTCGCCATTAAATTAGAGAGTGCTGTTTGGGTGTAAATCATATTTAATTGTGAAACAGATTTGTCGTGGTAGTTTTAATTATCAATTTCCATTCGAATTTACATAGATATTATTTGGAGCGGGTATAATTTATCGTAATATTTTTGTCTTAGCTGGTTGAGGGGCGCTAAAAAAACGATCAAAACGTCGCATCATTGCTTCGAGCGGACCAGCAGGAAGTTTTACAATTATTCCTCCAACTACCAGTGTGACAGTTGCAACAAGTACATCCCCGAACGGAAATTCCAGACTATACTGCTGTATCCCTATCAGCTGAAGCCCCCACAATACCACAAACTGAGCTGCATACATTGTTAATGCTACGCGGCCAACCTTTTCGAAAGGCATCAATACAACGGAAAACCTCCTCGGTACAAGACATACAAGCCCGAGCACAAGAAATGCAGCCCCAAGCCCTGTCAGTGTTTGAAATGTTGATGCACTGTGTGCATTTGTCCAAAGAAGAGTATGCCACATTGGAGATTGGGCATTCAATGGCCAAATTGAATTTGGATCAGGCTGAGTACTAACGGAACCTTGAACGCTTATGATCCACCCCTCAAAGGATCGACTGAGATCCGGAAGGACAAAAATAGCCAACAACTTACTTATGATCAGTATAATCAAACCATTGCACATGAGTAGAAATGCAGGGCGCCGCTTTGTTAAGTCAATTCGCCCAATGACCATGCCTATGACAAAAGCGGGTGCTAGTGCTACCCCAGACATAGGGCCGCCTCCTATATCTCTAAGAAGATATGAGTTCGACAAAAGACTTTCTCCAATTATCATTAGAGGTGGACTCGCAACAATTAGAGCACTTGCTGTTATAATGAGTGTACGTGTTGAACGATTAACCAGAACTAGTGCCAGTACGAACAGTGCTGCATAGGCAGGTAAGATCACACCGACATGGGTGTTAAGCATAATAAGAAGATACCCAATTATATCGATAAACACCGCACGTGCGAGCATTCTAGATCGGAACGTAGTGGCCCCATGCCCTCTTTCTTTCGTACGTCGAGCCATAATGGAGTAAGAAATCCCTCCACAAAGTATAAATAACAATGTAGTGTTACCAGATACGATTGAAGCATTCATATCATTTAGGGCAAAGTGCTGTATAAACATTCCTATTACAGCTAAGCCACGAACTGCATCAAGTACTACTAGACGCCCAGTCTTCTGAGAATTCCTTTGTTCTTGTTTAGGACCTTCCTCAAAATCCAAGCTCTTAACCTTATTGTTTACTTCTGGTTCAGATTCTTTGACGAACTCGTCCAAAATTTCAATCCTTTTCTCATTAACTTTTTCCGACATTTTTTCTATCCCTTCTCTATTATTTATATGTGAAAAACAGGGTTTAATTGCTAGATTTACTATCGTTAACCCTCTTTGTACAAAAAAGAGATTACTAGAAATAAATAAAGATAAAATGCAGATTATATCAAAATAACTTAAAGAATATCGAGGAATAACACAACATCATATACATGATGTTGTGTTATTCAAATTATGAGTGCTATTCATTTTCTTTCTTCCTAATTTTTAATATGCACATATAAAAGAGATTTCCTCCGGCAATACATAATAAATTCATTTTATCTTTATCTTATCTTTACTTGCCTATGCTACTATTTTCACCTAGAAGGAACAGGTGAGAGAATACATGAAGAGTAAAAAAATGTTAGTATTCTTCTTTGGTAGTATTGTTATTCTCATATCACTCATCGGATTATTTTCTGGTAATCTATTGAGCGATATTAACCAAAAGCAGAGCTACGCTATAGAAGAACGTTTATTGCAATTTAAACCAATTATTGAAAAGGAGTTAGAAAAATATAATTTAGGTGACAAAACAACAACCTTATTAGGAATCATATATCAAGAAAGTAGAGGTGAAGGTAAAGATCCAATGCAGTCTTCTGAATCACTTGAATTAAAGCGAAATGAAATTCAAGATGTTAACTTAAGCATTGAGCAAGGTGTAAAACACTTCGCCCAAATGTATCAATATGGAATAGAGAAAGATGTTGGAATGGATACTATCATTCAAAGCTATAATATGGGCCCAAAATATATTGAATTTATTGCAGGTCAACAAAGTAAAAAACATTCAGAAAAGCTAGCTAAAGAATTTTCTAAAATGAAAGTCGATCAAAATCCAGATCTGTATACCTGTGGCGATAATAAAAAAAATTTTAGATATCCATATTGTTATGGTGATTTTACGTACGCAACAAAAGTAAAAGAAAAAACAAAGCTTATTGAAGACTTTTTACAAAAAAAAGAGCTGGCATATGATGCTGATTAACAATAAATTCAAATAAAAAAGCGAGTAGAAAATTCTTTCTACTCGCTTTTTTTATTTAAATAGAAGAAGAATAATACACCATCTTTTGTATTACATACACCATATTCTACACCATGTAGTTCTAAAATATTTTTAGATATAGCCAGTCCTAAACCGGTACCTCCTTTTGAACGTTGGCGAGCAGTATCTGCACGATAAAATCTGTCCCATACCTTCTCTAGTTGTTCCTTTGGAATATGAGCATCTTTATTTTCTACACATACCTTTACACGATAATTTTCTTGTATTGTAGAAATCAAAATTTTTTCTTTTTCTGGTGTATAACGAATGGCATTTGTAATAAAATTCGTAAGTACCTGTTCAATTCGATGTCGATTAGCAACAACCTCAACGTTAGAAAGACATTGATAAACTTGTAATTCCTTTTTTGTTATTTCTAAAGATAACTGATTACAAATCTGTTCGATTAATTGATCAATAAAGAAAACATCCATATCCATCTTATATGTTCCAGATTCAAATTTTGCCAAATGAAGCATATCAACAATCAATACATCCATCTTATCTACTTCTTTTGCCATTGCTTCAAAATAATAATCTCTTTTATGGCTCGCGACACCATCTTTTAAAATTGAAATGCAACTTTTCATAATACTTAAAGGTGTTTTTAACTCATGGGATACACCTGCAATAAATTCCTTACGTGTATTCTCCAATTGTTTTTCTTTCTCTATGTCTTTTTGCAATTGATTAATATGCAAATGTAATGTATTCGAAAGTGTATTAATATTTTTAGATAAATCACCAATCTCATCTTTTGATGTAATTGGAATTTTTTCCGAAAAGTCCAAGTTCGCAATCCTTTTTGTTACATTGTTGATTTGTAATAAAGGTTTTGCAATTTGTTTGGAATAATAAAAAGAAGCTAGAAAAGTAAGAAGTACTACAAATGCAAAAATGTATACATAGTAATCTTCCACCATTTGTACAGCCTCATCAACTGGTTGTAGGGATGCCATTAAGAAAATATATGTTGTTGCTCCATCTTTTTCTTTTAGCGGTGATATTAATACTTTATATTTTATGTCATTTTTCTTATAATCAAGCATTTGGAAAGAACCATGATGATTTTTACGTTCATCGAATAATAAATTCATTTGAAATTCTCTTATATTTTTCATAAATAATTCATTTGTATAAATTGTAGTTGTTTTCTCGTTTCCATCAGGTATTTTAATTTTAGTAATTTCCCCATTAAAGAAAACTGTAGGAGTATGGTTTTTATCAATCTCATTAGGTTCTTTACTTGAAAACATTGATGATTTCTCTTTCATTTGAGCCTCATTTAATCTTACTTTTTCTTCTGAAAGAATTTCATCTACTTTTATTGATATTTGCTTATTTTGCCAAAGCAATCCACTTCTCTCTCTTCCCAACTCATAAGGAACCATATTAGAATTTTTATTTATTCCATAACCATATACTCTTGCTCCTACTGGTAATTTTTCGCTTGAAATATCTTCTAAACTTATTAGATTGTATAAAGGGATTGTGAGCACCTTATTAACTAAATCTTTCTCATCAGAATTATCCACTTTCACTTCTACATAAAAATCATTTGTATATTTTAAATTGGCATTACTATCTAATATTGTAATTAATGCATTATTTTCTTGATAAAATTCTTGTTCTAGCTTTTGAATAGCTTGTACATTACCTTCACTATTCAAGTATTTTTTTTCGAAAGATTTCATACTTGTTTTCATATCATTTATTTTTCTATTCGCATAATACTGTTTAAAGAATATTGTTTGTCCAATAAAAATGGTTGCTAAAATTAACATGCATAAAGCTGTTGTTAATACAAATAATTTTAAAACAATTCCTTTTTTCATATGTCTCCCTCAAATTTATAGCCAGCTCTTACCACTGTTACAATATGATTTGCCTTTTTCCCCAATTTATGACGTAAATTTCGAATATGACTATTTATGGTTCGATCATCCCCAGCAAATTCATAACCCCATATTTTAGTGATCAGTTGTTCTCTCGTAATAACAATCCCCTGATTTTGCATTAAATATGTTAATATTTCAAACTCCGTGTGTGTCAAATTTATAGCTTCCTTATCTATAGTTACGTTACGTGAAGGAAAATGTATATAAATACCACTACTCATTAATATATCTTCATTAGTTACGCTAATGACAGAGGAATATCGACTTTCAATTAATCGCTTTGCTCTTGCTAATAAAATTGGTGGACTGTATGGCTTTGTAACATAATCATCCGCTCCTAATTCAAATCCAAGTAATGTATCATCTTCATCTACACGTGCTGTAAGCATAATAATGGGCACATTAGATGTCTTACGAATCCGTCTACAAACTGACCAACCATCTAATTCTGGCAACATAATATCTAGAATAATTAAATGAACCTCATGTTCTTCAAATATAGATAATGCTTCTTTTCCATCAGTTGCCTCTAATACCTCATATCCATCATTTAGTAAATAATCTTTTACAATTTCACGTAAAATATCTTCATCTTCCACAATTAAAATGTTTCTTTGCATGTATTATCTCCCTCATTAATTAATTGATCTTTGTAGAAAGAATTATCCTTCTATTTTTAGCTAATATGGATTTTTTCACTATCTCTATTACGAATATATTTAGCGTAATCATATACAGATATTACTATATTAATGTAAAGATAAAGTGCAGAAAAGGGCTTAAAATCTATTCAAATAATGAAAGCATCCCTATCTAATTCAAAATTTGGATGTTCTAGAAAATAAATTTTCTGCTAACTTTTAACAAATTTTTTTCTGCATGCAATACATAATATTGGCTTGATGGCATGGAAACCATTAGCGAATTAATTATCAAAATTTTTTTGAATCCGTTTATGTAAAAATCACTTCCACCATGATAAGTGCTACATTTAAATAAAATCAAAATTTATATTAAATAGCTTTTATATTTTGCTTATTTTTTTAGGATATACTAGCTTCTCCTACGAAAGTTAATTTTTATATATTCTATGAATTATTTAATAGGTATTATATAAGCTGAATCTGAATTATTCACTATCTATCAAAAATTAAAGTGGGTGCTCCTCAGTTCCACAACTAAGTAAACTGTCGTCTCCCAAAGCGTTACTTTGGGTTATTCCCCGCCCTTAGAAGTCCAACACTAGGATGCTCTCTTGGTACGCTTCTATTTTACCTAGGAACCGCCTAGCGTAGTTTTCGCACCCTATTTCTTCCTACAACCCCATATCTAACTCCCACCTAAAGTTAGGCTATCGACCTTTTCATTTTTTAGGTAGGACTCTTCTAGCTAAAATAATAGAATTCAAAAGAGGTTGTTGACTTCCTCTAATGATGTAACTAAAATGGTTACATTGAGGTGGTGTTAAATTATGAAAATTAGTAGTCGTTTTACAATTGCAGTGCATATTCTATGCTTATTAAAAAATGATCCATCATACCTTTGTAGCTCAAGCTTTTTAGCGAAAAGTGTAAATTGTAATCCAGTAGTAATTCGTAGGTTATTATTATACTTAAAAAAAGCAGGAATTGTTCACGTTACACAAGGAAAAAATGGAACCTATTTATTTAAAGAACCTAAATTTATTACTTTATTAGATGTATATCGTGCAGTAGAAGTTGTTGAGAAAAATAAATTATTCTCTTTTCATGAAAATCCTAATCCAAGGTGTCCTGTTGGTGCACGTATACATATGGTTTTAGAACTAATTCTTATTCAATCCCAGGAAAAAATGGAAGAATTCCTCCAAAATGTTACTATGCAGCAAGTAGTTTCGTTACTAAACATTCAATCTGATCTTGTTGCTGAAAATATAAATTAAAACTTATTTGAAACTCCCCTATATAATTATATTTACATGCTTTTTCTTAATATTTTCTAATACTTGTTTAATGGTTTGTGCTCTATACCTTTTCACCTTATACCTCTTTAACAATTAAAATCGAATTAGAAAAAAGCACCATTCAAAAGGTGCTTTTTTCTAACTCAATCTAAATAATTAACTTTATTTTTTTTAAACATATTATTAGTTATCTCACTTGGAATCCCTAAAGTAATATCCGAAAAACTCATAATCCTTTACACAAAATGTATTTTAAATTTTTATTGAATTAATCTGAAGCATCAATTTTTAACTACCAGACTTTGAAATCATTTTTTTCCATAAGGGAAATACCTTTTTGAAAACTTCTACTATTGATGGATCAAATTGTGTACCAGATCCTTCTACAATACGTTTATAAGCTTCTTCAGGCGATAGAGCTGAACGATATGCTCTTGATGAAGTCATTGCGTCGAATGCGTCTGCTATCCCAACAATTCTTGCACATAACGGTATTTGATTTCCTCTTAATTTTTGAGGATAACCATTTCCATCCCATCTTTCATGATGAGAAAGAATTATAGCTTCACTGCCTTTTATTAAGGATATATTTTTGAAAACTTCTAATCCTAATTGTGGGTGTGTCTTAATAATATTATACTCTTCTTCAGTAAGGGAAGAGGCTTTATTTAATACTTCATCAGGAATACCTATTTTACCTATATCATGTAATAAACAAATAAAATGAAATTTTTTCAAATAATTATCATCATATTTATTTGTTTCTTTTGCAAGCATAGTAGCATAATTTGCTACACGTTCACTGTGTCCTTTCGTATATGGATCCTTTAATTCCATTATTCTCATTACCGATAAAGCTGTTTCTTTCATTTGTTTTTCATAAGAAGATTTTATTTTTTGTACTAAAAATTTTAATGAAAGAAATACAAAAAATGACGTAATAATGATTGTTATAAACAATAATACTAATTTTATTGGATAGTTGACGTGAAAATAATAAATAGCGATTAGAAATCTACATATCATACAAATAGAGACCCATAGGAGAAAACGAATACTTAAAAATAAAGGTGAAGAAATTACTAAGAAGCACTCTAGATAAGGCACGTGTAAAGAAGTATTTGGGCTACGTGTAAATATAAAATCATAGGTAAGAAGATAAATGATACTAACACCAAGAAAAATGTATTTTGTTAAAACTTGTTTATTTATTTTTTGTAAATATTTATTATATAAAATACATGAAATGAAAATAATTAAAAATCCTAGTTCAAATAAAAATTTCTGTAGTGAAAAATTTTTTCCAAGAATCAAGTAATGATAAATATTATCAAATAAAAGAATAATACAAGGAAAAAATAAAAACATTTTTATAGGTTCCTTGGTTTCAATATTTTTAATACCTTTAATCATTGTAAACACCACCAACCGTTTATTAATAATAATATAACTTTATGTAAATATTATATTATTTAGAATAACCAAATATCGATTCTATTGCAAAAAAACTATCCTTTCTGTATATAACAACAATAATATAAATTATTTACTATATACAAAAAAATCATCTAAACTTGATGGCTATGTAGAAATGCCAGGAAAATGTATTTATCCTGCCGCTACTTCAATCCTTATACAAGTTATTGATATAGAAGATTTGTAAGTATCAAATTTGTTAAAGAATTATAAGTTAGCAAAAGCAATTAGTAAGATATCATGGTCACAGCTTCAAACTATATTGGAATATAATTTAAATAAATCACTGGTGTATCGAAAACATTTACCCCCAGCCAATTATATTTTTGATGTGGCTTTCAAAACAAAAACGTTAAAAATTTAAACTTCCGTAAATAGGACTGCCCTTTTTGTCCTACATATCATGATAAGGGCTATTAACAAGAAGGATGAAGCGAGTAGGCTTCTAATTGCAAGAACTGCGACGATAGTCTTATAAATTAGAATTCGATAGAACTCTTTACTTAGGAATCCCCCACTTCTAAATGAAGTGGGGGTGGTTCAAGAACTAATTCTTCCAAAAAAGGACCTACTAAGATTTTTATCAAAAGTTATTTTCATACTATTGTTTTCGAAGCTTTAGCATGAAAATAACTTTCTTTGACAATGACTGTCGATTTCTTAAATTCAACGAACTCATAAAAAAAACACCTCCTTATTTCACATCTATTATGCAAAATAGGGAGATGTTCTCATATTTCTTTAATGGATTTACTGTTGGTTCTATACTATTTTTCGTTTACATTATTAAGAGAAATTGGCATTTTACTTAGTTCTTGTGGATAAATTTAATTCTTAGATTATCCCCAGACCCATTGATCATCTTGTTGAGTTGGAGTTTTTGTCACATCAATTTTTTGAATGTTATTCTCTATATGATATCCCCAAGCATTTATAAATAACTTGTCGTATGCATCTACTTTAACCGTATCGCCTATATTAAATCTTTGTCCTTCTGTTAAGTAAACTGTTAAAACAAAATCCTTACCATTTTCATCAGAAGCTGTTACAGTTACATAGTCTATTAAATTACCTGAATCTAAAGTTTTATCTACCTTTGTGATTTTACCAACTACGTGGTCTAACTCCCCATCTTTTGCGAAATAAACTCCTGATTTCAATGTTTTATTACTATTTACCAGCTCTATGTTATCTTGAACAGTTGCACCTGCATTCAGGTTGCCACGCCCTAAAGCAAATTCCATATTAATTTTAACTTGATCCCCTAGCTTAAATTTTTGTCCTTGAGTTAAACGAATTTCAATATCTTCTTCTTGACCGTATTCATTAATATAAGGAACCATTACGTAGTTAATTGAGTCGTTAAATCTCTTCCCAATTTCTCTAACTTCACCTGTTACATAACCATTTACTTGATGATTTAAAATATGGTTATTCTGAATTTTGATAACAGACTCGGGAACCATACTATCACCAAATGAACGCCATATCGATCCAGTAACTTTTACAATATCCCCAACTTTTACATTGGGGTTTAATTGAGTTGTATTGACTGTTAAACTATTAGGATTATCCATATTTTCATTAAACCCTTTTGCTTCAATCTCAAAAGAATTTGCTTCTACCTTTAAAACGCGCCCTTCAATTGACTGCAGATTTGATTCAACTGCCGCACTCGCTTTTATTGTTTCCAATCCTGGTAAATTTGTGCCTGCAAGAGCAGCAATTCCTAATGCACCTGCTAAAATAACTTTTTTCATACTCTATAACATCTCCATTCCAATATTTTTAGACTAATTAAATCTATATTTAAAACACCCTCGCTGTAACCATTATAGTTACAGCTATAAAAATTTTCAACTATAAATTCTTAATTATTTTTATAATCAACATAAAAAAAATCCATTCGCGTTATGAAATCCCTATACTTCTTGCTTTTAGGACCAACTTCACGAATATTCCATCCTAAATAAAAACACATTGTTAAAATGCTATTCATAACATTTTAACAATGTGTTTTTATTTTATATTTCCAATTAATTTGAAATAAAAGGTTTCTTCCCACAACCTTGCTAAGCTATGAAATATTACTTTCTCATTTCAAACCAATGTAGGAAAAAGATACCTAGTATAGAAAAGTAATCTTTACACTTACAATTAATTAACTTTAATTTTAATAAGCCGTATAAAAGCATGTATACCTCTACTTTTATACAGCCTATTTATTACATTATTACATCTTATCAATTATAACCTGTCTTTTATACCACCGACTCAGCTTCTCCTTAGCAACACCTGAAAGACGCTTAGTCTTTTGGTTGTAGAATCTTGAAAGAGTAGGTTGGGATATGCCTATCTCTTCTGAAAGCTCTCTCATTGTAATACTCTTCTTCGTATGCAAAAATACAATCTTTTCACGGATCAAAGATTCACTTTCATCCACACTTATAGGCTTACTTTCTTTCTTGGCAACAGTTGTCTCCGCTTGTATTACATTAGTATTTTTCTTTTTGGCCAAACTCTCCATTGAATTCATTAACTCTTTAGGTGGTAATATCCTAATACCTAACTGCGAATAATAATTTTTAAACCAATTCTTCTTTGTCAATTGCTCTTCATCTAAGCCATTTTCATACTCCCAATGGGAAATAACTTTTTCACGTTCTAGATCCATTAAGACATTTTCTAATTGGTCTCTAATTCTATTAGGTTTTTGATTCTGTTTAATATCCATTACTGCTAATAGCCCTTTATCCCCACCTATAGAATAAGGCCTGCTTAAATTAGAAAACATTTGTCGGATTCTCCACTGCCAAGTCAAATATCGAATTAATCTTTTATGGTATTTATGTCGATAACTATTGTATTCGAGTGCCTTTTTGGAAAGTAATGCAGTTGTACTACTTGAACCGTATAAGTAGCTTGACAAGAAACTACCTGGTTTAATTCGGCATGACTCTATTCCCATGTATTCATTTGTATTTTTATCTCTCCAAAGAACGACTGAATCTAGTACAAATAGCCTCTTTATGATCTCACGCTTGACTTCGTAATGTTTACCGGGCTCTGCACGATCATTTAAGACTACGACTTCATTTTCATCATTAAGGTATATAAAAATACTTGCTAAAGCAGCAATTCTTTTAGCAACTTTAATCTTATCTTCAGCTCGATAATATTCAACTCCATTAGCTTTCGCCTTAGGAATACTACACATTTCTAAAACTTGTTCATATGAAAAATCTATGAACTCATCTGGTGATTTGGCTTCATTCAACCATTGAATAGTGATAGAATCAAGACAATCTGCTGTTAAGTCATCCATATTACTCATAACACCATCCACAAGTGTATTCCACCGAGCTGCTTCCTCTATGTTTGTTAACCTTAAATCCTCATCTTTATGTGAAGAAAGTTGGGCTAGCCCATTACTATCCTTTGTTTCAATTGGGTATGACTTTATTTTCGTTTCTTCATCCTCTTCAAATTGATTTTTCGCAATTCCATCTCTTAGTTTATAATAAACAGCAGAGTTATTAACCTCATAATAATCATTTGTTTTTACCAGATTATCATTTTCTAACGGAATAGATTCCATTTCATTAGTACCCTTTATAGGCTTTAAAAACTCCTGATGAATAAATAAATCTATTGCTTCTTGTATTTCCTCTTTATATTGATCTATTTCTGTGAATATTTGTAATGAAGAAATTCCTCTTTTTTGCTGCTTTTCAAGCCATTGTACTAGCATTGAAAAGGAAGGAGAAAGATATGAAGAAGTTACTATCTTGCTGTTATCTTCTTTCACATCCTTATAATAAGCATTCCATTTATTCCATAATGTCTCGTCACCTTTATAAAGTGGTTCCGATATTAATAATGCATCACGAAACAATTGTAGAACATTATCCATATGTTCCCCTCCTTCTTCATTAAATTTTAAACTCTTTGTATTTCAAGTTGAAATAATATAGCTATATGAATTCCCTTATATAAAAACATGAAAAACTATCAGAATTTTCTCGCTTGCATTTTCACTATTCATGACTTTTCATCACGTAGCATTGAAGTTTCTTCTTGTATTTATTATATAAAACAACAACAATTTGTAAAACATCACTCATGTGAAGTCTATTTTTTATAACATTAGCACTGTTAAATATGGTTATGTTTATATCAATATGAAAATCTATAGCGGTGTCATGTCCCTTTCAACATAAAGATGAAAAATGTATCAATATTTTTATTGAAAATAATAAATGAAAAAATTCTTTCATAAAACTCTTCATCCTTGATATAAAAGGATTTTCTCTATCCTTTTAATATTAAACATGAAAATTCACAGCGGTATCATGTCCCTTTCTGATTTATCTTGAAAGGCTTAAAAACACCTATATATCAATGTTTTTATTACTTTTTTCATTTTATTAGTTCTATTCCCCTACATGAAAACTTATAGCGGTATCATGTCCTTTTAAAAAAAAACATGAAATGCAAAACAGCTGTATTGTGTCCCTTTTGAAAACTCTAGTTTTTGATATAATCCTTATTAAATCAACATTTCAAAGTTATTTCTATAAATTCACTATACATAAAAAGATGAAAATTCACAGCGGTATCACGTCCCTTTTTCTATAATATAAGTTCATTATAATCATTATTAAATCAAGCATAACAAAGGTTTTCATTCCTGATTCTTCACTTTCTAGAAAGGTGAAAATTCACAGCGATATCATGTCCTTTATTTTTTTTGCATATTTATGGAATGCCTTGAGGCTCTAAGCTTCAAGGCACTTTTCATCTTTTCATTTTTCCTCTTAAAGGGAGCATTTTTACTTTTTTCGATTTGTTATAATCAAAAATGGTATATTTTATAGTATTTTGGCATATATTTCTGAATTTGTAGAACGGAGGTGAAAAAGATGGGGAAATCATTTGTGGTACGTAATCAACGTAGCTTAAATGGTGTATCAACAAACGCAGTTTTAGTAACATTAAAATCTTGGCAAAAGCTTGTGGAAGCATTTGAGGAGAAGTACTACAGTTATAAAGATACATATTTAGAAGACATTCTACAGCACATGACATACGAAGATCGCATTGCTGATGTTGACGGATTTGTCGAAAAAGCCAAACCATCTTTTTCACGTCGCGCAATGTCTGCACTTGCAGAAAAAACTGGAAGAAAGCATAAATTATACGGCATTACGAATGCTGATCTTGAAGTATTCTTATATCTACATAAAAAATGCTTTACTAACGGTGTCATTCCCAATGTAACCATACATATGATGTGGGAAGATTACAAACAATATAAAGAAGAGCTTGCTTATATCCAACACTCTCAATTCTATATTGCTTTGAAAAAGTTAAGCTTACATAACATTATCTCCATTGAAAATGGAATTGATGGCCGTTACACAATTAAACTCACTCATTTTCTGAATGAGGAAACAGAAAAAGCAAATCCGTACGTATATATTAGTCCTGTTGTATTTACAAAGGCTTTCTTTAAGCTATCTGTAGCGGCTAAGAAGCTATTCTTAGATATCGCAATGCAACAACATACAGAAATAACGCTAAAGCGCTCTTTGGACAAGCAAGACGAAAGAGGAAACAAAACTCACTTTGGTGGGATGTATCGTTTCTTACATAAAAAATATCCGCATCAAATCCGTGCGGTTATCGATGAATTAACAATTACATTACCATGTACGAGTAGTCCCCTATTCAAAATTTGCAAAATGCAAAAAGGTGTAAAGCATACCAAGCGATATACAACATTATATCTATCTATCCATTCAGACTTCTTATGTACGAAAGAATCTGGAGAAGAGCAACATAGGGATCCATTTACACCAAAAGCTACCTATGCTCGAAAAGCGAAATTTATCGAAGCAGTCCTACAAGAGATGAATATCGGTGAACTGTCTGAATACATGAATAAGTTCATTCATGTATTAAAGCATACTTGTCATCGTCAAATTCGCAGTGTCATTCGTGGGCTTCGTGATATGGTTGATCGAAAAGAAGGATATCCAACGAAAATTGTATATACATTGAAGAAACTATTGCATCAGACATCTCAATATCAAATTCTTGATACAGCGGCGAAAGAAGGCATCTACCCTCTTATTGCGCAACACATACCAAAAGAGAGAAATAGTGACCGTGAGCAAGCTGTCTTTAATTTTGGTCTACATTATTCCATGTACTCTCTTCATAACATTAAGAAGATGTTTAGAAATGTACATGCACTACTGAAGCAGAAGTTTGCGGTACCAGTGACGGAAGAGTCTTATCACCGTAATTATCTAAAATACCAGGAAGAAACGTTATTTAGGAAATATGCATATGATCAGGGAGTGAATCTCCATGCATATATCGCTTTAGAAATTGAAATGCGTGAAAAACTAAAAGTTCGTGGCCATAAAGAATGCACAATTCCAAGTGATGTACGTGAGTGGTTTATAGAATCCATTGATAAACTACCACAAGAGCAGCTGCGTGTGATTGAGCTACCAAAGCAGTTTAATTTACTAGAATTTATGCGTACCTTCGAACGTTTAGTACGTGCTGGAGTAACAATAACAGCTCCAGATCAGGTGCTAACCGCAATGGAAATAAAATAATAGCAACAAGCAAGCTCTCTATTTTTGAAAAAATCGAAAGTGGAGGGCTATTCGCGTTCGGTTTATTCCCCCCTTTTTCTACTACTCTATTTATAAATACAAAATCAGAAGGACTTCATATAAAATGGAGTCTTTTTTTATGCATTTCTATACAAATCCTCTTCTACCTATAGTAGAGTCTCCACACTACACATTAAGTTTTCTTTACGTGTAGTAAAATATCCAATTTTATATCTACAAAAAATCAGAAGGATATTAATAAAAATAATGGATATGAGGACAAATATTATCAAATGTGAATACTATTTTACTAATATTGTTGGGAATACTAGTGTTATTGAATTCATCTAATAAAAATCATCAATAATAATGTGAGTTATGTTTAAATACTGAGTAATGTTAACAAATAGCTACATTATCTGAACAAAATGTGTATAACCTGAATCTAGATACTGCTCTATTTACCAAAATAAAGAAAACATGCCCTATTTTAAAGGTTGAATAAATATAATATGATTTGTATCAATTTTTTTCCGATTTCATGTAGAAACATATAATTTTCTTTCTGCTTTTTTGTAGAATTGAAAGTCTAATAATTATTAAATCTAGGGAGACATTTTCTACCATTTATGATTTTTTACGTTCTAATATCAAATTTTCCCTTGTGAGAGTAAGTCTTTTTCCCATTTTTGATAGCCTATAAAAGTTTTATCTTTATTTCTTTTTAATATATAAGATATATTTTTATAATAGATTTTATCATTACTAATATGATTGTTAATAAGATGTCAGACTTAATTGAAAATATTTGTAAAATCCGTTATAATAATGGTAATTAAACATATCATTACTCCCATGTAAAAAGACAAATCTACGAATCCTTATTAGGACGAGATTTGTCTTTTTGTCATTGAAAATAAAAAACAACATATCAAAAAGGAAAAGGGTTGTTTGTCCGTTTTCCTTTTTGATATGCCAGCAACCGAGCGTAGCAAAGGGCGGTAGCAGGTCTTTCACTTATTTTTTGTTATAATATATGATAAGAATTTAGGTGATTATAATGAACAAGGGTATTAGTATAGAAGTAGCATTAGAAGCGTTTTCTGCTTATTTAGCAGAAAATGGACGTAAACAATCTAGGATTGAACGTTATAATTACGATATTACTGGTTTTTATAAGTGACTAAGAGCAAATGAGAAGCTCCTAGATATCAAATCATGAAGTGAACTACCTAAAGAAAATTATTAGGAGTATTTCTATGCGCTAGAAAACAAGGCACAGAATATGGCCGTTCTTAAATAAATTGAACATGTCTTTAGCGATAGATACTTCAGTAGATGATTTTCACCTCTCATTAATTCCTGATCATTCACTAAGTGATAAGGGTTTTATTACCGAAGCAGAAGAAAAACTATTAAAACAAACTACCCTTTCAACAAAAGGATTAACAGAAAGACACGTTGAATATCGCCCTCTTATTATGGATAGAAACGCTTCTATAATAAATTTAGTAGTAAACTATGCGTTGTCCTTACAAGGGCTTGTATCGCTTAATATAAGCCATATACAGCTTGCTCTTTAATTGTTTCAGGAGAAAATGGAGTAACTAGGTCTGTTTCCTTAACCAAGGAAGATACAAAGCATCTTTACAAATACTATACAACTATTCCTGAACATGTAAGGCTTAGACGATTTACAGATAATCCTTTGTTTATAGCATTTAATTTTAATCAGGGAACATATCGTTGAGTTTACGAAAAAGATGCGCCAAAGGCTTTGTCTGAGGTTGCAATACAAAAGATGATACGACTTGAATTAAAACGTGAAGGGTTGAATAGACGTATCTTGGCGCAGCAAATGCGAAATACATTCATTGTTTGTCTTATTAGGCAAGGCTCTTAATTACTATTATCACGAGAGGTTTAGAAGTGTATAAACAAGCGATTAGCTGCTTATATATCTGTATTAGCCTAGATATTTTGTAATGTCAGTGAGATATCAGCAATCATAGAAGTATTTCTACTCCAACCTAGGAAGCCAAGATATCAATAGGTTTTGTACGGTTCTCTAGCAGAATCTCAGCAATTTTATTACATAATAGTGATAACGGACTATCTTTTCCCCACTTTAACCTACAAAACAACAATCTCGAGATAAATTGACTTTTTTCATTTCCTCTTTAATTTCTCTATAAGTATTCATCATTATATAACTTGCCCCTTCTTTTTTACATAGAAAAAGAGAGTCCCTTGCTATAGGAACCCTCTCTTATGCATATCCTCTATTTTTAATCAATCACAATTTCATGTATATTTAGCTTGTTTAATTTTTTATTATAGAAACTCATTCCTTTTTGAGCATGTTGAGCCATTAATCCATCTTGGACAGTAAGTGCTTCAAAATACGGATAACGAATGTTTGTAACATAACCATTCAGCTGCACGTATTGTTCTAAAATCAATGAGAACTCCGCATCTAATTTACGACAAAATTTGTGCAGTATTAAAAGGTTATGAGTTTTAGGGGCTGTTCTAATGTTTAGTGTAAGAAATCCTTTTAGAGGTTTCCCAACACATTGTTGACTATGGTAACAAATAACTGAGGCAGGGAAAGGTTTCATGTGAGCTAAGTACCTAGCAGAATCTAAATTAGATTTTGCAATGAATAGCCACTCTTCTAGATTCTCAGTATTTTTCATATAAAACTTGCCCCCTTAGTGCAATTTTGTATTCCATGGTTACATTACGGTTAGCACGTTCTTGAAACTCTTCAGGTCCATATACTAAAATATCAACTGGTGTTTCCATCACATCGTAAATACCCCAATTGATAAGATTAATCACTTCTCTTTTTCTTGATCCTACACCATCCACAATAATACAAAGATCAAAATCACTATCTTTATTTGGTGTGCCATAAGCATGAGAGCCAAAAAGGATAATTTTTTGGACAGAAGATACGGTTTCACAAATTTTTTGTACTAATAGGTTTAGCTCTCTTTGTACTTCCTCGTTAATCCAAATCACCCCTCGGAAAATAGAATTATATTGACGTTTAAGTATATTATACATGCGCTTCTCTTCTCCTTACTATTACATATTTATTTTCATATTGTGCCCTTGTTTCCCAACGGCCTCCAATGCCTAATAACATTTGTAAATCTTCTTGAAGTCTTGTTAGAACCCATCATCACAGATATCTTATTCCTTAACTTGGTGAAGGACGAAAGTCCAAAGGTAAGTGAAAGTTAAATTAGGGGTTACTTGTAATAGAATAGTTTGTTCCTCTGTAGTTGTATATGAAGCAATGTTCTGTATGTAAATACCTCTAAAGACCACCTTTCCAGTGGTCTTTAGAGGTACTCTGCAATTTAAGTTTTTTAGAAAGCTTTTGTTTTTAATAATAGTACCTTGGAGGTAGTGGCTGTGGATTAAGTTCTACAAAAGTACAAGGAGGTAGTGGTTGCGGGTTGAGCTGTACAAAATTATCCCATGACCCATATGGAATATACTGCATAGGATTTGGTGTAAATGATGTATATACCTGTAGATGACAACACGGAACTATATGCATTAATATTTCATCTCCTTCAAAATAATAATTCGTTCATGACAATTTATGTATTTTAGATTTAAGTAAAGTAGTAATACTGCCTAATTTTTAAAAATAGTTAAATCCAATTTACTAGAACAAAAATACATTCATGCAATGAGTATATAATTGGGTAAGAGGGGATATTTTATGGGATTTGAACCAAAAGAAACAGTCTTATAAATTGCTGAAGCGGATAATATCCGCTTAACTAAAACATACTTTGATCCAGGCTGGATTGTATTCAACAGTAGTACTGGGGATAAAAGTGATGTTCTTATATCTAACATTACTGGTACAGTTATGCTAAATTCTGATAAGGGTAATCAAGTTAGTTTATCATGCATCCTAAATAACAACATGACCCTCTTGGGGAAGCAGTGTGGAATACGGTTTTTCAGATTCTTTATTTAACCAAAGATGGAGGGTTCCTTACTGAATGGCGGGATATTGTATCACCTGATTGTAGGTTAAAGAACTATACTGTCACGCACACGTGGACTATTCCACGCAATATTTATGATGACTTTGGGCAAATTCGTACTTTTCTTAGTACCTCCTCAGCACCTTGGTATCCTTGTCCTAGGTAACAAAAATTATTAGTCAAATTATAAGAAATAGGATGTCTCAATTTTAAATTATTGGCTTTTATCGCTAAAAATTTAATAAACTGTCATCTAAAAAGAAACTCTAGTTTAGCCAATAATTCGTATAGGGTGCAGTTTCTATTTCATTTACAATATTTATTATACATGCTTCTCTACAGTGTAATAAAAAAGACATTGAACAAATACGTTTAATGTCTTTTTCCCTCTAATATACTTGCCTTGTTTATCTTGTATTTATATACCAAGTAACTGCTTCTTTTTGGCGTTAAACTCATCTTCTGTAATAACACCCATATCGCACAGCTCTTTGAATTTCTTTAATTCGTCTGCTGTTGATATTGGAGCAGATACTTCTTGTGGTTGAGCTTCAGTAGGTTTGCTTTTTAAAGCATCTAGAACTTGATGGATATGATTATTAATGGATTTTGCTGAATCTTTATCTAACGCAACTTTGATCTTTTCTTGCGGAGTATCAATTGTTAGAAAGCCTAACCACATCCCTATTTCAAAAGATATATCATTTATCTTTTCATGATCTACTGCTTTGAATTTTTCACCAGTCATTGTTTTTTGTCCGAACATAATGCGTTTATTAGTTATGGCGTAGGCATAATAACCATCATGCTTTGTTGTAGATTGATAATCGTGCATTCCGATATAAGTCATATGAATTTTTTCGCCATTCATCAAGTTATCTTCTAGTACCTTGAAGTGTTTTACACCCCACTTTTCATTAAAGCCAGAACCGAATTTATTATCTATACAGAATTGATACATTCCTTCAGCGCATGACAATGGATCCTCAGCAAGTTTTGCTACCCTTGCATCGATTGTAGCTTTCAATTCTTCGATAGTGTCCGTACTTACACTTACAACACCCAAGCCACCTGCTTTATGAAAGCAATCTGGGCATAGCCATGCATCAGATTTTAGTATTTTATAACGATTTAAACCAACCTTTGTATCACAAATACCACATACTGCCTTTTTAAAAAAAACCATAATTCTTCCTCCAGTTATATATATCGAATAGTAGCAAACAAACCTAACGTTCTACTAAATATTATAATTTATAAATATAAGTATAACACACCTAAAACACTATAGAGAAACAAAGCCTTAACCTTTGTTTCTCTATAGTTTAAAAGGAAAAAAGACATTGAAACCAACTGTTCAATGTCTTTTTTCTTTTTAAATGTTTGTATACTCAAAGTATAATTTTTCTGGTTTTCCATACATGTTAATTTCATTTTGATATACGACAGCTAATGGCTGAGACATCTCAATGCTTTCCACATAGGATAATGAAGCAGTTGCTTCTATTTTTTCTTTAATCTCATTAGGAATGGCTGAGTAAGATAAGTTATTCATTTTACTTCCTAGTTTAGTATCTGTAGCAGCTTCATAGTAAATTTCGGTAATTAAGACTTCATTATCATCTGGATCATACATGTATCCTCGATTAACTGTAATCATATTATATAACTCCTCTCAAGTTTCATATTCTAATTCCTTGTGCTTTTAGCATTGCAACAAGTACTTTACATATTTTGATTCCCTTGTTCTTCTTTTTCGAATGCCGTCATGAATTGATACTTATTATCTTACTTCATAGTGAAATTTTGGAATTTCCAACAATATAAAGATTTGATTTTATAGATAGTAAGTTCATAACATTTAACGTGTTAATTAATTTTTTCTTTTGAAAGTTTTAAATGATTTCCCCTATTGATAATGTTGGCTTATCTAAAGTAATTGCATGTTCATATTTCATCATAAATATCCTCTTTTCTAAATAAAAATCACGAAATATGTGCGTTTTATCCATATTTTTTTATGCTATACTCTGTAAAAATTCATATAATCTCTCCCCTAAATTAAACAAAAAGCACAAAATTTGTGCTTTCTCATTTAGCATATTTTTAGTCCTAAAGGTTTATGTATAAATGATTCCTAACTTGAAGACAACACAAAAAGGACTTCTTCAAGTCGATTAAAATGTGCATAGCAAAATAAGCTATATATACACTAATCGGCTCAAAGAAGCCCTTTCATAATTGAAACAAAAATATAACTTGTTTCTAAAACTCAACCACAACACATAGGGCGTGGGAATAGACGGAATCAATTAAACAATAAATATAGATTTATATTAAACCATTTTTATATTATATTCAATTATTTTCAATAGAACAGGGATAAGAAGGAAGTTTATATGCAGATCCCACATGTATTGTATAATAATGCCCCTGATTCCCCTGCTATAAATCCCCTCTTATATTTAGGCCCTGGTATTACTTCATGTACTGTATTTCAAAATATAGTTTTTCGGGCTTTTGATTTTGAACTAAATAACAAAGTATTTCCTTAATATTTTTTTCTTCTACTTCAACATTTTCCATATAGGTCATACTTTCGTTTTCCTGGACCTTTTCAAAAATAGCAATAGGTACTTTAACTGGATCAAATATCCCCATTTTACTGCCTAACTTTTTTTCTGATGTACCATCATAGAAAATTTCATTTACTATTACCTCATTATTATCAGGATCGTACATGTACCCTCTTTGTATACGTAGCAATATAGTACTCCTTTCTTGTATATTCCTTCAATGAAATAACTATATTTGTATATAATGTTATTTTATTAACAGGTGTCAAAGAATATTATTTCGCAAAATCCTTGCTTTGTATAGAGGTAGATACAGGATTATTAATTTTGTTAAGTTTTTTTGAATATTCCAAGCTAATTATAAAATAAACAAGCCACCCTTGAAGCGAAAGCTTGTAAGGTGGCTTAGTTTTCTATAAATAGCTTTGTATCTAATTGTTTAATCTCCCCTTCTGCAAGAGGTTGATAAAAAGCGTGTTGTAATCCTTGAAAATGTAAAGATTCCCCTATGCATAACAATACTTTACCAGGAATTAAATCAAGTAATAGTTCATTATTAATTTTCTTTGCTTGTTTTTTAGTAGAAACATAAATAACTAAGATTGTAGGGTTATTCCCTAAGTCCTGCATAATAACATCTTTTCCTGACTCTACAAAAGTCTGCCATCTAGCAAGTATTCGCTTTAATCGATCCTTTTGATCAGATAATAAGGTGGAGTATACAACAAAGTTAAATTTACGTTCTTTTCCTCCATTTACTATAAAACTTAAAGAAGGGGTAAAAACCCCTTTACTAATAGATGGATGCATAATATGACCTAAAAATGAAGGAGCGTAGCGTAAATGACAAAGTAGGTCTATGTCATGCCAATAACGTAGGTGAACATATTTACCATGATTGTCAAGACGCTCTGGGGCAAAGAAGAACATATTCCCTTGCCAGTATTTTAGTAGTTTAAATCCATTATTGGATAAGGTATATGTTTCTTCAAAGATTTCCATATCAAAAATTTCTACTTGCCATTTTTCTATAAATTGATAGTAAAGTAATCCTTGAAGTGCATTATTAATTTTCTTCCGTGAAAATTTATTCTTGAATAGATATAATAAATGATTAAACCGAACAGATGTATGAACACCAATGAAATTGAGTATAGCATATTGTTCCTCTGTTAAAAGCTGCTTAAACTTAACTAATTCGTCATAAGAGTGGAATACATAGGTTTTATCCAAATCATGTATCCGATATATTTGAAGTCCTTGTACCTCCTCACTTGATAAATGAGGAATAGAAGGAATATAAGTAGACATTTGTTTTTCTCTTGTACGCATAATCATCCATTAAAATTGGTAAATTGACGAATTAGATTTTTTACTTTGGCCTTGCGGATAATTTAGGATACGTACAGTTCCTCTTCTATTTTTAGCATCAATATTAAGCAGCTCACATGTAACAATTGTTTGGTTTATTGCGTCATCCATGGTTGGATTTGCCAGATTACGACCCTTTAGCCCTTTAAACTGAATACCTGGTGCAACTTCTACGAAAATCCCAGCAATAGCATCTACACCTACAATTTTACCTACAAAGCGGTCACGTCGTTTGTTTAATTCTAATAGTTTTTCCATTGGATCCGTTTCTAGTTTCTTTTTATTTCCTCTAAACTCATAGCGCCCATTCTTTTCCACTACTTTATCGATGATAAGCTCTACAACATCACCAATAATAATATCCGTCGAGCGGACGAATGAATGAGACCATTGCGAGTATCTTACTCCAACTGTTACACCATGAACTTCAACCAGAATAGTTTGTGCAGATGGAATATGTCCAGAAACTGTTCCTGTGTATACTTTATTCCCCTCTTGTTCTACTATTTCTTCATATAATTTTCTTTGCAGTGCAAGTTCTCCTGCCGTGATAGATACAACAGCAAAGTTCCCCTCCTCAGTTTTTTGGAAATGTTCAATAATAACAGGTTTTGTTCTACCTATCAGCCATTGAGGATTTTTAGGTATATTTATACCTGCCTCTGTAATTGGACAATATGCTGTCGTATGAGTACCAATTTGCATTGTGAGTACTTGTATCCGCTCAGATGTCCCGTTTTTAGTTGGGAATAATTTTTCAGATACTACGGTAATTAAGCCTTTCCCTACAGTACGTTCACGTTTCATACGAGCTAATTCTTCCAATTCATGTTCACGTATTCGTTCAAATTGATTGAAAGTTGTTTCTATAAAGGTTGCCTCTAGCGTGCTATCAGGTTCAAATACCATCCCTAGCTCTTTTGTAATATGAGTATTTACTTTATCTTCTACCATTATATTTTCCTCCTAGAACGTAAAAAAGGACACACCTGTACCGTTGGAATGGTACGTAAGGTGTGTCCTTCACGTAAGTCATGTTTTATTTGTATAATTATTAATTAAAATATAACGTTTTTATATGGATTGTGCAAGTTTTATTTTTTGAAAAGGGAAAAGTTAAAATACTATATCTAACCTTTTCTCCTATTTTAAGCTAGCTTTTTCCTGAAAATAAAATCTTGAATAAAAAGTTTTTTAGGTTTCTATAGGTATTAATCAAAAAAATCATCTAATTCCTTACTCATTACATTAGATGTATTTTTCTTTTGTTGCTGGTTTTTGTTAAATAGTGAAATTGTATTGTTATACTTATTTTTTTGTTTGGCTTTTAAGCCCTTTTGGCATTCTTTATAGCTCATATGTTTATATGCAGGCTGCTCTTCATTATTTCTAGTGTTCTCTACCAAATTCTTTTCTAAGTTTTGATGAACAGTAATGCTAATAGATTCGTAAACTTTTGCAACCTCTTCATCAAGTTTATTTTCTTTAGTGGGATTAACTGTTTTTGTAGCTGGTTTCAAATTAGTTTTCATATCTATTTTTGCTTCCTCTAATACTGTAGTTATAAGTCCCTCTGTTAGAAGCTTTTTTTGCAATGGATCAGTCTCAACAGGAATTCCTAAATGAATTGGGTAATCTATATCCCTTTTTGGTTCCAACATAGTATTAGATACCTCTTTCTTCCGTTCTGCTAGCTCCATATTTTTTTTAGGACTTACAATTTCCATATGTGTCTCCTTTGTTATATTCGGCAGCTCGCCATTCCGTTGTAGGGCATCTTGTAATCTTGAAGCACGTGTATAATCGATTTTAAATGCGTTCTGTAGTGCATGTATAGAAGCATTCCCTGATTCCTTAACAAAGGCTACTACATCATCATATAGGATGTCTTTAAAGAAGCCTGTTTCCTCTTGCTTTGCTTCTGTCTCTTCGTTTGGAATGCTATTTTCTCGTGAAGTCGTATTATCTAAATCTGTATTAGATGAAAGAGTAGTATTGATTTGAGAATCCTTTGATAATATTGACGTACTATTATTTTTTGAAATTAAAACTTTACGAGGGCTATTCCCAGTGTAAGTGCTCACAACCTGATTGTGTTCTAACTTCTCAATAAATTGTACAGCCTTTATATGGCTGATTCTGAATTTTCTTTGCAAAAGAGATGGCGAGATTTGTTGTGATTCGATCACAAATGCCTTAATTTCTTCATACAACTTATTTTCAGTTTCTTCAATAACATGTCCCTGTTGACTGACATCCGTAGAATAATCAGGAAAAGTTACATTTTCTACGGTGTTTGTTTCATATTCGGACTTGTGTTCTTTATAATTCTCTAACTCTACAACATGTTGGTTCTTATTGTTTGTTTCTATGGAATTATTTTGGCCTATTTTATCACCATGCATAGGTGGAAATGATTCTATCTGTTTTATATTATTTACATCTACATGTTTCATAGGATTTGATTTTGCGATAGATTCTTCAATGAGTCGAAGACGTTCGTTTTCCCAATATTGTCCAGACTTAATCTCTACTTGAATGATTGCTTGAGCAAATTCTTCTTTGGGTACAAAGTTACTAGTAATTTGTTGTACAGGTTGTACATGATTGTCTTGTACAATACGTGCAGCACAAATGAAGGCACCTTGTGCCATGATATCTCCTGGTGACATAACGACTTCTTTTAATTTTTGATATGTCGAACCTAAGCGACTAACGGGATTCTCTTGCATAGGAGAAATCCCTTGTTCAGATTCGGATTCTTTAAATTCCTCTGTTTCACCAAACATGTCAGAGAAAATTTTTGCATCATATGGTGTTACATCACCAAATATCATCTTGTTACGGAACGAACCTAGTAAAGTAAACATATACTGCTCTGTGAAATCCAAAGCTAATTGAGATAGTGTTTGACTTGCAATTGTCAGAATGACTTTATATTTACGAGATTGTGCAGGGAACTCTTTGAACGGGCGCACAACATAATCAGGGAATTCATCCACAATAATATGATGGTATGGTGAAATATTTGGTTCTCTTCGGAATACAGCATTTTGCATACTTAGTAATACAAATTTTCCTAGTACATTAGAAAGATCTGCAAGTTCTCCTTTGGCTGTATTTACTAGTAAAATACCACCTTGCTCTAGGTGAACATCAAAATCAAAATCTGATTTTCCAAATAAAACACGTCGTATTAAAACATTTGAGGCTAAATCTTTTAAGATGTTACGCAAACCTTTTACATATTCTTCTTCCCGGTCATAATGCATTGGTTTTCCACGATATTTTCCAGATTTATAAACGGCCGTTTCCCCTTGGAAACCCATTTTTTCACGAATGGTATTATCGAACCATTCATCGATACCTTTTATAATCTTATATTCGTTTTTCTGGTCACGTGAAGCAACACCACTTTGAACAAAATCATATAATTTTTCTACCTGTACTTTTAATAGTTTGTGCATACGGTGTACACGTTCTACATCGTCGTACATATCTATTAAGTCATCAAAGGTCACATCTTTTTGTGGGTTATGTAGTTTTAATAAATAAATATGTTGCTTAAGGTGGTTCCGTTGGGCTTGTTCAAAGAATGCATTATTAGATTCCGACAAACCCTGGATAACCATTGCAAAAACCTCTGCTACCTTATCAACTGGTCCACGTAAAATATTAATGTTTTTGGTATCAGGATTTGTGGGATCGATATAATAAATTGAACTTTCAGGAATTTTGTGTGCTTGTACTAACTTAAATACCTTTTGACATAAATCATTACTCGGTTCAATAACAGTTATCCCATTTAAAAATGTTCCTTTTACTTCTTCTGTATCATAATTATTCTTTTTATACGTATTTTCAAACTTATTAATAAAACGTACCATCCAGTGTAAATCTTGATTAATCATTGGAATAATTAAACTAGATGTCTTACCAGATCCAATAGGACCAATAATAATTCCATTTAGGGTTCTATCTTTCCCTTTGATTCGAATCATTTCTTTGTGCTTAATATGAGGCCCTATCTCAACATCAGGGTATATTTGTTCCTCTTGGCTATTAAACCACTTTTGCAACTTATGATTTTTATATTCGTATTTTTGTACCCACTTTAAGATTTCTTCTCTGTAACGGACAATATGGCCACTATACCAAAGACTAAACAAAATCATAAATACGGTCGGTAAGAATACAAATATCATGGTGAGTGTATGGAAATTTCCTGTTAATACATCCCCTATTGCTTGATACTCACCAAAATTAACATGTTTTGCTTTATTCATAAGATAAGGAATAACTTTCGCATGGATAGGAGTAGTTGCAAACCATAAAAACTGAATATCTACTGCAATATGAGAAGCAATTAAAATTAATAACTTGCCATTTTGAAATTGTAAAGCTGGGATACGGCTGTAGAACCTAAAACTAAATTCTCCTAATAGCAAAGAGAAGAACATTAAAAATAGTGGTACATATGTAATTTCTATAGGATAAGACGGTGGTTCAAATGCATAGTAGAGTAACTGTATGTAGTTTGCTACACCAAATCCAAATGAAAGGATAAATCCGCTAATTAAGGCGATTGTAGTGTATAATGGTAATCTTTGCTTAGATGTCTCCATAAAGGTTCACCTACTTTTTAAAGACATAGTTGAGCTTTATGGTGTAATGTAAAACGATTATGAAGTTCTGGCTTGAATTGTTCCTTTGATTTTTTTAGAAAGAACTTCGCTGCATCTTCAGTTTGTTTTAAATATAAGTCAATACTATCTCCTTCACACAATTGGTTATATTCTTCTTGAGAAAGTACGGCAATATTTATCTCTAGTTTGTTATTCGTTGCAGTTTCAATTATTACATCGTACCAATAATAATTAGGCTTTCCTGGGATTTTGATATCTTGTAGGGAAACGCAAAATTTAGCTCCCCCTTCTGTAATATGTTTAAGGACTAGTTCTGGAGTTTTAAATGCTTCTCTTGCTGAGAGCACTCCCCCAGTAGTTGTTGCAAATTGTAAGTTCATTGTCATTTTCCACTTCCACCTTTCTCCATACAAAAAAAGGCAAGCGACACCCACTGTAAAAACAGCGTGTGTCGCTTGCCTTAATTTCATATGTTCTGATTTGATTGTAGTTTTGAGTGTTTAGTTCAAACGTTATTCTATCACCTTAAATAATAAAAATCAATAAAATTATATAAAAGTATATAAAAAATAAACGATTAATATAATTCTACAAGTTTACGTCTTTTCGGATTAACGTTATTTGCAGCATGTACCATGATCTGTTCATCGGTTGCTATATTTGTATTTTGAATGGATAGAAGTAGTACATTATCATAAGTATCCATCAGTAGAATATCCCTAGGATTTTCACGTTTAGGATAGATAACTACAAGCGGAACGCCTTCATCTCCATCCCTTCTTGAAAACACGACATCATCTAATCTTGCAATCATTCGGTAATCATTTTCATTTCCAAAAATAAAAAAGAAATCTTGAATAGAATCGTTATCTCTCCTGTATGTTCGTCGAAGGCCACCATCTATTGATTCTTTAAACGTTTGAATTTTTTCGACAAATGTGTAACGCCAATTGACATCTCCTACCGTACGTTGAGATAAAGGAAAAAGAATATCTTGTTCCAAGTTTTGATTATCGTCTGTTCCTAAAATGATATCTGAAATAACATCTCCAGCATCTTTCAATGAGCAAATGTGTACATTTAGATTTGATATATTCATTAATAGTTCATGATACTTCCGCATAGAAAATAATAGATTTTTCATACGTATGTATGGCGGTTCTGCATTTTCTGCAAGGAACATTGATTTGTCGTACATAACAAAGACAACCGTTACATCTTCATTTGTTTTTTTTGTATATTCTATGTACTTCTCTACTTTTTCAACTAAGGTAGAATTGGTTTCTTTACACATATCCATCTCAATATGGATATTTTTATCTTGATATGAAATATGTTCATCAGGAATCAAGGCCAATTGGTTGTCCTCAATTTTTACATTTTTTTTCTGGTAAAAAGAACGAATATCCAATTCATATAATATTTCATTGGTTTTTGTCTTCTTTGTAGTTGCTAAAAGAGTACGGATCATGACCTCACGTGAACACATTGTGTGAAAAGAAGTTGCTCTTGAGTAACGTCTTTTTGAACTTTTTTCAGAAATTCTTCCTATTTCCATTAAGAATTCAATTGTCTTTTCTTTTAAGGAAAATAAAGCACGTTTCGTAATACTGTCAGTCTTTTTATCTATTCTTTTAGTTAGCATAGCTCCATATTGTGAGTAACGGTCAAGCTTTGTAAATATGCTAGCTTCAGAACATTCTCTTCCCTCAAATGCACTATATAACTGAGTGATTTGTCTTGTTGTAAGTGCTCTTTTGTAATATAAAACTGTAAAGACAAATATGTCAGCTTCTTTTAAGTGAAAATGTTTTTTGGTACCTGATCTTCTATATTTATACACTTTTCCGGACAATACATACACCTCTTATATTGAATTAAACTTAAATTAAATACTTATTATTTTTAATATACTATTACATTGATGTGATAGTTGTAAAACAAGAAAAAATGAATAAGAGATTTTTAATCTTTAGAGATACCTCATTTTGTACATCGAAGTTGAGATGATAACTACTCTTATAAATCTCTTATAAATTATTGATTTATAAGGCTCTATTAAATCTTTTGTTTTGTTAGGACGAGCTACTACTAGACACCTAACAATAGTTATAATGGAATTCCATTTATAAAATAATGTTATGACGTCCTAACATTTATTAGATAGTAAAAATATAATTTTAATTGATTAAAATTATTCAAGAATTATAAAAAGGCTTATTGATACTAAAGAGTAATTTTCTCTATCTTTAACTCGAAATTCAACTTTTTATATGTGATGAAGCGCTCTTTCAGAATTCTGATATTGGCTCAATTTAAAATTCCAACTTTTTCTTTTAGTTGTTTTTTATTGTATAGAATCATGAATTCACTAAGATAAATATTATTAATTGTTTCTACCAAATCAAAAATAAGTTAGAAATATGTCTACAGGTACTTAACATATAGATTTTAGTCACTTGAACTACTTCCCCTTTTGCTTCGTTGAAAAGGAGTAATCCTAACTGAAATGATAAAATTAACCAATTGTTAATTTTATGTAAGGTTATAATTGCTATCATCATTCCTACTACATTACAAAAGTTTTTATTGTAATGTAAGTATCACTTTGATGTTAATAAGATGAGATCTCACTATTAATAATCTAGCTTGAAGAAATGTTTATTTTTCATAGTAGTGATGTGATTGTTAGCCTACTACTTTTAGAATGTCACAGTTGATTTATCTTAGTATTCTCTTTTTAATATGTTGAATATTGAGGGTATTGATGCTGTTTATATGAAATTAACAACCTCTTCTACCGGTTTTCAAGGAATGAATGAAATTGACAAGGAATAGAATTCAAATGAGGAACAGAGGGTAATTTTTCTTATAACATATATAATAATGTGAACTAACAAGTACTAAGTGAAGAACAGTGCATTAACATAACATTAACAATGAGCGGTCTTTTAAGTAATAAATCCTGTTAAAACAGCTAGTTAATAAAGCTAGTTAATAAAGCAAACCTTAGTGTGAATTGCTATAAGAACGTCTTGAAATCTCCCTAGTAATATAAATACACACGACCAATATAAAGTGTTAGAAAATTACAAAAGTTAAGCTGGATTATGTAAGCTGTATAAATACGTTTTACATAAAAGTTGTATATAAGAGTCTTATATACAACTTTTATATTAATTGGGATAATAAGATTTTTGTTTTGATATTGATATAAAAGCATTTTCTTATACACCGTATATATAAAACTTATATATACGGTGTATAAGTTTTTCTTTGATTTTCATATTGAAAAAATAGGCAGTTTTTAATCATTTTTTTGAAATTTTAATCTGGATTTTTTAATAAACTTTGTTGAAATGTAAATCACATGAAATTTAAGATTGATATAACAGGTATACGCATTATATATACGGCGTACATTTAACCCCTTATAAAATATAGATTAATTCTAATTTTATATTTATAAGTCTTATATATAAGTCCTGTATATAAGTTTTATTTATAATGACTTGATATACGGCGTATAATGATGTACTATGTTTCTAGGAATAATTAACCAGTGTTTTAAGGGGGGGACAACTTGAACGAAGTTTTAAGTGAAAAATATCAAACAATCAAGTTTGCAGATGAAGTAGTAAACATGTTTGCTGATATACTTGAACAAGATGAGATACTCTATAGTGTATTTCTATACATAGGAAACATAGTAAATAAACAATTTCAAGAGACGAAGTACATGAGGGGCATATCTATTAATGAAATAGTGGAAAATGTAGTTATTGATAGGAGAGTAAAGAAAAAAAAGGGAAAATCCTATTCATTAGAGGTTGAACGTACGAATATATCTAGACGTTCAGCTGAAATAAGTGTAAGTACGCTATCATCAATGTCTTTAATCTATGAAAAAACCATGCACCCATATAAATTTTTGATCTCAACTTATAGAGGGCAACAAGTACTGATTGAGTTAGGGAAAAGAAAAAAGATAAATAAGGAGAGATAAAATAATGGCAAAAAACTTCTTAAAGAATGAAGTGGCAGTTAAAATGACGATGGTCGGTTTTGGTCAAGCTGGTACTAGAATGGTAGATAAATTTGCGGAATATACACATACAGATGGTACAGCAGTATATAATTGCTTAGCACTAAATAGTAATGATGGAGATCTAGCTGAATTAAAAAATGTACCAAAGAGTAATCAAGTTTCACTGAAATTAGGTGGTTTAGGTAAGAATCCTGAGCGTGCAGTAAAAGTCCTTGATTCAAATGAGGAAGCAAAAGAAAGGCTAAAAGAATTTATTACTGAACGTGTAAGACCTTCGGATGAACTTGTTTTATTTTTTGCAGGTTTAGGTGGAGGAACTGGAACTTCTACAATCATTAAGGCTATTGAAGAGTTTTCGGCTTTTCATAACAAGCCAGTAATCAGACAAGAATTACAAAAAGTTGCGCAGCTATATCCAATGGCTGAGATCAAGGCGAATCAAGCAAAGTTTGCGAGAATAGCTTTTGAAAATGCTATTGAGCGCAAAGACTTTATTAAAATGGGGATTGTTGTAACTCTTCCCGTCCGAGCGGATGGGCCTGATGTATTACGACAAGTAAATAAATTTTCACAGGAAATTTGGAAATTAGCAAATGATAAATCAAAAGGTGTAGCATTTGTAGTATTTGCCGATAACCAGCATTTTTACGATGAATTTAAGGAATTGAATGAAAATGAGAAAAAAGGTGTCGCTAATTCAAGAGATTATGCAAATCAACGTATTAGTGAAATTATTCATGAGTTAAATACCGCTGCTAATGGATCTGGTACATCTGTAATACTGGATTCTCAAGACTTTAAACGTATTTTACTTGAGAAAACGGGCTGTTTAGTAATTAATAAGGTTTCACGTAATATGAATCAAATAGAAAATAGCCATGCAATTATAGAAATGTTTCAAGAATCATTAAGAGGAAGCTCTTTCCATCCCCCAATTGATTTGATGAAGAAGAACGATGATGGCTCTGTTGAAGCATCAAAAGTACATCATTTTGGTATGCTTGCTATCCTAGATGAGCAAAAGAATATTAATGATTCCTTTATGGATGACGCTAAGGTAGAAGTTTCAAATAATTTACCTATAAATGGAACAGTCTTTAATGGATATTTGGTAAGTAAGAATGATTTCTTAGGAAGTGTATATACGTTCTATAAAACTGATGCATTACCATCGAGATTATCTAAAGGCTTAGTTGAAGAATTTAATGAGTTTAAAGAAAGACAAAGCCAAATTCAGTATAAAAAGTCTCAAATTAGTACGATTGAAAGTATAGATGAGGATGAGGATTTAGGTTTTGCATTTGGAGATTTTATCGATATGGGTAGTGACGAAGAAAATAATAATGCTGGAGCAAATGAAGATGAAGATCTAGCAGATTTTCTAGATCCAGATAAGATGTTTGGTACTACAAAATAATAAAAAAGTCTGGACTAAGTTCCAGACTTTTTTATTATTCTACTGAATTCATAAGAGATTTTATATGCTCAATAATATTATCTTGTATGTACTGCTCTATGAAGAGTTGTTTTTTACTCAAATCTTCCTCTTTTTTAAACCAGCCTGCTTTTCTAGTACGCTCTTCCTCAGGTTTAGTATTCCATAAGCTCTCTGCTTGTTTTCTTAATTCCTGGCGTGCTCTATGCTCAATAATAAAATTATCAAGCCTATCTTGGCGTTGGCGTAATTTTAGCGCTTCTACATCTTCTGGTTGTGGTAACTGCTTTAATATACTCTCTACCTTCTCTTCATAATGAGATTCAATATGTTTTATTTTTTCTTCTAACTGTTTAGTTACCATTTTTTCAATAATTTCTGCAGTAGCTTGAAGGTTTAATTCAGTGGATACCTCATTTGTTTGATGTTCTGGTGACACTGGTCTTAAATCAAACTGGTGTGGTAAAAGGTCAATAATTGCATCTAAAGACCATTTCTCATCCCTTTTCTGCTTTATAAATAGAGCAATTTCAAGGTCTAAAGCATTATAGAGTTTTTCATTTGTATTTTGAGTTCTTAAAGTTTCATGAAGTCCCTTTTCTTCTAGGATATTGAACCAATTATAAACTGTATTATGATGACGTCCTACTAGTTTTGAGAATTCTGTTATCCGCCATGCTTTTTCGAAAACATTATCATCTAATATATCATCATCGTTAATTTGATGGTCTTGTTTTTCATTTTTTTGCTCAATCATTGTAACTACCTCCTCAAAAATCAACTCATAAACAACTAATTATAATTAACATGTGAGCTGAAATTAACATGTTAGCTAGTATTTCGATAATATTTGTAAAAATTCCTACCAATCCAGTGAATTACATGAAATATGAAATTAACATGTAAACATATACTTGTTAACAAAACATTAACGTTTGGTATAAAATTCAGTTGAATTAGTAACTTTATTACCAATTTGAAATGTATAATTGGTAATGTTTTGTTAATGGGAATATATATATTATGTTAGTAGCACTACTGATAGTTGCTATGAGATTAACAAATTAGGCTACTTAATATTAATGATAAGGAAATAAAGCTATTTTGTAAATAAGTTATAAGGATATAATCCAGGTATATAACGGAAAATACACATAGTAACGTCCAAAATGTAATTATGATGTATAAAAACTAGTAAAAAGTAAAATAATATTAATGTAGATTTAGTATTGTTCAATAAACAAAACAGTATGTAAGGATATAGGAGCGCAATCATAATACTTTGAAGAGGTTCGCTCCTATTCCCTATTCACTTGCTACGGATCTACTTATGTGTATTAATTTAGTATAGAATGTACAATTTAAGTTGTATATTGCATGTCATGATAGAAATTTATATAGTCAGTATCAACAAAATGAACTTTATCGGTATTTAAGGACAAACTGAGCCTGCGAATTGACATTGATATAAAAGGTGACATTGACATGAAACCAACACTAAAACATTCTTCTAACAACACACAAGTCCCTATTGTTAATGTTTTGTTAACTATAATAGGTATATTAACCCTATGTTTACATGTTGATCTAAAAAGATTACCCTTTAACATGAAATGTGAATCGTAAACGAAGGGTTTTATGAGGAATTTTAAGGAAGTTTTTAAGATACTAAAGTTTGACTTAGAATACTAGAGTAATCCTGGTGGTGTTTTTTGTAGATATTCGATCTCTAGTACATGCTTGCATATAATAATAAGATCATAAATAAGATGATGAGATTGATATGTTAACCAAACTTAGATAAGTATACTTCGAATATCCATAAAGATAACATTGACATGAAACAAGAAATCGCTATGAGATTAATATAACGTTAACAAAAACTATTCAAACTAAGGATGGATCATCCTAATTGTTAATGTCATGTTGATCAGAGATAGAAACTACCATTTCGACTTAGAGATACTAGTTATTCTAATGGGTGTTTATGACTTAAACCCCCTTGAAAAGTTAATAAAAGTAATTGGTAATAAAATATAGCGTGCGCTGGTTTGCTAGTTGTTACATCCTATTAACTAATAATAATAAATGTAGATCTACCAAATGGTTTTACGTTAATTCACATCTAGGTACCATCGGATTGATATAATATGTAAAATATTGATATGAAATTAACATCTACATATTTTCATTTCGTTTCATATCAATGTTAATTGATATGTCAATTTCAATCGGGGGTATTAGTGTTGGATAATTGTTTATATGACATTAACACGTCTGGGTTATTTACTTCAAATTGTGTTAATAAATTAAATAGAGATAGATTTTCTTTGAAACCTTCTTGATCAAGGAGATTTATAAAAAGAATGGTGTAGCATATTTGAAATTTAGTTATAAATAGCAGTTGTAATGTTCAGGTATATGACTTATTTAGTTGGGCATACTATAAGTATGAGTTTTTTTATGATAAAAAAGTACAGATAATATCTTTACAATCTATAATTATAGATTGTAGTTTTTATAGTATTTGAGTGAAAGAAATGGTTTTGAAATTTAGCTATAATAGAAATGATTTTGTGCGTCATTCAATTTTAAGCATGCGCAAACTAAAAGTCATTTTAATTCTTACAAGATAAACATGTTATGGATGTATATTCATCATTAGCGTTCCTTTTTGTCTAATAACTAAAATAGGAATCCAAAAGCTATTTTATAATCTTTGTTTGCGAAATATGTAATTAGTAAGTTGGCTTAGGTATGAACTGGCTGGGTTAGTTTAACTTATATTTATCTCTTAATATAGGATTTCATGTCAATGTCAGTTGATATATTAATATCAATGAACGTGTTTATACCGCTTGATTGTTTACATAACATTAATATGTATTAATCGTTTGCTGTTAGTTATGTTATGAGTACTATAAAGATTGTTTTGTAACTAAAGTTCTCTAAGGTAAAGAATATATCAAATGAATGTTTTTTACTTTTGATATTTAGTTGTAAATATAAATCGAAATTTTGGTATGAAAATCCTGTACTTAGATATACTAATAGTATTACCTGAATTAGGTGATTAAATGACATATGCAAAAAAAGAAAAAGGTTAATCAATTAGAAGCATTATTTTTGTGAGCTTAATTAATAATTGCGAAGTAGTATTGACATTTAGATTTTATAGAGATAATCTTATACATAAGTTTTATTGTTTAAAATTAATATACGAATCGAGAGATGTTTAATTCTTGCTAAACGGACACACCGAGGGCATATACCTGCCATTGGTGTGTCTTTTTTTTATTTAATAACTAGAAAATGATAAGGAGAGTATTAAAGAATGAATGAAATTATTAGTGAAAGCAAAAGAAGATTTGATAAATATTGTAAAGATAATCAAGTTTTTGAGGAGAGAATTAATTCTCTTATTAACTACTATTTTTTACTGCTTGCTGATCGTGTAAACATTTTACAAGATAGAGAATTTAATAACGAGGTCGAAGAGAAGCAATTTAAAAGCAGTCTCAAAAGGTTTGAAACATTATTCCCAGCTGCTGCTAAGAATACATTTTTAAAAGGATATCAGCTTGGTTTAGAGTTTTTCAAACATCCAGAGACAGTGATTCCGGATTCTCTATTTACAAATCCTAATTTTGTACAAGATATTCCTTTTGCAATTGTAAATGCAGCGGAATTTAGCATTTATGAATTAGTTCGAACGGATGAAACACAAGAGTTTAGTGTATTTGCTGTTCGAACGTATGAAGGCATTAAACCCATAATGGAGCAAGTATTTTGTGAAATTGCATTGTTTGGTGCGGAAATTGCACTTGAGCATGAACGTGAGGAAAGAGGACTGAAAGTAGTAGAAGGAAAAACAACTACTTTTACAAATGTTCCAGTAGATCGTTTATTTACAATTACTCCATCTGTAGCTGCTAATGTTGTGCATGCAGACGGCCGCTGTGAAATCTGGAGTCTAAACTGGAATACGAAAGTAACTTTAGATAACCCTTTTATTGAATTAGCACAAGTAACCATTGTTTACAAAGACAAGACAGAAATACAAAAAAATCTTCGGGATGGATTTATATATGAACAAAGTTTATTTAGTGCGGTACCGTTAGAAGAAATCGAGGATCGTTTAGAGGTTAGAGTCAAATATAACCTTATTGATAATATGCCATGTAATTTGGAGGGATTTGAAATAGAATCACTTCTCACCGAACTATTAACAAAAATACAAAATGCAACAAAAGTGCCTTTTGAAAACATGCTATTACTTTAAAGCGATTTTCTATCAAAGAGGAGTTTTTTATAATGAAAAAGATTGTATTAGCTATTAGTGATTCTGTGTATACGGCATATTTACGTGAGGATTTTATTGGTGCGGGATTTGAAGTAGCTGATAGTGATGTCATGCACATCAAGTATTTAGATGAAATTCTGGATACGGAAAAACCTGATATTCTATGTATTAATGACAAACGATTAAATATTGATGCGGGACACGAAGATAAGCGGGAATTAATTATCTTACAGAAGTTAAGAGACATTCGCTTTCAGAAGGATATTCGAATTGTAGTATTTACAGAGCGTGAAAATGATGATGAGTTTTTAGCGAAACTGATTTATCTAGGTATCTATGACATTTTTAACTCTCGTAAAATTGATATTGATAATAAAGTCATCCCACAGCTGCTGCAGGAATCAGATATTAAAAATGTAGCAGAAATTGTAGGAGCAAGTCAGGCACCGCAACAAACGAAATTGTCCGACGTTCCTGTTGATGAGGAACAAGAGGAAGTATCAAGTGAATTAGAGGAAGGTAGCAACAGTGAACCGCACTCTAAATCAAAATTATTTAAAAACAAAAAAAAGCGTAAGTATATTCAGGAGGAAACGCCAAAAGCGCCAATTATTAAAAAACAGTATAAATTGGCTTTTGAGCCAGTATATGAGAAACAAATTGGTATTGCTATTCCAAGAAAAACAATTGTGGTGGCCAGTATGAACAGGAGAAGTGGTGCTACTTTTGTTTCGCATCTTTTAGCTGCTTATTTAAATGAACTACAGATTGATGTGAATTATATAGAGAATCTATATGATGATGGCTATACGTATCCAATACTAAAGGGATATACAGAAGCTCCAAAAAACTACCGTAGTGAATTTATGTTGCAAAGATATAAGGAGATGCTACAAAAGGAAGCTGATATATTATCAATTCCAAAATGGAAGCAAGGAAGAATAAATTATATCGTAAAGAATCCTATAGTGGACCAAGAGTTGAAGAATGAAACAGATCATGACTTTGACCATTTTATTAAGGTTTTATTGGGTAACCAAGAAGCACCTATTTCGATTATTGATGCAGGGAACGATTGGGATAAAGATTTATACCATGAGATATGTGAAATGGCAGATTATATATTCTTTGTAGCAGAACCAGATTTGCATCAATTGCTAAAGATAGCGCATCCTCTTACACCAAAAGAGAGAAAGCTCGTTTCTTACTTAAATTTAGAGAAAACGAGAATCATTGGGAATAAGTTTTCTTCTGCACTTTTAAAGCATGAAGTAGTAGAAGAATGTTTTGGAGATAAGGTATTAACTGCTTTACCAACATATGAGATAGAAGATGTATTTGAATCTCAATTAAATAGTAGTACGTTACTATCTAGTCGGAACTATTATAAAGAGTTAGAAGGAATAATGAAGGAAATAGCAGAGTTGCTGCTACCAAACCAATTGTTGAACCAAAAGAAAAATTCCATTTTAAGTGGATTTCGATTTCGAAAGTCTGAAAGTTAATGGAGTGTGAAGAGGAATGCAAAAATTTATTATAGGTGCCGCCTCATTATTATTATTTGTTGGCTGTTTATTCTTAATGACAGATATGATTATTGGAGATACAACACACACCGATAATAAGTCTGCACTAGAACGTGCTGGAAGTACAGCAATGGATAAATCCGTAAAAGTAGGTGTTTTACGAGCACAAGAAGAAATTGCTATTGAACCAGAAATCGCAAAGAAAGAATTTGAAAAGTCTTATAACCAAAATGCAACATTTAAGGATCCGGCATCAAAACGAGAGTTTTCTGTACATGGTGTACAAGAGCAACCTGCAATGATTGCGGTTGAAGGAGAAGCCGAAGCTGCTAGTTATACTAAACAATTTGATGAAAAGAAAGGCAGCATTAAGAGTAACGCAAAACACATATTTATTTATGAAGCAGATTCTGACAACAAGAAAGCTGGAGGAAACGTGAAATAAATACGAAAAAGTAGGTGTGTAAGAAATGCAAAATACAGTAACAACAGCGCTTTTTCTAACACTTTCTTTACTATTGATAACTCTTATACCAGAAGGTGTACTGTATGGAATGCAGTTAATAAAGGCACATGATTTTGCTTCTAGTACAGTAGAGTTAGCAGAAAAAACAGGTGGTTTTCAGTACACGTATGAAGGAAAAAACGTAAATCTAATCCCTGATATAGAGAAGAAAATGAAAGAGCAGAATATGGATGGATGGAAATATGAATATACAAAAGGGCGCGTAGATCATAATCAGCCATTGAATTTTAAGATAAAAGCTGAACATCACTTCTTTATTTTTAAAATGATAGGGATAGATAGTGTGAAAGCACCGATATGGGCTAACAAAGATGGAATGGGACAAATTTATTTCCGTTGAAAATATCAATATGTATAAAAAGAGGTAAAAAACTATACTTTTCAGTGTAGTTTTTTTGCTAGAAAAATACATTTGAAAATAAAAATATACGAATGCTCTACAAGCTCATTTCTATATGGTAATATTTTCTTTATAGAACAGCGGTTATAAAAAAACATTAATTCATAAATTTATATGTTAAATTATGTGGATTTTATATTTAAATTCGGTACAATAAAGGAATCTATGAAAAAACTAATATATTTGGAGGAACAAACAATGGCAAACAAATTTTTAAAAACAGCAACAGCACTAACAATTATGGGTACTTCACTATTAGGAGTAGGAGCATTTACAGCGAAAGCTGCTGATAACACAGATTCACTAAAATTCAATGATGTTCCAGCAAATCACTGGTCTACAAAAGCAATTTATGATTTAACAAATCGTAAAGTAGTGCAAGGATACGGAAATAATATCTTTGGTTTTGGTGACAATGTAACTCGTGGGCAAGTTGCTCGTATGATTTATATGTACGTAAAACCAGCAGATGCAGATGTTAGCTTCAAAAATCCGTTTACTGATATTAAAGGACATTTGTTTGAAAAAGAAATCTTAGCACTTGCTAAAGCAGGACTTGTGAATGGATTTGGTGATGGGAAGTATGGTCCAGATGATATTTTAACTCGTGAACAAATGGCACAAGTACTTACCAATGCTTTTAAATTTAAGGCAACGAAAACAACAAAATTTGCAGATGTTGATAAAAATTCTTGGTCTTACGGTGCAATTAGCGCATTAGAGGAAAATGGAGTTACTATTGGTACAGGAGGTAATATGTATTCTCCAAAAATGTTTGTAACACGTGAAGCGTATAGTCAGTTCTTATATAACTCTATTAATGCAGTTGAAAAAGAAACAAAACCAGAGACAAAACCAGAGACAAAACCAGAGACAAAACCAGAGACAAAACCAGAAACAAAACCAGAGACAAAACCAGAAACAAAACCAGAAACAAAACCAGAGACAAAACCAGAGACAAAACCAGAGACAAAACCAGAGACAAAACCAGAGACAAAACCAGAGACAAAACCAGAGACAAAACCAGAGACAAAGCCAGAGACAAAACCAGAGACAAAACCAGAGACAAAGCCAGAGACAAAGCCAGAGACAAAACCAGAGACTAATATTCCAGAGGGATTAGACGAAAGTCTAGTATCTGATAAATTAGAGGTTTATCCAGATTGGTTAAAAGATCCAATGATTGCTAAACAAGTTTCGCCAGAAGCTCAAACGATTTTAAAAGGTATTAATAGCAAGTACAATACTAATTTAAAATACAATGAAATTGGTGGAGATGTAGCTTTTGTTGATGAAAATATGTTTCTTCCTCCAGGTTCAATTGGAGCACAATTTGTAGTTTCACCATATTCTACAGGGACTAAATTACTGTTCTTAGACAACAATGATGCTACAGTGGAAATGACTAAACAGTGGGTTACATTCTTAAGTGGATTGAACTTGGATACAGAAATTCAAGAAACTGTAGAAGCTCAAACTACTAAGATTTATTACAAAGGTAATTATAAAGTTCGAATTGGAAATTCTACAGCAATTCATACAATGTATATTGAATTAGAGCCAGTAAAGTGATTTAATAGTAAGTAGTATTAAATAACTAAATAAACAAATTAATAAATTTAACGTAAAGGACACACCTTACGTACCATCCCAACGGTACAGGTGCGTCCTTTTTTATATTTAGGAGGAAAAAATATGAATGTGAAAAGAAAAATTTTATTTGCCTGTACTTCTGTTTTATTAGCAATACCAACAGTAGTAAGTGCTAAAAATGATGATGTACCTTTTTTTGATGGGAATAATGAGACCTATTTAAAGTCGTTAGAATTACAAATGCCAGGTAAATATTTCCGTCCTGGTAGTGGTTATGAACCAGCAAAAACATTATATAAAGGAGATGTACATTATCCAGCGATTTATAATGGTTCTTTTAATTGGGGGAATCCAAAAGAAAATTTAGTACAAGGGGAAGATACTTCAGAACCGTATATTCGGATATCTAATGAAGGTTATTTTAATTCATCGATTCAGGTTGGGGATCGCATGGTAACAGAATTTGAGCGTGTAAATTCATCTGTAATTCAAGATAAATATTGGGGTAATCCTGATTTTGTTTTAACCAATATAAAGAAGCATATTATTAATTCAGTTGCGAATAGGAATGATTTTGGAAGTTTCTTTTGGATTAGGGATATAGCATATCTTTCTGGTGGATATGCAGGGGCTGGTGGTGTAGAAGGTGTGAATAGGTATAGCTTATGGTATGTACGTACAAGTAAACCTGAAATAAAAGATTTAAAGGCTACGAGTGGAAAAAATGATGTGCCTGTTAAATTTACGTTTAAAGGTTTTGAGTATGTAAGTAAAAATAAAGGTTACAATGACCGAGATCCTAATGGAACGACAGTAAACCCTTATCAAAAAGCTGCTGGAGAACGTAACCGAGTTAAATGGATGTTAGATATTACAAAAGATGGCGAAACCGTGTATCATCAAGAAAATTACCTGCGTTCAACTCCGCAAAAAGATAATCAAAAACCAAATGAAGGTGATGCAGGGCAATTTAAGTCAGAAGAATTAAAGTGGCAGCCACAAATGTGTGGCCGATATACTGCGAAAATTAAAGTCCTTGATGCTGTACAGAGGGGATCAAACGAGAAAACTATTGATTTTACTATAGATGGTAACTGTGGTACTGAAGTAACACCTAACCCAGATCCAGGCGATGAAGATGACTTTAAATATAAAATTGACTTTTCTGGCAACAGAATCGAAGGAGAAACAGCAAGAGAAGGAAAGAATATAAAAACAAGAATAGATGTATCACGTGATAATTTTAAACCAGAACGTGACCAATATAGAGAAAAGGTAAATAACAATATTAATAAGTCCCAACAAGAAGTAAATAGTTCTGAATCTGATAGAGATAGTGCGCAGTCTAGTCTTAGTTATTGCCGTCGTAATCCAATTCATGAGGTAGATACAGAAGGGAACCATCACTATTACGATAGAGACTGCTCTTGGGAAGAAAATAAACTAGATAGTGCGGCAAGTAGGCTAGATAATGCAAGGCAGAAACTAGAAAAAGAGAAGAATAAAATTAAAAAGTTAGACGTATTAGAGGAAAAATATACAAATCCTGAAACAGTAGTTGTGTTAAAACATAACGGACAACAAGTCGCATCACAAAAGGTAAGATTAACAGAGGGAGAAAAGAAAACCCTGAAGCTTGACTGGCAGCATAAGGGGAGAGGAACAATTCAAGCAGAAATTAATCCTGCTAGTAATCGCCTAGACGTAGAAGAAACCACATACAAAAACAATCCTATTAAAACAGCTATCTATGCACCATCTCATGAAAAAGGGATGTGCGGTGTAACGAGTGTAAAAGGTGTGGTAGAAACAGTAAGTGAACGTGTATCAAAAGAGGACACAGTGGGAGAAATGTTCTATGAAACATTAAATGGAAGTATTAATGATCTATCACCTTCTAAGCTTCATAGTGGCTATGGTTTTTCATATCAAGTAAATGGAACATATAAAAGTCAGTGGAATGAAAATTATCCTGGTGTATTTACAGCAGTAACGGCACAATATCCATTTGCAGATGAAGGGCTAAAAACAACACAAGATTTAGAGGCTGTTTCTAATACTGGATTAGCATCAAAATTCCAACCTAAAAATATGTATATGTCTGAAATAGCAGGACATGTTTTTGATAGCAAAAGACCAACTAAGTCTCTATATTGGGATGGTCAAGAAAAAATTATTGATGGCCAACGCAAATGGTATGCACCATTAAAAACGAAAGATGGGAAATATGCGTTCAATGTTGAAACAAAACCAGCAGGTATAAATGAAATGAGCTTGTGCCTGACAAGTGAGGTAGAAGTTAAAGGGGTCGCATACGATGACTTTAAAAAGAGAAGGGTGCTTGCAGATCTTCCATTTCCTGTACAAACACCAGGCTGGAACTGGGTTGGAAAGGAACATATTATTACTGATTTATCAAACTGGTACTATATGAAGAATAGAAAATAGTTAAGTAGTATTGTATAATAGGTTGAATCGACACAATAATATATCCATCTTAAACTAGTAGCTGAATGGATAAACCAAAGGCACATCCCTTAATGGGATGTGCCTTTTTTTCATAGAAAGGGGAAATTAGAGTGGATAAAAAGAAAAAACAACGTGTTAGACGTTTGATTATTATGGGGACTGTCGCAATTATTGTATCGCTATACATTGGAAACAAATTTCAGGATCGGAATGGGAAGAGTTATGCTCCCGCAAAGTATTTTGAAACAGGAACAAAATTGATTTCGTTTTAATAATAATTGTGTCTCTTTCATCAACTATCGTGAAAAGTATTTCTATGCTAGCACTTCTTTTCTCCATAAAATGAAAAAGAAAGGATAGCAACCGACCACCTAGGAATATTTGGTTGCGTTAGATTAATTACAACATATTTTTGGTATCCTTAATAGGTTATAAACCTTGTTATAACAGAGTTTTTGGAGGTTTTTTAATTTATAGATTACGTGTTTTTAAATAGAAAAAACAGATATTTTTTAGAAATGATTGACATGAAACTATATATATCATAATATTGAGATTGTAATATTAAAGAAAATAAATTCAACATTTTCATATAGACTTTAGATTAGCTAAAAGGACACACCTAAGGCGTTTTACGCCATAGGTGTGTCCTTTTTTGCGTTTAAAGGCTACATAAGGAGGAGTACAAACATTGAAGCCATCTAAGTTTCAAAAGAAGCAGATTGCTGCGGTAGGTTTAGCTGCTATAACAGTAGCGGGTATCTATGGATACAATCATTTTGCAGTAGAAAATGCAGTGAAACCAACGAAAGTTGTGGTAGCCGCAAAGGATATACCTGCGCATACAGAGATTAAAGAAGAAATGCTAGTGGAACGAACATTACCTGGTGATGGGATTCCTCCAAATGCATTACGCGTAAGTAAAAAAGAGGTTATAGGTAAGTGGACAAATGATGGGCAGCCCATCACCGAAAATAGCTATCTTTTTAAAAATAAAGTAGTAAAGAAAGAGGAGTTAGCTGACTCTGCAATTTTAAATTTGAAAGATGGAGAAGTTGCATTCCCGTTACTCGTTGATTTGGAAACAAGTTCAGGTAATAGTATCATTCCTAATACCTATGTGGACTTGTATTTCAAACAAGTTGTGAAAGACGGAGACAATGAGAAGGTTGTATTCGGTGGTCTTTTCCAACGTGTACGTGTGACTGCTGCAAAAGATAGCAATACAGAAGATGCATTTGTATTAGAAAAGAAAGAATCAAAAGAGGAACAAGAAGGAAAACAAAAGCCAAAGGTAACGCGATTATATACACTGGCTGTTTCACCTGAACAGCTTCAATACTTAAATCGTGCAAAAACACTTGGAGATGTAATTCCTGTTGCAGTCGGACAAAAAGTAGAACAAACAGGGAAAGAACTAGAACCAGCTGAAGGATTCTCGCAAATATCTGATCAAAAGAACATTTTAGACTATATAGAGAAGCATTCGACCAATCCAATTTCTAAAAATGTAAAAGAGTATGTAGCGCAGTATCTGAACGAATCTAAGTAAGAAAGGAGTTTTTAGGATGGATCGGCAGGTAAGAATTATTGCTTTTTATGCCACAAATGAAAACGTAGGAAAAAGCACATTAAGTATTACGATGGCAAATGAGTTAGCTCATCTAGGAAAAAAGGTGCTTTATGTAGAAGCGGACCAAGTAAGACCAAGTTTTGCAATTGGAACAGGTCTTAGCCATGAGAATAAAAATATCCTAGAGCTTGTAAGAAAAGAAAATGAATATAATCTTTCACAGTATATTTGTACCAAGCAAGATTTGTTAGAGAAAAAAGTGAATCCAAGATTGATGCAAAAATTGCACGATAAGATGGATTTTCTGGTATTTCCATCAGGTTATAGTTTGGCTCAATTCCCAGAGATTCAAAACAAAGAATTGTTTGTAACGACTTTTATCGAATCACTTGTAGATACAGAATACGATTATATCATTCTATCGGTACCAACTGAATTATCCGAGGTGTTGAGTTATCCGATTCTATATCAATCAGACCTTGTTGTTCATGTGCTAAATGGCAACCCTCGTGGTGCAATAGCGATTAAACGCGAATTACAACTAATAGAAGAAGCAAAGCTAACATTGCCTCGTATGATTCATGTTTTGAATATGGGGGATGAGGATTATGTAGAAGATATTGAAAAGCTTTCTTCCCAAAACATTGCAGTGACAATTCCGTATGACAGAGATCGGACGAGTTACGAATGGGGGATGCAATTTGGTTCTCCGCAAATTAATACCAAGGTCCATCACATTATGGAAGCAGCTGGTCTTGATGTTCCATTCCAGCATACATCCTCTATGAAAAAGGGTCTCTTTGGTTTACGAAATTAAAAGGGAGGCAGTAGTATGTGGGGCTATTTACAGGAAAAACAAGTTGCCTTAAAGCGCAATCGAGTGGATTTATATCATTTTGGTTATATGATTCGTTCCAAATCGGCTCGAAAGTTAGGAACAACTAAAGCTCAACAGATTAAAGATATAACGGATGAAATTCGTGCATTTTTAGTAAAAGACCATCGTGATATCTTAAGCGAATCCTTTATGAATAGAGAGAAGAGAGCAGCTGTAGAACAAATCATTAAAAGCTTTCTATTAAGTAATCAGGTCGTCATTTCAGAGGTACCTTCTGAACAATTACTAAATATGGTATGTGACGATATTGTAGGGTTTGGGATTATAGAACCTTTAAAAGAAGATAAGGATGTAACCGATATTTATATCAATGGCACAAAAGAAATTATTTACGAAAAAATTGGAGAGGGAGAATGTACATTTCCTTACCGATTTGAGACAGAAGAAGAGGTAAAGGCTTTAGCCTATAAGATGGTAAACAGTACGTCAGAGTCATTAAATACAGCAAAGCCGTATGTGGACTGCGTGTTTCCATATATCCGTATCAATATTGCGTTAGATGAACTTGGGGGACTCGGAACAACAATAACGATTCGTAAGAATGCGGATCACCTTCGTGCTTCTGAAGAGCGCATGTTATCTACCAATCAAGCGTCAAAAGAGATGTTGGACTTTTTGGCTGCCGCCGTGAAAGCCAAAATGAATATTCTAGTTGCTGGAGCCACGGGTACAGGGAAATCAGAGTTTATGAAATATCTTGCTTCTCACATTCCGAAAGGAAAGAAAAAAGAACGTACTCTTGTAGTAGAAGATAACCCTGAATTATATTTGCATCGCATTTTTCCGGAACATCATTTTGTTCCGATGCAATGTAGGGCATCGGAAGTAGAAGAAAATGCAATCGACTTTGATAGATTGTTAACAAATGCTTTACGTCAAGGGCCAAAGCGATTAATTGTAGGGGAATCGAGGGGGAAAGAAGCGTTAAAAATGATTAACTTTTTCCAAACAGGACATCCTGGTTTCACCTCTGTCCATGCAAGAAGTGCAAAAGAAGCAGTTAGGCGTTTAATGCTTATGTGTCTGCAAAGTGGTGCGAATATTGATGCCCAGTATTTATATGAATTGATTTCACAGACATTTGATGTAATTGTCTTTTTGGAAAAGAAAGATGATGGAAATCGTTATATTACAGAGATGATTGAACTATTGGATTATCAGGAAGATATACAGTTTAATCCATTGTCTCAGTTTATGCCAACATATGAGAAACAAGATGAAATGAATGAAAGAATAGGGAAAATTCATGGCCAACATATTATTACAGGAAGAATATCAGCTGATATGGAGAAGAAATTCCGTTCTTCTACTGTAAATCCAGCTCTTTATGCACCATTCCTTTCAAAACGGGAGGTGCAATATGCATAGTTTATTAGCCTATGGATGCATATTCTTGATATTTATTAGTGTAGTATTGCTCGTTTTACTTTTTGCAAAATCTAAGGGTTCTGCTCTCTCTCAATTTGTACAAGAAAACGAGAAAGAAGAAAGGCGCTTGGAATTAAGGAATATTAAAGGGATACGGATGTATTTGCCACAATCCGTTATCCAAGAAGCCCAAAAGTACGAGTGGAAATTGACAAAAAGCATGTACTGGGTATATACGATTCTTTCCGGAATGAGTATTGCAGTAGTATTCTATTTTTCTTTTGGTAGAGATCCTTTTATTCTGATTACCGTTTTATCTGGATTCTTAGTTCCAAGGTTTCTTCTCTATCGAAGAAAAAAACGTTACTACTTGGTTGTCATTGACCGTCTTTCTATCTATATGAAGGCAGTAGCAAATGCACTTCAAATTAGTAACAATGCAAAACGGGTGTTAGTTCAGGTGAAGCCAATGATGCATGAAAGCATTCAAGAAGAAATAGAGAAAGTTTCTCTTTTATTAGAAGGTGGAACCACAATGCATCGTGCATTTAGAGGATTCAATGAAACGTTTAACTTTAGAGAATTGGTTTTCTTCCATGAAATGTTGGAAGTGTGCAGCCGAGAAGGTGGAACAAATTCAGTACAAGTCTTACTAGATATTGCAGAAGATTTTGAAAAACAAAAGCTATACCTGGCAAGATTGCGTTCTAGTTTGTCGCAAGCACAACGTGCTTTTGTACAGAACTGCTTAATCGTCATCGCTATGCCGATTGTTATTATGTTGATGTCAAAAGAAGCATATGGATTTTTAGCAGGTTCTATGATGGGGAAAATCGCGTTATCGGTAAATATGTTCATTGTCTTTTTCTTAGCAACCCGTGTAGAAAAGATTGCAAATTATAACCCAACAGAAAGAGGGGAATAAGGTGGCTACGATTTTAGCTGTAGTGGTATTCGTTGTCATGTATTGGGTATTCTCTACCTTTCTACAAAGTAAAAAAGACAGCGGTAGCTTACTTACGAACTATGTAGAAAATGCAAAACGAATTGAAAAGAAGAATTTAAATCAAATGATGCTCGCTCCCTTCCAGTCGTTATCACATAAGTATCTGACAGAAGAAAAGAAAGAGCAGATTCAGAAAAAATTAGAAGAAGCTGGCCTGGATACGAAACCAGAAGAATATTTAAAAATGAAGGTTGCATATCCCATCATTTTCACCTCTGTTTTCTTGATATGTACGGTGTTCCATGATTACTACTTATTTAAAGTGGGTGTTTTAATTTCACCGCTGCTTTATTTCTATCCTGATTATCTATTAAAGAGAAGAATCAAGCAGGCGATAGAAGCTAGGAAGTTCGAATTACCAGAGTATCTAATTCCTATGCTGCAGTTGTTAAAAACACATACAACATTAGAAGCAGTAAAAAAGGCGCAAATATATGCTGGAAGACATCTTCGTCCGTATGTATCTACACTTACTGCGGAATTAGAAATGTATGCAGGATCGGATCAACCATTTCGAAACTTTGCAGCAGCCTTAAATAGTCCAGAAGTAAATACCTTTACGATTGCATTGCAACAAGCGCAAAAAACGGACAAGGTACAGAGTCTTCGCATTATGGATGCACAGATTAAAATGATGCGTGAGTTAAAACATGAGAACTATAACCGTCTCATTCAAAATAAACCAATGGAAATGAATAAATTTAACGTCGCAGTTATTGGATGTATTGTGATTTATCCAATGGTGATTGTTATTCAATCTTTAATGCAAGGATTTGCAAGTTTATAGAAGACATTATCAAAAATGGAATAGGTAAAGGAGCAAAATATATGTTAACGAAAATGAAGAATTGGTTAAAAAATGAAGACTCACAATTATCATCAGAAAATGGTATGTTAATCGCCTTGGCGGTCATTATCGTATTAGTGATTGGCCCATTTGTATGGAAAGCAATCCAAGGTGGTTATGATACGATTCTAGCTCGATTCACAAAAGCATCAAGCAATGCAGATGTGAATTCTTGGAACAAGTAATAGAAGTTTTAGATTAATGATGTTTTTTACGTATAGCTCAAATAAATGGATAAGGGAGATTCAATCATGTTAGCAAAAATGAAAAATTGGTTAAAAAACGAGGATTCGCAACTATCATCAGAAAACGGTATGTTAATCGCGTTAGCGGTGATTATCGTATTAGTAATTGGCCCGTTTGTATGGAAGGCAATCCAAGGTGGCTATGATACGATCCTGGCAAGATTCACAAAAGCATCAAGCAATGCAGACGTAAATTCTTGGAATAAGTAATTAAAGATTTAAATAGATAAGTTCTAATTTTAGTAGAATCTTAAAATCGATATATAAAGGAGACGAAATGAAATGTTAGCAAAAATGAAAAATTGGTTAAAAAATGAAGACTCACAATTATCATCAGAAAACGGTATGTTAATCGCGTTAGCGGTGATTATCGTATTAGTAATTGGCCCATTTGTATGGAAGGCAATCCAAGGTGGCTATGATACGATCCTGGCAAGATTCACAAAAGCATCAAGCAATGCAGATATAGATTCTTGGAATAAAAAATAAATATAAAAATAAACGAGGGGGCTACTCTAAAAGTGGTTCCCTTTTTTACACAGTATTTTTATATGAAATCAAGAGGGGAGTAAATAAAATGAGCTTGTATATCATGGGATTATTTCTAAGTTATATGGTACTTAATGTATTTACCGACTTAAAGTATAGAAAAACAAAAAATATATGGCATTTTATTTTTTTAATAGTAGGTTTAGGTATCACGTATTTTGCAGGAATACGAACGGGAAAAGAGATTGTAGTTGTACTAACTATGGCCTTAGTATGTGGCTTATTGTTAGAGACATTTAAATTTTCTTCACCTGGTGATACGAAAATGCTTGTGGTGGTAGCTTTATATGTTAGCAATGTAGTAGAAGAATCGGCTATGCTTACCGCAATTACATTAACAGCTTTCCATTTACTATTCTTTTGGATTGCTAGTGTTTATCGATTAATTAAAATTTTAGGGTTTGTAGGAGCGATTAAAGACCAATTGGAGCATGCTGCGTCTATATTTGGTGTGAAACTGCCTAAGAAAGAAATAAAGCTAATACAGAGCTTTCCTGGGGCTTGTTCTATTTTACTAGGGGCAATGGTGTATATTGCGTTCACTTTCTATCAAAACGGAGGTATCTTGGTTTGAACAGTAGGATTATTCATCAAAGAGAAACCTATATTTACTTTACAATCTTTGCGCTTATAGGAGTTTTCATTTTAAATATGTTTATTAGTATGTTGTTAGTATTAGCATATCCGTTACTAATTGGATTAATTATGCAGGTTATCTTATTGCATAAGATGAAAAAACCATTCTATCGGAGCGGAAAAGAATTAACGGAACAATTAAAACTAAAAAATATATTTCTAGTAGAATCAAACATTTTAGGAGATGAAGAAGGAACGGTCTATGAGGTGCATCAAATGCCTTTTTCATTTTCTAATGGATTAATTAATAAAGATAAGAGTTATAAAGTCATAAAACAAGAGTATGATCGAAAGGTCAAAGAGGATTTAACGAAAATTGCAAAATGGCAAGTTACAACAAAAGCTAGACTTGTTACGACAACACATTTTCGTTTATATACAATTTGGCAGAAAAATAGTACAGGCTATCAATTAAAAAAAATAGAGGATTGTGTTGATCCATATGCCAAGATGAACCTCATTCAATGGATGATTGCTTCATTCTGTACGACTGGTCGTATCAAGTACGATAAGAAACCAAAAGAGTGGGCAAGCTATGAATGGATTGCTTTAAGGTAAATAAAAAGACAGAAGAAAAAACTAAGTAGTTCAGTTATTGTAGGGAAACTTATTAATATACTGCTTGTATTGATAGATCCTTTACTAATTGGATTAATTATGCAGGTTGTCTGGCTACAGAATATAATAAACGCATTTTATCGAAACGGAGCGAATTAACGGAACAATTAATTTGGCTGATAGCAAATGATATAGATCAAGAGAAAAATATAACTGAATTACATTTGAATTTGAGTGATTAAAAGGTAAAAACGGTCTAAATATAGACCGTTTTTTTTGTAGATATTTTTCATCCAAAATACAATCAAATTCAAGTGTCTATTCCAATAGTCTTTTTAACAGAAGCAACTGCACACGATAATGATTATTAGAATAAATAATATAATCAATAAAGAAAATCTTCTAGCAAAACCCCAACCTTCATCGCAACTACTACCATATCCCATAACAAGAGTGTCTTCTTTAGATAAGAATTTAAAACTAGGGTTCATTCTATGGATTCTAACGGGTCCACATTAATGTATGTTTTTTGAGAGTGCCCTTTTGAAAATAAGAGAAAGACAACCTAAGGTGCCTTCTTGCGATTGGAACCATCGTAAAATAATAATTGGATGCCAATCCAATTATTATTTTACCACGTTAAGTAGTTTCAGTTATTGAGAAAAAACAAAAGCACTCTTTCGAGTGCTACTGCTTACTTCACTACCTTATTCATAACCTCTTTATATTTATTAAACTCATCATCTTTCATATTACCATTCATTTGTAAAAGGAAATTCGCTTGGCGTATATTTTCGTTAAAATGTGGGTGGGATCTCATATTCGAATATATAAGAGTACAGACTCCAATTTTTTTTTCGTGTTTAGTATGTGTATTGGATATCTTTGAATTGAACTACTCACCACTTAACGTCCTAACAGACTGTTTGAAGTGGGAGATTCCTGCGAACACCGATGTATCCACCAGTTATCTTAGCAGGCTCTACCCGCAGTCCCTACGGTGAGAACATAAGTATCTTGTACGCTGATTCACACACTACCTACTTTAGCTTGGTTTTCGCAATTTTGAGAAGCGTGGGGCGATAGAACGTTGAAGATTTTACGGTTGCAACGTTTTTCTGCAACCAACCTCATATCTTCAGTTTTCGAAGAGCAATCTGTACAAGTAAATGATAGCAAATATATTGGCTTGTACCAACCGACATTCATCTCCCACCTAAAATTAGTGTTTCACACCTTCACATTTTTGAGGAAGGAATCTTCTGTCGGAAAACGATAAAAAAGTGATTTAATAGGAAAGGAAGTTTTAAATCATGGGTTTTGAAGCGTTAAAGAGAAAAATGCTAACTACACCACATGGATTTACTGCTGGAATAGAAGGGCCTTCATGTGATAAAAACGGGAATATTTACGCTGTTAATTTTAAAAGAAGAGGTACAATTGGAAAAGTAACCCCAATTGGAGATAGTAATATCTTTATTGAGCTTCCTAAGAATAGCATCGGAAGCGGGACACGTATTGATCGTAATGGAATTTTGTTTATTGCAGATTATGTTAATCATAATATATTTGCAGTTAATATTGAAACAAAAAAAATAAAGGTGTATGCTCATGAACCTGCTATGACCCAGCCTAACGATTTAGCGATAACCGATCAAGGTGTTTTATTTGCTAGTGATCCTAACTGGAGTGAATCAACGGGACAATTATGGCGTATTAATAAAAATGGGGTCACTAATTTATTAGAAAGTAATATGGGAACGACTAATGGAATTGAAGTGAGTCCTGATGAAAAGAAACTATATGTAAATGAAACAGTACAAAGAAAAATATGGGTATATGATTTATCAAGTGATTACGAATTAAGTAATAAACGTTTATTTATAGAATTTCCCGATTTTGGACTTGATGGAATGCGTTGTGATATGGCTGGGAATTTGTTTGTAGCTCGCATTGGCAAAGGTGTGGTGGCAAAGATATCACCTGATGGTCATCTTCTAAGTGAAATTCATCTTGAGGGAAGAAACTGTAATAACCTTACATTTGGAGGACCTGATGGGAAAACCTGTTATGTGACAGTGGCTGATACAGGAAACATTCAAACGTTTGAAACAGATGTCCCCGGAAGGTGTTGGAGTTTACTACAGGATAGATAAGAAGGTTCTGGTGCAAAATATGAGTTATATTGTATCTCTGCATTTTGTCTGGGGATTTTTTCATAAAGAAAAGAAGAACCCCTTAAGGTGACTTCCACCGACTGACCTCATCTTAATTTTATTATGTTGTTATTATATAAGAAAAGAAGACATCGATTAAGATGTCTTCTTTTACTTGTACACTTGTTAAGAAGGTATTGTATTGCTTAAAAACCATAAAAAATATAACAATCATCGAGTAAACCTATTATAGCATCAATAAATAGAGTTTTTATATGTAATATTGCATATATATAGATTTATTTATATTTTATCGATATAGTTAAATTGTCTGTTTCTTGTTTTAATTCGTTTATTTATTTTGAGTGCTCCAGCAATGGAGCCTTTTTTTTTTTATGCAATAAAACATTTTCTTTTCATTACTTGGTTAATCTATATTAACTTTACTCTCTTAAATTATATCTATATTTTACTAAATGATTATATAGATAATCATTTTTTTTTTCTAATAATCTAGTGGATTGATAATTTTCATGTTATTTGTTAATTTTATAGGGAAATTTATCATGTAGTGAAGATTGAGAAATCAAGAATTATAAAAAACTTATAGTATCTTTAGGAAAAATATATTTATAATCCGTATATCAATATGTTATAATTTAATCTCTAAAACTACCCAAAAAGGACTGCCTAATGGTGGTCTTTTTTATATTGGTGAGATTGTACTAGTATGATAGAATAGGATTAACTGTATATTGTGAGGGTGATTGGTTATCCCTTCTTTCCATTTGGAAGGAAAGGGGGTGATATACCTATGGAGTTTTTGTTTGAGCTTCTAAAAGAATTTGTGAAAGCCATTGTACGTGAAGTTTCTGCGTATGTTTTTAGGAAACAAATTTTAGAAAAAGATAACAAAAAACCCACTCCTCGTCGCCGTCGGAAGCAAAAGGGTGGGTTTCGTAAAAAATAAATGATATAACCACCACCCTGACGGTAGCAGTTATTAGAAGAGATGTTAGCGCATCTCTTCTTTTATTATATACACAAGTTATTACTGTAATACTAATACAGTAATTATATCAAACGTACATAAAAAATCAATGAGTACGTAATAGATATAATGTACAGAAGAAAAGAAACCCAAGGATGCCTTTTTTCAATTTATTACATCCCTAATTGATTGTAAATTGATTTGAATACGTGTATTCACCACGATATTTAATTGCAGCCACATAAGTACCACTTGTATAGCTATCAGTGATAGGGGTTTGCCAAATTTCTGTTCCAGGAATAAATTCTGGTTCTATTGTTTGGAATCGTTCTAGGGTACCATTTGTGTGGATTTTAAAAATTTTCATTTGCGCACCAAAATGTTCTCTACCAAAGTGCTGTGTTAAGTAAAATGTATCACCAGTTATTAAATTCCCAATCTTCCAATCTGGTTGATATGTACTTTCCTCTGAATTTTGTAAATCCACAATGGTTTTAAATCCCCAATCATCATTAAGTGGATCTGAGTAAGCTGCAGCTGCTTGTGAGGTAGGCTTACTCATTTCTATTGCAGTAAAACCGCTAAAAGTTAACGCTCCAATTAATGCTAATTTTCCTAACTTCATTATTGTTTCCCCCTATTAATTTTTGTGATTTTTAAAACCAGAAATCATATACACATAATAATATAATCCACTGTATTATATTTCAAATATTTTCTAAAAAAAACCATAAATAAAAAGGCACCCCAAAGGTGCCTTCCTCCGATTTGAATCACTTTAATTCTAAGAATATGTATTGGACTCCCATTCAAGTATCATTTTTCTCAATGAACAATTGGTATATTTTAGGGTGTTTTTTACTATTTTTATGTTAAGATATTTTGGTTGATATTCATCTTATTTTAGGAGGTTGGAAGATCTGTTACATGCTTTTCATATGGATTTTAGTTTCTATACAGAAAATATAAAAGTTTTAGGGTTATTAGGGAATTCTACTCGATTATCAATTGTTTGTAAATTGATTACATATGGATCGTTGTCGGTTTCTGATTTAAGTAAGCAAACAAGAATTACAGAGGATTTGATTGTACAACATTTGCGTAAATTAGCCTTTGGAAATATTGTAATTAGTGAACGGATAGGGAAAAGGCTTTATTTTAAAATAAAAGATAATAAAACAATTGAGATTATTAGGGTATTAGGGTTACAAAGTTAAATTTAATTACTTTCGCTACAAGTGATTTTGCTATAAATTAATTGTGCAAAATTACATTTAGCTCGCCTACGGAATAGGTGGGCTTTTTTATATTGAGAAAAAGAAAAGGCACCCAAAGGTGCCTTTCTCCGACTTGATAACCATATTTTATGTATTAAAGGTCATCATATAATTTTGAGAAAATATACGTTTACACAAAAAATAACTGGCCTCCTATTTGTTAAGGAAGCGGTTATTGAAATTATTTATTGATAGTAAAGAAGTCAGTTTTTACAAACTCACCTTTAACATATCCTACTGCAATATAATTACCTGCATCATAAGCATCTGTAATTTGCGCTTCAAATGTTGCAAAATTTTGCATTGAACCGTAATCATGTTCTTGTTTCCAGTTCATTGTTTGATAACGAGCTAAGTTGCCACCCGGTAGGATTTTGAAGACTTTAATTTGGTCTTGAGATGTGAATGTATTTGTTTCCCAAGGTACAGTAATAAAAATAGGACGACCACCAGTTTTATAGCTGGCTTGCATATTGTGTGTGTAAATGCTAGGCATCATTTTAGCTCCAACTTCCACGTCAAAAATTGTTTTAAAGCCCCAGTCCTCAGTTGTTACTGCTTTTTGTACACTTGTTGCTGCTGCCGCTGGTTTTGCATCAAGTGTGCCAACTGCTGATAACCCCCCTAATGCTAAAGCTCCGACTAATACTAATTTCCCTAATTTCATTAAAAATCCCCTTAAATATTTCTATAATTATAAATAATTACTATATAATGATATAATTATTTGTATAATATTTCAAATATTTTCTAAAAAAAGTTATAAACATAAAAAGACACCCATATATGAGTGTCTTTTCCAATAGTTTTTTTAGCAGAAGCAACTGCATCCGATAATGATTAATAGAATAAATAATACAACTAATAAAGCAAATCCTCCAGCCAAACCGCAGCCTTTACCGGAACTACTACCATATCCTATAACAATAGTGCCTCCTTTAGATTAGAGGATAAAACTAGGGTTCATTCCACGTAATTTAATGGGTGCACACTACCTTATGTATTTAGGAATGAATTGGGCAGATCTTCTTGAAAATAAAAAAAAGACGCCATAAAGCGCCCCCCATTTGGGTAAATAAGAAGTAAGGTTTCCAAGATAACTGAAAAAATAGAACAGGTGGTTAGATTTTATCATATTCTTTTGCCCAATGAACATGCATTATTACATATCATCGCAAACCCCTCTATTTTCCATTTGATAAAATTAAATCCCAATATTGTTAATAATTAAATAAATATTTCTACAAATTCAAAATATTTACAAATAATACAAAAGTGATACATTTAAGGTGCAAGTTATAAAAAATATTTAAGGGGGATTTATTATGTTTAAGAAATTAGTAGTAGGAACATTAGCAACTGGTATCGTATTAACTGGAGGGATTGGAGCAGCATCAGCAAGTACAGTAGGTGTAGATAATACTAAAAATTCAGCGCCAATAATCCAACGTACCCAAATACTTAAAGATGATTTCAGTCTGATAAATGGTGAAAGAGAAGTATCGTTCGAGCATGTAAAAAAAGCGGATATGAGAGTTCATATGACAAACAATACTAAAGGTACACTTGACTGGTCTTTAAAAGACTCAAAAGGTAATGTTATTGGTTCTGGATCGTTAGCAGCAGGAAAGGGTTTTACAAATACGTACAATACTCTTTCAAAAGGTAAATATAAGCTTAAAGTTACTCACAGAAATGGTGGCTCTGGATCATTCTATGCAGCTGCTCGTACTTTAGACTAATATACAAAGAACCATCTTAAATATATTGAAGAAGAACAATGGGGGAGTTTGAGGATAAAGGAGTTTTATTATAATATCATCGCACGCAAATGCAAAATCAAAAATGGCCTACCTAGGGAAATAGGTGGGCTTTTTAATGTAGAAAAAAAGACACCCAAAGGTGCCTTCCTCCGACTTGAACCACTTTAATTTTAATGATATGTATTGGAATCTCATCCGAATATTGTTTTAACGTATTTATCCATATTTTTGATTGCGAAAAAATGAAAAGCATAATATCTTATTACTGCTTGTTCATAGCTTTTATCTGTTCTTCATACACATATTTAGTCGTCATGAAATCGTTAGGGAAGTCGTTAATCGCTTTCTTCATAACGTTTAGTTCTTCCTGAGATTTGATTTCAATACCATTTATATAATCAAACGCCTTAGATTGTTCATCTGCTACGTAATTCTGTGTCATGTAATCATCTGGAAAGTCTTTCTTTGCTTTTTCTTTGACGGCATTCATAGCAGCTGTTTTATCGATATTTTTTATAGGATTTGTAAATCCCGATGCAGATTGTTGAACATCTTGTTTAGGTTGTTCCTTCTTTTCTGGTTGAACTTGAACATCTTGTTTGGGTTGTTCTGGTTTTATTTCTTTTTGGGGTTCGGTTGGAGTAGTTGTAGCTTCTTCTTTGGTGTTTTTTCCGCCAACAACAACAATTACGACAACGGCAATGATAAACCAAAACCACCACTTTGTATAAAATGAGTTTTGCATAATTCATTTCCTCCAATTATAGGGAATGTGGAATTTCTCATCCAAGCATAACAAATCCAGTTACAACTATTTTGTTGTATCATGTCGAATAAAAATAAAAAAAGAGAGCTATAGCTCTCACTCTCAATTAATAGCAACCAAAGATGCTTCAATGATGTATCGCTCAGGTGCATCTCCAATATAGTTAAATGGATAACATGTAGTTAGTGTTAATGTTGGTTTATCTCTTGAGATAATTACGGTACGATCATTTGCATCTGTAATCCAGTGTTTTTGAATTTGATAAGTATATATTTTTTTATCATACTCAACTAAAATATAGTCATGTTCTTGTAAATCTCCTAAATTAGTAAATACCGTATCACGATGTCCACTTAAAACAGTATGCCCATTTCCAGAAGGAGTGGTTGTAATGTCACTAACAAACATTCCTACCCCTTTTTTTAAAGTTTTTGCATCAGCACCCCAGTAAACTTGATATTTCTGTTTAGTTTTCGGTATCACCATGTAGGCAATTTGTTCTCCCATTTGATGTTGAACTTGAGAAGCTGGGATCTGTTTTGGTGATTCTGGTAATGGTTCACTAGTATTTGTAAGATTAGGTTCTTGATTTGGTAGAATATGTTGGGATTGTTCTTTGTTTGATTCATTTTTGACATCTTTTTTATCATTAGTAACAGGTTGTATATCTTTATATTGTTGAATTTCAGTACTTGTTAAGGCTTCAACAGTTTTTCTTGCGTCATACCAATCTATAAAGTAATAAAAAAAAGTAAAAGAGCCGATAGTAATTAATAAAGCTCCCAACCAAACAAGTTTGTTCAAACTTATCACTCCACATTAAAAACGACAGGAATATTCCTGCCGTTTTTAGGTATTAGTTTAGGCATTCGTTTTTTTACGAAGGAATACAAGAACTGAACCTGCTAATACTAAAGCAGCGCTTGCAAGCATCATTGTAACACCGTTTGATGCTGTATTAGGTAATTTTTCACCTTGTTTTTTTGTTTCATTCTTTACAGCTGTTTGTTTAGTTTGCTCTTGTTTATTGTTTGTTGCTTGGTTGTTTTGTTGTGTATTTTCTTGTTTTACAGGTTCTTTTTTAGTATCTTCCTGTTTAACCGGTTCTTGTGGTTTTGTTTCATCCTTTTTAGTAGTTTGTTTGCTAGCTACAAATTGATCGTAGTCCCCTTTTTTCACTTCACAAGGTAAGCCGTCATTGTCACGGTCTAAGTCATGAGGATCGTTAGTTGCACTGTATCCATTGCTGTGCCAGAATTCCATAACTTCTTGTTTGTTTTTAAAGTGACTGCAATTCTTGTCGTTTGGATTTTTTTCTGCAAATGCAGCAGAACTGTACCCCACTGTTAATAGTGTTACCGCTGTTGCTGAAGCTAATAATTTTTTCATGATTTTCCCCATCTCCCTAAATGGTATGTATTTACATCGGAAATTTTTACATTTAAAAACTTTAAAATACAATAATATTATGTAGATAAATGTAAGATTTCTATATGATAATAGCAAACAATTAATTCGAATATTGTCATATTTTGTCGGTAGAAAATAAAAAAAGAGTACCAGTCTCTCCTTTTTATCTATTAGTAAAAAATAATCATCTATATGGTTGATGTTGATATTGGTGATATGACTGAAAATGTTGTGCCGGTATACTATAAGGATTAGCATATGGATCTGGTAGTGGCCAAGACTTTGGTTTAGGAATATACCACCATGGAATTTCATGTTTCCAAGGTTCAGGCATAGGGCTTAACACAGGACTCTGTCTATAAAAATATCCATTCAAGTTCGTTCCTCCTAAAATAAATTTGATATTTATTTGATGTATTATAACTAATTGGGAACATTATGGATAATTGTCCCTTTAGAATTGGGAGAACATCTAAAAGACAAAAAAAAGAGAGCCTCTCCGCTTCTCCTTTTTTATGAATAGATTTTATGACATTAGTTGACTTCACTCCCATCCGGTATACCGTCAATAATACTTTGTGGATGAATTTGGACTTTTTCAGTAAAGTCGTATTTTCTATAGACTTGAGGGCTAGCTATACCTCGCTTTACCCAGTGTACTCCATCTTCTTTGTCGTACCAATATATACTTCGATTTGATGGTTCATCTGAACGAAATAAATGAGTTCCTTGAACAATTGGGTTTCCTAATGGGATTCTTTCTAAATCTAATACTTCATGAGATGGGGATTGGTTAAATAAAGATAAATAAACAGATGGGCCGTGAATTAATCTCCTAGTGCCCTTATCAATTAAATATATATTAATATCCCTAGGCGATTTAACTTTTAAACCATTATATATCTGTGGGTTTTGTAATAGCACATCTGAGGTTAATTGTTGTCTATAATCTTGTCCATAATTCCAATAATAAGGAGGGGGGTTCTGTGGAATGTAATACATATAAATAATTCACCTACTTATTAGTATTTGTTTGTATGAAATTAAATTATGTATACTGTAATGGATGAGTGTTTGTCTGGTATGCCTATTTTTTACAAAAAAAGAGAGCCGAAGCCCTCTATAATAACTGCTAATAATCATAGTCAATACTCTCATAGTAATATGAATTTGATTCATTACAGCAAATACATGTTGTTTGTTGGATAAATAATGGACTAAGTTCAGCGTTAGCTGTAGTGGCATTTGAGAAAGTAATACTCTGAACATCCTCAAATAAGAAAGTTTTTCTATCTCCTGGTGTTAATGTAATTGTTTGTGGAGTTGTGGAATTAAATGTTCTAATAGTCAATGTAACAAACGCAGCAAATACAGGGCTAAAACTAAAGCGAATTAGAGTTTTATTGTGATTGGTTGTAAAATTTTCAAATAGGGTAATTGTAGAACCGGGTGGAATTTCAAGACTTGTAGGGGTAGTTTCAGAGCCGAAAATTGTAAATGTCTCTATGAAACAGTTATTGGAGCTTGAAGGGTTGCATGATTTGTCTTTTTTCTTGTAATATCTCTTTCCATCTTTACAGAAATAATCTGCCATATCTAATCATTCCTTTCAAAAAAGAGTTTAAGGTTGTCCCATATATATTATGAAGGTTGTATAAAAAGGTTCTAGTTTAAAAAGAGTAAATAAAAAAGAGAGCCGAAGCCCTCTTCCTTTAAAAGTTACTGTATCTGTAATAATCCGCCCGATTTTACTACTCTGTTTTATCAAGATCAGCCGATAATTTCTTCAAAATATCACGTGCTTCTTTCTTCTCTTCATCTGTTAACTTAGCAGTCTTACTCTTTGCTTCAAGTGATTTAAGTACTTGCATGTATGTACTATCTTTAGTACATACAGTGTCTGTATAAGAGTCGCCAATAGCTACTACTGAATAATACGTTTCATCAGGAGCATAGTAATTTATTTTTGCCACATATCCAGCAGCGTATAAAGTTCCGTCTTTATCAATGCTTATAGAATTATTTGAAGAACCGACATGGAATAATGAAAATGGCATTTTCCATTTTAGTGTTCCATCTGGATTTACTGCAAATACTTCTCGTTCTGACCTAACATAAACTACACCATTTTTATCTATTACTGGTGAGTTCACAATAACCTGAGTACCCGTTGAGTATTTCCACTTTAATGTATAGTCTTGATTATATGCAGATAACCCGCTATTTCCAGCTATATAAATTGTTCCATCCTTCGAAGAGATTGTAGGAGCAGCTTTTGAGTTTATATCATCTTGTCTCCACTGCTTTATTGGATTTCCATTTTTGTCAAAAACATATACAACAGATCCACCATTTATATATAACTCACTATTTAATCCTAAAGAAAAACCAGGGTTCCCCCCATTCCCGCTAAACTTTTTATTCCATAATTCCTTGCCATTCTTATCATGAGCATAGAGAAAATAGTTTTGACCACTTGAAAGCAAAGTGTAAATAGTTCCGTTTTTTGATATTAATGTAGAATTCTTGCTATCGGTAGCTCCTATAAACATCTCATCTGATACCCATTTCTTTGATCCATCCGAATTATAAGCAGTTATTGTTTTTGAGTTATATACATAAACTGTACCTTCACTATCTATAATGGGAGTATTATAAGTACTTGCATCTTTAACTTGCCATTTAATCGAACCATCAGGATTTAAAGCAGTTAGTTTTCCGCTTGTAACATAAATTGTTCCATCTTCCGCTATAACTGGTGTACTACTTAAGTATGCTACATCATCTTTAATCCATTTAATTGAACCATCTTTATTTAACGCATACAATTTTCTATTGTAGTTTCCAATATAAATCGTCCCATCACTTCCTATCGCTGGCTGAGACTCCATCAATTGAGTACCACCATCTTTTGCATAAAGCTTGTATTCCCATTTCACTTTACCTGTTTCTGTTCCAGCATACTGTGAGTTCCTATTCCAGTTCTGTCCAAAAGGAAAATCAGCTTTCAAATCATATTTACCTTGTTCAAATTGCTCACCTTGTGTACTAGTGGTTTCTGCTTTTGTCATTGAAGTAGGATGTAATCCTACCATCAACATAAACAGAAGCATCATTAGCATAAATTTCTTTTTCATAATATACCTCCTATATGTAATATGAATTATTTTATCATATTAAATTGATTTAGAGATTTATAAGGTGGGATATCATAAATAAAAAAAGAGAGTCGTAACTTTCACTGATCAATACGATAAAATAGGCATCAGGGTACTTCATACAGAAAAATGCACTATTGCATATCCTTACCCGTAAGTGCGAGAAAGCATTGATGTACAGCTGTTTTTACTGAAGAACAAATTGAATGGATAAGAAAACACTACAAACCAGGCCACTCTAAGTATGGACCTAGAGCAATGGCTAGAACATTCGGAACATCACATTCAACTATAGGGAAGGTTGTAAGAAATGAGACTTGGAAGCATGTGTAACGAGCTTCTAACGAAACGCGGAATCATTCCAGAAATGGATAGGGAGGCGGTTTAAATTATGGAAGAAAGCACATTATCACTGTTAATTGTATCAGCAGCGATATGTGTATTCGTATACCTGGTACACCGAATAGATGCCTGGACAAAAAGACAGGGTGGTCACGGAATGACAAATAAACAGCAGTGTGATGAATATGAACGTAAGAAAATCTTGTGAATTATAAAGGATTTAAGATCAAAGGGTGTACATAACAGCGCAGATAAGGTTGAGGAAACATACAAGAGGTATATCACACTCTAGCTAAATGATAAAAGCCCTGCAAGGGGATGCAGGGCAAGACTAAGGGTATTGAAGAATTGTCGATTCTAAAAGTAAAGGACTTCTTGGAATGTAATAAGTTTAACACACACTTCATTAAATTTTTATATAAAGATTTTACATATTTATGAACATAGACAAACCTTTACTTGTCTGAATGTTCAGGGATTTAATGGGGATTCTCCACCTTATTGAGAGGTTCCTGGATATTCCGATGCGTGAAAGCATCAAAAAAGCCCGTACAGAAGCACAGGCCAGTTGTTACACATATCGGTAACTAAATTTTAACAAACTTTCAGAAAGTTAGCTATTGAAAAATAAAAAACGCTCGATGGCAATGAGCGCTGTAGAGAAAACATTCCCTAAAATTAGCTACCTCTATTATACCATGAATTTTCTCTCAGTAAATAAGGAGTGAAAGACCTATGTTAGATAATAATCAATCTAAAGTCGTCCTTCCGAAGTGGATAGAAGACGTCATGCCGTTATGGAGGAGTTAAGAGAAATTCATCAATTACAGCTGGAGGGAAAATGGGATGCCACGAATTGGATTGGATTTGGAAAAGGAGAATTACACAATGGCGTTGCAGAAGGAGAAGTACATGAAGAAATCGCGTCGTAACTTATATATTGCTTTAGAAGAGTTGGATTTAGTGTTTGTTGAAAGCGAAGTGACTCAATTAAGGGAAATGTGGGATGAAGATAAAGATATTCTTGAAATAGCAAAAGAGTTAGGAAGGCATCAACTAGAAATCGCCGCATTGATTATGGATCAGACAGATAAGAAAAAAATCAAATCGCGTCCAATGGGGTTAGGGGCATGAAACAACTAACACTGGGGGATGTAGTCGGAAGTTTTGATTATACCACAACAAGTACCGTGAACAAATTCTTGAAGCGTAATAGCGTTATGACATGCTCAGTAGAGTTTTACGACAAAGACGAGAAGTGGAAGCTTCGTTGGTTTGATGCGAAGTCCGAGAGCAGAGCTATAGAAATGGCTAAAAAGAAATACAGAAAGATACAGATTATCACCACTTATATTTCTGATAGAACCTTAGAAGAGATAATGAATTTGGATTAGGAGACATAGCGTTATGACGTATTTAAAGGGTAGAAACTCATTTGATTGAACGAGGCACTAGTAGGCGTCATAGCGTCAGTAGAAACGTTGGGATTATTGGAATCAGAAAGAAATATGGGCTTCGGATTTACTGGCTATGGGCACTAAATAAAAAAGGCTAGGAGTTCCCCTAGCAAAGAGTTATGTCGTACAGAAAGGTACAAACTTAATGTTTGCGATTTCATTATATAACGTTCCTGGGGTGGAAGGATTGACTCATAGCAATCTTTACGTAACTTTTACATGTGATTGAAATATTTGATAACACAGACATAGATTTATTAGAAATTGAAATTATTAAAGGAAGCTATGTATATGTAAATTTTTAATAAAATGCTTATTGAAATAAAAAAATGGTCCTTACCATTACGTAAGAACCCCATAACCGAAGAAAAAAAGTCGTATGTGAAACCAAGTGGGAATCACAATGATATTTTAACATCTAAATATATAGTTGTCTATACATCAAATCGAAAAACATAGTTATTTAAACGAAGGAGCCCTAGATTTAGGGATCTAGGGCTTCTTGTGTCGGTATAACTCACACAATTTATGAAAAGAAAAGAACTTACTGAAGATAACATATGAATGTTTCGTAAATGTATCAAAAAAGTGAACAAAATAGTTATTGTATGATGAAAAAATTAAAGAACCTGTTATAACTAACAGGTCCTGTGTGCAAAGAGTTCAAGGAATACAAGGGAACTGGGTTAGAGAAACCTTTGCATTGCTTGATTTAATAGTAATGTATTCAAAATAAACAAAAAAATGAATAAAAGTTAAATAAAATTCTTATTTAATAAAAAAACGTGTATAAAAAATATACACGTTTATATAAAAATTATGTCTTGCGTGCTCATTACATTCTATGTTTATTGTATGTAAAACGTGATACATTGCAATACATTAAAAGAGCACTCTTAAAAGTGCTCTTTGACCAAAACTAATATTAAAAAAGATACCCAAGATATTATATGTATGTTTTTTAGATATGTGTAATTTTAAAACAAAATCTTTCTTTTACACAACAAAGCAGCTAGTTAACAAAACTAACTGCTTGTTGTACAAAAGAAACGCTGCGCTTACAGAAATAGTTTGTAACTTTAAGTTACAAAAATAGTATGAACAGGGTTGAAAACATTATGCAGAAATGAAAAAAATAAAATAAAAAAGAGCACCATGCATAAGTGCTCTTTAAGATAGGAGGTAACACTTTGAGCTGGACGGTTAGATTAAAAGAATATGTTGTAGAAAAGGAATAAGACTTAAAACTTATTTTTAACTCAATACAAAAGAGCAGTTAGCAAAAGCTAACTGCATTGAGAAATTTACACCCATGAATTTAAGGAGTACAGAATCTCATGGTTGAGTATAGTATGGGCCAAAACTCTAGGTATATGTAACAAAAATAAAGAAGAGCAGCTTTTTATAATAACTGCTCTCTGTTGTGAATTACAACCTGGGTAAGAAGCAGATTGTATTGTGATTATTATTATCATAATATTGAATTTCATTAAGTTATTTAATAAAATTCTTATTTTAAAGCTAAAGAATGCCTTGTAGAGCAATCCTTATGATGCTTATGTTCGATACTAGTATATGCTTACAGTAATTAATTGTGAAAAAATTAAATATAACTAAGTTACGATAAATTCAATAGTAACTGGGATTGCAGGATCAAATGTATCGCCACCTGGAATTGTAATCGCTCCAGTTGGGCCAGTAGTAACACTTGATTCTCCGCCTAGCTGAAGTACACCGTTTAGGTAGAAATTATAATACGTGAATTTTGGGAATGCTGTAGCAGCAACACCAGCATCATTTAAGCAAGCTGTAGCAGCAATTGCAAAAGCGGCACCTGTACCTGTACCCGCACCTAGTGTAGAAGTAAATCTTCTGGAAGCCATAAATGGAGGTATGATAGCCATTGGTATTCACCTCCTTCTCAATTTTATTAGGACTAGATTAGGAGAAACCTTGTCCTATATTGTATTCTATGACGTACTTAAATACTAGAAACGGCTTATATATTAAGATTTAAGTGCAATTATTAAATTAGATACATTGATGTTGAATAAAAACGCTATTTTATTAGAAAAGGAGAATGAAAATGAACTTAAAGGAGTACGTCGTTTACAAAGGTGAATCATTCGTATGTATTGGAACTGCAAAGGAATGCGTTCAACATATGGGCGTACTTCCTGCAACAGTTCGTTATTATACAACGCCAGCTTATCAGAGGAAGTTAGCGAAGCGAAAGAGAGTGAGAAATCACTTAACTGTTACGGTTCTTGAGGAAGATTAGTATAAAAATTTCATTTTGTTTTATTTTAAAACCAAAAAAGAGCACTTAGTAAAGTGCTCTCGTGACGAACCTCATTTTATCATTTTAGCCAAGAAGACTCCTTCCTCAAGGAACGCGAAGTGAGTAGGTGGGAGATGAATTGGCTTCGGACAAGAGATGGCAGGAAGCCATCTTAATTGTTCGGTATACATAAAGTGTTACTTCATTATCTATCGAATGTATGTTTGTTGTATAATAGACACATGCCGAAATGGGGGTGAAATGAATGATGATTAATAAAGCATATAAATTTCGTATCTATCCAAATAAAACACAAGCAACCCTAATTAATAAAACAATTGGCTGTTCTCGTTTTGTATTCAATCATTTCCTATCTCTATGGGATAACGCATACAAAGAGACGGGGGAAGGTTTGACATATGGTACATGCTCTGCCAAACTTCCTGCCATAAAAAAAGAATTTGTTTGGCTCAAAGAAGTGGATAGTATTGCGATTCAGTCATCTGTTCGCAACCTTGCGGATGCTTATACACGCTTTTTCAAAAAACAAACTAGTGCCCCGCGTTTCAAATCTAAGAAAAACAACGTACAATCTTACACCACAAAACAAACAAATGAAAACATTGCTGTCGTAGGAAACAAAATAAAATTGCCAAAACTAGGTCTTGTTCGATTTGCCAAAAGTCGTGAAGTACAAGGACGTATTTTAAATGCTACGGTTAGACGCAACCCTTCTGGTAGATACTTTGTGTCATTGTTAGTTGAAACAGAAGTGCAAGAACTTCCGAAAACACATTCTTACATTGGGATAGATGTAGGACTAAAAGATTTCGCCATTTTGTCAGATGGAACACCCTATGAAAATCCGAAGTTTTTCCGATCATTAGAAGATAAGTTGGCGAAAGCACAGCGTGTTCTTTCTAGAAGAATGAAAGGAGATCTTCTCGCTGGAATAAACAACGAGTAAAAGTAGCTAGAATTCATGAATACATATCAAATGCTAGAAAAGATTACTTAGACAAAATCTCAACTGAAATCATCAAAAACCACGATGTTATCGGTATAGAGGATTTGCAAGTATCGAATATGTTAAAGAATCATAAGTTAGCAAAAGCAATTAGTGAAGTATCTTGGTCACAGTTTCGAACCATGTTGGAATATAAAGCAAAATGGTATGGCAAACAAGTCATTGTCGTATCGAAAACATTTGCTTCTAGCCAATTATGTTCTTGTTGTGGATATCAAAACAAAGACGTTAAAAATCTGAACCTACGTAAATGGGATTGCCCTTCTTGCCGTACACACCATGATAGGGATATTAACGCAAGTATCAATCTAAAGAATGAAGCGATAAGGCTTCTAACCGCAAGGACTGCGGGGTTAGCCTAATCAATTAGAGTTCGATAGAACTCTTTACTTAGGAATCCCTCATTTCTAAACGAAGTGAAAGTGGGGGTAGTTCAAGGGTATTTAGTAGAACAGACAGAACGATCGCCAATTGATTACTTACAATACGTAGATGAAACAGTGGCCCCAGTTATGTTTGATAGCATGATTCAGATTAATCAGGACCATAAGAGGGTATCGGGTAACATTGAGGCAACAAAAGAGAAGATGGCTAATAAGAAACGTAAGTTATTAAAGGCATAATGGATAACGTAACTATAATGATCAATAGCATCTGTAACAGGTGCTTTTTTCTTTGTTATACAGAAATTACACATTAACGATTAGGCATATTTAAGAATCTCGAACATAAGATGGTAATGACACCGAGAAGAATTCATTGTGTTCGCTACTCGCTTTAATACGTTTCGAAAAGGCACCTATTTAGGTGCTTTTTTGTTTGCATCTTTCGAGATAGACGAGCATATATTGGAATGTGTGGATGGAAACCACTTTATATATCTGAGCACCTATCAATTTTGGGTGTTCTTTTATTATGTAAAAATTTTATAAGTTTTGTGAGAGTTGAAAAATAGTATATTATCTTTCTCAATGTACATATTAAGAAAAGTTTTTAATAACATACATAAAAGGCGGGATAATATGAGTGAAAATAAGAAAAATGAAGAGTTGAATAAGATAAAGAAGTATTATTTTAATGAGGACAATCAACCAGTAGCTGGTATAGAGTTAATTTTGCCACCGGATATAGGAATCATGTTAGATCCGAAATCAGTTAATGATGAAAGTAGAGATATTGATAATGAATAAGTTTAATTTAAGCATCCATTCGGGTGCTTTTTTCTTTGTTGTATAGAAATTACACATTAAGTCCCTTGAATACATGACTTAGGCATAGTCGGGAATGAGTATCATATAATGACACTGAACGGTTTCCAACATGTTCCCCTATATTTTTTCAAGAGAGAGCACTTATTGGGGGAGTGCTCTCTTTCGTTTGCACATAAGGAGGTTTTCATCATACAATATCGAATCAATGCCAACCAACTTATTCCTTTTCCGAGAGCTATATATATTCCGCTATAAAGCTCTTTTAGGTTGCGCCATTAGAATTGGCAAGGCATTGTCGTATATTTTATACTCAGAAGCTTAGGGCACTTTATAGTGTTCTTTTTTTATTGGACAAAATGTACATTTGGATTAAAGGATTCTATATAAATAGGTAGAATCTAATTATTTGGTTTACATTTTAATCTGAGGGGTACAAATTCGATGCGACGTGAAAAGGATTTGTTGAAACAATGGAAGGCGGATTTGTAAGCTGTTCAAGAAGAGAAAAGGCTGAAGAAGAAGGCTAAGAAAAAGAAATATAACATTCCGGGTAAGACAGCTGACTTCATGGATGGCAAGAATATTTATCGTAAAGAGAATGGGGTATGGAAGCAAAGAAATAAATAATGTGAGGATAAATGATTTTGATTAAGTGTATAGCAATTATCGTAGGCGCTGCCCCGTGATCTGGATAGCGTCTTGTTTGTTGTTAAGGAAAGATAAGGGATGAAATAGACTTGCAAATTGAAATATTATTAGTCTGAAACATAGACTAGTAAACAAACTATTTCTACCGTTTCATCATAGAATATGATGAATTCTATTTTTAGAGGAGGGAATCATATCTATGGGATGGAATAATAATTTTGGACATTCTCGAGATTGTAATAGGTTTTGGGATGATTTAGTATTTTGCGGATGCGGTCGTAGACGTAGAAGAAACGATTTTAACGACTGTCATTGTAGACGCGATTGCGATTGTGATGAGTGTCGTCGTAGACGTGATCATGACCGCAATCGTGATCATGATCACGGTGAACATCGAGATTGGTAAAGTCTTTTGAAGGAGTGGATATTTTAATAGCACTCTTTTTTTTTAAGAATTCACTTTAAACATTTCTTATAACTAAGAATACTTATGTAAATATGGGAAACATATTTGATTCTTGGAATGAGGGGATCGATGTGGATATAACGCAAAGTATTGCAAGAATAGTTGTTAATGGGATAGATCTACCGTTTATTTCAGGTAGAACAACTGTATGGATTAATGGACCTGCAAATGATTTAATTGTTACGACTAGGCAAAGAGTGAATGAGCTTTATCGTGTTATGTGGTCGTGGGTGTCAGTTATGCTAACAATGTATTTCATTCAGGGGGCGGACATAGTGAGATTTGCTAGAGTTGCAGGAGTTGATGAAAGTATAACGGGAGAATATATATCATTTTATTTGGTGATAAGACAAACTTTAAGTAGCCTAACAGCTGTTTTTTATTTTACAAAAAAAGAACCTGCAAACCTGCAGATTCTCCTGATAATGATTTATGGAGCAAGACCCGAAAATATAATACAATAATTCGAAAATGAGTTCAAGTAAATAAAAAGAACCCGCTGGAGTTCGGGTCCTTTCAGAAGTGATGATGTATTCTCGGCTTAGGAACTGAGAAAAACACAAAAATATAATACATCGAGTTTTAGAGAATTTCAATATTAAATTAAATATTATCGTGGAGGGAGTTATATCATTTGATTAAGAAACCAAGGTAGTGATAAAGCATATGAATTTTTAAAAAATGAGCGGGATATCTTAAGGAAACATAAAATTATTGAAATTTTTGTATGAATTCATTAATATGAAATTATATTTATTGTTTAATTGATTCCGTTTATTCCCACATCTTATTGTGTTGTGGTTGAGTTGTAGAAGCAAGTTGCGTCTTGTTTCATTTATGAAAGGGCTTCTTTGAGCCGATTAGTGTATATATAGCTTATTTTGCTATGCACATTTTTAATCGACTTGAAGGAGCCCTTTTTGTGTTGTTTTCAAGTTAGGAATCACTTGTAAAAGGTAGTTAGATTTAGGTATACAAATAAAAAACACTATGAGAAAAAACACAAGATTTGTGTTTTTTTGCTTTGGAAGGGGATCATTATAATGAAATACAAACATACAATTACACTTGATAAACCATTACTATCATTAGAGGAGATAATAAACAATATACAAGGAGTGGGGAAAAAATGAGTTATAACATTCAAAAAGGTCAATTTCGTTTAACAAGTGCCTATCCAAGAGGTAGCTGGTGGGAATTTTACCGTGTTGCGTGTCCGATTTGTCATGATACAGGAAATTGCATGCTGCATGTTTCGCAAGAGAAGGTAGCATGTACACGTGTAGAAAGTAAATGGATTTATGGGAAAAACACGGGCAATCCAAGCTACATTCACTACATAAATGGAAAAAATAAGTATCAATTGCCTGAGGTGGATGAAGTTCAGATTCATGATAAGAAAAGCAATGAGGAATTAGATGTGTTTAATCGGAAGTTAATGGATTTCATACCATTGCAGGAGCATCATCATACACATTTATTACGAGATAGAAAAATGAGCGAGGAACAAATACAAGTACGTCAATATCGATCTTTCTTAAAACAACAAATTGTGTTAGAGAAGGATAATACGTATACGACTGTTTGGGAACAGCTATTTAAACAGATGAGGAATAAAAACTGTTGGCAGGGGGTTCCGGGCTTTTATGAGATGAGGAAGGGTCAACTTTCTCTTCGTTTGATGTCAGGATCTCCTGGTATTTTGATTCCTTTTCGGAATCAGTACAATCAAATAGTTGGATGGCAGGTTCGTGTGGATGAAGTGAAAAACTCCGTTCATGTGAAATCGGCGCCTACTGGAGTTCAAGCGGAATTAATCGAGCAGCCTAATGTTGTAAAGATAACTAAAGATGGTGATTGTATCTTTGAAGGCGAACTAGAAGTGAGCAAAAAGGTAGAGATTCCATTTCAAGAGGGACAAATTGTTGTAAAGATACATAAAGGGCAAAAATATCTCTGGCTCTCATCAGCAAACAAAAATCATGGAACTGGGGCAGGAGGTAGTGAAAATCCACTTCCTGTGCATGTGGCGGTACCAAGTTCTCATTTAAAACATTGGAATTCTGGTATACTTCATCAAACTAAATCAGTAATGATTACAGAGGGAGCTATGAAAGCAGAGTTGGTTGCTGATTTGCTTCCAGAGAGATTTAATAAAGAGGAGCTTTCTGAAATAGGAACAACGGTTCTTGCGATTCCTGGTGTAAATGCTTGGCGAATTACTATGCCTGTATTAAAGGATATGGGTGTAGAAAATGTCTATTTAGCGTTTGATGCCGATTTAGTAGAAAATCAAAAAGTAAGAAAAGCTCTTATAGACTTTGCGATAAAGTTAAAGACAGAGGACTATAACGTAATCATAGCTGCATGGAACCCAGCACAAGGTAAGGGGCTGGATGATGCAATGCAAGCGGGATTTAAACCTGTATTTCAGAGATTGTGAAACTCATAAAGTAGGTTGGTATTTTCATAAATAGGTAGATAGAAAAAGATAGAGTTTTTAATTCTATCTTTTTCTTATATCCAATTACCACAGAGGATTTAAATTAACTAAAAGAAAGGTAGAAGAGAATATGAATACATCTATGAAAAAAGGTCTAGTAAATTTACGAGTTGATTTTGCTTTCAAGCGCTTGTTTGGAGTAGAAGGAAACGAGGATATACTCATTGGTTTTCTTAATGCAGTATTACAATCCTCTTTTTAGATGAGGAAATTATTTCTTTGCATTTAGATGATCCACATCTTCCAAGGGAACAAAAGGATGATAAATTGTCTATTTTAGATTTGCGAGCTACCCTTAATAGTGGTATAAAATTAAATATAGAGATACAGGTTCGCGACAAAAAAGACATGATCGAGCGATCTTTGTTCTACTGGGCTGGCATGTATTATTCTCAAATGACTCAGGGAATGAAGTATACAGAATTAAGACCAACTATTTGTATTAATATAGTGGATTTCATTCTGTTTCCAGGAGAAGAGAACTTTCATAATGTTGGTGTAGTCATGAACAAAAAATCGGAGCACATAATTTCAGAGAATATGCAATTGCACTTTCTTGAGATTCCAAAAGTAATTCGAGAATGGCAAGAAGATCGAATGGATCCATGGGAGGATATATTAGCACGTTGGCTATTATTATTTCCTGCATATGAAGATGAGAAATTAACTACAATCCTGGAGGGAATCGCGATGGAAAAAGATCCAGTTTTGAAAAAGGCAATAGAGGATTGGGAGCGTTTAAGTAGTGATAAGGACTTTTTGCGCTTATATGAAGCGAGAGAGAAGGCAATAAAAGATAGAATATCAGAAATAGAGACGGCAGAAGAAAAGGCAGCAAAAGAAGCTAGAATAGCAACTAAGATAGAGATGATTCACAATTTAATTAAAGTAGGTGTACCTATAGAGAAGATAGCGGAAGCCACTGAATTAAGTGTGGAAAAGGTTAATGAAATTTTAAGAAACAAAGAGTAGATAGAAGTAGTGAAAAACAGGTACTTGTGAAAAATGCACAATTATCTGTTTTTTATTTCTAATAAAATAGAATCATGTTGCCCACTGAAAGAAAAAATGAATGTTTTAGGTCTTAAGAACAGTGATATTTTTTAAATTCAGATAGTATAGTACGATCCTAACAAAGAAATAAAGGTGTAAACAAGGACTTGTTTTTTTAATATCGTATTGATATAATATAAAAGTAATAAGATTTTACAATAAAATATAAAATTAATCAGTTCGCATATAAGAGAAGACCTCAATATGCGCCATGTCCTTAGGGGACGTGTGCGTGTATTGGGGTCTTTTTGCGTTTAGCGAGCAAAAACATCCGGAGGTGCAGGAATTATGTTGAATTGGTTGTCTGCAAAACTTATGACAACATCAGTAGGAGATTTCTTACTGGCAAAAAATAGTTTTTCGAAAGGGCTTGGTGGTAATGGTGGTGGCGGTAATGCTGAAACCGTTCAAAAAAGCATGAACACTTTGGTGAAAACCTTAATTGGTTTTGGGGGAATTTGGGTGGCAGCTTGCGTTGTATTTGCAGCTATTAAACTATCTGGAGCACAAGGGAAGAACCCTGAAAACCGTACACAAGCTATGATTGGTTTAGCTTGTGCGGCAATTGGAGGCTTTGTCATGATCAAAGCTTACGATATCGCTGCTTGGGTGACAACAATCTAACATAAGAGTTTGTACAAGCTCTCCTCGATTTGGGGAGAGCTTCTCTTATACAAGGGAGGAAAAAGAATGAGAAAAGTAACCGTTCCTGTTGATATGACTTCGGAACAAAAAACACTACTAGGTGTGCTGAGCAAGCGCCAATTGATTTATCTATTGGGTGGCGGAGCATCCCTTTATTTATATGTACCATTTTTATGGCGACTATTCGCACCTATTGATGCAGTAGTAGCATTTTTTATTTGCTTAATTTTAGCACTACCGACGGTAATAGGTGTTATAACGTTTGCTTTTATATATAAGGAAAAACAACACATGTATCTAGATAAGTATCTACTTATCAAAATGCGTAGCCGTTCCGAAAAAGGTAAGTGGAGAAAAGGGTACGAGCCAACTACATGGGCAAAGGAGAACTTATAAATGTTAGAAATGATATATTTTGCAGCGATAGCCATTGTGGGATTTTTCTTTTATCGGAAAATGAATGGAAAACCGCTGTTTGGTTCTAAGAAAAAAGGGAAAAAGCAAGGTGGAGTAGAGAAACACACTACTGAAAAAGCTGGAAAGAAAAATAAAAAAAATATGCCTGCTGAATCGGAAATTGATGAGGATAATGTTGAATTCTTTCGTGCTTTTGTAGAAGACATTAAGGAAATCGATAATCATATGATTCGATATCATGATGATACATTTGTTCTGATTGCGGAAACACATCCAGTTAACTATTATTTACTCTCCAATATGGAACAAGAAGCAATTGATATCAAAATTGAATCATGGTTAACCACATTAGAGTTTAATACGAAAGTATATATTCAAAGTAAGTTTGTGGATTTAACAGATCCTGTACGCAAAATGACAGAAACGATGAAAGGTGCGAAGGACCTTACACCAGAGACGGTTCTATATGGACAAGAAGTTATTGATAACTTAGAGTACTGGCAGCGTTCGCAACCTCGATATGAACAAAAGCGTTATTTAATTTATCCATACAAGGTTGATATTAGTACGATTACTGCTGATACAGAGGAAGAGTTAGAAGAAAAGATTGTGGATAAGGCGTTTAACGAATTATATCGCCGTTATAATGCTTCTCGAAATCTACTATCGAAAGCAAAAATTAATGTAGAAATGTTAACGAAAGATAAATTAATAGAACTTTTATATGTAGCATTTAACCGTCGGAAAGCCGTAAAAGCTCGTTTCCAGGATTTAATTGAAAACGAGAATTTCTCGCTCTATTCAACAGGGGAAACAAATGAAAGAAAACTAGAGTTAATGAAGAAAGTGCTAGCAGAAGAAAAAGCAGAAAAATCAAATAACGGGGTGGCGTAAACATGAAGTTGTTCGGAAAAAAGAAAAAGGAAAAGAAAAAAATAGAAGCAGAAGAGAGGGACGAATTGGATCTAGAGGAGGAAGAGTTGGAAGAAGAAGTACCGACGCAATTAGACAATCAAACAACAGTGTTTGATGTTATTGCTCCAGAAGGAATGAAAATTGACGCAGAAGATTATGGAGTTATTAAACAATCTTTAGGAAGTAATACGTTCTTCCGTCCGTTTTATATTCCACGAGATGGGTACCCACGTATGATGCAAACCAATTGGCTCAACATGTTAACTTCGGCTGGAGAAGTGGATGTCATGATCGATATTCATAAAGAACCAAAAGCTAAAGCAATGCGATCATTAGATATGCAGCTGACGATGTTACGTTCCAATCTTTCTTTCCAACGTACACGAGGAAACATTGACCAAGAAAAAGACTTAGATGCAAAAATTCAAGATACAAACAATTTAATGGATGAAATCCAGTTCAATGAAAACGACTCGTATATGGTGAGTACCATGGGTGTTGCGTATGCCGAATCAAAGAAAGAATTGGACGTTTTATGTGAGTATATTGAAGATGAAATGCAAGCATCTCACTTTAAGATAGCGAGTACTTGGAACCGTGTGAAAAGCGGTTTGAAAGCTACTATGCCACTAGGTGCACCAAATACGCTGCAAGATACCTATCGAAATATCGATAGACGTGCGTTATGTACATTTGCCCCTTTTGTGTCAGGTTCCGGAAGGTTTAATGGTGGGATACCAATAGGAAAGAACAAAATAACTGGGCAAGTAGAATTTTTAAATTCATTCGGGAATGCAGATTATCGCCCGCCAAACTATAACATTGGGGTAACAGGGATCTCGGGTTCTGGAAAAAGTTTACTTTTAAAAATGAAGTTAGCTCGTGAAACGTCACTTGCAGATACGCATGCAATGATTATCGATCCAGAAGGTGAATTCGTAAAAATTACAAAACGTTTAGGTGGTATTAATTTAAACATTTCACCTGAAAGTAATATCATTATTAACCCTTGTGCAATTGCTGTAACAGAGCTTCAGATTACGGATAAAGATGAAGAACTAGAAGCACTTGAACAATATGATAAGAAAGAACTCGTAGAACGTGATGGCGTAAAGTATGTGAGATTTGTACCAATTTTAGAGAAAATCAATGAAATACTAGGATTCTTTGACATTATTATTCGTGGGCAAGACTTTGATCAACCAGGATTAAATGTATTCCAACGTACGATGCTAGAAGATGCAATCCGTGAAGTGTTTGATAAACATGGTATTACTTCACATCCTTCTTCTTTATATACAGATGAAGTGAAGAAGGTGGATGGACAATTAATTCAGTCTCAAGTAAGAAAGCCAGAGCCGGAGTTAAAAGAAATCTACGATGTCATAGTAGAACATCATGGAGACGATGTGAAGGCAGAAGAGTTAATCGCTGCGATTCGTCCGTTCTTACGTCATGGGTCAAAACCATTATTTGATGGGCAAAGTCATTTTGGTCGTGGTGTAGAAACACAGTTAAATGAATCACGTGTTGTTAACTTTAATATTAGTCATTTAGAAGAAGGATTCTTAAAACCAATCGCTTTCCACGTTATCTTGAACTATATTTGGGAGCACTGGATTAAGAGTCCAGAACACGCTATCAAGCGAAAAGTACTGTATGTGGATGAGATGTGGCAGTTTATCGATTATGAACAAACGGTAAACTTCTTAGAAAAAGTAGCACGTCGTTCACGTAAAAGAAATGCTGGTATGTGTTGGGCGAGTCAGGACTTTGTTCGTATTTTAGAAAATGTAAAAGCTCGCGGTATCTTGCAATCTACTTTTTCTTATTTCTTTTTAGAGCAAAATAAGATTGATAAGAAAAAAATTCAAGAGAACTTTAACTTAACTGCTGGGGAGCTTGATATTATTCTCAACAATCCAGGAAAAGGAGAAGGGATTTTCCGCGTAGGAGATAGTTCGGTTTGGATTCAAACAGATCCATCAGATAAAGAAATGATGTTTATTGAATCGAATGAAGCGGTACTTCAAGAGCTTTTAAACAATATGAAGAAAGTACAAGGATACGCAGGATAGTAGCGTACCTTTGTAAAGGAAGGTGAAATTATGCTTGAGAAAATAATAGATTGGGTCGGTGGCCTTGTTATCCATATGGTAAAGGCCCTACTAGCGCCTATTTATGGATTTATGGATACTATTCCAGTTCTAGTCTTTGGTGGAGATAAATCTAATCTAGATTTTTTATATGCAAAGAATGCAGTTACGAATGTATTAGATACCGGTATGCCTGTCATGTTTAAACTTGTTGCTTTTTGTGTCCTCGTCAGTGTAGTAATTACAGCAGCAAAATATTCAGCAACGACTCTAAATCCAAATAATCGCACGGCATTAATTGAATATGCAAAAGACTTAATGATTATCTCGATTTGCCTCTGGCATTTAGATTTCTTTTATAATTTTATTTTTGATCTAAATTCTTGGATTATATTAGAGTTTAAAGAGGCGTTAGGGAATTTTAACCCAGATCAGCAAATACCTCTATTAAAAAATGGACTGGCAGACAATAAGACGATTACAGAACTTTCAATGAAAGACCATAAAAATGATTATATGTTTATCATATTCGGACTATTTATTGAAGCTGGATTAATGATATGGGCAAACTTTTATTATTTAATGCGCGCTGTGACACTATACGTATTAATGTTACTAGGCCCTGTAATGGTAGGAATGTGGATGTTCCCACAAAAGAAACAACAGACGTTATATTGGATTCGTGAACTTATGGGTGCAGTATTAATTCAAGCGATTCACGCAATTACCCTATGGTTAGTTATTACACTAATTGGGGGTGCGCAAAATCCTATTATAAAATTAATATTACTTGCGATGTTTATCCCAGTTGGTGAAATCGTGAAAAGCTTTATTGGCCTTAGCACCAATGCATCCGCTGGTATTCATAGAGCAGGTACGATGATGGGTATGGGTGCTTTAGCAAGTGTGGCTGGATTGGTTAAAGGTGTTCGTGACGACTACCGTAGTGCAAAAGATAAAGGGAAAGAAAAGAAAGATGGAGAGAAAGATAATAAAGAAGATGCGGATAACCCGAAAGATGCATTAGGAGCGAATTTAGGGACAGATGTGGGTACAACATCTCGTGCAGCTCGTATGTTAAAAGCTGGTCAAATTGGAAGTTCAATTGGTAAAGCAGCGACAGGACTTGCAGGTATGGCAGCGGGAGCTGGTCTTGGACCGGGAGCGATGGTAGCAGGATCGCAAGTTGGAAGTGCATTAGGTAGTGCTCCTGGTGCAGTGGCTGGTAGAAGTGTTGCTGCAGTCGGCGAAGGAGCTGTAGCTTTAGGAAAACATATTGGTTCCAGTGTAAAGAAGGGTGCGGATACTTATTCAAATCTAAATGGCGAATCTTATCCGGAACTAACCGATGAAGATATTGCACAGGATTTAGCTACAAAAGACTTTGAAAATTGGAAAGCTGATAATCCAGATTCTGCAGTCGCAAGTCGTTTGAAACAAGCATTCCCTGGTGCATCTGATGCGGAGATTGCTAAAAAAGTAGCGAAAACAAATAGTGATCAAATGTCTCGTTTCTCAAATCAGCGGAAACAAGATTTACAAAATATGAAGAAAACCGCTACACCATATGGAAATGCTAGAGATTTAGTAAACGCTGCAACGAATGCATTCCAAAAGGGTTATGGGGCAGACCATAAAGATACATTCATGAGTCAATTACCAGAAAACATGTCAGCGGAAGAGAAAGAGAAACATTGGAACGACCATCTGAACACAAAAGTACAAGGATTTAGAAACCACGCAGAACAAGCTGCAACAAAAGCAGGAGCCATGCCAGTTGATGCGAAGGACAAACAAGGAAATAATCTGTTTGATAAGTCCTATGTGAATAAAGATGCGTTTGCTTCCCGACTTGCATTAGGAAAAGTCGGAAAAGCAGTCGAGGATGTAAAAGGAGAAACTTTAGAAAGTGGCCATCAAAATATGGGACAAGTCGGTGCTCTTGTCGGTGCTTCTACTGCTGCATTTAAGAAAGCGTATAGCGCAGACCATAAGGCTGGATTTATGAAACAATTCCCTGCAGATATGCCGCAACAAGAAAAAGAAGCAGCATGGAATAAGCATTTAGATCAAAAAGTACAAGGATTTCAAAATCATGCGCAACAAGCGGCAGCATCAGCTGGTATTGTACAGCAAAAAGACGGTACAAACTATGCGAATAAAGAAGCTTTCGCTTCTCATTTATCACAACAGTTACAAAAAAATCCTGGTTTAAATGCTATGGGTGTATCTAGTGCAGCAGGCATTCAGAAGGCAGTCAACGGTGTGAAAACGCACGGTTTGACAAGTGGAACAGGAAGCCAGCAAGCAAAACAAGTAAGTAATGTTGGGAACCTGGTACAAGCCTCTACAGAATCCTTTAAACAAGGCTATGCAGCAGAACAACAGGCAAGCTTTATGAAAAACTTGTCTCCAACTATGTCTCAACCACAAAAAGAGCAAGCTTGGCAGTTGCACCTGAATGAAAAAGGAAATGAATTTAAAGCAGTCGCACAACAAGCGGCAGTACAAGCGGGAGCGATGCCCGTACAGGCAAAAGATACGAGTGGTAAGAGTCTACATAATCAATCGTATATTAATAAAGATGCCTTTGCTTCGCAATTAACGAAAGGTTTACAAAGCCATGCAAGTCTTGGAATGGTGAGCCAACAAGTAGGTTCTGGAATTACTAGTGGGATTCAAGGTGTTCGTTCACATGGCGTTGCGACAGGTGGCGCAATCAATAAAGCTGTATATGCAGCGACACAAACACAAGCGAGTATCGCACGTGCAGGAGATCTTTCCGTTGCGGAAATTGAACGCTCTTATGCAGATGCATCAACAAGTGTAGCGAATATTGCACAAAGTGCTGGTAAAATGTCTATCCCAACTTCAGCAGTGGGACGTATGACACAGCAAAGTACAAAACTTGGTATGAGTGTAATGGAAGGTGCGAAACACCTTATGCTTGCGGATCGCATTGATACGGTATCAAATGCATACTTTAGTGCCGCGAGTGCTGTTCAACAATCCGGAGGGAATGCAGTACAAAGAGTGATAAGTGGGACTACTGCTGCAGTTAGTACATCATTAGGTGGGAATGCAGCAGAGCGTCACTATAATGTGACAAAAGGCTTAAGTTACGCCGCAGGTGTGATTGGTGGTGCGGGTGCTTATCAAGCAACTGCACGTATGGTAAGTAAACATAATCCATATAACAGTGCAGTTCGTACAGAAGCAAAAGAGATTCAGGAAATTCAACAGATGGTACCGACAACAACAGATCATACAGGTGCGCAATCGGTTGTAAAAGGTGCAGTACGTCTTGTGACGACAAATAATAAATCTTGGATTGAAGCAAAAGACGCTAGTGGTATGACGCAAGTTGTATCTCGTTATGGTAGTGGAGATAGCAGTATACGATCTGGACAAGTCGTATATCAGGACTTAAATATTTCAGATGGACAATTAACGCAGTATCGTAATGGTGCGAAAGCATCTCCAGCCTATATACAAGATTCAAGTGGTGGAAAAATCAATATCAATCGCTCGATCAATGTAAATCCAAATCAATTAGTAGGAAACCCAAATCATAGACCGTTACAACAGAAACCGGTATTTAATGAACCACCACTTACGGTAAATCACAAGGTAGACAATGGTCACTTCTATATGTCTGATTTAGACCAAGGTGGCTATAAGAATGTACAAATGGTGGTAGAAAGAGATCGTAGTTACATGGTTGCGACAACAACAGACGGTACAGTGTCACGTATTTCGCCATTCGGAAAAGGAGATACGCGTTTACAAGAAAACCAAAGGATTGAAAGAGTTTGTGAAGTGAAAGACAGTAGTATTAAGCCAAGAGAAGAAATCTTAGTAACACAAACACAGGACGAAGTAGTCCGTACAGAAACGCATTTGAATTTATCAGAACATGACCCACAAAATCTGATTCCATTTGCGCCAAACCCTCGCTTAGCACAGCGAAGAGGAAGAAATTCTCAAAATGGAAAATATGGTGTGATAAGTCTATGAGTCAAAATCCTAACGATCCAAATGAACAGAAAAAAAGTAATCCTTTAAAAGATGTAGCTTCCCACTTTATTAAGAAAAAAGGGATGCAAGCGCGCGGGAAGATGGCAAAATTGGCAGGAAAAGCAGGAAAGGCGGCAGCGAAAGCTGCTGCCAAAATGCTAAAAGCAGGTATATTAAAAATTGTGGGTGCTGTTGTGGCAGCGGTTGGAGTACCTGCCGCTTTGATTATGGGAGTAATTATTGCTGTGTGTGTGATTTTAGTCTCTTTTGTACCTTTTACCGATGATGAAGGTAAGACAGAGGAACAAGTAAAAAAATATATGGAAGTCTCAATGGCTTTGAATGTGGATTGGAAAGAGGTCGTCGCCTTTGACATGGCACGATATGATAATAATTTAACTGGTAAAGATCCGCATGATGCTATATCATATTTCTTGGATATCCAATATGAAGAATATACGGAAAAAGAGGTATGTGAGGCAGGAGCGAATGGTCCTTGCGAAAAAAAGAAAAAGGAGATGCAAAAAACAAAATCTGAAAGTTACTCCGGACCAGATGTAAAAAAGATATTAGGAGATACAGATTTTAAGAAAAAAATAGATGAGATTAATGCAAGTGGAAGCAAAAAAGTGACAACATCTTCTCATGGGCTAGAGAAAGCTATGGAACTCGCAAAGTTTAGTAAAAGTCAAAAAGAACGTGCTCGTGAGATATTAGAAGCCGGGATGCTAGAAGGTATGTATGGACATCTAGCACCTTCTAGTAATTTTGTTGGTGGTATGTGTGTAGGTAATGTGAGTCCTGGCGGGGAGCCTGTCAATCTTAATGCAAAAGTTACAGGATATCTTCCAAAGATTAAAGAAATGGCAGAAAAACATGGTGTTGCTCAATATGTTGGTATTTTGGCTGCCCAAATGATGCAGGAATCAGGTGGAGCAGGAAATGACCCGATGCAGGCTTCAGAGGGGCAATATGGAGACATGAGCTCATCTTGTATTGGTGTAAAGGGAAATGCTCGTGTAGGGTGTATTAAAGATCCCAATATTTCTATAGAAGCAGGTGTACGGGAATTTAAAGATGTACTAGGAAAGGCCAATGGTGACATTGCACTCGCTTTGCAGTCATACAACTTTGGCGAAGGTTTTATTAGTTACGCTTTAGCAAAGGGTGGCTATTCAGAAGAAACAGCTATTGAGTTCTCAAGAAGTAAGAATCATTTAAATCCAGGTGGTTGCTCCGATCCGAATAACTTCCGAACCAAGGTAAATGCGTGTTATGGGGATTTTACATATGTTTCCAAAGTTTTAAAATATTACAAAGATTTAGGTTGTGTAGCAAATGGAGATGGAGAATGGATTTCTGATAAAGGTTGGAAATGGCCAACGAAATCAGGGCGTATTACAGGTACATTTGATGAAATTCATAATAACAAACCGCATAATGCTGTAGATATTGGAGCCATGACCGCTGGAAAACCAGGAGACCCTGTATGGTCGATGGAAGCAGGAGTAGTTACAGCTCAAACAGGATATGTAAACTACGGTGGTCTAGGTGTCTATATTGACCATGGAAATGGCATTGTATCCCGTTATTTACACTTGAGTAAGATTTCAGTTACACCAGGAACTATGGTAACAAAAGGACAAATTATAGGGGAAATGGGTGGTTCTAACTATGTTGGTGGTGTTCTGAACATGCTTGGATACGCTGTCCATTTAGATTTCCAAATTCGTATAAACGATCAACCGACGGATCCAATGAAGTTCTTTAAGAAAAATGATGATCCAGGGTTATCATCTGGTGGTTCTCCTACCATGACAAATGCTAAACGACAAAAGGTACTGGAAGAAGCGAAAAAATGGCTAGGGCAAGGAAAAGTCAGATATGTATTAGGAGACCGTAATCCACCAGGTGGCTCTTCAGATTGCTCAGGATTTACGCAGTATGTCTTTAGAACAAGCATAGGTGTACAACTTGGAGATTGGACAGGTGCTCAAGTCGGACAAGGTAAACAAGTACCAGATATCAATCATGCACAACCAGGGGATCTTATTTTCTATGAAAACCCAGGGCACGTTGCAATTTATATGGGGAATCAAAGAATGATTCATATTGGTGATAATAAAGGTGTACAAATTACAGGTCTAAACTATACGGCAAGAGGTCAACATATGACGCAAATTCGTAATGTTATAGACTGATTTGGGATGTGAAGAAATGAAGAAAGTCATGAATGTGTTAGCGAATCTGCCTCGTAAGTACTTAGTTATATTGGGGGTTATTGTGTTAGTAGTAGGCGTTGCTACTTATAATACTATTCATCGTTACATGATGAAATCTCAAGTACAAGAGGAAGAGCAGGTCAATCAAGATGAAATCGAGATGCTTGGAGATAAGCCAAAGGGATTTGATACAAAAGAGGAAGAATATATCGCAAAGACAAAAACAGTAGAGGATTTGCTACGAAAAATTTCTAATAGTAGTTATGATGTCCCGTATTTGTTTACAAAGGCTGGATTTGGTATTGAACCAATGAAAATGACAAGCAATGAGCGTATGCTTGCTACAGAAGCTGTACAACGATATTTCCTAAATGGGGATAAGTTTTACAATGCGCGAATTACCAAAATTGACCGTGGGAAAAAAGTAGATACGTTTCATATTGAAGTTTTAATTCAACAGGTAAACTTCTTAGAACCACGACAATTTAAAGTGCAGGTAAACAAATATGCACAAATTGTAACACCAATTGCACAAATTCCACATGGACAAGAAGAAGTACCTGTGGATTAAGAAGGAAATGAGGGTTGTGGAAGAAAAAACACAACCCTTTTGTAAAAAAATAAAGAGTACCTAAAATTATTTATTGAATATTCATAATTTTCTTATATAATAAAACCATGGTTAAATGAAATTTGCATATAACGCTAAAATGAGATAGATATGGGGGAATACAAATGAGGATGTTAATTGGAACAGCTGCGAATTTTGTTTCGGGGTATTATATAGGACGAAATTCTGGATTATTAGGAACGTTGCTTGGCTGGGCTTTTCTGTTGGGTGGTGGCTATCTGTTAATAGAAAATTGGGATAGTATCACAGTATGGATGCATAGTTTGAATATTGTACAAGGACTAGATGGTTACGAAGACATGAGCAATGGCTTTATTTTTATCTGTTTGGTAGTAAGTGGCTTTATTCTTATCTTGTTGTCACCGATTTTCGTTATTTTATTAGTATTTTGTTTCGTGTTAATGAATATTGTAGCTTGTACACTTGTGTTATTAACATCACCAAGTACATACATAAAGAAGAAAGATAAGGAGAGTGAATGGGGATGAGTACAATTCTAGTTTTAGGTGGATCTAATGGAAAGACGTTAGAGAAGTTGGCCAAAAAAAAGAGACTGTCAGGTTATTTTCCATGATGGGAAAAATCATGGAGGCGTAAAGAAAACGTTTAGAAGTGTTATAAAAAAAATTCGATGTTATTGTCATTCAAAAAGGTACATGTGGTCATGTGTCCATAGATGTAGCCAAAGAATACGCGAAGAAGTATGATATCCCACTATTATTTAATCAGGGATTTGGTGGAACTGGTGCGCTTGAAATGGGATTAAAGCATTTGAAGGTTGCATGAGGTTTGATACATATCTATGGAATTATAATTGTTAAATTAATATATAACATTAAAAAGGTAGTGGCACGCAAGTGGTTTTTCTGGAAGAGTTTAGAGGGTACTTTGAAGTTAAGTTTTTACAACAAATTAGTTATTTGGGAGAGATTAGTAGCTGAAATGCTAGATATCTAGCATTTCAGTGGGGTGTTTATCCATTTTTATTATGGGAGTTTTTCAACTTGCTATTAGAAGAAATAACTCCACAAAATATAGCAATAAAAATTGCGGCCCAGGTTCCCATAGACATAGAGATTCCTCCTAGTAATAAAATGAATTACTTCTATATTTTAACATTATTAAATGTTCTGTTGTTAAAAAATTGAGATATTACACAAATGAGATGTTATAAAACTAAACAAAATCCTTATTTAAATAGGGAAGCCCTAGAGTTAGGGGGTCTAGGGCTTCAGGTCTGAGTATATCTCACAAGGTATTATAAAGAGAAAAGAACGTATTGAAGATAACATATGAATGTTTCATAAATGTATCAAAAAAGTGAACAAATTTTTTATTTTATTAATTTGTAGGTTGATACAGTTCCCCAAACGAAAAGAACCAAGTAGAAAAGTCTTTGTAGTAGACCTGCAGGTAAGGGGAAAAGAAAAACAAGTGAGATAAGGATTATTATTACTATTAAGCTTAGTAAACAGAAATATGTCCATTTTCTAGCTTTTTTAAGATTCTTAGCAAAAATAAATAGTCCTGGAAATACTGTCAGCATACCTATCCAAACTAGAATAGAATGTCCAATTAGGTTTACATCTGCAGGAATTAATCCTGAAACTATAGTGGAGATTCCTATTATAAGTATAAAAAGTGTTGCTATTCTATTAATTCTTGTTTTTTCTAGATGTTGTGAAATATATAGTACTCCAATACAAAATGTTATTCCATTAATAACAAAGAGTAAATTCATCCAAAAATGATTAGGAGAGCATATTTCATACGGAGCTATTTCGTAGGTGAATTCTCCACAGGTTGTTACACCTAGATCACTCATTGCGTGACGCAAATAGTTATAAGGTGCTGTAGAAGTGAAAATAAAGAAAGGTTCAATTAAAAAGTATAGACAAGTTGCAATCCAGCTAAATAAGCCAATCCTGTTTGATATATACATTAGATTCCTCCCTTGAAAAAAATATATTTCCATTATAGGTGGTTACATTATTAAAAGTAAAAAAATTCAAGTTAAGAGTCGATAACCCTGTTTAATAATATAGGGTTTTCTAGACAAATGTGTTTAGCGGAAAGACGTAGAAAAAATGGATGGAGCAAAATTTAACAAAATCGTTAATTAAATAAAAAAAGTGGAGGGTAAATACATAAACATGAATAATAGTAATATACATAAATCAGGTTATATCATACTTATATATTTTATAATGACTCAATTTGTTGGAATTATAGGTGTACAATTGCTAGCGAAGACGGGCTGGTATGATATTCAGGGAAACCAACAGCAAGCAATCCAAAAACTTCTTGTGCATTGGGAATTAATTGGGTTTTCACTTATGCTGATAATCATTTTTCTTATATATAGTAAAGAATTAATAAATGATCCAAAGTTATCGATTAAATTATCAAGAAATTCATTCATATGGATTTTAGTTGGGATCATATTCGTATTTCTTGCACAGATGGTTGGTAGTGTGTTAGATAAGAGTGTATTTCAGCTAACTACGCAATCAGCAAATACGTCTAATACAGTCGCTGCTGCAGCAATATCTCCTGTTGCACTTGTTTCAATTGTTCTTCTTGCACCTTTAGTAGAAGAGTTTGTTTTTCGTTATGCGGCCATAAACATTTTAATTTCTAAGTTTAAGCAAACTTGGAGCATACTAATAAGCTCATTGTTCTTTTCTATCATGCATTTTGATTTTCCATTTATATTTGGATATTTTTTAATTGGAGTTATACTGGCTTTAGTATATGTGCGTACTAATAGGTTACTAGTATCATTTGTTGTACATGCAATTATGAATTTAATAGTTGTTATGTTTCAAGTTCTATGATGGAAAATATATTGGTAAGTGGTGTTATTTTCATTAACACCACTTATAGTTTTATAGCATAAAGTTTGTAATGAAATAGCCAAATTCATAACCTGTTCTTATTAATCCAGCTCCTAATATTATATAGAGAGAATATTTGATAAAAAGATTTTTGTTTAAGAATTCTTTTAGATTATTCATGCTGAATCCTCCATTTCAATTTTATTAATTAGATCGTGATGTGGCGATACCTCAAGTAAGCTTAAAATTATTGTATCGTTGTGTATACTTAAACTTTAATTTGCTTCATTAAAGCTCTAGCTGCTAAAAATAACATGAAGCTATTAAGAACTAAACCTCCTAAATTTACATAAAAGGAATTTGATTTTGTAAAATTGTATATACCAGCTACTACAAGACTAAAAAAAATAAATGAAGCTATTATAAGGGATACTGTTTTTTGCTTATTCGTGTATAAATACATTATTATCATCCTTTAAATTAGATATATGGATATAATTATACCATAGAGTAGTGTATTGGATCCTGCCAACAAAACGCGGATTTCGTACTTTATCAAGACCTAAATTCAAAGAAACCCAAAATATAAGAGTCCTAACATATTATATATGACTAAAATGTTAGGACTCTTATATTTTTTGTAATGAGTTTTGGACCTGAGTTTGCGTAATATTTTTATTTATTTGGATAGAAGTAAATAAAGCACCATAAACGGTCGTTTATGGTGCTTACTTGGTTACACTAATTCACTAAATATATCATCTTTTATTTATTATATATATTTCGAAAAAATTACCATTTACACAAAATCAGTATTAGTGTATTATTCGTCTAGTACACTAATACTGAGGAGGGAAGAAATGGAAAGTGAGTTTTCTCCTAATATCCCGATTTATATTCAGGTAATGGAATACATAAAAAAGGAAATTGTAACAGGTCGTTTAGCACCGGGTGATAAAATCCCAGCTGTACGTGAACTAGCCAGTGAATTACAAGTGAATCCAAATACGATTCAACGCACATTTCAAGAGCTAGAACGAGAAGGTCTTGCTGTGACACGAAGAGGAACAGGGAGATTTGTAACGAGTGAAGGAGAAAAGATTACTGAACTACGCAAAGGAATGGCAACAGAGTTGCTTGATAATTTTATAAATGGAATGGACAATTTAGGATTTACGAAAGAAGAAATTCTTCCAATCCTCCATTCTTCATTAGAAAAGAAAAGGAAGGAAAACGAATGACAGAGTTATTAAAAATTGAAAATCTGTGGAAAAGATATAACTTAAAAACAGTGCTTCAAGATTTAAGTGTAACAATTTCTGAAGGGAAAATTATTGGTCTTGTTGGTGATAATGGTAGCGGAAAAACGACATTATTAAAAATGATTGCTGGTTTGCGTTACCCTTCTAAAGGAACTATCACAATTGAAGGTCAGAAGGTAGGAGTAGAAACAAGGAAAACTGTTTCATTTATGCCTGATAGTCCTGTTTTTGACGAGTGGATGACAATAAAAGATGCTGTAGCTTTTTACCGTAATTTTTATCCTGATTTTGATTTAAACCAAGCAATGGAACTAATAACTGAATTTAAAATGCCATTAGAAGAGCATATAGTTGCTTTATCCAAAGGTGAAGTGGAAAAATTACAACTTATCTTAACTTTCTCAAGGAAAGCAAGGTTATATATATTAGATGAGCCATTGGGTGGAATTGATCTTGTTTCTAGAAAACATGTATTAGATTTAATTCTTAAATTTTACCGAGAAGATTGTACCATTCTCATTTCAACTCATTTAATAGAAGAAATCGAAAATATATTTGATGAGGTAATCTTTTTAAAAGAAGGAAATATTGTATTACATGAAAATGTAGAGGAAATCCGTTTTCATCAAGGGAAAGCAGTACATGAGTTGTTTAAGGAGGTTTTTGAGTAATGAATCCACTTTTTCTCTATTTATATAAGTGCAATAGAAAAAAAATAGCTGTCTTTTATTCTGGTTTTACTATTCTTTCTTTACTTCTTTTATTTAGTACGATAGGACTCTCAAGGGTACTACCTCCGTTTATAAAGGATTTAGTCTTAATCATATTCCTGATGATAATTGGTATAGCTGCATTTTTACTTCTTTTAATAGCGCTGCCTTCTTTCAATAAAATATTAAAAAATTCTATGGTTCGTTATACAGCCATCCCAACCCAAAAATATATATATGCGAATTTATTATTTTTCACAGTAATGTTTATTATTTTATTAGGTATAGGCTTAATTTTTTCATATTATTTTTCACAAAGTCTTGATGATGGAAAAGTAATTGGTTATGATCCCAGTCTTTATGGTGGGGAAATAACCGGAGAATTCCGACAAGAATATCACAAGTTGTATAGTTACGGAATCTTCCAACACATATTTGCTTTTCTTTTATGGGGAATCGATTTCATGAGTATCCTTATTTCTTGTTATTTTATCATGGCAATTATACGGCTGTTTCCAGTGAAGTCATGGATGAGTAAAATAATTTTATTCATCATTTTCGTTGCTATTTTTTCAACAATACAAACAATGGTAATGAATGTGTTAAGTAAATTAGAGAAATATGAAATTACTATTAAAAGCTCTGGGTTCATGGATAAGAATAATTTTTTTGATACATCATTTTATCCTATTGAAGATTTCACTATTTTGGGTCTATGTTTTAATTGCTTGTTAATAATTGTACTCGTAGCGATTACAGGTCGCATTATCAATAAGAAATTAGAGATATAAAAATTCACTTTACAAGTAAAAAATATTTTAGGAGGAAAACATGAGAACATCTAATCCAATGTTAAAAAAAGACAAATTTCATGAAGAGAAGACAAACGCTTCTACGATGACTATTGGTGGAACAATAGGAAAAACATTTATTATGCTTATCTTACTTCTTGCGGCATCTGTCTATTCATACTTACAAATGATGCAAGGTTCAATGAAAACATCAGTATTAATTGGAGTAGCAATAGTTAATATAGTAGTTGCATTTTTAGCTATATTTATCCCTCGTATATCACCAATTTGTGCACCGATTTATGCTGTGGTAAAAGGGATTGTACTAGGAAGTATTTCTGCATATTATACAATGCGTTTTGGAAATTCTATTCTTTTAACTGCTGTATTATTAACCATTTCGATTTTATTTGCAATGTTAGTATTATATGCTACTCGTATAATAAAAGTAACTGAAAAGTTCCGTACTGTTTTAACAGCTGCAACACTTGGCATTTTAATTATGTATTTGATTGTCTTCTTACTAAACACCTTTGTTTTGACTGTTCCTTACATTCACCAAGGTGGGACAATCAGTCTCATTATTAGTGCCGTTGTGATTGTCGTTGCTACATTAAATCTATTACTGGATTTTGATTCGATTGAAAATGGTGCACGTAGTGGGGCAGCAAAACATATGGAGTGGTATAGCGCAATAGGGCTCATGATGACATTAGTATGGTTATACCTTGAAATTCTCCGTTTTGTTTCTTACTTTATGAAAAACGAAGAATAAAAAAAATCCTGCACGTTTCAAACATGCAGGATTTTTTTTATCTAGTAGTGTCAATTTGAACACGAGAAAGTATCAAGATGCTTTACAATGGTTTCAACCATTGCATCTAAATTTTCAGTATCCCTTTTTTATAATATTCTTTCGACCACTACAAATACTTTAACATTAAAGAACTGATTCCTTCTTAGCGTACGAAATTTGCGTTTTATTGGTGTTATCCCTTATATTTTTGAGCGTATTTCTTTGAGTTTTGTTAACACTAAATAGAGTTCCCTAAATGATCGTTTTTAGAATTTGATAATCGAGTATATTTTATTGAAAAATTACAGTTGACCATAAAACCAATATCCGATATATTGGTTTTATGAAAAAAGATATTATTAAACCCATTAAACGTATGTCATTTAGAGATGAAGTATATCTAACTTTGAAAAAAGCGATCGTTACATTAGAGCTGCAACCGGAGCAACGTTTAAATGATAAAGAGTTAGCAGAAGAATTTGGAATTAGCCGTACTCCAGTTAGAGAGGCGTTGAAGCGTCTTGAGGATGAGGGACTTGTTGAATCTATTCCTGGTTCAGTTACTCGTGTTGCACCATTAAATATTGAGGAGGCGAAACACGCATTTACTGTGGTAGCAGTTTTACACTCGTTAGCTGCTCGTTTAGCAGTACCATTATTAAAAGAGTCGGATATTCAAGAATTAGAGTTCAGTAATAAGGCTTTACTATTATCTATTGAGAAAAAAGATATTATAAAAGCAATTGAAGCTGACGAGTTATTCCACAATGTTTTTTTAGATGTGGCAGAAAATCCAGAAATCATTCGTGCGTTAGAACGAAGTATATCTAAGATTCAGCGTCTCGAAATTTCTCAGTTCACTTCTATAAATGGTCTAAAGTCAGTAGAACAACATCAGCAAATTATAGAGGCGTGCAAAAATAAAGATAAAGAAACAACAGCGCACCTTGTAGAACAAAATTGGTTAAGTCTTGAGAAATTAATGACTTATGAGGCAGATTGAGGTGAGAAATTTGCGCCCTATTTTTTTAGGTATATGTGCTGCTTTCTTTTTTGCTTTCACATTTATATTAAATCGAGCAATGGAATTATCAGGTGGTAGCTGGATATGGAGTGCTTCATTAAGGTTTATTTTCATGCTTCCATTTCTTTTACTTCTTGTTATAAGTCGAAAGAAATTAAAAGTATTATTACAAGTTATGAGAGAGGATTTAAGTGCATGGTTTTTATGGAGTTTTGTAGGTTTTGGTCTATTTTATGCTCCATTATGTTTTGCCGCTGCACATGCACCAGGATGGATTATTGCGGGGACATGGCAAGTTACTATTATATCAGGATCTTTGTTAGCTCCTCTTTTTATCCAAACCTCTCAAACACCAGATGGAATTATTAAGAAAAGAGGAAAAATTCCAATGAAGGGTATGGGTATGTCATTGATTATTCTTCTTGGTATCTTCCTTATGCAAATGGAACAAGCAAAATCGCTTGCTGTAAAAGACATTATGTTAGGTATTATCCCTGTTATTGTAGCTTCTTTTGCTTATCCACTCGGGAATCGTAAGATGATGGAGGTTTGTGGAGATCGTCTAGATGCTTATCAACGGGTCCTTGGAATGACATTAGCTAGCTTACCATTTTGGTTTTTACTATCCTTGTACGGTCTTTTTACAGCAGGAATACCTAGTAAGGAGCAAACTATGCAATCTATTTTAGTTGCTATTTGCTCTGGTGTAATTGCAACTATCTTGTTTTTTAAAGCTACTGATATGGTTAAAGGAGATATGCAGAAACTTGCAACTGTTGAAGCAACACAATCTATGGAGGTGCTTTTTGCTGTTATCGGAGAACTAATCTTATTACATTCTTCATTCCCCTCTATTTTATCTTGGTGTGGCATGTTTGTAATAATGCTAGGAATGATAGCACACAGTTACGTTTCCCATAAAGGTGAAACAGTGCATAACACAAATATTAGCGCTTAATTGCTATTTTAAAATGTACAGTATGAACCCTTTTCTAGTTAGTGAAATTAATTTTATTATTATAAGTTTTATGTCAGAAATTGATTAAGTAAAAGAATATGAACAAAAGCCGATGCCCTTAATATTTAGGGGAATCGGTTTTTTCTTTATAAAAATTTGGCTTAGCTTACGCTAAGGAATTATTAGGAGTCTTTTCTTGATATAAGCGGTTCTATAGTAATATGATATCGATTAATAAAATATATTATACAAATAATTTGTTATATTTCAATGTATCCTAGCTTATATATTAGGAAGGCAAACAAGTAATGCAGATACTTTGGGGCTTCAAATCCAAGTATACAAGACAATGTTGTGCTCATTATGGTAGCTAATGGGACACCCGTAATTTCTTTGGAGAAGGTAAATGTATCTATATTGAACTACTCACCACTTAACGTCCTTACGGACTTTTTAAAGTGGGAGATTCCTGCGAACACCGATGTATCCACCGGTTATCTTAGCAGGCTCTGCCCGTAGTCCCTATGGTGAAAACATAAGTATCTTGTACGTTGATTCACCACACTTCCTACTTTAGCTTGATTTTCGCAACTTCGGCAAGCGTGGGGCGATAGAACGTTGAAGATTTTACGGTTGCAACGTTTTTCTGCAACCAACCTCATATCTTCAGTTTTCAAAGAGCAATCTGTACAAGTATATGGTAGTAAACATGTTGGCTTATGACAACCGACATTCATCTCCCACCTAAAATTGGTGTTTTACACCTTCACATTTTTGAGGAAGGAGTCTTCTGTCGGAAAACGATAAAAAATTAAAAGGACACGAAATAGAGAACAGGCCCTTCTACAAAAGTGCATAAGAGGAAAACAATGATTACTAATAAAGTATCAATGAAGTCGATTAATTTCTAGGTGCTAGGTATTGAGAAATATATGTTAGAAATACTGTTAGCATAGCGTTTGTAAAAATAATAATGAAAGAAATACTCTTAACTTATGGACGGATATTTTTTGGTAAGTAAAAAAGAGCGCTATTGAACAACGCTCTTTCTCGGAGTGTGTAGAGTTGACCGAATAAAGTAGGTGTATGTGTGTATTATCATCCCGCCCAGTATAGACTATGAAATTTTTTAAAAAAGGTTACGAAAAATACAAAAACACTTATAAAAGTATTTTTGAACTTATTGCAACTACAATCAGCAGTAGCGAAAACATAATAAAAGTGGAGGATGGAATTAAGAATATGAGTAGTGGTATTAGATATAAATCGGGTTTCGTCATTTTGATTTATTTTGTTATGACACAATTTGTAGGGATAATAGGTGTACAATTGTTAGCGAAGACAGGTTGGTATGATATTCAGGGAAACCAACAGCAAGCAATCCAACAACTTCTTGTGCATTGGGAACTAATTGGATTTTCACTTACATTAATAATCATTTTTCTTATATATAGTAAAGAACTAATGAACGATCCCAAGTTATCGATTAAATTATCAAGAAATTCATTTGTATAGATTTTAGTTGGGATCATAGTAGTATTTCTTGCGCAGATGGTTGGTAGTGTGTTAGATAAGAGTGTATTTCAGTTAACTACGCAATCAGCAAATGCGTCTAGTACAGTCGCTGCTGCAGCAATATCTCCTGTTGCACTTGTTTCAATTGTTCTTCTTGCACCTTTAGTAGAAGAGTTTGTTTTTCGTTATGCGGCCATAAACATTTTAATTTCTAAGTTTAAGCAAACTTGGAGCATACTAATAAGCTCATTGTTCTTTTCTATCATGCATTTTGATTTTCCATTTATATTTGGATATTTTTTAATTGGGTTTGTGCTTGCTGTAGTATATGTGCGTACTAATAGGTTACTAGTATCATTTGTTGTTCATGCTAGTATGAACTTAATTATTGTTATACTCCAGCTTTCTTGATGAAAATGCAGTGGATTCGCGCAACTTACTAGAGATTTAGATTTTTTGTTTAAGAATTTCAAAATTATGGTAAGATTAATAAGACTACATTTGAAAATGTGGGTTCAAGTTGCTGTATTGACTGAATTGCACAAAAAAACCAATTCCATTACACGGGAATTGGTTTTTTTGGTTTTGTTAGCATAATGTTTGACGGCCTAAACAAATATTTATGAATATATACGTGTAAGTACAAAAGATCAAAATGAACAACGTCAATTACATAAGATGATGGAACGAGGAATGGAAGCTCGACGCATTTTTGCCGATAAAGCAAGTGGACGACATTTTGATCGCCCTCAATATCAATTATTAAGAAAGATATTAAGTACAGGTGACATTGTATATATAGATGCCTTAGATCGTATGGGCCGCAATTATGATGAGGTAATTTCAGAATGGAAGTATATAACAAGAGAATTACAAGCCGATATCGTAGTTTTAGAAAATGAAACCCTGTTTGATAGTCGGAAATTTCGTGAGATGGGCGATATGGGCCGATTAATGGAAGATCAATTTTTATTTTTGCTTTCCTATGTTGCAGAACAAGAGCGGAAAAAAATCCATCAGCGACAAGCAGAAGGGATTGCTGTAGCTAAATCTCAAGGAAAGCACTTAGGACGTTCTCAACTTAACTTTTCAACATTAAGCACAAAGCAACTATTTATAATAGAAGAAACTTACCCAAAGTGGAAAAATTGAGAAATAACAGGAGTTAAGTTTATGGAGCTATTAGAACTGAAGAAAAATACTTTTTATAAAATAGTGAAAGAATATGAAGAAAACTAAGTAGTAACTAACTTATAACGAATTAGATCCGGAAATTTCTTAGAGCAGAAAAATCGGCTTCTTTTATGACGAAATTTACTTAGCGTATATTTTCGTTAAAATGTGGGTGGTACCCCATGCACATCAATGTAAGGAATGTAAACACCCCAAAAACAAAAAATGAGCTGACTTCTCAAAATAACTAACTGTAGAGAAAGAGAATTTCCATTTAGAGGGTACTTTTATGCTAGAAAAAAGGCTTATAAAGTTGAGTAGCTCAAAAATTAAATTAGGATAATCCGTAAGTATATGCTAGACCTGGTTTACCATTTGATTTACTGTGTTCATGTCCTTTACGAGAGGGGGTTCTTTGTTTCACAGAAAAAAGAAAAGCAGACTCCCATAAAAGAGCCTGCCTTCCCTGCTTTGTAAAATTAAGAAGCTTTACGTACGTTTGAAGCTTGAGGTCCACGTTGACCTTGCTCCAAATCAAAAGTCACTGCTTGACCTTCTTCTAAAGTTTTGTAACCTTCGCCTTGAATCGCTGAGAAATGAACGAATACATCGTCTCCACCTTCACGTTCGATGAATCCGAAGCCTTTTTCGCCATTAAACCATTTTACATTACCTTTTTCCATTTGTATTGCCTCCTAGTGTGTAAACACACACAATGTAATACTATCCTTGCTCTCAGTGATCATAAAGGTGAAAAGTTACAAATCCTTTACACCGAACAAAAATAATTCATTTCAATAATAACATTTTTTGTAATAAATGTCAAGGTAAAGAAAAGACATTTAGCTCGCTATTTCTTTATAATAATCATTGACGTATATGGTGTGTGTAGCAATGGAACAAAATCACGCAACAAACACTAGCGGACATTCATTTTAAGGGTTATTTCGTATATTAGTGTACATAAAATAGTTATTTTATGTACACTAATGCTTGTTACTTTATCCTGTTCCATTGCTATACATACCCCTGTTAGAAAATGAAACTTTATTCGATAGCCGTAAGTTTCGTGAGATGGGTGACATGGGTCGGTTGATTGAAAATCAATTTTTATCTTTGCTTTCCTATGTTTGTAGATCAAGAGCGTAAAAAAATCCATCAGCGACGAGCAGAAGGGATTGGTGTAGTAGCTAATTTAGGACGTCCTCAGGTGAACCTTTCAACCTTAAGCAAACAACAAATGCATATGATAGAAGAGACTTATTCTAAATGGAAAAGTGGCGTAATAACAGCTACTATGTTTATGCAAATGTTAGAGATAAAGAAAAACACGTTTCATACAAATAATGACGGAATATGAGGAAATAAAGTAGGATCTCTCTTATTAGAAATCCTACTTTTTCTGTGGTTGTAAGAATCTTGATGTTTTTGTATCAGGATAGTATTGTGTATATCAAAAAAAATAAAAGACAACTCCAATTAAGAGTTGTCTTTTTGTGTAATAAAATCCCCAAAATATGAAAATATACAAACGAATATAATACGTTATGGTTGATATTATAACAAAACCGAAGAGTATTGAAAATAAAAAGAATGTTGTAATGATTTTTTAAGGTTTTAGTTAAAAAATCCTCGAAAGGAAACCTTTTATAAAGGTTTCCTTTAAATATGATTATTGTATTTCGAGGGGTTCCTTATAAATCTTAGCTATATATTTTACAAAATCAATGATGGGATAGTGTATGAGTGAACGGTGCTGCGTAAAACGAACCCCTTCTTTTTCCATTTTTGAAATGAGTTGTTCAACTTCCAACTCTTTCTGTTTTATTCTATTATAATTTTGATATACAATGTTTTTCCATTGATAGGAAGAGCCGTGAAAATAACTCTCTCCTTTTACCCTGTGACTAAATATAATTTCTATTTTTTCTCTACGTTGTTTTTCCTTCATATGCGCTTCCGTTGACTGCATGTTTATCGCCTCTTCCCTTTTTTGTTGTATAACAAAATTTGGTCTAACTCACCATACATAGCCAATGTACATTGTTCTAGTTGGGATTTGTCGTTTAAGGCTATCTCATCCACTGTATTTGGTTTTCAAGTGCTTAATCTAATATATTGGATTTACATCTAAATAAGTTGTTAGTGTGTATAAAACACTATCTATCTTTATTATAAAACGATTCTTTATAAGCATGCACCTTTTTACACTCACGAAGATTTATAACATAACGAGTATCTTCATCCATGAATGTTATTCTGTATTTACTGAGGTTAGTTCCTTTACTTAGGCTAACTAACATATTGTATGCCTCAGTATCTATTTTATAAAAAAAGAAAATAGATGTAACGGTCCCCCTTTTAATAAAAAAAACTATAAAAATATAGCGCTCTTAAAAAGTTTTGTTACAAATTTATTATGTTTGACTTAAAAAAAGGAACGTAATATTTATTTGTAGAAAATTTTAAGAGTAAAAATAGAATGACTATCTGTGATAAGAAATGGGGGGACTTTTATGCTAACAAATGATTTAGATTTCCGATTAGAACCACGTTTAAAAGAACTGTATGAACAACATAAAATAAGAGCGCAGAAGATAGACTGGGGTTATCATGAGTTTTTACCATGGAATAAGGGAATGGACTTTAAAAGAGTTCCTTGGGATGAGAGTCAAGTTACTCTTCCTTCTGGTGTAATTACAGCCATTGAAACAGCGCTATTAACAGAAGTGAATTTACCTTGGTTTACAACGTATTTATCTGCGACTTTTAAAGGGTCCCTTTCTGTTATTACAGACTTTATTCATACTTGGACCTCAGAAGAGGATCAACATTCGAATTTATTGGAGACATATTTACTACTCACTCGAAGTGTGAACCCTAAACGTATACATGAATTAAGAAAGTCAGTCGTTGAGGGTGGATTTGAGCCTGATTTTCATACACCAATCGAAGCCATGACGTATACGACGCTACAAGAACTTGCAACGATGGTGTTTTACAATAATGTTGCTAAAGTTGCAAGTAAGCATGATTCAGATCTCGCTACATTATTACGCCGTCTTGCAAAAGATGAAACACTTCATTATGCTTTTTATCGAGATGTTATTCGAACACATTTAGAATTGGAACCAAATTATTGCTACCATATTGCCAATGTGATTAGGAATTTTAAAATGCCAGGTGCCGTCATGCCTGATTTTGAAAATAGAATGGCTGTGATTGCAAAAGAAGCAAACTATGGGCCGCTACAATATTTTGATCAAGTACTTGATGTAGTGGTTGAGTATTGGGGGTTAAAAGCCTTACGACCAATTGCCCCTCTTGCAGAAAAAGCAAGAATTGAGATTTTGGAGTACCACACAAGATTGAAAAAAATAAGGGATCGATTTGGTCGTTTTCAAGGAAAAAACTGATCTACGTTAATGAGTAGAGGTTTCAGAATATGCGAGAGAAAATTCCCCTTCCCTTTATGGGAAATCTGACACACTCCCTATGTTTTTTGTGCTATTTTTATTTTATTTGATTTTTAAAGAAAAAGTAATTGACATAAAAAATAATTTTATGATATTATAAAATATTTGATAAAAAAACAAATGTGTGTTAAGGTTAAGAAAGTTACCATATATGGAGGTGGATTATATGTTTCAAATTGGCGATAACATTGTTTATCCAATGCACGGAGCAGGTATAATTGAAGCCATAGAAGAAAAAGAATTCTCAGGAAAAAAACAACAGTATTTTGTCATAAAAATGTCGATCAGTAATATGCAAGTCATGATTCCTACGGGTAAAATATTGAATTCGAATATACGCCCAGTTACTGATATACTTGCATTAAAGCACATTATACACATTTTTCACCATGAAGAATCCTGTAAATTACTGACGTGGAAACAAAGGCATAAAGTGAACACGGACAAAATAAAAACTGGTGAAATACAAGAAGGTGCTGAAGTTGTACGGGATTTAATGCGTATGAAGAAAGAAAAAGCACTCAATACAAGCGAAAAAAAATTATTGGATGATGCATATAGATTTTTGGTCAGTGAACTAGAATTAATTAAAGGAATCACTGAAAATCAAATAAAAAGTTTCTGTTAAGGTTCATTATAAATAATGTATTATATCCTCTGAAAACATTCTAAATCTTTCGGGAATATGATGAGTATTAAAAGCAAATCATTTCAAAGACATTCAATTTCTTCAACTCACTTTTAGAGTAGGAACCTCTTTTGTTATTACTTCAATCTAATCCATTTTTATTTTTAAATTTCTTTTACAAACGTTCGAAGTTTCATTAAATAACTCGATCAAATAGTCACTTGATTTTTGCAATCCTGATTCACACTGGCACGGACAAGGAGCCGTAAGGATGAAAGAGAGGTAGGGCTTTCATTGTTTTAGGTATATATATCTAAGTCATTATTTCTAGAAGAAAAAACAATCAATCTCACCGCAATCTTTAAGTGTTTCTTGCATCTACTGAGACAGTGAATAAGATTTGTTTCTCTTCTTTACGTAAAATTGATAAACGAACTAGAACACCATATGGTTAACTACAAAAAATGGTTTCCTGGCCAGGAAACCATTTTAAATTCCATTTACATTACAATAGTAAATTAAGCAATAAGAAGGAGCATACACATGAAAAAAATGTTAACAAAAGAATTAAGTAATGAATTAAAGAAGCGGGATGGAATCATTTCCATTACTGTTGAGCCTTACGAAAAAATCGAAGTTGGTGGAATTCGTGTAGATGGACCAGCTGTTATTCTAATTAATCAAGAATAGCTAAAAATAGTTGCATGCAAGAGGAAAGGATCTGCCTTTAAGAGGAAGGAGGGTCCTTTTTGTTTGCTACAAATTTTATTTAATGTGTTGGGCTTAAAAGGAAGGAGAGGGTCGGGATTATCATGGTGGAAAGCTTAATATTGATAGGATTTCTTTTTACGTTATATAAGTTAGTTGAAAAAAAAAGAAACTAATTCATATAACGATATATTGTTTCCTTTTTAAGGGCAAGACTTATTTGAAAGTGATATGGATAATTTAAAGGAGGAATTTAGATGGATGCAAGGAAAGAACGCATTAAATGCGAAAAAATGTCAAAGTATTATAATCGTATTTATTCAGTTTCGTTTATCCTATTAATTATACTTGTTTGTAGTAGTGTGATAATCATAGGAGCTACAGGAGGAAAATATGGAGTGTTTTTATTGTTAGCAATTTTACTTAATGCACGTATTACGAAAGAATCTCAAAAAAAGTATGAGCACTATTCTAATAAAGGGTGTATTTAAATTCATACATATCTAAAAGGAACTACCTAGATGTACAATCAAAATATTCATATATCATCACCTATTAACTAGTAAAAGTAACTTCATTTAAATAATTTTTAGCAAGTCAGAAATAGAAACAGTACCTTATTAAAATGTTATTTCCTTTCCTATAATGAATTATCCTTCTAGCATATTTATAAGATTTATATCATATATTAGGAGAAAGAATGCAAGTTAGAAGGGAGTCTTATAGAATGATTTATTCAGAAGGAAATGACTTGAGTGAACAACATATGGTAAGTACCTCCAATCCCTACGTATATCAGACATTACAATCCGTGATTGGTAAACATGTGGTTATTGAAACTGTAAGAGGTAATGTAAGAGGTTAGTTAAAGGATGTGAAACCAGATCATTTGCTCATTGAAGATACGGTACCGTATATTGTACGAATTCAACAAATTGTATGGATTATGCCAAAACAATAATCAAATTACATGTAATTTGATTTATAACAGATTAGCGTCATAGACCACCAAATAAAAACACAGGGTTTTATCTCTGTGTTTCTTCAAATTTTCTTTTTTGGATATATGCTTGAGCATGGATAATTTCTTTCTGAAGTTCTTTTAATTCTTCCGTAGATCCTGATTCAATCTTCATGTACGTAGTAACTAGACTAATCATCATATCCATCTTTTCTACTATATTTTGAATGACCTGTTCAGATTGCTCTTTTTGAGGGTGGTGTATTGCTATTAATACATTTTCTATATAATTGTTCTTTCTTTGCTGGATATCATAAATAAACTGTTTTGTGTTTGAGTTCATTTGCCATTCCTCCATTTTGGATATACTTCTATCCTATCATATTTGAATGGAAAATATTAGATTATCCTGAATATACACCTGTCCCTAACATCTCCTCAAATATACAAACTAATTCCTTAACGTAAAGGAAGATAAGCAAAACATTTCAATTTTGTGCCTGAAAGTACAATTTTCTTTTTTTGATATGGTGCCCCCTAGTAGATGAGTTAATTAAAGGTAGGAAAATTAAATACTACAAACCTGAAGGGAAACAACGTGGAGAATGGATTTTAATGATAGAAGCCATGGATTTACTATTCCCTAAGAGGAAAGAAAGTGCGGACACGTAACTACTTTTGTGTGTGCGGCTACGAAGAACACTGGGACATTCACGGTGCCCGCAACATTTTGGCAAAAGAACTGTACGGAAAGATGTGTCATATCCCGGAAGAAACGAAGAGAAAGTATTTGTGGATTGCGTAAGCAAAAAGTAGTAGACGGTGTGTTCCCACCCTTCTGCATGTGCAGAAGTTGCTTAGTCAAATGAAGAAAAGGAGTCCCTGCATAGGTGCAGAGAGGAGATGGAAAATCCGCTTCTCATGGGACCTTGTCTTTGTTGATGCTAAGAAATCCCCACTTCAAGCGGAAGCGAGTAAGTGGGGGAGGTTCATAGTGAATTATTTTTGTACATAAATCACTTAATCTCTAAAATCATTGCTAGATCGATTGCATAATTCGTGCGAGTTCTTTTTCTAAAGCAGCGGGCTCGTTTGCATAATTGTAAATCCCTAAAAACTTCTCTATAGCCTCTGGATGGGAACTGATTAGCTTGTTGACAGCATCCTGTTGTTCAGATATGCGTTCATTCTTCGAAATTTGGCATCCCATGTGAAACCGAACCATAAACTCATCTTCTATTGCCTTTTGATATTCTTCAGACATTTGATTTGATTGATCGGATTGTCCCTTATATTTTGATAGAATATTGGATAATATACGTGCTCCACATATAGCATCATGGATACCCTGCGCCATGCCAGGATCTTTAAAACAAACTGCATCTCCAACCAACGCCCATCCTTTTCCCATTCCTTTATACCAGTAATTATCATATCCGAGAATGCCTTTGACCGGTTCTACTAGTTCTGCATTTTTCAAGCGCGCCCCAATTGTTGTATTCGGAAAGTTATCTGTAAAGAAATTGCGTAGACAGCTTTCCGGATTTAATTTCAACCGTTCTATCAATTCCTTATTTTCTAATGGGAAAATGCCGACAATTACATATAAATCATCATTCGTCGGAAAGAGAATGGCTGTGTTATCTTTTATCTTGTATACTTCAAATTTAGGGACATTATCGTGGCGAAATCCAGAGAAATACCCGAAATAGATGCCGACTGTTGCCGGAATACTTATTTTGAGTTCACTTTTTACCAGTTTGCGAATAATAGAGGATCGGCCGTCTGCCCCGACTACCAGGCGAGCTAAAAATTCTTGTTTCTCGTTGTCGCCGTCTAAACCTTTCACGCCTATCACTGTTTCGTCATCACGGATGACATCCGTCACACGAAATTCTTCTAAAACAGTTACATTCATTTGGGATTTGGCTTGTTCAAGTAGAATATGATCGAGATAAGTTCTTCTAATACAATAACAACTTTCCTCTCCGTAAACCTCAGGGATGAGACCTTCTATCACGGTATCCTCAAATTGAAATTTAATATCCCGTACCGGCGGTGCTTTTGTTTCCAATAACTTGTCCAGGACACCGGTTTCTCGAAGAAGAGCGACAGTATTATTGAAAAAGGTATGGGTTGATAATGTGTCCCTTGGAAAATTCGCTCGGTCCACTAACAACACATGGAAACCTGCCTTAGCAAGATAAATTGCCAGGGTAGAGCCGGCACATCTAGCACCGGTAATGATGACATCATACGTCTTATTCATCGTATCACTCCATTTTCAAGTATAATTATTAACTTGCTTATCCATTAGCAGAGTTCTAAAGTTAATGCCCCTACGAGTTAAAGTAATGGGGAAAATTGATAAGAATGCACTACATACATAAAGTATGGAAGCTAAAACGAAATAAGTACAGAAAATTCTCACCTGCTATACAATTAAAAAGAATTTGTGGTAAAAATCGGAATGATAATTTAAGTATTAAATAAAGGTCCGTTTACTTGTCTCGTGAAGAGTTAATAGATGTATATTCACAAAAATGGTTGTTAAAACATCGACTCCAAACTCCTTGTATAAAGTTTTGGAAATCAAGTCCATTTGCTATGTTAAATGCGCTATAATTTTGGGGTAGTCGTCCTTATCATATGTTGAATGAATTATATCCAAATCGTTTTAAAGAGTGGGAATTAAAAAAAACGCCTACAGGATTCTGGACAAAAGAGAAGGGACTCGAAGCATTACGTTGGACAATTGAAGAAAAAGAAAAATTAACAAAAGTTGATTTATTACAAATATATAGTAAAAGATGGTTAAGGGAACAAGGATTATCTACACCTTTACAAAGGTTTTGGAGAGGAAATATAAATTTAATGTAGCAAGATTTATATAAGGTTCCGTTACCCAAATGACATAAATCCTATACTAGGGGTCACTGTACATGCCCATCAACTTGAGATTATAAACAAACTGAACTTTCGTTTAGCTGGATTAAAACATTCTTAAAAATGCGCATACCAAATAAGCCCTAACGGGTTTCACTTTTTTAATTATGCAATTTTCATTTGTTTTCTCAATCCATTATACTCATAGACAACTCCCATAATATCAAATACAGTCTTCTTCTCATATCTGTGAGATTTTCGTCCATTCTTTTGTAGAAGATGAAACAGGCGGATTAAAGTCTTTGTTATTTCTTGGGTGTTTTGCTGTGTGGCTTGATAAAGAATGTATAGATGGTCTTGAATCATTCCAATGGCTTTATATTCGCTTAATTCTCTTTTCTTCTTTTGTAAAATTAATTGTCGCATCTTAAACATAGTAGAAGAACATAGAAAAATAGCGATAAGTTTTCCGTAAATGTGGCATTCTAATCGCTCTCGTTTGATATTGTGCCAATCATGGATTTGAAATAAGGATTTCCAAGTTTTAAAGATAATTTCAATCTGCCAGCGAAGGGAATAAAAATCATGTATTTGTTCCATCGGAACCCATTCCAAAGGTGTATTGGTAACATAAATGTTCATACCAGCTAATCGTTTGCTTTTCTCTGAGTGCGTAATACCCTTTTTATTTTCCGTATACACTTGTTTTTTCTTACGTTCTCGAAGTTGTTTTTCAGTTAAACGATATATAATAACTCGTGTAAATAGTTTTTTATCCTTTCCAATATAAGCATCTGTTATTTCATAGACCTGTCCTGGTTTTAAGGTATTCATAATGTGTTCTAAATCAACTTTGATGTACTGAGACTGTTTTTTTACTGTCCCATTTCGAAAGTATTCAGGAAACTCATTTTTGATATATACCATATTATTTAGTTTAGGCCGCGATATATAATACACGCCACGTTGGTCTATTTGATCTAAATCGTCCAGTGAATAATAGCCTAAATCCCGAATACATAGATCGCCAGGTCGTAAGGTCGCTAAACATTCTGTTCCAAAGGTCTTATCATTATTCTTCGCCGGTCCAACTTGAAAATTTAAAAACTGTCCGCTATGTAAATCATATTCTAATTGAATCTTTATACCCGCTGTTTGTGCACAACCCCCTGACCCAGGATACACACTAGTTAAATGTTTTGGCACTTGAAAAATCGTTGCATCTAAAATACGAATCCGTTGAAAATAGGTAATTGAAGAGCTTGGAATCACTGATGTTTCACAAATTCTATTTTTTAATAATATGGAGAAAATATGTTTTAAAAAGAAAACAGCCTTCTTATTGAAACGTTTATTTAGTCCTTCTGGACTCATAAGAGTTCCTGTAACAGCATGAAGTTGACTACATACACAATCGCACTAAAGAATCACGCGCTACCCGTTGACTTATCCAGACACAGATAGTAGCTAAATCAAGACCTGAAAACTTACGCTTTCGTTGTACAAAGTCTAGTTCTCTAGCAAGCTTCTCTAAAAATGAAGGACTAAGATGTTGATATAATTCTTCAGCAAATAATTGTAGTTCACTTTGAATCGGGAGATTCATAAAAAACGTCATCCTTTCTAATCTAGCTTGTTTAGAAAGAATAACGTTTTTTATACCTTAGGATAGTGAAAACTTCGAGTTTTTCTTACAAATATCGTGAATTCATTTCAAATTAGCGCATTTTTCTGTTAATTAAAAGGGATAAACATGGATATATATATGCCAATATCAGGGGGAATTGTAAAGAAAACTGAAAAAATGGAGGCAATTATGAAAACTTTCATATATATGGTGAGACACGGGGATTCACCGAAATTTGGAAAAGAAGAGACAAGAGGATTAACTGAAAAAGGAAAATTAGATGTTCAACGAATAACAGATGCATTACAAGGTGAGGAAATCGACGTTGTTATCTCGAGTCCATACAAACGCTCAATTCTAACTGTTCAGCAGTTAGCGAAGCAAATAGGACAAGAAGTTATAGTATTTGAGGACTTAAAAGAGAGAATTTTTATTGCTGAAGAGGAACGAATGTCGGATAAAGAATTATTCCCTTTGATAGAAAAGTCATTCATAGATCCCAACTTCGCTTTAATGGGAGGAGAGTCGAATGTCGACTGTCAGAAACGTGCTATAAAAGTTTTAAAAGAATTATTAAACACCTATCGAGGACAGAAAGTAGTATTAGGCACTCATGGAGCTGTAATGACTTTGATGATGGGATATTATGAAAGTAAGTATGATTTTAATTTTTTATTACAGACATCAAAACCAGATATATATAGAATGGAATTCAATGGGCAGGAATTGGTGGAAGTTAAAAGATTGTGGGAAATTTCATAGATTGACTTTATTCATCCATAGCTTACCTAAATGACGTGTATCATAAGAAAAAGGGTTACTACGGTAACCCTTTTTCTTATGACATTGACGGGGATTGAGTTTAACAATATAAAAATTCGGTTTCTTAGCGTACAAAACTCACGTTTTGTTCTTGCTATCCCGAGGTGAAATGGGAGGGAATGTTTTTGGGCAGGATATTTTTAAAGTTATTTTTTAAATCAATCCTATTTGTTTTCTTATGTGGTATTGTTGTTTTTTCTATATTTCAGATTATTTTTGTCTGGAGTGTTTCGACAGGATTAGGAAGAGATGATATAGTCGGGTTTTCTGATAATAAATATGTAATCGGTCGTCCACCTGTTAGCTATAATTTATATAAAAAAGATAGTGGGGAAACTATATTAGATAATGTTATTGGTTATAAAAAAGGAAAAACTAAAAGCTATATTCGGAATGAAATTGAGTTTGTAGTGATAAATGAGACAAAGGGTAGCTATGAATTGTATGAAATAGAAAAGGCTTCAGAAAAGGATATAGAACGGCTGAAAGAAATGAAGAAATTAGAATAAAAGAGACTATCTGAAAGATAAAAATGTCCACTAGTTATTGTTAGATCTAAAAAATGTTTTAGACTGATAACTGGGATTTATTTTATGAAAAGAATTATTATTAAAATAAAGCATTAGGGGTTCAGTCCCATGCTCTCAAGCTAATATTTTGAAGTGTCCTCAAAACGAAAATTTTTTTCGTTTTGAGGAACTATCAACTTAAGAATTTTATAACACCCCAAAACAAAAAAATTGTACATTTTCACATGAAGATGTCAATTTTCTCGTTTTGGAGGTATTTGTATTTCTTAGCTTGATAGCGATGTGGTGCTATCCCAATATGAATAATCGGGGGAAATTACTTGCATCATGCAAGTAATTTGAAATATAATACGTATTGTACAAAATTCAAATTGTTTACTTGTTAATTTGTAAGAAGGGAAGGATGAAATGGGCAAAAAAGAGAAAGATAGCATTGAGATTATTGAGCATGAAATCGTCACGCTTATGCGTAGAGCTGATTTTAAGCGAACTTTGGATGGACATAAAGACAGCTTGGATCGTTCTGGTTATTTAATATTAAAGCTTTTGGCCGCTGAGGGTCCGCTTTCAATAAGAGTGATCGCGGAGATTTTCCATTTAAATATGTCTACTGTAAGCCGACAGGTACGAACACTGGAATCAGGCGGACTAGTAAATCGAAAGCCTGAGAAATCTGATGCAAGAGTTAGTATCATCAGTATGACTGATGATGGAAAAAATAAATTAGAATCATCGAGTAAGTACAGATGCGAAAGTTATATGGAAGTATTGGCAGATTGGTCGGAGGATGAAAAAAATATTTTCGCAAGCTTATTAACTCGTTTAAATCGAGCCATTGAAAAAAGAAGAAAATTACAATAGTGATTAAACAGGGGGGCTAAATATGACATCATCATTAAATATTAACTTCGATAAAACAGCTCTAGTATTAATTGATTTACAAAAAGGAATTGTAGCTATGCCTGGAGGTGATGAAGTAGTAGAAAAATCAGTAAAGCTTGTTGAACGTTTTCGCAAAAAAGGTGGATTTATCGCTTTTGTTAAGGTTGATTTTCACGATGGAAAAGATTCGCTAAAACCTGTAATAGATAACCAAACAAGTGGTAGTACGATGGAAAAGCCTAAAGACTGGGCAGTGTTGGATTCAAGATTAAATGTCATGGACAATGATTATGTGGTGACGAAGCGTCAGTGGGGAGCATTTTTTGGAACAGATTTAGATATTCAGCTTAGACGACGTGAGATAGATACCATTGTACTTTGTGGTATCGCAACAAATATCGGTGTGGAAAGTACGGCACGTGAGGCCTTTCAATATGGATACAATCAAATCCTTATTACAGATGCAATGACAACCTTTAGTCCGGAAGAGCATGATATGTCGGTGCGATATATTTTTCCTAGGATAGGTCAGCTTCGTACAACAGAGCAATTTTTAGAACAGGTGAATAAATGAAAAATTGGCAAAACAAGCGGGGCTTATTTTTAACTGCTATAGCAACTGGTACGATGCTAAACCCGTTGAATTCTTCTATGATATCACTTGCTCTCCATAGTATACAAAAAGATTTCCAGCTTTCTTTTACGACTGTTTCATGGCTTATTTCTTCCTTTTACTTAGCCAGTGCAATCGGGCAGCCAGTTACCGGAAAGCTAGGAGACCTTATCGGAAGAAAACGAATGTTTCTAATTGGTTTGGTCTTAGTAGCTGTGTCAGCATTTGGTGCACCATTAGCTCCTACTTTTTCAATATTATTGATTATGCGACTAATTCAATCAGTTGGAAGTAGTGCAGTTTATCCATCAGGTATTGGTCTAGTTCGAACGCATATTCAAGAAAAACAAGCATCTGCTCTGGCTGTTCTTTCAATCTTCTCATCTGCAATGGCTGCACTTGGACCGACAGTCGGTGGTTTTTTAATCGTTTGGGGAGGCTGGCCATCCATCTTCTTAGTGAATTTTCCATTTATTTTCCTAAGCCTCGTACTTGGATGGTATGTCTTACCGAAGGATTCTAAAGAAAATAAAATGAAGCTGAAAGCACTGATTAAACAAATGGATATTATGGGAATCCTGCTGTTTGCTGTAGGAATGATATTATTGTTATGGTTTTTATTGTCTTTTAAAACCACCCCTCATTATGTATCAGGCATTTTCGGAGTGTTATTTCTCGGTGCTTTTGTATGGAGAGAACTGAAAGCGAGTACACCGTTTATTGATATACGACTTTTTAAATCACATCCTACTTTAACATGGGTGTATTTGCAATTTATCCTGCTTAATTTATTTAACTATTGCTTGTTCTTTGGCTTGCCAACCTATTTTCAGGATGAAATGGACTTTAGTATAAAAGAAAGCGGACTACTTATGCTATTTATGTCAGGTATCAGCATTGTTTTTTCTCCGATTTCAGCTAAATGGGTGGAGAAATCTGGAACAAGACAGCCGATTGTATTTGGATCCTTTCTTATGCTAATTGGAGCTGTTTTGTTAACGATTTTCTTTATTCACGTTCCGCTAATTATTATGTGTCTAATTCTTATGCTAATTGGTATTAGCTATGGAATTGGAAATGTCGCCTTACAGGTAGCCATGCTTGATGCATCTCCAGCTAATATAGTTGGAACGTCATCCGGACTTTTTCAAACATGCCGTTACCTTGGCTCTATATTATCTTCTGTCGTTCTTGGATTAGTTTTTGGGGAAGAAATTACCCCAGGACATTTTGAAATCCTTGGTTCAGTCATGATTGCTGTAAGTATCATAAGTGTCCTCATGAATATGAAATTCTCAAAAGCGGCTTCACTTAAAGAGTAGACCTATAAAGGTCACTCAGCTTGTAGAGAAAGATACACTTTTCTCTTCACAAGCTTTTTTATTTAGTCTTATTTCTTTTTTTCACGATTAGAATTTCTTAATAAAAAATTGAATAAAACAGATCGCTTTCCCTTATCCTAGCCTCGCTAGGTGGGTTGCGATCTATTTCATATTTTGACATGCTGCAGTGAGTAGCACTTACTCACTCGCATTGTGTAATCCCCGTAACCTGCAATAGCGTAGCCCATGCAGTTCTTTTGAATCTGCGAAGCTTCGCTCGAATTTCTCTTTTCTAAATTTATAGAGCATTTTTTCCAGAAACGGATAGTCTGTTAATATGCACCTTAAGTATGCAAATACCCCTTCACTATCAAGCTAACAAGAACAAGTTATCCCAAAACAATAAATACTAGCAACCTGCACAAAATTTTCGTTTTGGAGGTATTTGTATTTTTTAGTTTGATGGCGATATTTTTGTACGCCTAGATAGGTCTAAAAATTATACAGTTTTCTTTTGTCCTCTTAATCTAGTATACTCGTAAAAACCCCAAAAAACATTCTCATATGGGTGAAGTTTTCGTTGTTTTAGCTAGAAATATGTTCATTAACTGTGTATATAAATCATGGAGGATAGTTTAAAATCTAGAACGGTGAATCGTATCACAAATAAAGGGGAGTTTTGGGAGGAGATTTGCAGACACCATTTTAAACTGATTGTTATGCTAGAGTTGCGTTAAATTACTTTTTGGGAAAAACTTATTTTACAGATGCTTCAAGTTCATTTAGGCGAAATAATAATGGAAAACCAGCGTTGTATAATCAATTAATTACGAACATGCAAGGGGGCTTGTTAGGAGTGAAAATAAGCGAACTAGCACGATTGACCAATGTCAGCATACGATCCATCCGGCATTATGAAAATAAAGGACTTCTAAACGCCGATAGGTTGGAGAACGATTACCGGGATTTCGACGAATCGGCCATAGAACGAGTCAAAGCAATTCAATTATACTTGAAGCTTGGATTAACAGCAGATGAGATTAAAGTATTGTTCAAGAGCGAAGCGGCAAATCCTGACGAATATGAATATTGCGAAGAGATGCTGGAAACGTATGAAAAAAAGCTAAGTAATGTGAATTATCAAATCGAAGCACTTCATGGATTAAAGAGATTACTGGAGAGGCAAATCGCTTTAACGATTAGGAAAAAGAGAACTGTTTAATGTAGAAATGGTCCCGAGCATGATGAATTGCTCCGGGGCCATTTTTGTTTGTGTTGACATTGACACTAGTGTAATCCTTTATGATTTACTTAATTTCATCTGAAAGGGGTTTTTTCATTGAAAAGTAATAGCCAAAATGAGAAAAATGGTTCTGAAACTACAAACGCGGTTGGGAACCGAAAATCAGTAACAGTCATAGGATTAGGGCCGATGGGTCAGGCGATGGCAGACGTTTTTCTGGAATACGGGTACTCGGTGACCGTGTGGAACCGGACTTCAAGTAAAGCAGATCAGCTTGTAGCAAAAGGAGCCATCAGGGTGTCCACGGTCAACGAGGCGTTAGCTGCTAACGAGTTGGTAATCCTTAGCCTTACAGATTACAATGTGATGTACTCTATTCTTGAACCCGTCTCTGAGAACTTATTCGGTAAGGTGCTCGTTAACTTGAGTTCGGATACTCCGGAGAAAGCTCGTAAGGCGGCTAAATGGTTGGAAGACCGTGGAGCACGGCATATTACTGGAGGGGTGCAAGTTCCACCGTCAGGCATAGGTAAATCGGAATCTTACACATACTATAGTGGTGATCGAGTGGTCTTCGAGGCTCACAGGGAGACCTTGGAAGTGTTAACAAGTACCGATTACCGGGGCGAGGACCCCGGATTAGCCATGCTATACTATCAGATACAGATGGATATATTCTGGACAGCAATGCTGAGTTACCTACATGCTCTTGCAATCGCTAACGCAAACGGCATTACGGCGGAGCAATTCCTACCATACGCTTCGGCGATGATGTCGTCACTGCCGAAATTCGTAGAGTTTTATACCCCGCGTCTCGACGAGGGTGAGCACCCTGGTGACGTGGACAGACTCGCAATGGGCTTGGCGAGCGTTGAGCACGTTGTTCATACTACCCAAGAAGCTGGCATTGACACCGCTTTGCCAGCAACCGTTTTGGAAGTCTTCAGGCGCGGCATGAAGACTGGTCATGCCAGTGATAGCTTCACCAGCCTCATTGAAATCTTCAAAAATTCCGATATTCGTTCATAAAAAATAGGCCATTCCTTTCGGGATGGCCTTTAATGGGGCACGGAAACATCGCCATCAAGCTAAGGAAAAGAAGATACCCTCAAACCGAAAAAATGAGCTTTTTTATTACAAATTAGCACAAAATCTTGTTCTGGGGGTAGTTGTATTTTCTTAGCTTTATAACGATGTGACGGTACTCCTTATACACTATATAAAGAAAAAGCACCCTCTAAAGTACCTTCCTCTGACTTGAACCACTTTAATTTTAATAACATCATTTTACAACTACAAATATATCTTTAATCTTTCATATAATATTTTATCATTTTTTTCAGTTAATTGCATGTAACTGAAAAAAATAGGCTATTTCTTGTAAACTCCTTTTCTCCATACCCACTCAATAGGACCATAGCGGAAATATTTACTCCAAATTTTGCTGAATATTATTTGTACAAATATAATTAAAAGCCCGAAGATACATAGTTGCCAGTAATATACGTGTGAGACATCTTTAAAGTACAACGAAAGAATGACAAGAGTTAGTATACTTTGGCTAATGTAATTAGTTAAAGCATACTGGCCAACGTTCATAAAGGGGTGCAGGCATTCTATATATTTTTTATTCTCACAAACTCTCAGTAGAGTACAAATATAGAATATAGCTAGCATTTTCCCTCCAAATAGAATCCATAGTTGTACATCCTGAGAGTAATAGACATCTGTTTTTATAAAGTAGTAGATAATAGGACAAGAGAGAAGGCAGGAGATACATAACGAACTCCACTGTAAAAATCTAATTTTCTTTATTAATTCCGGTACCCTTTTAAAAATATTTTTCTTACCAGCCCATAACCCTATTAAAAATAAGCCTATATATTCCGGAATTCCTATTAGTAGTTGCTGGAATTCCTGAGTCATTAGAAAGAAAAAACGTGCTTTTACTTGATGAGAATAATGTATAAATAGATTTACAGTGTGATTGGTAGTGTTACCTGTAAACATATATTGATAGTAATTTGGTACTTCAGTAATAGAAGAACTTGCTCGTAAAAATACAATAATATGTAATACATAACTAACCGTTAGGAAACTACAACCAGCTATAAAAATAAGCTTAGTAGATCGCTTATAAAAGAACAATAGAATAAATCCAGCTATAGCATACGCATGTAGAATATCTCCATACCATAGAAAGGTGAAGTGGAGTAAACCGAAGACTAGTAAAATACAAATTCTCCGGGTAAATAGCTTATACATAGGATATCCTTTTGCTTCTGTATTTTTCATAAAGATATAAAATCCTACTCCAAATAAGAATGCGAAAATAGTGTAGAACTTTGCTTGTATAAACAGATCTACTAAAAAACGAATTGCTTTATCTGTACCGGTGTAACCTGCCTGATTAAAGGGATCTAGTCCCGTCATAGTGGGTAGATTCGCAAATAGGATACATAGTATGGCGATACCTCTTATTATGTCTAAAGAATGAATACGGGCGTTTTGTTGCATGTTAATTCTCCTTTCTTACAAAGAAAAACGAGCACTATACTAGCTAGCGCTCGAATTACGTCTTGCAAAGAATCCATCATATGTAGCAGCTGAAACAGCTCCTTCTAAACGTTCAACTTCTTCACCTCTGTTATAAGCTACAACAACTGGAGTACCTGGAATGTCGAACTCTTGAAAGGCACTTTGATTTTCTGGTGTAGAGATATCAATACGATAAATGGTTCTATCATGCTTTTTTGACATACGATTGATATCTGGTGCAGCTTTTTTACAAAAATGACAGGTAGGTTGATAGTAATACGCAATGAACTCTTCATGGGATTGTATTTTTTCCTTTAATTCTTCTTTTGAAATATCTTTTATATTTTCTGGTGCTTCTTTTACATCTGCAGCAGATACAATTGTTTTTTCTGGTGCTATAGTTTCTGTTTTGACTGATTCATTCTTAGTTAAAGTAAAGATCGCGATACATGCAACGCATAAAGTTGTGATAACTGCTCCAATTTTGTAGACTTTTTTCATAGTAAATTCCTCCTTAAAGTAAAAAAAAGGACAAACCTCGCCCGAGTTAACTGGGCGTAAGGTTTGTCCTTCACGCTACGTACAATAGAGTATAAACAATGGAAACAAATTTTCTATTTATATAATACCATAAAATTTATATAGAATACTATAAGAAATTTAAAAGAAAAACAAAGGAATAACTTAATTGTAAAATTTCATGTACCAGATTAAATATTAAAAACATTAAACAGCACAACAAGGGGATTAACAACTCCAAAAGCTTTGTGAGGGATTGGATTGTAACATATTTACGGTTACTGATTTCCATTAAAAACAGGGAGATGGTCCATATGGCAACTGGGACAATGAGCATCAAAGATTTTATGGATGGTAATTACGGAGCAAAGAAAAAGTGGAGCTTGTTCAAAAAGAAAGCAAAAAAATACGCACCAGTGGCGGCGCGAATAAGTATTGCAATCGGTAGTGCTATTATATTCAGCAATATTATAGATATTCCTCATGTATTTGCTGATGGAAATAATCCAGACGTGAATGAAGTATTTAAAGATGTGTAGTCCAATGACGGGGCAATAAAAAATTATATAGATGGCCAGTTATACAATCGTATTGTAAATGCGTTTGAACCGGTTATCTTCTTGATTAAAGCAGTATCCTATTCGATTGCATCCATTGTAGCGTTATGCGGTGGGCTGTTTATTATAGTTGGTAGCCAGGAACGGCGATTCTCGCTAATAAGTCGTGCAGGGATTGGTTATATAGTTGTTCAAATGATTCCTTTATTTATGAGGCTGCTTGTTGAGAGTGCTAAGGCTATTTAGTCCTACTTAATGTAGGACTTTTTCATATAATAATAACCATTTATCGTTATTATCAGACAACATATCTTAACTCAAAATTCGTAATAAATAGTTTTATGTTTCTAAAAATGTAATATATTTACATAAATGAAAATCGAAAGTATGATGAAGGTGCAAGCTATAAAACTATTAAAGGGGGATTTTTAATGTTAAAGAAACTAGCAATTGGAGCATTAGCGACTGGGGTCATGTTATCTGGAGCTGGCGGTGTGATGGCAGCAGAAAATACACCTGCTTTAAGTAATAAGGAGAAAGTGATAGATTTACAAACATTGAGCGTCGCGTATACAACTGTAGAAGTTAGGAATAATAAAGTTTATTTTGCTGTGAAAGGCTTGGAAAATCCATATAACCCAAGCTTTTATAAAAGGGTTGTATGGACAACAGATTTAAACAAACCAAATAGTTATAATACACTAGCAGTGGCACCTTTACCGAATTATAATAATCCACCAGAAGCATATGGAGAGGAATTTTTAAGTAACGTTAGTCAAAAAGTTAGACCTAGAGGGACAGTCTACGGTCAAGCTTTAGCACAAAATGATATATGGTATCCAGCTGGACAAGCTACAATTTATTATTAAGATTTAAATTTAAAAAGGGACCCTTAGGGATTCCTTTTTTTTTGGCAGGAATTTCTTTGACATCATGGAATACTCTCACTAGGAGGTGTTGTGACGCTATGACGGACGAAATTGTTTATTTGCTAGCGAAGTATACAAACGACTAGGAATAAGTGATAGCACCCTTAGAAAGTACATGGAAGTATTACAACGAGAGAAATTCATCGTAAAGAAAGATAATCGTGGCAGACACCAATACACAGACAATGACATTATGGTGATTGAAAAATTAATTGAATTGATTAAGCATGACGGTATGACGCTAGAAAAAACGGCGAAGATGATTGCGCAGCAAATAGAGAAAGTTAATCCGGATCTGATTCAAGAAGAGGCTGAAGAAACGGATTTAGTGCCATTCCACATTAAACAGCAATTACAGGCATGATTTGACGAGCACTATGATCGCATTGTTGGATTTTTAGATATTGTCTTATAAATGATAATGCCTTTTTATAGTACGTGTTTTACTGTATGCTTCCCATTCGGTTTCAATAGGGATAGGTAATTGAGCGGACTGAGCAATGTGCTTAATTATAGGTGGTATATCTGAAATACGTGTAAAAAAGCCAAGATTTTGTACAGTCTTTAGCAAAATTAGTAATGCTAGTTGCTGTAATGTTCCTTTTGTTTTCATACTTGTCTATTCTATTTCACTTCTGGTTGGTGTATATATACTCCTTAAATCTTCCGTACTTAGACTATGTTTGATTCTTGGATATATCGTATCTTGAATACTAGGCATAACTAATCCCCCTAGAATCTATAGATGTTTCAATATTCAACCATCTTCCTTGTAAAAAAAATCTATCCGTAGATAGAATACAATAAGCTGTCTAGATGGACAGCTTATTTACATAATTCTCGTTAACGGTAGTCAATGTATCTATAAGTCTACAGTTATTCGTTTCTGAAATCGTATGTATCCTCAGGAACATTTAACGTATGTCCATTAATGATTACTGTATCATTGTCTTTCCATACAATCTTTGCTGTATCTTCTCGGTAATTCCAATACACATTCTTTGTCTTGAAATATTCACGATGATTAAATACTAACTCTCCCCTAACAGCAAAACTTGTTGTTGCTCCGCCATTTGTTACATAAGCTTTAAATGTATATGTTCCGTCAGGAGATTGTTTTTCAGCAATCTTTTCACCTGTAGGTAGTCGATCCATACTGAAGAATGCCCAATACACTCCGTATACGAACAAACCAGCTATACAAAATAATATAATTAACACTTTTTGTTTGGTTTTCTTAATTTCTTTCTCTGCAAAATTCATGTTTTAACTCCTATTAATGATTTTTATAGCAAATCACTTCTGTTTGAAGGTAAGGTCAATCTTTATTTTGTTTTTCTAACAGTTGAATAATCCTATCTAACTTTTGCTCAACTGGATCTTGCTTTTTTCGATTGCTGGTATGTCGAATTATACGTATAATCCCGCCAAACAGTGCACCGATGATTACTAAAATAATAATAACTCCTATGTAATACATAGAGTTTTTTAAAGGCATTATTTAGAACCTCCTTTTTCCCTATTTTACCATTTAAAAGAACTAATATGTTGTTTGATTTTGGTTGTATATTCTATACATGTCTAGTTAACATAACGTCTCATTATTAGTAGCAATAGTAAAGGAGGAACCCTACTCTCACAAGGGACCCCCCTTTTTTGTGCTATGGGTCTATGCATTTTTCTATACATTACTATCCTGACAAGGTTTTAGGGTCCTCTTTTGTTTGTGAATTAGTAGAAAAACTGTATAATATCTTGCATACTCTTAGCGTGGTTATTTTCCAAAATGCTGGTGATACCCCTCATTGTATTTAGAGTGAAAATTTTTAAATATAGCAGAAATGATAATGAAGTATCTATCTCTAATTTGCTAACTAAAAATTTTCAATACAATTAATGTAGTAGAAGCAATGGAGAAATAGGTTATTAAATATTCTACATTTTATAGACTTGCTAAATAGTATAAAGAAGTAAAAAAAGGGAAACCTAACGAATAATTAAGGATGATTCAGGGGGTACCAAATGGAGCATAAAACAGAAGTGAAAATTGGGGATTATGTTCAATTTTTATATCGTAAAAATCCTAATTTAGAATTAACCGGATATGTAGTCAGTGTTCTACAGAATACAATTGTTGTAGATATTACAGAGATAATGGGATTTGAAGTAGATGATGTTAGGCAAGTAGTAAAACACGGTTACTATAATAAAGTGAATCAAAGGCAAATAAAAAATAATGTTTCAAAAAAATGCTCCTAGATCAATCTAGGAGCATTTTTTATGATGAAGTTACTGGATTTCTTACGATGATAAATACCAGCCGTTAAAGAGTAACATATTCATTTAGAAAAAGCACTATCATGGATTCTTTTATATACCAACCGACGTTCATCTCCAACTAAAATTGGTATTTCACACCTTCACATTTTTAAGGAAGGAGTCTTCTGTCTGAAAACGATAAAAAAAGTCCTTAACAATTTGTTAAGGACTGCGGAATAGAACCGCAATTTGGGCTGACGCCCAATCAGTTTGTAGAAATTAAATTGCGATTATAATAGCAATTGCATTCCCAAAAGCAATATTTCAAATGGATTGTAGCATACCTGTAACTAGATTGGTATCAATAAAATATGGATTGGATTACAAATAGTGGTTTTGAATATTAGAAAGAGTTTAAAAGTTAATTACTTCTCATGAAGAAAAAACCTTAAGAAAACTTGTAACGATAAATTTTTGGAGGAAGGGTGGATTTTTAATTGTAAATTCACATAATTTTCAAATATTAAAACTCTGGATGTTAATATTTGTTATATAATGAAATCAAGCCGTAATCAATATGGTTTCCCCGTTATGAATAATGAGATAATTTATGTGTCCCGTGTATTCGCTTTAAAACAAAAAGAACTTGTAGTGATTTCTACAAGTTCTTTTTGTTTTTCTTATTGTATTGGAAAAAAGCCCTTTAAATATAGCAGAAATAATAATGAAGTGTTTATTTCTCGTTTGCTAACTAAAATTTTGTATTTTAACAGGTTTCATTAATAAAAATATTTTAGACTATAGAATGAATCATTAGAGAGATAAAAATAAGGAAAAAGGGAAGAACCACCAATATTCTTTCCTTTTTCCTACAATTAGGGTTTCTATATTAATGAATATAGAAGATTATAAAATGTTGGATGCAACAGTTTACTCTTGAAATTATAGCAAAAGTGACATGTGTTTTTTATGCAATATTGCATAAAAAGATTATTGTTTATCAAAGATACCGTCTCATGATAGACGATTCTGATGCAAAAACTTAAGGACCAGAATCTGGAGAAGTATTACTAAGGGAAAATAAATAAGTGGTATAATGCGATGCGAAAATTTCTAGGGTAAATCGTATTTTTGATAATTAGCATAAGTAATCCCTTAGATATAAAAATTCAGGTATGAAGGGGTATTTTTTGAGCCTTTGCCATATCTCAATAGGAAAGTATAAGTATATCGAGTTTACATTAATTCACACACAAACCATGTATTGATACTAAAATGAACATTGCTTATTATTAAATACAAAAGGGGGCTACTATTATGTACAACTCAAAAAAAAGAATCGCCGTTATTGGAGCTGGTCCAGGTGGATTAACTCTTGCACGTATTTTGCAGCAAGCAGGGTTTGAACCTTTGATTTACGAACGTGAATCTTCGTCAACTGAACGGTCTCAAGGAGGAACGCTTGACTTGGAAACTCATACAGGTCAAAAAGCTCTACGAGTGGCTGGACTGATGAAAGAATTTGAAAAAGTTTGCCGTTATGAAGGGCAGGAATTAAGGATTATGAATAAGAATGGTCACCTTCGCTATAAGAATGATTTCCAGGATAAAGAGGAAAATTCCAGACCCGAGATTGACCGAATGGATCTAAGAAATTTGCTATTAAATTCTCTACACTCCAATTCCGTTCAATGGGGCTATAAGTTAATTCAGGCTGTCCCTGTGGCAAATCATCAATATGAACTTCAATTCGAACATGGAGAAAAAGTTACTGTGGATCTTGTCATTGCAGCTGATGGTGCTTTCTCGCGAATTAGACCTCTGGTAAGCAAGGCCAGTGCCAAATACTCTGGTATTAGCATGATTGAATTAAGTATAATGAATGTCGCTGACCAGCATCCAGACATTTTAAAATTTAATGGCAGTGGCTCCATGTTTGCAATGGGGGACAATAAAACACTTGTGGCTCAAGTAAACGGTGACGGTAGAATTCGCATCTATTTAGGGTTCCGAACGAATTACAATTTTTTAGATGAATGCGGCATTCCCTTTCATGAACCAGAGAAGGCTAAAAAAGAATTATTGGAATATTTCGATGATTGGTCAGACGATTTAAAAAAATATATTTTATGTGCGAATGGAGAAATAATCCCTAGAAGAATCTATATGCTCCCTGTGCATCACCGATGGGAAAATAGATTTGGAGTTACGCTTATCGGTGATGCCGCTCATTTAATGTCTCCTTTTGCTGGTGCTGGAGCAAATTTGGCCATGCTGGATGGCGCAGAACTAGCGCTGTCCATCATTAATCATTCTAATTTGGATGATGCAATTAAAATCTATGAAGACAAAATGTTTGCATACGCTGGAGAAATGGCAGCCATTACTCAAGCTAACTTAGATATGTTTTTCTCAGACCGTGCAGATGAAAAATTGGAGGAGGTTTTTCGTGATATCCAGCATTGATACATTAAAATTTGCGCAGAAGAATTCGTAAAAATATTTTGTTAGTTGTAGAAAGTAGTATTTAGTAGATAGACATAGTGTTTTATGTCACTCTACTTTTTTAAACATCTTTTGTTGATTTGAAATAAAGTTATGAAGTTTCTTATATAAAGGTGAAATTATCTTGTGATAAAGTAAAATGAAAAACACAAGGAAACCATCGTATTTTTTATTACGATGGTTTCCTAAACGTTTAATCGCCTCACGTTTCTTCTCATAATTGATGTTCGTATAGATACTGGTCACCTCGACAGAAGTATGACCAAGTTAATCATGTAACAATGCCAGATCGTGATTTATAGCATAGGTATGGCGCAGTTTATGAGGGCTATGCTTCTCATCAAATGCACTTAAATATTTATCACTTAACTTCTTTATAGCTCTAACAGTTAACTGCGTATATTTCCTTTTATAATTTGTTACGAAAAGTAAGTCTTCATCTTGGGGGCAGTTATATTGATTCTGGTGCAAAAACTTAAGGACCATTGCAATGAATCTATAAATCTTGGACTTACTGATACTATTACTTTAGAAAGGGTGTGTGATTAGTATGGAAAAGGAAAATGTATTCAAATGAAAGCATTCTCAGTCTTATTTTGTTAACGGTAAGATGGTACCTACGGTAAAACCTCAGTTTTCGTGATTCATTGGAAATAATGGAGAAACGGGGCTTATCTATTTCTTATATAACGATTATCCGTTGGATTCATCAGTACAGTTCTGAATTCGACAAACGAATCCGATATCACCTAAAAAAATAAATGACTCCTGTAGAGTCGATGAAACCTATATCAAGGTTAAAAGTCAATGGAAGTATCTGTATTGTACTGTTGATTTTAAAGGAAATACAATTAATTTTTACCTAAGCAAAACAAGAGACCTGAAGACTGCAAAGTGCTTTTAATTAAAATCAGATAATATTTAACAAACTTTGCAAAAGAACCAAATTGTTTATTTATATAAAAAAATAGGAAACAATGATTCTAAATCATTGTTTCCATTTAAGAAGGTTATTTGGCACGTTAAAATATGAATAGACAACATGTCAGCAACATAAAAAAGATATGAGAATACATGTAGTGGCCGACTTCCATCTCTTAGAAAGATTTTATAACAGTTTGGATAGATCCTGTTTCATGATTAAAACAAAATGAAATTTTAATACTAAATTATGTTTATAACAAGAAAGTGAGAGGATTTTTACTATGGCGGAGCAAAAAAGCAGAAGTAGACATTTGATTGATCCAGAAATTATCAGGGCAATTGATTTAATACCAACAAACGCTCTTACCCAATCTACGCTAATGGAATCACGTAAGAATCAATCACAAATGATGCCACAAATAGATATAACACAGATGTTCCCTGTCACATTTGAAGAAAAGGTTGTGCCAAGTTATTTTGGTGGTCCGGATATTCGAATAGAAATCATTAAACCAACCCAATCAAAGTATTATAGGATGCCCTTATTTTATTCGATCCATGGTGGCGGAATGGTTTTAGGAAGCCCAGCCGTTGACCGTTCAAGCAATGCATCATTGGCCGTACAGCATGGTTTTTGTTGTGTATCTGTGTATTATCGCCTGGCGCCTGAGCACATTCAGCCAAGTCAACTCGAGGATTGCTATTCAGGGCTAAAATGGTGTATTGAACATGCGGAGGAATTAGGAATAGATACGCAGAAAGTTGCTCTTGCGGGTAGCAGCGCTGGCGGCGGATTGGCAGCTGGATTAGCCTTATACATTCGTGATCAGAAGGAATTCGAAATCCATCATCTAAGACTAATAAGGCCAATGCTAGATGACCGTACGAGTATTGCACCAGAGCATCCCTATGCAGGGGAATTTATTTGGACAAAACAAAGTAATTATTTTGGCTGGAAATCCGTATTAGGGCATGAACTAGGTCTGGAGGAAGTAAGTGAATATTACGTACCTGCACGTGCAAAGTCATTGGCTGGGTTACCACCGACTTATATGAATATAGGTACCATTGATTTATTTATAGACGAAGCCTTAATATTTGCGAAACAACTAATTTTTGATGGTGTTTTAGTGGAATTACATGTCTACCCTGGATACCATCATTTGTCTTCTATGTTTCCAGATGCACATTTTTCAAAAGAAGATGCCAAGTCAAGAGAACACGCCTTACTCAAAGCACTGAAGTTAATTTGATATTAATGGTGAAAGTGGGTGCTGTTAGAGGAAGTTTAACAACATAGTTATTAAAATAGTAAATGAAAAGGGCACACAGATAATTATGCTCTTTAAAAAATAAATTTTTATGAGGAAAGAGTATAAATTAAATAATAGAAATTATTCATTGTTTTTATAAAGAGAAGAGTTCATAGTAAACTCTTCTCTTTATTACGTTTTAAAAGGTACACCTTTTCGAATACATTTAAAGATTATAAAGAAAAAATGAGTTTTACAAAACATACAAATTTAACTTCCCCTTTCTATTTGTTAGCAAATGGCTAAAACAGAAATGAAATGAAATGTATTTGCATAACAAGTGTACACCTATCTTTAATTTTTGGGTAGTAAATGGGATGTTTCTCAAGTGCTAAATTCTTTTTTCTGTCAAGCGTATAAAGGGGTAGCACTACATGCCCATCAAGCTATATTTTTGAAGTGCCCCCAAAACTAAAATTTTATTGTTTTACCGTTATTTATGAGAATTCAACTCATTTTCTTCGTTTTGGCGAGCTACCAATTTCTTAAGTTGATAGCAATGGGGTACTATCCCTTATTAAGGTTAATTTAAGTCTTTTGGAAATTAATTCTTTAAATTAGTTTAAGTACTTGCTATTATTTAGGGGAAATAAAGGGGGGGGAAATATATGATGAACATACGTAGAGCGACAGTAGAAGATGCAAGAGAAATAGTTGTGATAAAACAAAAGATTGTTGAAACTACAAACTTTTTTCTTCGATCACTTGAAGAGCCGCAAGAAAAGGCAGAAGATTATCAAAAAAAGATACAAACAGGAAAAGAAAATGGAGGATTAACATTAGTAGTAGAATTTAATGATCAAGTTATCGGTTTTTTATCTTTTTCTAGATCTTCCTATATGCGTTTACACCATACTGGTTCATTTGGAATGGGGATCAAACCAGAATTCGGTAATGCGGGTATTGGAACAAAGTTACTATCCCATTTTATTGAATGGGCAAAAGAACAAGAAGGATTAGAAAAGATATGTCTGGATGTATTTTCAAACAATGAACGGGCTATAAATTTATACAAGAGACTAGGATTTAAAGAAGAAGGTAGGCAAATAAACCAAATTAGGTTCAAAGATGGTTCTTATGCTGACATTATTTTAATGGCACTTTATATAAAAATACCGAGTAAATTCGCATACTAAGGGTGAGAATTGACTTGCAGTTTCCGTAATTGATGTTATATCCCAAAACCATGCATCCACAAGGTTATGTAATATCCATCCGATATGTATCCGAAATCATACTTGTTCACCAAATTGAGTTTTATCATAGGAGTCAAGTCACATGTCTGTCAACTTGGATTAGTACTAACGCTGCTATAATAAGGGAGAATGTAAATATTTTAAACAGTAGAGTTTTGACTTCCAGAACTTTTTTTATGGAGTTACTTCAAAATCTTTGCTTGTTAACGATATGTTGATTCCTAATACCTGCATAATATTTAGTCATATTTCCTTATCTATATTAATTTCTTGAGAAACATTGCAACAGAATCGTTCTATGAATTAGATATATCATTTTTGTAACATGAGCGGTCATAGAATAGTACAGTAAAGATTAGGTTTAATGTTAGATCATTCAATAGTTATACTAATAAGGAGGAAACTAATGAAAAAACTAACTTTTAACGATTTGAACTCGTCGGAAACTATGCGTAATCCCATTATGTTCTATAAAAACCTCATGGAGCAACAAGAGCGTTTCTTTCGCATTGATGACTTTTATGGCATGGGAGGGGCATGGGTTGCATTTCACTATGATGATGTGGTTGCAATTTTGAAAGATTCCCGTTTTATCAAAGATTTACGAAAATTCACACCGCCTCGTGATAAGCAGAATCCTATTGAAGAGAATACAGCAGTGAGTAAACTATTTGAATGGCTTATGAATATGCCAAATATGCTTACGGTAGATCCCCCTGATCATACTCGCCTACGTCGGCTAGTCTCTAAATCCTTCACACCACGTATGATTGAGGACCTTCGTCCTCGTATTCAGCAAATTGCCGACGAATTGTTGGATGTTGTACAGGAACAAGGAAAGATGGAAATTATTGCAGACTTTGCTTACCCACTACCCATTATAGTCATTTCAGAGATGCTTGGGATTCCCGCCAATGATCGAAATCAGTTTCGCGCATGGACACAAGAACTGATGAACGCCTCAGTGGATCCTGGTCAAGGGACTGCAGTGACAGCAACACTTGAAAAGTTTATTAATTATATTGAAGTATTGTTTAACGAAAAACGCCTAAATCCTAGTGATGATTTGATAAGCGCGCTAGTTCAAGCAAAAGAACAAGAAGACAAGTTGAGTAAGAACGAGCTTCTTTCGACAATTTGGCTGCTCATTATCGCTGGACATGAAACGACAGTTAATCTAATTAGTAATGGCGTACTAGCGTTACTTCAACATCCTGAACAAATGAATTTACTAGGGCAAAATCCTTCTCTGCTGCCTTCCGCTATCGACGAACTATTACGCTATGCTGGCCCAATTATGTTTAGTAGCCGTTTTGCTAGTGAAGATGTGACAATACATGGAAATAGGATTCGTAAAGGCGAATTAGTTCTACTCTCCCTGACTGCTGCAAATATTGATCCAAACATATTTCCTTATCCAGAGGAATTGAATATTTCACGGGAGGAGAATAACCATTTAGCCTTTGGGGCTGGTATACATCACTGTTTAGGAGCTCCGTTGGCGCGTTTAGAAGGACAAATTGCATTAGGCACTTTGTTAAAGCGGCTACCTAATCTTCGCCTAGCAATCGAAGCGGATCAATTGATTTATAACCATAGTAAAATTCGTTCCCTTGCAAATCTACCAGTTATTTTCTAACCTATGATCCGACATTAGTACCTACGGTGATTAAATTATTTATAGTTTTGGAATAAAGGTTGATTAAAAGTACCTTATAAAACTTGATTTTAGTTAAAGATATCGCCACATTGTTATAAAACTAAAACTTTATAGTACCCCAAAACGATAAAATTAGCATCTCCAGGTGAAAATGTATAATTTTTTGTTTTGGGCATATTTAAATTTGTTAAGTTGATGGATGTGTGGTGCTACCCCATCGCTATCAAGCTAAGCTTATGCAAAATCAATTTTAGACGAGATTGTTTCTTTTTTCTAAAGGGCAAGTGTAGGTGATTGAAAGATTTGCATACGAAATAAACCCTAACGGGTTTCACTTTTTTGAATTAAGCGGCTTGATTATCAGACAGGGTACAATTGTAAACGACACCTAATATATCAAAGACCGTTTTTTTCTCATATCGATGAGATTTCCGCCCGTTTTGCTGTAGGAGGTTGAACAGGCGAAGTAACACCCTTGATAGCTCTTGGGTGTTTTTTTGTATAGTTTGGAATAGAAGAAGAAAATAGTCTTTAATCATATATATGGCTTTATACTCACTAAGCTCTCGTTTTTTCTTCATGAGGAGCAATTGGCGCATTTGAAACATGATAGAAGAACAGAGTAGAATGGCAATCAATTGACCATATAAATGGCACTCCAATCGTTCTGATTTTATCTTTTTACAATGATGAATTTGAAAGAATGACTTCCACGTTTTAAATAAAATTTCGATTTGCCAACGCAAAGAATACCAGTCATGTACCTGTCCCATCGGGACAATATCTGTAGGGGTGTTTGTCATATATACATTGATACCACTGAGTCGTTTACTACGAGGAGAATACTTCATTCCTTTCTTTTTTTCTCTTACAGCTTGATCTTGTAATCGTTTTTGTTGTTGTTCTTTTGTTAGTCGATGAACAATCACACGAGTTGGGACTTTATCAGTCATTCCTACATAAGCGTTGGATATTTCACATGTTTGTCCTGGTTGAAGAGAGTTCATTAAAACCTCCATATCTATCTGGATATACTCTGTACTTTTCTTGATTCTGCCATCTTGAAAATAATCAGGGTTAGGATTCTTTTGATAAATACGTGTATTCGATTTGATACGTGAGATATAATAAGCCTTTTTATCTTGTATATGTTGAAGATCTTTCAAATGAAAATAACCTAAATCTCGGATACATAAATCATTTGCTGTTACAGTTGGGACACACAGGGAACCGTAGGTTCGATCATGTTGTTTACCTGGACCTGTATGAATATGAAGGAACTGTCCACTTAATAAATCATACTCAAGCTGAATCTTTACTCCTGCTGTATGGCTGCATCCACCTGCACCTGGATAAACGAACGAAAAGGGATCTGGAAGTTGAAATGCAGTTGAATCTAAAATACGAACACGTTTGAAAATAGAAGTATATGGAGAAGAAATCGGCATAGATAAGGTCAATTTTTGATTTAGTAGTTCAGCTAATAGGTGTTGTAAAAGTTGGACGGCCGCCTTATTAAACCGTTGATTCAGTCCCTCAGGACTGATGAGTACTTCTGTTGATCTTTCTAAACAGCTAGATAACTGAGTTAAAGAAGTCATAGCTACATTTTGGCTCACCCATACACATAAAGCGACTAAATCTTTTGCTTGGTACTTACTGGCTCGTTGTACAAAACCAACATCTCTAGCAAGATCCCGTAAGGTATTTGGAGATAAAAAACTTTGAATCTCTTGAGCAAATAGTTGTAATTCATCAGATACAGAAATAGACATACAAAAACGCCATCCTTTCCTATGATTCTACAGAAAGAATAGCGTATTTTTTCATTATTTTATAGTAAAATAGGTCTCATGGTATGAATGTACAATTTAGATATTTGCCCAATGAACCATATGCTTTTAGAACTGAGAAAGACCTTGAAACAAACAAGTTATATATTTTAAGACAGTAATGTTCCAAGCAGTATAGATGGGAACGTCAAGAACTTAAATGATTTAAGATTCACACTATATAAAAGTTGAAGTATACGAATAAGGAAAGAGTGCTTTGCAGTGTGCTGCATATTCAAGAATTAACCTTACGTAGGGAGTGCTTATATGAAAAGCATGAAAAAAGTAATATTGCTAGTAGTATGTTTCATATTTTTAAGTGGTTGTAATCAAGTTAATGAAGATGAGGTACAAAAATATATAAAAGAAAAACACGGAATCGATGTTGTTGTAACACATATGAGCCCTTTAAATGAAAATAATATGGGACATGCATACCATACTGTGCAAGTAAAGAATAATAAAAATATTCAATTTCGAGTAGAGGTAGATGGTCTCTTCTATTCATCCATAAAAAGTGATGAATACAAATATGGAAAAAAAACATATGAAGCATATCAGAAATTCCAACCAACTCTAGGAGAAATAAAAAAGTTAGGGTACGTGGAAACTAAAACTGATAACACTCTTCAATATTTGTCAGAGGATAGAAGGTCAGATGAAGGAAAACCAACTAATGAATTATTATTAACTTTGCAAATGAGTAACGAGATTGACTTTAGCCAATTTGAATCAGTAGAATTAGATCGTTTATATACTCTATTTCAACTCATCCAGAAAAATAATAAAAAGATAACAGAACTTGAAATTAAGGATTATAATGGAAACTCTTTAGGTGGACCTTTTAAAAATGTGCAAAAAATGATAACAAAAGAAGAGCTGTTATTAACAATGAAAAAAACGATGAACAATACCATAGACATTTATTTGGAAAATTGGATTAAAAATCATACAAAAATAGAAGAGAGATTAATTGCAATTCAAAACAATCGTTTTGAATTACAAGGTATTACTTATGCGAATTTGGAATATATGGATGTTCGAGGATATAAGGTGAATTTAATTATTAATACCGGTAGTAATGAATTTGAAAATAATCCCCTTGTAATTAAAGATTTAATCAAGGTAACCACAATCCTTAAAGAAGAACTATATAATAAAAAATTTCAGGTTTATTTACAAACTAAGAATGGAACAAGATATACACCTTGGTTATCATCAGAAGAAATTAAAAAAGCTATTAACATCGAAGAACTTGTAAAAGAGCGATATCCTAAGAATTAAATTTAAAGTACTGTTGCTGTTTGTTATTTGATGGGAAAGCATGATATTTCGATTTGTTCCGCCAGCTTGCAAATTAGGGTTCAGTTGTAAAGTTTATTAACAGGTAGAAAGTTAGAATAAGTATAGTCGAATCTGATTGAAGAGGAAGTACGCCATCATCTTAAATTAGGGGGACAGACACATCGCCATCAAGTTAAAAAACTAATTATCCCCCAAAACGCAAAACACGAGCTTAATTCACATAAACAACTGTAGAGAGATAAAAATTTCGTTATGGGGGTACTTTAAAATCTTAACTTGATGGGCATGGGGTAGCACCACACATCCATCAACTTAAGGGATATTTTCAAACAAAATGTGGTTTTTTTATATAATTTTTTATTATCTTTTATAGATTTTATAAAAGTAGGCATATCAAATAAACCCTGACGGGTTTCAATTTTTTACTATGCTACCTGAGGATTAGAAGTGGTATACTCATAAACAACACCCAAAATATCAAAGACTGTCTTTTTCTCGTACCGATGAGATTTTCGTCCGTTGTGCTGTAGGAGGTTAAACAGACGAAGGAGAACCTTTGATAATTCTTGGGTGTTTTTGTGTAATGCTTGGTAAAAAAGTGAAAAATAATCCTTAATTATATACATTGCTTTATATTCACTTAGTTCTTTCTGTTTTTTACGTAATAGGAGTTCTCGCATTTTAAACATAGTAGAAGAACATAATAGAATACTAATGAGTTGCCCATAAAGATGACATTCTAATCGCTCTTGTTTAATAGATTTACAACGATGAATTTGAAACCAAGATTTCCATATTTTAAATAACAGCTCAATTTGCCAACGTAATGAATATAGGTCATAGATTTTCTCTTTTGGTACCCATTCCGTAGGAATGTTTGTCATATATACCGTGATACCTTGTAAAAGCTTCGTGCGCTCTGTATATGTAATCCCTTTTTTCTTTTCACGAATAGCTCGGTCACGTAAGCGTTTCTGTTTTTGCTCCTCGGTACATTTATAAACTACAATACGAGTAGGCAGTTTATCTTTACTCCCTACATATACATCGTGTAATTCATAAACTTGGCCAGGTTTTAATTGTTTCATAATGTCTTCCAAATGAATTTGTATATATACTGGTTTCAATTGAGGAGGTTTTGTTTTAAATACGACTGTTTCGAACTCTTTTCTATATATTTTAGTCGGTAACTTAAGACGGGATAAATAATACCCCTGCTTGTCTTGAATAGACTTAAAGTCTTGTAGACGAAAATATCCTAAGTCACGGATATACAGCTCATTCTTTTGTATCATGTCTGTTCGAGTCGCACCATACGCCTGATCACTTCGTTTTCCTGGTTCAATTTTCACATCAGAAAACTCTCCACTCAACAAGTCATACTCTAGTTGAATTTTCACACCAGCTTTATGACTACATCCTCCGGCACCAGGATACATAGCTGCGAATCGATCTGGAACTTGAAAGGTTGTAGAATCAAGGATACGAATGCGCTCAAAGTAGGAAGAAAGAGAATGAGAAATCTTAGATACGCCTCCAATCTTAGCCTGTAGAAGTGTAGTAAATACAGTACGAAAAAAGGCTACAGAAGCCGAGTTAAATCGCCGATTAAGTCCTTCCGGACTTAATAAAACTCCTGTTGAAGTTTCTAATTGACTACATAGTTGGGTAAGAGAGGTAGTAGCGACTTGTTGATTTAGCCATACACACAAAGATAAAAAATGATGCCCGTGGCACTTCCGTTTTCGTTTCATCCCGCCTGCTTCTATAGCTAATTGATTAAGTGTAGCGGGAGACATATATCGATATAACTCTTCGGCAAATAAAGACAACTCTTGCTTTTGATGCATATTCATAAAAAGCACGTCACCCTTTCTCATTAATATAAGAAAATAGTAACGTGCTTTTAATTTCAAAAATAGTCCGAATCCTTAAGTTGATGGATGTGGGGTAGCACCACATCCATCAAGTTAAGAATTCAGAACTACCCCAAAACGAAAAAAAGCGTTTTTTGTTTCAAGTTAACAAAAAATTTCGTCCTGGGGTACTATAAAACTTTAGGTAGATAGCGATAGGGTACCGGCACATCCTTATGTGTCCATCAAGCTAGTATTTTGAAGTATCCCCAAAACGAAATTTTTATTAATCAATTTATTCCACCTGCTAAACCTGAACCAACATTTAATTTCTAGAAAGAATGCACGGTTTGGTTAATTTGTATTACGTACAATTTTATCTTTTGTTATAAAAAGAATGGATAAGATAGATATGAGTAAGCCACAACATAGTAGAATGTTAGATATAGAAGTGCCAAATGTTAAGCATATAGATACAAAAGCATAAGATAGCGGAACTAAACCGTTCGAAGAGGCATTTACGAAACTCATAACTCTCCCTAGTTTATCGGTTTCACAGTTTTCTTGAATAATAGACACCAGTGGTACATTAATCATAGAAGACATGAAACCCATCATCACAAGTAAAAGGATTCCTTGCCATAAAACATACATTTGACCAAGGAGAGAAAGAAAAATACCAAGAAAAGAAATAAGTATTAGAATAGAAAGACCTCTATTTTTTCTAATATTTAAAAACCCAATCAATAAAGCGCCTCCTAGCATTCCTCCCTGATAGGAACTTTGTAAAAAACTTACCTCAACTGCCTTTCCATGTAGTACTTCGCTCGCCAATAATGGAATTCCCATAAGTAGAGGGCCAAAGAAGAGGACGTTTATTGTCATTAAAATAAAAAGTATAGATTTTAAAAAAGGCATATTCCATACATATTGAAAACCTTCTAATAGCTCTTGTTTGGTAGATACTTGCTTAGAAGGCGGTGAAGAATTTTTTTCTTTAATACATAACGTAAAAGCGGATGTAATTAATAAAAAGCAAGCAACGAAGAGAAATAAAACCGAGAAAGAACTGACTGTGATAATCCAACCACCTATCATTGGACCGGCAAACATTGCAACCTGATTGGAAGTTTGAATAAAGGAATTAGATCGAGTTAGCATCTCTTTTGGGACTAAAAGGGGAAGAAGAGACTGATTCGCTGGTGAAAAGAAAGCGTCTAGAATTCCAAATAATAGTGCGAAAAACAGTAACGACCATAAATTTAATAGATGTAAATGTAATAAAGTAATCATTAGAAAAACCAGTAAAAAACGTGTGAAGCTAGAGAACAACATAATTTTTGAACGTTTAAAGCGATCTGCCCATACACCTCCAACAGTCATAAGGAGCACTCGCGGGATTAGAGTTACCATCATGACAATCCCAAGTGCTGATTCCTGACCTAGAGATCGAATAACATACCATTGCTCTGCAAATAGATAGGTTGAAAGAGCAAGAAAAGAAGAGGTACTAGATAACCAAAGAAATAGGAATGCTCGATTTTTAAATAATGATATACTTGTATACTGAGGTTGAACTTGTTGTGATATAAAAGGCTCACTCAAAGAAAATTCCTCCCCACCAATAATGAATTATAAGTCTTCGTTAAAGAGTAGTTGATCAATTTCAAAACCTGTGATTGCAACATAAAAGTTTTTATTAGTATTAGTTAATGTGGAAGCTTCTATAGTTTCTTTAACAAGGTTTCTGTACTGATTTAAAAACTTCATAAATTGTTCTTCAGTTAATGAGAATTCTGTTTGCATCGAGATACATGGCCAATCTTCAATATGTGAAGATGTTAAATCGAATGAGGTATCTGGAGCAGTTAATATTCTTGTTTGCGCACGATGTAATACTTCTAAAAAGGATTGTCTTGTTGCCTGTTGCGATTCAATGTAGTGAAGTAAGTGATTTGCAGGGATAAAGCCACGCGAAACAGCCTGATAGTACTTTAAAATATTCCCTCCCTGTTCTTCTTTTTTTACTAATTGAATAATGTTGTGTTTTTCTAGTTCGCGGAGGTGATAGAGTATTTTTGCACGAGAAAGATTTAAAAGCTGGGCGAGTTGATGACCTGTATAGGGCTTTTCGACTAAGTATATAAGCATTTTTGTACGCAATGGATCACTTATTACTTTTAATTGTTCGTATGTTTCAATAATGGAAATCGCTTTTTGTTTCATTTTGCACCATCCTTTTTTTAACCAGTTAAATTTATTTAACTCGATTGTATTACAATTCCGGATGAAAAGAAAGTCAATTTTTAAATTTCTGATTAAAAAAATAATGACGTTAAAAATCTAAACCTGCGTACATGGGACTGCCCTTCTTGTAGGGGGAGCACCGCATGTCCATCAACTTAGTAAAAATAAATACCCTAAATATAGTGAAATTGGCATCCCTAGGGTAAAAGTATACAAAATTATTGTTTTTGGGGCAGTATAAAACCCTAGCTTGATAGCGATGTGATCATGCCCTCATTTAAACAAATTTCCCTTTTCCATACTGATCATGTCCCTTTTTTAGAGTCATCCTATCAGTATGTCGAAGATTATGAGATTACTTGCAAGAGTCATGGAATTATTGCAACCGTGCTGTGTTATAATTCTAAAGTACTGACATTTCAAGTAGGACTTATAGATGTCGGGTTGTCATATGAAATGTAAAATCAATCCGTTATTTTGAGGTTCAGGCTACCATTATTCAAACTATTATTCACACTAAAAGAAGTACAAGGAGGAAGGTATATCTATTAAAATAGTGAGGTATACCAAATTAGAAATGAATATTAAATTTAATAAAAAAGTAGTAGCATTCACGGCAGGATTAACGGTATTATCTTCTCCATTGGTATCGTTTGCAGAGGAACAACAATCTGTAAACAATAAGCAATCTACAAACCTTCAAGTGCAAGGTAACAGAGACCCAATTCAAACAACAGATGAACAGGCTTTAAAAAGTATTGAAGCTAGTTTTGAAGAGGTAGACGGACGTGGTGGAGGTACTGTCGACAATAAGAAAGCAGATAGTCTTCAGCGTTCAGAAGGAATTCATGAAGAAACAGGTACATTAACTGTTCCTAACAATTCAAACAGAACAAAACGTAGTCTGTCCCCCATATCACCTAGCACCTCTAGTACAATAAACGGTGTTCCATTCACTGAATGGATTGTTCCAGCAGGTAACGATAATATTCGTCCTCAAAACTACATGAGTCCAAAGTACATTACAATTCATGAGACTGATAATACAAGTGTAGGAGCAGGTGCTAGAAACCACGCTCAATACTTATATAACCAAGCAGTAGGAAACACAGACCGAGCTGCTTCGTGGCATTTTACAGTAGACGATAAAGAGATTTATCAACACCTACCATTAAACGAGAACGGATGGCATGCAGGAGACGGTGATGGTCCAGGTAATAGAGAATCTATTGCAATTGAAATCGCAGTTAACAGTGACGGAAACTACAGTAAAGCGGTAGATAACGCTAAGAAACTTGTAGCTTATTTAATGAAAGAAACTGGTGTACCGTTAAATAACATTGTAAAACACCAAAAATGGAGCGGTAAAATCTGCCCTGCTAACATGATTAATAATGGGCAATGGGATGTATTCGTAAATAGCGTTGAGGGGTATTATAATGATCTTTATCAACCAAAAGATGACATTACAGGAGGTTGGTATGAAGAAGCTATTCGAGAGTTAAATAGAAGGGGGATTATGATAGGGGAAGGAAACGGGGTTTTCGCACCCAATAGAGCGATAACAAGAGCCGAATTTGCTCAATTAATCTCTAACTCTCTAAACCTGCCAGCTGGAGATGCTTCATTTAAAGACCTAAACGATGCAAATTCCACTTTACGAGAGGGTATTAAACGTACTGCAAGTGCAGGTATCATTCAAGGTAGAGGAGATGGTTATTTTGACCCAAACACACCTATTACAAGAGAAGAATCAGCAATTATTGTAAACAAGGCTTTACAGTATAAAGGTATATGGGGACCAGTTGTAAACTTACCATTCTCAGACAAAGACCAAATTATATATAAAGAAGACGTACAAAGACTGTATGGCCTAGGTATTGTAAGAGGTAAGGGTGACAATCAATACGATCCTAAAGGAACAACAACTCGTGGTGAAACAGCAACATTCATTCTAAATATGCTACAAGTAATTGAAAATGGTAGTGTTGAAAAGGTAATTGGAACGGCTCAAATTAATGGTATTGGGGTAAATGTTCGAAGCGGATCAGGTACAAACTATTCTATTGTTAGAAAGACAAGTAAAGGCGAAAAAGTTACAGTATATGAAGAAAAGAATGGTTGGCTAAGAATTGGAACAGGTCAGTGGATTTATTATGACTCTAGTTATATCGACTATAACAGATTATAAAAGATTAAATGGTTAAAAGAAAAGATCCTATTTGGATATATAACTTACTCTCAGGTTGTGAAGAAGACTTTCTCCACAACCTGTTTTTGTGCCTGGACCCTCTTTACCTGTCAATACTGATAAAAAGAGGGGAAGGAGACTCATTATGATGCTGGCATCGATAAGTCATTATAATTAGCGTGTATACAATTAAAGGCTAATGTTTTTTGATAATTAAGTAGAGGTCATCGTACATATCTATCCAGCTCATATTTTGAAATACCTTAAGACGAAAAAATGAGCTGGATTGTTACAAGTTAGCACAAAATTTCGTTCTGGGGGGAGTTGTATTTTCTTAGCTTGATGGCAATGGGCTAGCACCAACAAAGCGTAAACTTCGTACGCTAAGAGATAATCGACTTCTTATTGTTAAGTTATCTGGAGCGCTCTTTCTCGTAATTTACCATGTTTCCCAAAGGAAATAGCAAAAGGTAAGGCTATGAACACATTTACAAAATGACGAGAAAAATGACAAAACTGTAAGAATGCACGAATGTTTGTAAGAAAGTTCGATGTTTTCCTTTTTCTTTTTTTATTATAGTGAAAAAAAGAAGGAGGAATTTGAAAATGTCTTTTTCTCAATTCAATATTGATATTTTTCGAGCAATTAATGATTTAGGTAAACAATATTCATTCCTAAATTCAGCCATGATATTTTTGGCAGAATATATGGTATATATTCTTGGTTTAATTATTATAGCTTATTGGTTTACCTGGTCTAGAAAAAGTAGGATGCTGGTTATTCAAGCGATGGTTGCTTTTGTGATTGCTGAGATGATTGGAAAAATAGCAGGGAAATTTCATTTGAATTATCAACCGTTTGCAGTATTGCCTGATGTGAATAAACTTGTCGACCATGCTGTAGATAATTCATTTCCTAGTGATCATACGATTCTCTTTTTTTCGATTTGTTTTTCATGTTCGCTTGTTCGTAAAAAGACTGGATGGTTATGGCTTATACTTGCATTTTGTGTAGCGATCTCTCGTATTTGGGTGGGGGTTCATTATCCTTTTGATGTTGTAATAGGGGCTTTAATAGGATGTGTTTCAGCATTATTTTCGTATTGGTTAGTACCGAAATGTTCTTTTATCAAGCAAATGCTTACTCTATATGAAAGAGTAGAGAAACATGTCTTACCATCCAAATACAAATCAAAGGGATTTTGAGTATACAAGTATAAAAGTTAACGTAAAAAGTGGGGGAAAATATTATTTGATAATGGAGGTCCGATTCTAAAACTAAATGGGATAACAGGGTTACTTGCATTAAAACTAAAATTAAAAATGCCTTAAAACACGATTAAGAGTGTGTATGTTGACTATTTTGATCCTCCACAATGGATGCTTCGTATGCCTGGAACATCAATTTCTCCTCTCAATATTTTTGAAGGAAGTTTTAGATATGCTGATGAATGGTACTTTCTCTCTTGTGAAAATAGAGTCCCTCTCGTAATGATTGAATTAAAAGGTCATGAAAAATATAAGTATGTCTTTTTTGAGATTGATGATCCTACCAAAGTAGCCGCAGATATTAGAAAACATATAAAAGATTTGTAAGTATTGAACTATCAATATATTACTGCCGCTAACGATAATTATGTAAATGAGCTGTCCAAATGGATGGCTTATTTTATTTTTTGCTTAGTGTAAGTTTTTTCAAAACATGCTGGCGATTCCCCATGCCCATCAAAGTAATATATACTCCTTTCTTTGTCTCCTAGGTTTTGAAATAAGGAGTCACTGTATCAAAAAAACAAAAAGGACTTGTAGGAATCCCTACAAGTCCTTTTTTAGTTAATGTAAAAAAGTTAAAACAAACTATCTCATAATTTGAATCGGAGCAAACACTCTAACTACGGGTTGCTCTTATTATATACTAAATATTAACATGAAGAAATTTGATATTTGAAAATTATGTGAATTAATAAAGTAAATTATGTATTAAGTTCTTTTACTCCTAAAAATACTAATTGTTCATTTACATAAAATACTTTTAATCAAAATTTATATCATAATAAATTATTGAAAATGTAATTATAGATTAATAGAGAAGAAGATAAGAATCATGGTAGACTTCCTGCACCAGTATACTAATACGGTTTTATTTATATATTTTTGTTATGTCGACCTAATAAAACTTACTTATGAAAATTATTATTAAAAATATATTTATAAAGGAGAATGTAGAAATAGGTGCACGTGAGTATCCTAATAATGTATTTACAGGTGTAAATAATAGTTGTAAATCTTGTGTATTTATATTATTATAAAATCAAGAATAACTGCATTTCTCGACGATAAAATATCCCATGTCAAATCCTGCTTAATAGTAGGATTCTTTTTTATGTATAAATTCATTTTTCACATGTTAACCGATCGAATATATTACTTATTGATTTTCACTTTAAATAGGGGCAGCACCACATCGCTATCAAGTTAACAAAAGTTAATACCCCAAAAATGAAAATCTTATCCTTTCATACGAATCCCAACATATTTTTGTTTTGTAAAACCATGCGATCTTTAATTTGCTGACAACGTGGATTAATACAAAATATAAATAGAAAAAATCCCTAACAATATCCCTAACAATATCCAAAACAATGGTTAGGGATTTTTTCTATTTATTAAAAGATTAACGGTTGACTTGCAAAGCAAGTTACCTGATTTTACTATAGATTTCTTAGGATTTTCTGACTCATTCACTTTTTTTGCTGCTTCTAAAAATGTAGCAACATAATCCAATAGAAACGAATTATTTACACTATCATAATAGGTTTATATATCTATACTAAACATTCAGTATATATATTCTCAATTCAATTGCTACTATACCTGTGTTAAGTTATTAGTGAAAAATAGATTTTAACAATTAATTAATATTACAAGACATAAGTAATTGCATCATTTTAGTAATATGGATACGAATAGAATGGAGGAATAATTTTGTATAAGGTATCACAATTTAATGTACCTTTCAAAAGAGATAATATTAATTTTCTATATAATAGCCATACAGGGGCGTTTGTTAAAATTTCTGATGAGTATACGGATACTATAAAAAAAATTAGCAAAAAAAACTATAATGAGATTCCTAATTTACATTTAGAAGAATTAACTAGGGCTGGTTTTATAGTAGAGAATTCTTTAGATGAATACGGCGTTTACCATTATTTAACTAATAAAAGCCGTTTTGGAAGTAAATATTTAGGTTTAACCATAGCAACTACATTACAATGTAATTTTCGATGTCCATATTGTTATGAGGATCATGTAGATGAATATATTGAGGGACAAAAAGAAGAAGATTTGAAAAACTTCATTCAAAATAACTTAAAAAATAAGACTGAATTTTCTGTTATATGGTATGGTGGTGAACCATTATTAAAAAAAGATCTTATAGATAGAATGTCAAAGTATATATTAGCAATATGTAAAGAAAAAAATATACAATATAGAGCTAAAATAGTTTCAAATGGATATTTACTTAATAGAAAAATTGCAGAACATTTAGTCCAAGAGAATAATGTTAAATATGTACAAATTACATTGGATGGTGGCCCAGAGACGCATGATGTGACTAGAATCTTAAGAAATAAGCAAGGTTCTTTCAATAAAATTTTAAATAATATTAAAGAAATACAAGACATTATACAAGTCGGAATTCGAGTAAATGTTTCAAAAGAAAACGTTGCAGATGTCTATAAGCTATTTCCAATCCTAATGAACCAAGGATTAAACAACAAAGTTTCCTTGTATTTTGCTCCAGTAGGGGCATACAATGACGTTTGTCAATCTATTAGTGAATCCTGTCTAGTAACAAGGGAATTTGCAAAATGGGAGACAGATTTGATTGAATATGCGGATAAGATTGGCTTCAATATGGGAAATCTTTATCCTAGAAATCGTGGTGGTTGGGTTTGTCAAGCTGTAGATAATAACTCTTTTGTTGTAGATGCCTATGGTGATTTATTTAAATGCTGGCATGAAGTTGGAAATAAAAAATTAAGAGTAGGAAATTTAGCAGAAGGCATTACTTCGTTACAAACCTTAACAAAATGGATGAATTGGGAATTGCCAAACAAATGCAAGACATGTAATATTATGCCTCTTTGTAAAGGAAGATGCCCAGAACTAAGTTTAGAAAAACAAGATTTTGAATGTGACCAATTAAAATATAATATCAAAGATAGATTATATAGATATTACATAAAAAATCCTATCGATAAACAAAAAGTACCGGAAACTGAGGTTATTAAACAATCTAGTTAATAAGAGAGTTGAAATATACTTTCAGTGAAAGGAGGTGAATATAATGGAGTACATTGTAAAGCCAATTACATTAAATCCTAAGGATAACAGTGATCGATTAGAGTGTGGTATTAAGTTTAATTAAAACTTAATGATAACAGAAATCGATAAGAGTAGGGTTTTAACAAAAGGATATGTCGTTTCCATCATATATGGTAAGATATATCCTTTTGTTTATTTGTCTTTTATTAGCTACATAGGGATGTGGTACAACCCTTTGTTAAAGTTTTTTTAGTAATTTAATTTGCATAAACATATTTATGTTCAAATAATATTATAGAGTATATAAAAAGACACTATACTATATATAGTATAGTGTCTTTTTATATGTTGACTAGTTCTGAAAGAAAATGTAGTGATTAATCATAATTTGTTGGATGCTTCTTGGTTAATTCCATTATAACATTATTATAGAAGAATTTAAATGCATTTATGCATATATATAATTTTATTATATTTTAGACACATCTGAATTTTTTCTTTCGATTACCAAAAATTCCAGTTTCTTTATTTTTATATCTATACTATAATTTAACTGCTAAATCGTAAAAAAGGAGTTCTAATAGATATGGAGATGAGAAACTTACAAAAATTAATTGAAGACAAGAAAGTAGAATTAATTAAACTAGTAGATAAATATGGATTTAGACATCAGCAGGTGCTAAGTTTAAGTCAAGATATAGATAAGTTAATAAATCAGATTATTTATATAAATCACAAATGTAAGTAGAACCCTACATTTATAATTGCAGTTTAATGAGGGTTACTTTGGAATATTTTGATTTAAAAGTAAAAAAGAGAATATTGAATTAGAGGAAACTTTTCATTTTGCACCAAAATATAAAAAATGTATGCTCTAGACCACGTGTGCAGAGGATATGCAGCAGAAATTATTATTAATTCTTATCGTGAAATGATTAATAGTTGAACTACTCACCACTTAACGTCCTAACGGACTGTTTGAAGTGGGAGATTCCTGCGAACACCGATGTATCCACCAGTTATCTTAGCAGGCTCTACCCGCAGTCCCTACGGTGAGAACATAAGTATCTTGTACGCTGACTCACCACACTACCTACTTTAGCTTGGTTTTCGCAATTTTGAGAAGCGTGGGGCGATAGAACGTTGAAGATTTTACGGTTGCAACGTTTTTCTGCAACCAACCTCATATCTTCAGTTTTCGAAGAGCAATCTGTACAAGTAAATGATAGCAAATATGTTGGCTTATGCCAACTGACATTCATCTCCCACCTAAAATTGGTGTGTCACACCTTCACATTTTTGAGGAAGGAGTCTTCTGTCGGAAAACGATAAATAATAATTAAACGTACAAATTAGAATTGATTAAATAATAAACAGGGTCTGATATCCATATATCAGATCCTGTTTCACTATATATAATTCTTTCACTGCCTCCTTTAGTTCTTTTTCAGCTTTAAAAGCAGGTGCCTTTGAAGCAGCGATTTGAATCTTTTCACCTCTTTGTGGGTTCGCCCTTTACGTGCAGATCTTTCATGAACTTCAAACATACCTGCTTGCTACTTCACGCTATTATGTAATCAATTAGAAGCCCAAACATATATTTCTATGAATTCAGAATGAACTAATCAACACTTTAATTATCGGGCTGTACAGTTTTTACAGAAACTTTTAGTGCATAGCATGTAAGAATAAAATCGTTCTTCTAGCACGATTTTAACTTTGCATACAAACAATTTTTAATGTATTTTTGTATTGAATTCTACACATTTTGAGTTTCAGGATAAATTCACTTTTACATGTTCATGTAGGACTAGGAAAATACTATGATACAACTTATGGTTCAAAGTACTGAAGTTCCTATATTTTACTATATTACTTGGGATGGACATTAAGGTTTTCATTAGTAAGTACATTAATAGTTTTTTGTTTTTCTACAGGTTTTCTACTTAATAAGATCACTACAATTATGATACATATGGCCCCAATGATTTGGAAAAATAAGAAAGGAATATGCAAAATAACTACAGATGAAACGATTGAAGAAAGTGGTTCAGTACAGCCTAATAAAGTAGTTTCCTTAGGCGAAATGTATCTAATACTGTCTAAAAATAGATAGAAAGCAATTAATGTTCCAAAAATAACTACAAAGGCAATAAGGTATAGTGTATTTAGATCAAGGTTCTCAATTGATTTTAAAAATATTATTTCTTTTTTAGAAAAATAATGAACTATTGTAACGCCTATTCCGCCAATAATCATACCCCAGCCAACTAAAACTGCGGAAGACCATTTATCTAATAAAGATTTAGAATAAAGAGTATAAAAAGCTAAAGATAATCCAGATAAAACTCCCCAAACAATTGCAGGGATTGATACAGTTAGGTTATTTATTGAACCATTTGTTAATAATAAGAAAGTACCCAAGGTTGCAAAAGTTATTGCTAAAACATCTATTTTAGTAGGCAAAGCTCTAAATTTGATAATCAGATAAAAAGTAATAAAAATCGGAGCTAAATATTGTAAAATTGTTGCGACTGCAGCATTCCCTTCACTAATAGATGCAAAATAAGTGTATTGTACCCCTAGCATACCAAAAATCCCAAAAATAATGAGTTTAGTAGCATCATATTTATTTTTCCAAATTGCAACAATCTCGAGTTTGTTTTTACTGAAAAGTGAAATAAATAACAATGTAACCCCAGAGATCAGTAAGCGGATTGTAACTAACCATTCCGTAGTAATACCATTACATTGGAATAGTTGTTGAGCGACGGTTCCCGATAGCCCCCATAAGCTAGCACCTATTATAACCATAATCATACCTTTAATACGATCCTTATTAACTTTATTCAAATAAAACACCTCCATTAAATTTCAGACAAGAATTTTAAATATATATTGAATGCAATATATTGCGTACTTTAAAAATGATGACTTTAAAATAGAAATCACTAGATATATTTATTGGATTTTAACATAATGAAAAATTGTTATATAAGTTAAATTTACTTATTAAATATAAAAGTACTCAATTGAATACTTTTACCGAAATAATTCTTCTTCATCAACCGTGTGAAGGGCGATAGAAAAGCGCTAGGCGGGAGATGAATTTCGGTTTGGCATAGTCAAAATTTTTTGATGAACTAGTTATATGAAGTTCTTTGATATCTTGGTATAGGAGGATGCAGGAAGAAAATCGAGCGTAAAAACCAAACCATTCGGTTCCTGCATAAAATATCAACCGTACCAAAAGAGCGTCCAGATGTTGGATATCTAGGGGTGGAACTGAGAAGCTCCACATCAAACTTTGCTAGGTGGTGAGTAGTTCACATAATTAATTATAAATTCTTCGAAGTTAATATATTTTGAACATCTTTCATTGGACGCAACCAGTTATTAGACATAGTATTTTCTAGTAATGATGAGTCACCATTTTCTAATGCTTTGATAATATTAGTGTGTTCATCTATAGATCGACTATCATGAATTACGTTTTGAAAGAAAATATACTCAAAACGCAGGGCATGAAGATGTAAGTTTTCTAAAAATGGTTCAATGTATGTATTCTTTGAAATTTCAACAATTAGGTTGTGGAATTTTAAATCTAGTGTTAATGCATTTCTAGTATCCATTTTCTCAATAGCTTGTTTAAATTCTGTATTTATTAACGTAAGTGCTTTAATATCAGATGTTTTAATATTATTAATAGCTTGTTTTCCCGCAAGGGTATGTATGCTTGCAATAGTTTCATAAATTAATGGTACATCTGCTACGTTGATTGGAGAAATTTTAGTTTTTTGTCCTGGAACCATTTCGACGAGTCCAGAAAGCTCTAGAACTTGAAGTGCTTCTCTTACGGGTGTTCTACTTACCCCTAAAGCTTGTGCTAGTTCAGTATCATTAATTTTCTCATTAGGTCTTAAAACACCTTCAATGATCCAATCTTGTAGTTGATTTAAAACAATAGTTTTTGCTGAAAATCTCGTTTGTTTATTAAAGTTTTTAGGTATAGGCAGGATAATACACTTCCTTTCTTTTTATAATGCCTAAAATTTCGAGTAAAACGGAAAAGTAAAAGGTATTAAAACTGTTTTTATTTAAGTTTTGTTTGTTGCCCATTAACCAGTGATAAGGTTCTTTTAATTGGTGGATTAAGTTGGGTTAATAATACGAAAACTCCAATTAGACAAAAAGCCCCTATTAATTCAGAAGCTGTATATGAAGTATTAAAAAATAATACGGAAATTAAAATTGCAGTCAATGGTTCAATACAGGAATATAAGCAAATATCTTTAGGAGTAATATAATTTGTACCTTTTACATAAAAAATTGATGTAAGAATAGTTCCAAAAACAATAATAAATAGTAATAATAAAGTGTGGATTGAGAGAGTTTTAACAGTAGAAAGCAGGATAAACTCACTTGTCGAAAGCTTATTTAAAATTAATAATGCAATGCCTCCAATTACCATCCCCCATCCTAATACTATACGTAATGACCATCTTTTACATAGATCATCTAATTGATTTATGTAAAATGCAAACGACATGCCAGATAATATTCCCCAAAGTATAGAAACATTTAGTTGGTAAATTGAGTTTTTTGTGAAGAAAAGATAAATTCCAATTATGAAAATTAAATATGAAAACAATTCTTTTTTATTAGGAGAATTAACATTTATCAGAATTAAGTATATACCTAAAAAGACCGGAGCTGAATAAAGTAGTAAAGTTGCAACGGCAACATTTCCCTCTTTAATTGATGAAAAATATGTATAGTGAGTGCCCAGTACACCAATTGTGCCAAACAGAATGATTTTATTAGCGTCTTGGACTGACTTCCAAATATTTAGTATATCAAGACGTCTATTGCCAAAGCACGAGATAAATAAAATTAGAATTCCAGATATCAATAATTTTACTACAACAATTGATACAACGGAGAGATTACTCTGGACAAAAATTTGTTGACCTAGAGCTCCAGAGGTACTTCCCAATAAAGCCCCTAGTACTATTAAACAAAAACCAGTTACTTTACAGTGTATATTTTTTTTCATTATATCCCTCCAAAAGAATTTATACAATATGCAATATATCACGTATTGTATAAATTCAGGTAATAAATATTGTTTTTTATTCTATTTATCAAGAAAAATGAAAGGGAATACAGATCTAATAATGAAAAATTCGAAAAATTATTGTTTTTAATAATTCTTTAGCTTACAATAAAGTTAAATTTAAATTATGTTAGATGGTGATCGAATGGATAGAGAGTATTCTATAGTTATAGAACATTCTCCTGCTTATGAACTTATTATCAGCTTGTACAACTATATAAATAATGACAAGATGAAGGAAGTTCATTTGAAAGGAAACTGGTTAGAAGAGACTAAATTACGGTTACCTGAAAGGTTTATCAATGAGTTACAAGATGAAAGATGGGAGGTATTACATCGGATAGTGTTATTAATTTCTCAATGTGAAAAAAAATCTTCCATTCCAGAATTTTTAAATTGGTTTGAAAATCTGTCAGCGGGAGAGATTTATGAAAGATTAGCTCCTTGGGTAGAATCTATATCTAATGACCTAAGTGTGATTAGGGATAGAAGTGTAGATATTTTATACAAATGGAACGAATATTATTTTAAAAGTATAGATCCTACCATTCATATGCAATTAAAACAGGATGCAATTTCTTTGAATGAAAAATTAAATGTTAGTAGACCGATAGATATTATAGAAACTGCTACTAATGGATTAAGAATTGAACAGCAGGATAACTTGAGAAAAGTTATTTTGGTACCACAATATCATTGTAGCCCTAATACCGTATTGGATTATTTTGATGGAATCGCTACATGCTTATATCCCATCAAAAAAAATTTCTATGAAGATGGAACAAGGGAGTTAGTTAAAGTTATGCAATGTTTAGGGGATGAGACTAGATTAAATATTTTAATATATTTATCCCGAGGTCCTCGTTCTTTAATTGAAATTCATAAACACATGAATTTAGCTAAGAGTACGGTGCATCACCACATTACAAAATTAAAACGTGAAGGAATTATAAGAAGTCATTTTATTGGAAGTTCTATTCCCGCATTTTATAGCTTGAGAAAAGAAGCTATTTCTAAAATTAATAATAAATTTTTGGCAATTTTTGAGGGGGGAGAAAATTTTCATGAATAAATTTAAAGCTTATATACGAGAATATCATCCAATTGTGCATGTATTAGTATTTGGTACTGTCTTAATTTCTTTAACAAGTTCAATGAGTATGCCATTTTTAGCAATCCATCTAAGTAACTCTTCAGAATTAAATTTTGCAACGATTGGATTCATTATTGGGATAGGCCCACTAGCGGGTACATTTTGTGGACTTTTAGGGGGTGTATTATCAGATTTTATAGGTAGAAAAAAATTAATGATTTTTTCTTTAATTGGATTAAGTATTGCCTTTTTGGGGTTTATTGCTACATTTAATCCGGTTTTATTAGTACTTTTTAGTATTATCAGGGGACTTTCAAATGCATTCTTTGGAACCATTTCAAAAGCTTTAATGGCTGATTTAACCCCAGATGAAAAAAGGTACAGAATGTTTGCGAATCGTTATCTGGCATTTAATTTAGGGTTATCAATTGGTCCAATGTTGGGAGCTTTCTTTGGAATTGGTGGTAGTACAATAGCATTTGTATTAACAGCATTTATTTATATTCTTTATGCAATAATACTATTTATTATGTTGAAAGTTACTAATTATAATGAGCAAAGGGATGTTTCTACGAAGGATGAAAAAGTTAGTATGTCTCTTATATGGAATGCAGTACGTAGTGACGTACCTTTAATGTTTTTTGTTATTGGTGGTATTTTATTAACAACAGTCCATGGGCAGATGTCAGTTACACTTTCGCAATATTTAAAAGAAAATATTTTAGATGGAATTAAATTATTTGCAATATTGATGAGTGTTAATGGGCTTACGGTGCTTATGATTCAGATACCACTAACCAGATGGGCAGAACGTTTTAGCTTATTTCAAAGAATTGCATTTGGCTGTATTTTGTTTGCTGTAGGAGAAGTAGGTTTTGCATTCTCAACATTGTGGGTTGCTTTCATAATTTCAATGTTTGTATTTACAGTAGGAGAGATATTAGTAATCCCGGCTGAATATGCTCAAGTTGATGAAATTACGCCATCTGGATTAAGAGGGACATATTATGGCGCGCAAAGTTTGGGGGAATTTGGGAATTTTGTAGGCCCATGGTTTGGTGGAATTCTTTTAGCAGTGTACGGTGGAACAACAATGTTCTTATTTATGGCTTTAATCTCACTTCTTGGTATTTATTTCTTTTACAGAGGAAAACAAATTTACAATAAAAAAGAAAAAAAAGATACACATTTAGGTCAGATAATGTAGAACTAATACCATAACCACATTGGTTATGGTATTTTTATTTTGATAATTCTGAATAATATTTATAAAAGTTCTCTTTTATTGAAAGTATTGTCAAAAAATTGAACTTAAGATAGCATGAGAAATACCAAATGGAGAAGGGAGAAGTTTAAAATTCAGATTATTCATTATGGTTAGTAATTTCAGTTTATTTTACAAAGAATACATAATTTTCCCTTTAGATTATTTATAAAGGTAGGTGCTTTATATACAACACAAGCCACAAAAAAATAATAGGACAAAGATCGCTAGAGTTTATAAACCTTTTCCAAAAATTAAAAAAGCTATGAATTTAGGAAAGGTTATTTTTTATGGATCAATTAGAGCGTGTAATCAAAATGTTTATCGGAAATTACGAGAGCATTTCATTTCTTTGGAAAAGGAATATGTTATTTCAGGACTTAGTGAAGAAGTAATTATTTATAAGGATAATAGAGGGATTCCACACATTGAGGCCAGAAACTTTAATGATGTATATAAAGCACAAGGTTTTATAACTACTACAGATAGATTATGGCAAATGGATATGAGTAGACGTTTAGTAAATGGAAGATTATCTGAGATATTAGGTCCAGATTTAATAAACAATGATAAACTTTTTCGTTCATTTTCACTATTTAGATCTGCTCAAAAATCTATTAGTCTTTATTCAGAAGAAACCTTGGAATGGATGCAAAGTTATTGTGATGGAGTAAATACGTATATAGAACAAGCAAAAAAACTGAATAGATTACCAGTAGAATTTACAATTTTAGATTACGAACCTGAACCTTGGTCAATTCTAGATATGTTAAGTATAGGGAGATTATTATCCTATAGTTTAAGTCATAATTTTACAAATGAAATTTTTCGATTTGAATTGCAAAAGAAAATTGATGATGAATTATTTGAGGAAATAAAACCAAATTACCCTTCGGATGGACCCATTACTATTCCTGATTATATGATGGGTGAGAATGTAAAGATAAAACAACAAACATCAGAAAAAACAATAAATAATTTAGATTTCTTTTCTGATCATTTAGCAGATTTGTTGAATTTATCAAGCGAAGTAACTAAGGGTTCAAATGGATGGGTTATATCTGGTAAGCATACAAAATCAGGTAAACCAATACTGGCCAATGACCCACATATTGAAATGCAAGCACCATCTACTTGGTATCAAACGCATTTAAAAGTAAACAATGAAACAGAAAATATGGATGTAATAGGTGTAACATTACCTGGTGTATGTGGGATCATACTTGGCCATAATGACAAAATTGCATGGGGAGTAACAAATAATCGTGCAGATGTCCAAGATTTGTTTATAGAAAAAAGAAATCCTAGTAATCCTAATCAATTTCAATATAAAGGGAAATGGGAAGAGGCTGAAGTTATAGAAGAAGTAATTAAAGTTAAGGGCCAAGCAGATGTTGCGTTTCCGGTTGTTGTTACACGACATGGACCTATTATTTCAGATGTTATTGGTAATAATCAACAAATAAAGTTAAAGGAAAATCTAGCCTTACAATGGAATGCAAATTATCCTACATGTGATTTAGAAGCTCTATTAGATATTAATCGTTCGAAAAATTGGGAAGAATTCCGTAATTCTTTGCGTAAATATAGCACACCGGTTTTAAATTTTTTATTTGCTTCAGAAGATGGAACCATTGCCTATCGAGTAGGTGGTAAAATACCGATACGTAATAAAGGGAATGGTTTATTACCGGTACCAGGATGCGATGATGAATTTGAATGGAAAGGATTTATACCTTTTGAAGAATTACCGGAGGTAGTCAATCCTAAACAGGGGTTTATTGTTTCAGCAAACAATAAGGTTATAGGTGATCATTATCCATATATGATTGCAAGTTCATGGGATGCCCCATATCGTGCAAAAAGAATTAACCAGATGTTAAGAAAAAGTATAGCTGAAAATACACCTTTAGTAATTGAAGATGTAAAAATAATGCAAGATGATACGTTAAATTTACAAGCAGTACAGCTATTAAATATTCTTTTACCGGTATTGTATTCTGTTAAACATAACAAATTAGAAACGGAATGTATTAGAATCTTGCAAAAATGGGATTGTAAAGATACCTCATATAATGCAGCGCCATTAATTTATCATTTTTGGTGGTGGGAAATTTGTTGTACCCTTTTTAAAGAAAAAATGGGAACGTTTTTATTTGAGAAAATGGTTGATCGGATGAATATAACTGACGAGCTTATACGCAAGGCGGCGCAAGGAAATGATAGTACGTGGTTTAATAATGCTGGCGGGTTTGAGAAAGTGATTATAGAAAGCTTTAAAAAATCTATTATTACTATAATAGATTTACAGGGAAATAACCCTTATGAATGGAAGTGGGGAGAGTTCCATCATTTTATTACTAAACACCCGTTTGGTAAGAAGAATAAATTTATAGGGAATTTAATAAATCCCCAGGGAAAAATTCCTATTGGAGGTAGCTATGTGACGGTAGCATTAGCATCGTATGATAGGAAAACTGGTCATATTCTTGATGGTGCACCATGGAGAATGGTTGTAGATTTGAAAGATTGTCTGGGAATGGATATTAATGCACCAGGGCAATCTGGTAATTTTTTAAGTCATTGGTATGACGATCAATCTTTACTATATGTGAATCAACAATTAGAAATTCAGAAGTTCAAACCAGAACAATATAGGAATTCCAAAATGAAAGTGAAACTTAAACCGAGTAAAACAATGTGAAAGGTGGGGTAATTGTGGAATTATTTCAAAATACGTTACTTTTAGAAATGACATCACTTGTAGAATTATTGCAATATCGTGCTAAAGAACAAGGTGATGTAACTGCATTTCAATTTTTAAGAGATGGTGAAGAGGATAAAATCTCATTAACTTATGGCCAATTAGATTTGAAAGCGAGAGCTATAGGAGCATGGTTACAGGATAGAGGGGCAAAAAATGAAAGAGTCTTATTACTATATCCACCTGGAATCGACTATCTAGCTGCCTTTTTTGGATGTTTATATGCAGGCGCTATTGCGGTACCAGCATATCCTCCATCTTCAAATAGGTTAATGCCACGTTTGAAAGTAATTTTAGAAGATGCAGAGGCAAAATATATATTGACACAGACAAAAGTTAGCGCGCGTATGAGAAAATCTGAGTACTTTAATAATTGTGCAATAGAGTATTTGAATACAGATGAAGTTCCTGTAGGTTGCGAGGAATATTGGGTATTTCCAGAGATAGATAGAAATACAATTGCGTTTCTACAATATACATCGGGTTCTACATCTACACCAAAAGGTGTAATGGTAACTCACGGGAATATACTGCACAATTCAAAATTAATTCAGCAGTCATTTAAGACCACTGAAGACGATATTGGGGTAATATGGTTGCCTCCATATCATGATATGGGATTAATTGGGGGATTGCTTCAGCCATTAGCTGTAGGGTTTCCAGTAATATTTATGTCACCAATTGATTTTATGCAGCGACCATTACGCTGGTTAGAAGCAATATCGAAGTATAAAGCTACTGTAAGTGGAGGGCCAAACTTTGCTTTTGAACTGTTAATTGAAAAGACAACACCGGAGCAAAGAGCTGAGTTGGATTTGAGTAATTGGAGACTAGCATTTAACGGTGCAGAACCTGTTCGTGCTGAAGTTATTGAAGAGTTTTCAAAAGTATTTAGTGTATCTGGTTTTCGAAAAGAAGCCTTTTATCCTTGCTATGGGTTAGCTGAAAATACATTACTGGTTTCTGGTGCAAAAAGTAAAAGTCAGCCTGTAATAAATTCTTTTTCAATTGATGATATGAAAAAGAATTTAGTTTCCATTTTAAGTAAAGATGGGAAGGTACGTAATCTTGTAAGCAGTGGGATTATAGCAGAAGAACAAGAGATTTGTATAGTTAATCCAGATACTGGTCAAGAATGTTCTAGTAATGAAATCGGTGAAATTTGGATTAAAGGTGAGAGTGTAGCAACAGGTTATTGGGGTCGAGAAGAACAAACAATTGATACATTCCAAGCTTTTCTGCCTAATAAAAAAGGACCATTCTTACGTTCTGGGGATTTAGGTTTTTTATATGATGGAGAGTTATATATTACAGGGCGTATAAAAGATTTAATTATTATTCGAGGCAGAAATTATTACCCACAAGATATCGAATTAATAGTAGAGAACAGTCATGAAAGTTTAAGGAAAAATGCAACCGCTGCGTTTTCTGTTATAGAAGAAGGTGAAGAACGGTTAATTGTGGCACAAGAAATTAGTCGCCAATACCGTAATGTTAATGTTCAAGAGGTTGCTAGTGCAATTAGACAAGCAGTAACTGCGGAGCACGGAATACAAGTACACTCAGTATTGCTTCTACAGTTTGGAAGTATACCTAAAACATCTAGTGGAAAGATCCAAAGACACGCTTGTCGCAACGGATATTTAAACGAAGAACTTAAATTAATTGGGGAAGATGTTGTACAAAAAACAAGTGGGTTAGATATAGAATTTGAAATTGAAGAAATTCTTTTTAATAGACAAGAGCTAGTAAAGTTAACTCAAGAAGAAAGGCAAATTAAATTAGAAAAATACTTACTTCAGAAAGTAGGTGTATCTTTAAAGATACCTGTTACTAATATTAGTGTAAATCAGTCACTAAATAGTTTAGGTTTAGATTCAATAACAGCAATACAATTACAGAGTCATATAGAGACGGATTTAGAAATTGTACTAGAACCAACTTTTTTATTAGAAGGTCCGAGTATATTACAAATAGCACAAGAGATGAATAATCAATTGTATAGAGAAAAATATTTGACTACTAAACTAGAAATTGATCAGATAAAAAGTGGAGAAATACCGATGTCTCGTGGACAACAAGGATTATGGTTTTTATATAAATTAGCTCCAAATAGCTCTGCTTATAATGTATCACGTGCTTTTAATATTGAAGGAAAGCTAGATATAACATCCCTACAGAAGAGTTTTCAAGAATTAGTTAATAGGCATTGTATATTAAGGTCATCTTTTTATGAATATGAGGGTGAATTGATTCAAAATATAGCAAAGCAAAAGGAAGTATCTTTTCAATTAATAGATGTAAGTGATTGGAAATCTGAAAAGTTGAATGAGTTTTTGAATGTTGAATCTATTCGTAATTTCACTTTAGAACAAGGTGATATTATGCGTGTATATGTTCTTAAACGTAATGAATCCCAATATGTAATGTTGTGGTCTTTCCATCATATCGTAATTGATTATTGGTCAATAGATGTTTTATTTAATGAGTTGAAGACATTATATACAAGAATAAAAGTAGGAGATGTAAGTACATTAAGAACTAATGATTATGATTATAGCTCATATGTAAATTGGCAGAATGCAATGCTTAATAGTTCAGAAGGTGCAAGTAAATTGAAATATTGGGAAGAGGAACTATCGGGTGATTTACCAATTTTAAACTTACCAATTGATTATAAACGTCCACCAGTACTCTCGAATAGAGGAGCAAACTTAAGGTTACGTTTAAATAAATCCATACAAAACAAACTAAAAGAAATTTCTAAAAATAGAGGAGTAACATTATATAATACGTTACTTTCAGCATATAGTGTTTTAATGTATCGCTATACAAATCAAGATGATATTATCATTGGTTCTTATATGGCAGGGCGAGTTAAGAAAGAGTTTGCTAATTTAGTAGGATATTTAACTAATGCTGTTCCAATACGATTAAACCTATCAGGAAATCCAACATTTAATGAAATGATCGAGCGAACAAATCATAAAGTAATTGGAGCTTATCGTAATCAGGATTATCCTTTTGAATCATTAATAAAAAACTTAAAAATTGATAGAGATTCAAGCAGATCGCCGGTTTTTCAAACTGCTTTCGTAATGCAAAATGTGGGTATTTATAATAAAACTCTCGCCCCTTTCACTGTAGGGTGTGAAACTACAAAGATTGATTTCGATAACGCTAGTTTAAGCTTATTTCCAATTGAGGATAATTCATCGTTATTTGATATCACTACAACAGTTGCAGAATCTGATGAGGGGTTAATTATTAATTTTCAGTATAATACAGAGCTGTTTAAAGAATTTACCGTAAAACGTATGATAAATCATTTTGAAATATTAATAGACAGTATAATAAAAAACCCAGATAATTCTATAAATTTAATACCTATTTTAACTGAGAAAGAGCTACTACAGTTAAATGATTGGAGCAAGAAAAGAGTAGAGTATTCTACAAATCTATCTATACCACAACTGTTCGAGAAGCAAGTTAACTTACATGGTAATGCTATTGCTGTAAGATATATGAACCAAAGTTTAACTTATGAAGAGTTAAATAAACGTGCAAATCAATTAGCAAGATATTTAACAAATTTGGGAGTAGGACCTGAAGTAATGGTTGGTATCGCCATGGAACGTTCTATAGATTTAATTGTGGGTATTCTAGGTGTTTTAAAAGCAGGCGGAGCATATATTCCACTTGATCCACATGCACCTGCTGGACGAATCCAGTATATGTTAGAAGACTCAAATGTACCAATTGTTCTTACACAAAAAGATTTAGTTAATAATGTACAAAATGACCTAACAAAGATTGTTTGTTTGGATACAAATTGGCAAGAGATTAGAGAAATGGAAGATACCAATCTAATTTCAGGCATTACAGAAGATAACTTAGCTTATGTTATTTATACATCTGGCTCTACTGGTAACCCTAAGGGTGTTTTAATACCGCATAAGAACGTGGTTCGATTGTTTAAAGCAACGGATAACCATTTTAATTTTAATGAAAAGGACATATGGACGATGTTCCATTCATATGCATTTGATTTTTCTGTATGGGAAATTTGGGGGGCGTTATTATATGGAGGAAAACTCATTGTTGTTCCATATTATGTGAGTCGTGATCCAGAGCAATTTTATGAATTGTTAATTAAAGAAAAAGTAACAGTTTTAAATCAGACACCATCAGCATTCCGTCAATTGATACACGTAGATGAGAAAGTAAATATGCCACATGAATTAAATTTACGATACGTAATTTTTGGTGGAGAAGCTTTAGAAATTCAGAGTCTAGGTGGTTGGTTTGAGAGACATGGAGACGCAAACCCCCAATTAATAAATATGTATGGAATTACAGAGACAACAGTTCATGTCACATATCGAGCTTTATCAAAGGCTGATTTAGATAGTCAAGCAAGTGTAATTGGTACAGCTATTCCCGATCTTCAGGTATATATATTAAATCAAGACTTGCAGCATGTACCTATTGGAGTAATTGGAGAAATGTATATAGGTGGAGCGGGGGTTGCACGAGGATATTTAAATAAACAAGAGTTAACTGAAGAACGCTTTATAAAAATTCCATCTTTAGAGCAAGCAGGACTAGTATACAAATCAGGCGATTTAGCACGTTATTTACCAAATGGAGATATTGAGTACTTAGGGCGTATTGATGATCAAGTAAAAATTCGTGGATTTAGAATTGAACTAGGTGAGATTGAGGCTATTCTTAATCAATACTCGAAAGTTCGTGAAGGTATAGTGTTAGTTCGTGAAGATGCTCCTGGTGATAAAAAACTAATAGCTTACATTGTTGGAGATAATTTGATGCCTACTGCAATTGGTGAGCTAAGAAATTATATGACAGGACAGCTACCAGATTATATGGTACCAAGTGCTTTTGTATTATTGGATAAATTTCCATTAACAATTAACGGAAAAGTGGACAAAAAGGCATTGCCTGCTCCAGACATGTTTGCAGTTGAAAGAGCGAAATATATTGAACCTGAAACACAAATAGAGAAAATTTTAGCTGATACTTGGGAAGAAGTACTGGGTATACAAGAGATAGGAATAGATGATAATTTCTTTTTAATTGGTGGTGACTCTATTAGAAGTATTAAAATATGTTCGCTTGCAAAAGAAAGAGGACTAAATATTTCTTTAGAACAAATCTTTAAATATCAAACAATAAGAGATTTATCTAAAGTAGTAGATATGCAGAACAGCATAGAAGATAAGGGTGTAATAGTCCTACCATTTTCGTTAATCTCAGAAGAAGATAGAAGGAAAATTCCTAATGGAATTGAAGATGCATATCCTATTCCGGCAATACAAATGACAGTTTATTATCACAGTGAAGTTAATGAGGGGTATAGATCTTATCTAGAAACGTATCGTTTACGTGCTGATTTTAATGAAGAGATTTTTAACGAAGCAATTAATCGATTAGTAAAAAGACATGAAATTTTTAGAACTTCATTTGATATTTCTAGTTATAGTAAACCACTACAATTAGTTCATGAGAATACAGATTTAAAATTAAATGTCCAAGACCTTCGTCATATGAATGAAGAAGAACAAGAAAAGTATTTAAAAGATTTTGTGAGTAAAGAGGAGCACACAAAATTTGATTGGTCTAAACCAGGGTTATTTCGTTTTCATGTTCACTTATTATCTGATGAAATCTTTCAATTTACAATGTGTGAGCCTATACTGGATGGTTGGAGTGTTGCATCGACGGTTACGGAACTGCTAACCAATTATAGGGATTTGACAGAAAACCCTAACACATTAGAATCTAAAAAATTAAATGCTAAATTCAATCGCTATGTACAATTAGAACAACAGACAAAAGAATCGAAAGAAGCCAATGAATTCTGGGAGAGCAAACTACAGGATGTATCGACTATGCAGGTACCGCGTTGGTTAAAAACGCCTGCTTCGAAAGTAATTGAAAACAATAGATTGATGCTTACAATTTCGCAGCAAGTTTCTGAAGGACTAATACGCCTTTCTAGAAAAGTATCGGTACCTCTTAAAGATGTAGTATTAGCAGCACATTTAAAAGTGGTTAGCTTACTTACTGGTCAAACTGATGTTGTTACAGGGGTAGTAGCCGGTGGAAGGCCAGAGGAACCAGATGCAGAAAAAGTACTTGGTTCGATGATAAATACGATGCCGTTTCGTTTAGATATTGGTAACTGTTCTTGGGAAGAGTTGGTTTGTAAAACTTTTGATGCAGAGAGGGAAGCTCATCCGTATCGTCGCTATCCATTAGTAGATTTACAAAGAAAGTATAGTGGCGGAAAACGTATGTTTGAAACTATTTTTAACTATACTCATTTCCATGCTTATCAAGATATCGGAAAAAAAGCTGGTATTGAAATATTGAATGGAGAGCATCGTGAATCAGCTTATGTACCACTTACAGTACAATTTTCTATTGATCCTCAAACATCTCAGTTGATGTGTGTATTAGACTATTATCCAGAAGATATAACTGAGGAACAAATTAATTATATATCAGGTTATTATGTAAAAACTTTAGAATTAATAGCTCAAGGTTCCTCAGCTAATCATCATGAAACTTGTTTATTATCAAATGAAGAAATCGATCAAGTAACTTTAAAAAATGATGATGAGGAAGACTTTAGCATTGATGAGTGTTTCCATATCCTTTTTGATAAGCAAGTGAAGAAAACACCAGATAATAAAGCAATAGTATTTCAAAATCAGGTAATTACTTATCAAGAGCTTCAAAAACGTTCTAATTGCTTGGCTAATTATTTGAAGTCCATTGATGTTAAACCAGGTATGTTTGTTGGTTACTTTGGAGAAAGAAATATAGATTGGGCTATAACAGTGATTGGTATTTTTAAAGCTGGTGCAGTTTATATACCTCTAGACCCTAAATATCCTGAAAGTCGTATTGAGTATTTGATTGAACATTCAGGTATGGATGTATTACTAACATATGAAAAATTTACTAATAGAATACCAAAAGATAAATTAAAAATAGTTTCCTTAGATAGTAGTAGGGAGCAAATTGAAAGTCAAAATGTATTATATCAACATAATGAAGTGGCATTAAATGATTTAGCATATGTCATTTATACCTCAGGTTCTACAGGACTTCCTAAAGGTGTAATGGTGGAGCATAAAGGTATGATTAATCATTTATTTGCAAAAATAGATGTAATCGATATTAAAGAATCAGATATAGTAGCACAAAATGCTACTCAATGTTTTGATGTATCAGTTTGGCAATTACTATCCGCATTATTAGTTGGCGGACAGACATATATATTACCTGATGAAGCTGAACTTGACCCAGAAGTGCAACTGAATGAAATGGAAAAAGCGAATTTAACAGTATTTGAAACTGTACCTACGGTACTTCAATCAACCTTAGAAAGAATTTCTTTAAATGAAGAAAAAAGACCGAGCTTTAGTTCCTTAAGATGGGTAGTGTTAAATGGGGAAACTTTACCACCTGAACTTTGCCGTCAATGGTTTAAGTATTATCCGGATATTCCGATGATTAATGCTTGTGGAGCAACGGAGAGTTCAGATGATGTTAATCATCAATATATCTTAGAGCCGCCAGCTTTAGAAGAAAACTTTATATCAATAGGAAAGGTAATTCCGAATTGTACGGTATATATTTTAGATCAATATATGAATCCAGTACCTATAGGAGTGCCTGGAGAATTATGTTATGGTGGCGTTTGCGTAGGCCGTGGTTATCTTAATGATAAAGAAAAAACTGAAAAATCTTTTAGGAAAAATCCATTTAGTCATGATAAAAATGAACGACTATATAAGACTGGAGATTTAGTTCGTCTGCGTAATGATGGTGCAATCGAGTTTTTAGGACGCATAGATTATCAAGTGAAAATTCGTGGTTTCCGAATTGAGTTAGGCGAAGTAGAGGCAATATTAAGTAAACATCCAGATGTTATACAAGTCGTTGCTTTAGCGCATATGGATTCTTCAGGAAATAAAAGATTAATAGCTTATTTAACACTTGAAAAGAATTCAAATTTAACAACAAAAGAATTACGTAATTATATGAAGGAACAAGTTCCAAATCATATGATTCCTTCTTTCTTTGTCTTTTTAGATGAATTTCCAATTGCTTCAACTGGAAAATTAGATAGAAAAAAACTACCTGATCCTATATTTAATCTTAATGAGGATAACTTTGTTGAACCTAAAACAGATTTAGACAAAAAAATTGCAAAGATTTGGGGAAATGTACTTGGATATCAATCGGTTAGTATGAGAGATGATTTTTTTGAAAATGGAGGAGAATCTTTAATTGCAACAAGATTGATTTCTTTAATTAGAAAAGAATTTCAAATAGATATGTCGTTACGTACTCTTTTTGAGGTAACAACTGTAGAAGGGTTAGTTTTAGCTGTTAAATCTGAATTAGATTTAAAACAGAATCAGGAAATTCAAGATTTAATTAGTGATCTTCAAGGACTATCCGAAGAGGAAATAAATTTAATTTTAAAAGATGGTCAATAATAAGTTGTAAATAATGAGGTAGGTGGGAATATTAAAAGTCTATTCCCACCACCAATTTATGAAATAGGAGGATCAGAAAAAATGAGTAAAGAAAAGCTTATGGCTAGGTTAGCTAAATTATCTCCTGAACAAAGAATATTTTTAGAGAAACAATTGAATAAAAATGAATCAAGTATAATTCCTTCTCGAAAAACTAATGAACCTACAATTTTATCATTTGCACAACAAAGAATGTGGTTTCTTGAACAATTAGAGCCTGGGTCTTCTATATACAATATGCCGTTTTTAGTAAAAATAAAGGGAGACTTTAATATTAGTGTCTTTAAACGTTGTTTAAATGAAATTATATGCAGGCATGAAATTCTTCGTACTACATTTTTATCGTTAGATGGAGATTTACGTCAAAAAATACATCCATTTATGGAAATAGATTTTGAAGTTCATAATTTGTGTTCCTATTCCAAGGATATTGCTGAAGATATATGTTCGTCACAAATGAAAAGGAAAGCAATCGAACCTTTTAATTTGGAAATGGGTCCGTTACTACATACAAGTATTTGGCAGATAACAGAAGATGAATTTTTGGTTTTAGTAAATATGCACCATATTATTGGGGATGGTTGGTCAATGGCTATATTAATTGAGGAACTATCTATTTTATATAATAATTTTTTGAAAGCGGATGTTGCTAATTTATCACCTTTGAAGATACAATATGCAGATTTCTCAATTTGGCAAAAGAATTGGTTAACAGGTTCTAAATTTCAAACACAATTAGACTATTGGAAGAAACAATTTAAAGATGTCTTACCAGTACTAGATTTACCCACTGATTTTTCGAGACCAAGTAAATTATCATACAAGGGTAGTAATGAACTTGTTAAAATTTCAAATGAAACTGTGCAGAGATTAAAAGAATTAAGTAAAAGTGAAGGTTGTACATTATATATGACTTTGCTTGCAGCATATTATACCCTTCTTCTAAAGTATACCAATCAGGAAGATATTATCATAGGATCACCAATTGCAAATAGGAATCATAGAGAGATAGAGCCTCTCATTGGATTTTTTGTAAATACATTGGCTTTACGTATTAATTCAAAAAGAGATGTAGCTTTTCGTGAACTGATTAATAAAGTAAAAGAAATATGCTTAGGAGCATATTCAAATCAAGATATACCTTTTGAAGCAATTGTGGGTGAATTAAATTCAGAACGAACAGCAAATAATTCAGTTTTGTTTCAAACGATGTTTTCACTAGAACAGAATATTAAAAAATCTCTCAATCTTGCAAATGTAAATATGGAATTTGAAAGATTCGAAACCGATACAGCAAAATTCGATTTAAGTTTAATAATTAATGAACATGATGATGAACTTATTTGCACGTTTAACTATAGTACAGATTTATTTATGAAAAGCAGTATACAACAGATGGCGAAACATTTTGTAACTATATTAAAAGCTATTATAGAAAATCCGAATGTTCAGTTAAATGAAATTTCATTATTAGATGATGAAGAAAAAAGAAAAATTTTAAATGGGTGGAATAACAATAAAGAAAATTTAAGTAGTATGTGTATACAGGAAAAATTTGAATTACAAGTAACAAAAACCCCTGATGCTATAGCTTTAATCTGTGAAAATGATTCATTAACTTATCGAGAATTAAATAATAGAGCAAATCAAGTTGCGCATTACTTGCGGAGAAATGGGGTCAGTTCGGGAAGATATGTTGGAATTTGCTTAGAGCGTTGTTCGGAGTTAATGATTTCAATATTGGGAATACTTAAAGCTGGGGGAGCTTATATCCCGTTAGACCCTTCTTATCCAATGGAAAGGCTGTCTTACATATTAGAAGAATCTCAACTTGATATATTACTTACTCAGAAAAGTTTTATGTCTAAGTTTAATGAATTTAGAGTTGATAATGTAGTGCAAATGGATGGAAATCAAGAGTTTAATGAGGAAGATACTATAAATCTTGACCATTTTGTAGATTTAGATGATTTAGCATATATGATTTATACTTCTGGTTCTACCGGAAAGCCAAAAGGAGTCATGGTTCCACATCGCGGATTAACAAATTATTTAAATTGGTGCACTCAAAATTATTATAAAGGGAATGGTGGACAAGGTTCATTAGTTCTGTCATCAATATCTTTTGACTTAACAATTACAGGGATGCTTTCACCATTATGTATAGGAGAAACAGTAGTTTTATTTCCTGAGGGATTAGATTTAGAAGAACTAGGAAGATGGGTTCGGAAAAGAAAATATAGTGTTATAAAGCTAACACCAGCCCATTTAGAGTTATTATCTCATCAAGTTTCTGAAGAAGATGCTGCTTTTTGTACAGATACTTTTGTAGTAGGAGGAGAGCCTCTACTCGCAAAACATGTTGATTTTTGGGTAAAGCATGCTCCAAATACAGTCATAATAAATGAATATGGACCGACTGAAGCAGTAGTTGGATGCACTAATTATATAGTAAAACCAGGAGAGAATTATAGTAAATCCATACCTATAGGAAAGCCTATTTTTAATACTGAAATGTATGTATTAGATACCTCTTTACAACCCGTACCTATTGGTGTTCATGGGGAACTATATATTGGGGGAGTGGGATTAGCAAAAGGGTATTATAAACGACCAGAATTAACTGCGGAAAGATTTATTACTTCTCCATTCAATAGTAATGAGGAACGAAAATTGTATAAAACTGGAGATATAGTACGTTATTTACCAAATGGAAATCTTGAGTATATTGATCGCATAGATCAACAAGTTAAATTGAGAGGATTTAGAATTGAATTAGGAGAAATTGAAAGTATTTTAAGTAATCACGATGCAATTTCAAGTGTAGTTGTTAATGTTTATGAGGAAAATGAGAATAAAAAATTAATAGCATATGTTGTACCAAAATATAAACACATGATGCAATGGGATTTTCTTTATGAATATATGAAAAAACATGTACCAGATTATATGATACCAGCAAAGTTTGTAGTATTAGAAGAACTTCCATTAACTCCAAATGGGAAAATTGATAGAAGACGATTACCAAAACCGATATTTAGTGGGGATGACCAGAAATTTGTAGAACCAATAACTGATTTGGAGAAAGAAATTGCAATGATTTGGGGCGAAGTATTGGGATATAAGAAGGTTAGCATGAAAGATAATTTCTTTAAAAGTGGTGGGGAATCTTTACTAGCAACAAAATTTATTTCGCTAGTAAGAAACAAATTGAAAATAGAATTACCATTAAAGATAATATTTGAAGTTACTACCTTAGAGGAATTTGTTTTGATTGTGAAACAAGAACTAGAGCTGGAGCAAGATAAAGAGTTGATAGATTTACTAAAAGATTTAGAGGATACAGATGAAATGATGTCAGATAAAGTATTATCAATATTAATAAATCATCAAGAGTAGATAATTTATTAATTTCAGAAGAGTTTTACATTACGAAATATACTTTTTAATAATGGAGGTGCGTTTATGGGAAGAAAGGAAGATTTACTTGCAAAATTAGAATCATTATCCCCAGAGAAGAAAAAAATTTTAATGGATCGATTAAAACGGAATAGCCCTAAAAATATTATGAAAAAGAGGAGGGAAAGTGACCTTCCTGTTCTATCTTTTGCTCAGCAAAGACTTTGGTTTTTTGATCAATTAGAACCCGGTTCTTCAACATATAATATGCCGTTTCTTCTGAAGATAGTAGGAGACTTTGATATTGATATTTTTGAAAAAAGTTTAAATGAAATTATACAAAGACATGAAATTTTACGCACTACTTTTTTATTAATGGACGAGCAGCCAATCCAAATTGTAAATCCGAATTTATCAATAAAAGTTAAATATATTGATCTTCGGGCGTATTCTAAAGAGGAAAGACAAAAAATGTCTGATGAACAGATAAAAAAGGTTGCAAAAAAACCTTTTAATCTTGAGATAGGTCCCCTTGTACGTGCAAATATTTGGCAAGTAGAAGAAAAAGAATATTGGATGTTGCTAAATATGCATCATATTGTTGGAGATGGATGGTCTGTTGGAATTTTAATCCAAGAAATTTCGAAAGTTTATAATGCATTTATAAAAGGAGACAATTCCCCTTTATTACCATTAACAATGCAATATGCTGATTTTTCTATTTGGCAAAAGGGATGGCTAAAAGGTTCCAAGCAACAAGAACAATTGAATTATTGGAAAAAACAATTGAGTGGCAATCTACCTGTTCTTGATTTACCAAGAGATTTTTCAAGACCCAATAAAGCAACATATAATGGAGACGAAGAATATATCACAATTCCTAAAGGGTTAGTAGAGAAATTAAGAACCTTATCCCAACAGGAGGGTGGTACATTGTATATGCTGTTATTAGCGGCGTATAATATTTTGTTATATAAATATAGTAAACAAGAAGATATTATTGTGGGTACACCAATTGCAAATCGAAATCATTTAGAAATTGAACCATTAATAGGTTTTTTTGTAAATACGTTAGCATTGCGTACTAGAGTGAGAAAAGATATGTGTTTTAGGGAACTATTACAAGAAGTAAAACAAACATGCCTAGGAGCATATTCGAATCAAGATATCCCATTTGAAAATATTGTTGCAGAAATTGTACCAGAACGTCAGAGTAATAGCTCTGTACTTTTTCAAACTGTTTTTGCTTTAGAGAAACAAACACAAAATATAATTGAAATGTCAGGTGTAAAAGTTAGGCCTGAGAAATTAAATATTAATGTTGCAAAGTTTGATTTGACCTTATCTATGATTGAGGAGGAAGATAAGGTATCTGGAACTTTTAACTACAACACTGGTTTATTTAGAAAAAGTACCATTCAACGTATTTCTAAACATTATCTGTCTATATTAGAACAGGTAATTGAAAATCCCAACATAAAATTAAATCAATTATCATTAATAAACAAAGAAGAATTGAATCAAATAATTAAAAGAAAACATAATGTAATAAATAATTTACAGATAGATACCACTCTACCTGAACTATTTGAAGAACAGGTCAAAAAAGTACCGAACAATATAGCAGTACAATACGGGGATGCTTCATTAACTTATGATGAATTAAATAAAAAATCTAATCAGTTAGCTCATTATTTAAAAGGTCAAGGGGTAGGCCCAGAAGTTATGGTAGGTATTTCCATGGAACGTTCTTTAGATCTAATTATAGGAATTTTCGGGGTTTTAAAGGCAGGTGGAGCATATGTACCAATTGATCCAAATGCTCCATCAGCAAGAATTCATTATATGTTAGAAGACTCTATGGTACCAATTGTGCTTTCCCATCAGGGCTTATCTAATAGAATTCATAAAGAAAAAGTGAAGGTTATTTGTTTAGATACGGATTGGAATGAAATTGAAAAAATGAGGACTTCGGATTTAATAGGGGAAGTTCAAGTGCATAATCTAGCTTATGTAATTTATACTTCAGGATCTACTGGAAAACCAAAAGGAGTTATGGTTCCACATCGAGGATTAACAAATTATTTAAATTGGTGCACTCAAAATTATTATAAAGGGAATGGTGGACAAGGTTCATTAGTTCTATCATCAATATCTTTTGACTTAACAATTACAGGGATGCTTTCACCATTATGTATAGGAGAAACAGTAGTTTTATTTCCTGAGGGATTAGATTTAGAAGAACTAGGAAGATGGGTTCGGAAAAGAAAATATAGTGTTATAAAGCTAACACCAGCCCATTTAGAGTTATTATCTCATCAAGTTTCTGAAGAAGATGCTGCTTTTTGTACAGATACTTTTGTAGTAGGAGGAGAGGCTCTACTCGCAAAACATGTTGATTTTTGGGTAAAGCATGCTCCAAATACAGTCATAATAAATGAATATGGACCGACTGAAGCAGTAGTTGGATGCACTAATTATATAGTAAAACCAGGAGAGAATTATAGTAAATCCATACCTATAGGAAAGCCTATTTTTAATACTGAAATGTATGTATTAGATACCTCTTTACAACCCGTACCTATTGGTGTTCATGGGGAACTATATATTGGAGGAGTGGGATTAGCAAAAGGGTATTATAAACGACCAGAATTAACTGCGGAAAGATTTATTACTTCTCCATTCAATAGTAATGAGGAACGAAAATTGTATAAAACTGGAGATATAGTGCGTTATTTACCAAATGGAAATCTTGAGTATATTGAGCGCATAGATCAACAAGTTAAATTGAGAGGATTTAGAATTGAATTAGGAGAGATTGAAACTATACTTAATCAATATTCTAAAATACGTGAGGGTATTGTTTTAGTTCGAGAAGACATTCCAGGTGACAAAAGACTAGTTGGGTACATTATTGGAGATGACCTTACAGCTGATGAGGTTGAGAAACTTAGCAATTATATGTCAGAGCAGTTGCCTGATTACATGGTACCGAGTGCTTTTGTGTTGTTAGAAAAAATACCTTTAACAATTAATGGAAAAGTAGACAAGGAAGCATTGCCTGCTCCAGATATGTCCTTAATTAAACGAACAGAATATATCGAACCCAAAACAGATATTGAAAAAAAATTAGTTGAAATCTGGGAAGAGCTACTAGGTTATTCTGGGATTTCTGTATATGACAATTTTTTCGGAATTGGTGGGCACTCTCTATTGGCTGTTCAATTAATGTCAAAAATTAAAAAGACTTTTAATGTGAAAATTCCGTTAACTGTTATTTTTCAAAGTGGAACAATTGCTGCATTAGCGAAACAAATAGATAGAAATAAAATTTATAAAGTTAATAATTCAATAGTACCTCTTCAACCAAAGGGGAATAAGAGACCTATTTTCTTTGTTCATCCTATTGGTGGACATATTATAAGTTATTTTGAATTAGCTAAATATTTAGGGGTTAAGCGTCCATTTTACGCTTTTCAGTCGCTAGGATTAGAGAGTGAAGAAACAATATTAACAAATATAGAAGAAATGGCTAATTTTTATATTAAGGAAATGCAGAATGTTCAGGAAGAGGGTCCTTATATTATTGGTGGATGGTCTTTTGGTGGGGTTGTAGCTTTTGAAATGGCGAGACAATTAGTTGAGAAAGGAATAAAGGTTGAAGCCATTATATTGCTAGATACATGGGCACCAGATATATATAATGATTCATCAGAATGGGATGACTTAGCCGTATTTATGAATGATTTAATGAAGCAATATAACCTAGAAGTATCCGAAGAATTAATATTAGGATACAAAAATTTAAGTATGCAAGATGAACGTATTCGCTATGTAATAAGTTATTTGAAAAATCATTCAAAGTTTAAGCAAGATATACAAGTTGAAGATCTAGAAAAGATGATTCAGGTATTTCAAACAAATCTTAATGCTTATCGGAGTTATCAACCGGAAAAATTGGATCAAGATATATTACTTTTTACTGCAAATCATCCACATAAAGAAAATAATCATGCAGAAGATGATACCTTATTTTGGGGGAAATATGTGCAAAAAGAATTAAAAGTCATAGAACTAAACGCAACTCATTATAGTATGATGCAGTCTGCACATGCTGAAGATATTGCATACCATATTGATATATTCTTAGAAGAGATAAGTAAAAAATTATACAATCTTAGTTCTAATTTAAATTAATTTTTAAAGGTGTGTTTGATATGAATAATATTTATTCACCATCGCTATATTTCAAAAAATATAGTAAGGTAAATTCTTTTCCAACTAGTATGAGATTATTTTGTTTTCATTATGCAGGAGGAAGTGCCAGTAATTTCAAAAAATGGGCAAATAAATTACCGGAACAGGTTGAGGTAATTGCTGTTCAATTACCTGGTAGAGAAAATAGAATTATGGAGAAACCATTCAATAATATCCAATCTATTATATGTGAATTAGCAGTAGAGATTCTTCCTTTATTAGATAAGCCTTATGTATTTTTTGGACATAGTATGGGGGCATTATTAAGTTATGAAATGTCATGGTATCTAAAAGAAAATTTTTCAACATCTCCAGAAAAGTTAATTATTTCGAGTTTTAGGGCACCGCATCTATCGCCAATAACAAATAATATACATGATTTATCTGTACCTATATTTATTGAGAAATTAAAAGAAATGGGAGGAACATCTGAAGAAATATTAAGTAATCAAGAGTTAATGGAATTAATTATACCTACTATACGTGCGGACTTTGAAGTGTGTGAAAAATATGTATATAAAGAAAGAAATAAATTAAATTGTCCTATTGTGGCGTATGGTGGAACAGAGGATAGTAGAGTTCGTTTAGAGCATCTAAAACAGTGGGAGAAACACACTAGTAAAGCGTTTAAAGTTCAGATGTTACCAGGAAATCATTTCTATTTAAAAGACGTAGAAAAAGAGTTACTATATTTAATTTCTAAAGAATTATTAGAAAACAATTAAATGAATTTATTTAAAAATATGGATGATAAATGAAATATTATTGTGAGGAAGAATAATGCAAGAAAGAGTAGCCGTTTTATATTTAAAAATACCTGAAAATATAAAAATATCAGATTTCAATTGGTGTTTGAATGTTTTAGATGAAGAAGAACAGGTAGAATTTTATAGTTACCTAGTAGAGCATAAAAAACTTGAGTTCTTACTTGGAAGGTTGCTGGTGAAATCTCTATTTGCACAAAAATTAGATTTGTTAGTAAATGATATTTTGTTGAAAAAAAATAGTTTTGGAAAGCCATATGTAAATTGGGAGTTCAATAAACAACAAAATCCTATGTATTTTAATTTATCACATACAAGTCAGATGATTGTTTGTGGAATTGCTAAAGAAAAATATATTGGGATAGATGTTGAAAAGACCAATAGAAATTATTTAGATGTTATGGATATAGTTTTTTGTGAAAGAGAAATTAAATTGGTATTAGATCAGATAAAGTCTACAGATAAGAAAGAGATGTTTTTTAGAATTTGGACAAGGAAGGAAGCTGTGTTAAAAGCCAAAGGAACAGGGTTTTACACAAATCCTGTATCTATTCCTGTGCCAGAAAATAGCGGGATTATTAAAGGAGGTGATTTTTTATATAATTCCTTTTTATTAGATCCTGATTATATTGTCTCAGTTGCTTTAAAATATTCAAAAAATAAGAAATATACATTTAGTATTAAAGAAATTCTTCTTAAAGAATTAATAGATTTATATAAAACTTTATCTTAAATAATGATAATAGTTTCCAGGAGGAAATGGTATGCTAAATGACTTAAAAGTTATTCCAACGGAGCAAATATATTTACATGAAGAATATGAACATGAAAGGTTAAAAAAGTTAAGTCATAAGATTAAAAATGAACAGGTTTTAAAGAATCCTCCAATCGCTTTACAATTAGCTGAAGATAAATATCTAATCCTTGATGGAGCACATAGGACGTTATCTTTGAAGCAATTAAATTGTAAAAGGATGGTTGTTCAGGTCGTTAAAGCAGATTATTTATCAATTGGAGCATGGTCACATCATATATCAGATAGTGAGGGAGTATTAGAGGTATTAAAAAGTAATTCTAATATTTTCTTAAGTGAAAATATTGAAAGTGAAAATTTAATTGCAACAGTGTTTGTTAATGGAATAAAGTATGATCTAGCAATTAATCCAGAAATGGAAAAAGATATGGAAATAAAAATTAGAATTTGGAAAGAAATTGTTAATGCTTATACAAATAAATATCCGTTTACTAGAATAACAAATGACGAATTAATTCCTTCAGACGGCATAGTGTTTAGATATACTTTGCTAGAGCTGTATCAAATCAAACAATTAGTAGAGTCGAATTTGCTACTACCTGCAGGTGTAACTAAATTTAAATTAAATTGTGGACGTATTTTGAATTTAAACATTCCGTTAAGTTTTCTAATCCGAGAAGATTTTGTAGAGGAGGATTGGAATGAACTGTTGGAATTATGGGGAAAATCAATCAGGTTGTATACTGATCCAGTCTTATTATGTGAAGTTTAAGTTAAAAAAGATTGGAATGAGGGTATTGGTTTTTTATAAAAATTAAATGAGCTAATTAATGTGAAAAGGGGCAAAAACATGATTCATGATGACGTTCTTTCATTAATAGGAGATACACCTATTGTAAAAATTAATAAGCTGGTCCCACCTGAGAGTGCTCAACTATATGTAAAATTAGAAGGATTTAATCCTGGAGGAAGTTCGAAAGATAGAGTTGCAAAGCGAGTAATTGAATATGCTGAAAATAGTGGACAGTTAAAGCCAGGAGGAACAATTGTTGAATCCTCTTCTGGGAATCTTGCAATTGGTTTAGCGTTAGTAGCAAAGATGAAAGGATATAAAATGATTTGTGTAGTTGACCCTAAAATAAGTAAAGTGAATCTGAATCTTATTAAATCATATGGTGCTCAAGTCCATATGGTTGATGTATCAGATGAGCACGGAAACTACTTAAAAGCAAGACTCGTAATAGCACAAGATTTAGCGAATTCTATTGATGGAGCTTATTGGCCTAATCAATATAACAATCCTGAAAATCCGGAGGCCTACGTGCATACTTTAGTTCAAGAAATTTATGATGATTTTAATGATACTTTAGATTGGATTGTATGTCCTGTAGGTACTGCTGGATTAATTACAGGTGTTGCAAAAGGAATGAAAAGATTAAATTCATCTGTAAAAGTTCTGGCTGTCGATGCTGTGGGATCAGTTATATTTGGAGGAAAACCTGGGATAAGAAGGCTTTTGGGGATAGGAAATGCGATTGTACCTGGAAATGTGAATCGAAGTCTTTATGATGATCTAAGTTACGTTAATGATGCAGATGCCTTTTTTATAACACGAGAGCTTGTATCAAAAGAAGGGATATTAGTTGGTGGATCTTCTGGTGCAGTTGTATGTGCTGCTCTAAGACTAATAGATAAACTACCAAAGTCTAAAAAAGTATTAGCGATATTACCAGATAGAGGTGATCGATATTATAATACTATATTTTCAGATGAATGGTTAGATGAACATGATATTGAATTACCACAATCAATTAATGATTCCATTTTAGTTTAAAAAAATAGATATTATTTTAAGGGAGTGTTAATTATGTTATTAGAAACAAAACCAGAATTAATTTATCTTAGTAAACAGGATATTATTGATTTAGGTGGTTATAAGGCCAACATTTATGTGCAAGCTATTACACAAGCACTAACATTACATTCAGAAAGGAACTTTAGTCAACCTTTAAAGCCTTATTTAAAGACTAATAAAGAAGGAGAGCATATCGCAGATAGAATTATTGCTATGCCAGCGTATCTTGGCGAACCTTCTATTTCAGGGATTAAATGGATCGGAAGTAAGTTTGATAATCCAACCAAAAAAAATATGGAAAGAGCTAGTGCACTTATTATTTTAAATGATCCAGAAACAAATTTTCCAATTGCCATTTTAGAAGGTAGTGTTATTAGTTCTATGAGAACAGCAGCTGTTACTGTAGTTGCAGCAAAATATTTGGCGAAAAAAGGATTTCAAAATGTATCAATTATCGGTTGTGGATTAATTTCTAAAATGCACATAAATTCTTTACTAGAACAGTTTAATCATATTAGACAAATTAATCTATTTGATTTGGATAATGTAAAAGCAAAAGCTTTTGCTCAAGAAATGAAAGAACGTTTTAGTCATGTCGATTTTCAGGTAAAAGAATCAGCAAAAAATGCGGTAGAACAAGCTGAGGTACTTGTAACATGCACGGTAACAGACACTCCATATATTGAAGCAGATTGGATACAAAAAGGAACTTTTGTCAGTAATATCTCTATAATGGATATAGAAAAAGAAGCTTTTTTAAAGGCTGATAAGGTAATTGTAGATGATTGGGATCAAGCAAATAGAGAAAAGAAGGTAATTAATCAGCTCGTTGTAGAAGGGAAATTTTCAAAAGAAATGCTCCATGCAGAACTTGGTGATATTATAACTGGTAAAAAATTAGGAAGAGTGACAGATGAAGAAATTATTATATTAAATCCTATGGGAATGGCTATTGAAGATATTGCATGTGCTCATGCCATTTATGAGAAGGCGAAACAAGATGGATTAGGAAAAGTGCTAAGCTTATATTAAGCTTTTTTATCAAAAGGAACTGTAATCGTGTTTAATTACAGTTCCTTTATTTGATTAAAAGTTGCTTAGAAGTTTCACTTTAATATTATATCCCCTTAAAATAAGATTTTTATCGTTGATAATAAACATTGAAGTTTAGGAAACTAAGAGAGGTGCTAAAATCATGTTTTATGAAATCAAATTTATTCCATATGAAGAATTGATTTTTTTTGAAGAATATAATGAAGAACAATTAATTAAAATTAAAAATAATATTGATGCTCAAAAAGCCTTGAGTAACCTACCAATTGTTATGAGAACTAAATCCAACAAATATCTTGTCTTAGATGGAACACATCGTATCTTGGCATTAAATAAATTACGCTGTATGAATATTACTGCGCAAATAATCGATGAAAGTATTGTAGTATGTAGTTCTTGGCTTCATCAGATTCCTAAATGTGAGGAGTTAATAAGTGATTTAAAAAATAACCCGAATTTTTATTTTACTGGAGAAAATTTATTAGAACAGAAGTATCTTGCAAGGGTTTATATAGATAATCAAGTCTATTATTTATATGATATGGATTCTAAGAAAAAGGAAGAAGCTATCTCATTTTTACATTCAATTATTAATGTGTATGATAGCAAGTATGGATATACAAAGATAACAAAAGAAGAATATAATCCGAGCTTAGAGTATATTACAATTGAGTTTCCGAATTTTTCTATACAAGAAATAATGAAAAGTATTGATAATAAATTGTTACCATTAAACGTTATAAGATTTACTTTTAATATTAAAAATATGAATGGTATAAACATTCCAATTTATGTTATAAGAAGTCCAGAGGCTTATGAGTTTGAGTGGAGAGAAATTATAGAGAAATTATCTTTACCTAGTCAATGATAAATGAATTTCCAAATGAAAAATTGTTGCAATATACTCTTTTAGTAAAAAGTTACTAAGGAGTGTTAATTGTAAAACAAGGATGGGGGCTTTGTATTCTGTAAAATGTGGGAATTAAGTTAGTTCATAGGTGAAAAATACAGAAATGAAACTAAATTATTTGTAATTGAAAAAGTATAACAATCCCTCAAAAGTACCATTTATTTTTCGAGACAATTTGTTTAAAGAAGAAATGAGTAGAGTAACAATGGTATCAGCTCACAGAAGAAATTCATAGAACTTTTTCAATTACGTGTATGTAATTTGCTTTAATACATATAAAAAGACACTTTTTTAAGTGTCTTTTTATATGTTGACTTATTCTGAAAGAAAATGTATTGATTAATAATAATTTGTTGGATACTTCTTGGTTAATAATATGATAACACTATCATAGAAGAATGTAAATTTTTTTATAAATATATATAATTTTAGTGTTTTTTAGATGCATTTGAATTTCATTCCATTTCCAAAAATACCATTTTCTTTGTTTTTATAAAAGTGATTTTGAACGTAAGGAATTTGTAAGGAAGAGGTAAGAAAAAAGAGATTTTCATTGTGTATGATTAAAATGTATAGAAGAGTGAGAGGAGGAACAAATACTATAAATTTATATGAAAAAACAAATCAATTAAAAAGACTTGCGTGAAGGAAAAGAGACATTATAAAAGTTAACATACATCAGAAAAAAGGATAGGCTATTTTTCAAGTCAAAAAGTTGGTTGTGAAATAGTGGGTATAAGAATGAGTACAAATTCAATATCGTCCTTTTGTCTATAGGTAAGATGAAAGCTGTGTGATTAGTTTAAAAACAGTAAAAAACCATCTATACAATATGAATAGGGGAGAGAAATATTTTGATGAAAAAGCACTGTCAAATTACATGTACAGGTTTAGCTCTTTTAATAACTGGAGGTTCCCTGCTATATACAACGCCAACCGTAAGTGTAAAAGCGGAGTCCATTCAAAATGTATCTAGTTCGTTACAAACAAGCAACCAAAGAGATCGTAATTCCGTCAAAGAGGCAATGCGGGATACATTAAAACTTGGATATCCAGGGATACTTGCTAAAACTTCTGAGGGTGGAAAAACATGGAGTTATGCGGCTGGTGTAGCTGATCTGAGTACCAAGAAACCAATGAAAACAGATTTTCGTTTTCGGATTGGCAGCGTGACAAAGACGTTCACTGCAACAGTTGTACTTCAATTAGCAGGAGAAAACCGCTTAAATCTAGACGATTCTATTGAAAAGTGGTTGCCTGGTGTCATTCAAGGAAATGGATATGATGATAAACAGATTACTATCCGGCAATTATTGAATCACACAAGTGGTATCGCTAATTACACAAGGTCAAAGGATTTTAATATGATGGATACAAAAAAATCCTATACTGCTGAAGAATTAGTAAAGATGGGAATATCCATGCCTCCAGATTTTGCTCCAGGAAAGAGCTGTTCGTATTCAAATACAGGATACGTATTACTAGGAATTCTTATTGAAAAAGTAACTGGGAACAGCTATGCGGAAGAAATTGAAAATCGAATTATTGAACCACTTGAATTATCGAATACATTCTTACCCGGAAATTCAAGCGTCATTCCAGGAACCAAACATGCCCGTGGATATATCCAATTAGACGGAGTAAGTGAGCCAAAAGATGTTACTTATTATAATCCAAGTATGGGGAGCTCGGCCGGAGATATGATTTCTACAGCTGATGATTTAAACAAATTCTTTTCTTATTTACTTGGGGGCAAATTACTGAAAGAACAGCAACTAAAGCAAATGCTTACAACAGTCCCTACAGGAACAGATGAACTTGGCGATTACGGGCTTGGAATTTCCAAAATAAAGCTTTCAAACGGTGTATCGATATGGGGGCATGGAGGAACCATTCCTGGTTTTTTAACTTTTGCTGGGGGCACACTTGGAGGTAAGCATACATTGGCCGTTAATTTAAACAGTATTAAAGCTGATAGTCCTGATCCTTTTAAAAATATTTTACTTGCTGAATTTAGCAAGTAGGTCAAAAGGGAGAACGGATAAATTTTATCATATTTTCATAGTGGAACAAACAAATGATGAAAACGGTCACTTATCTAAGGAGGTAATTCCGTGATGAAAAATAAGCTAACTGGTGTGTTAGCCACTGCATTAGCGGTAACTATGATTCTACCAACAGGAGCGAAAGCATTTTCTGAAAGTGAGACTACAGTTTTAACTGGTGAAGAAGTAGCTAGTCAGGAACTGAAGAAGATTGCAGCAGAGAAGGCGGAGCTACTTACAAAGTCTCATGGGGCGACTAGCGTGCAGTATGCGCTAATTGATAATGGAAAACTTATCTTGTCGGATCAGGTTGGCAAGAACGATATGGAAGGGGAAAAGCCGCTAACCAAAGATACTCTATATGGGATTGGTTCAGTGAGTAAAATGTATGCAACAGCGGCTGTAATGAAATTGGTCGACGAAGGAAAAGTCGATTTGGATGCTCCTGTGGTCCACTATGTTCCTGATTTTAAGATGAAAGACGGTCGATACAAACGTATTACACCGCGTATGTTATTGAATCACTCCTCTGGATTGCAAGGTTCTACGTTAGGTAATGCATTTTTATTTAACGATAATGATACCTATGCCCATGATGCCTTGTTGCAGCAATTATCTAATCAGAACTTGAAGGCGAACCCTGGTGCTTTCTCGGTATACTGTAACGATGGCTTTACGTTAGCTGAAATTTTGGTGGAAAGAGTTAGTGGTATGGGCTTTACCGAATTTCTACATCAAAGCTTTACAGGACCTTTAAAGATCAATCATACGAAAACGCCGCAGGACAAATGGAGAGACGAAAATCGGGCGGGACTATATTTCCCAGCGTATCAAGGACAACTTCCAATTGAATCGGTGAATGTAATTGGTACGGGGGGCATATCTTCCACGGCAGAAGATATGGTGCGATTCTCACAATTATTTATGGGACAGGGAAAAGGGATCCTCTCTGATAAGGTAGTCAAGGCAATGGAGCAAGAGGAATATAAAAAAGGAATGTGGCCGGGGGCTGGAGAGAATATTTTTAACTATGGTCTTGGCTGGGATAGTGTGAAACTATACCCATTCAGTGAATATGGGATCAAAGCTTTGGCTAAGGGCGGCGATACGGCACTGCAACATGCTATACTAGTCGTGCTTCCGGAACAGAAAATAGCAGCGGCTGTATTGTCATCTGGTGGCCGGAGCTCTACAAATCAACTAATGGCAACTGAATTGTTGCTCGCCACGCTTAAAGAAAAAGGTACTATTAAGGACATCAAGCCGAATAAATCCTTTGGCAAGCCGGTCAAAGTCAAAATGCCTCAAGGTGTAGCAAAGAAAGCAGGGGTCTATGGCAATAGCGAAACTCATTTCAAAATTGAAATTACGAACAACGGGGAACTGTTCTTACCATCTAATCGAGAAGAAAAATATATATATACTGCTGATGGAAGCTTTATTAATGAGAAGGGTACTTCCAAGCTTAACTTCGTAACTGAGAAGAATGGAAGAACTTATTTGAAGGAGAGCGCATATAAATCGCATCCAGGTTTAGGGCAAAGTTTGATGACTCACTATTTAGCTGAGAAACTAGAAGATAATGTACTATCGAAGAAAACCGCTGCTGCATGGGCAAAGAGGGAAGGTGTCAAGTTCTATCTTGTGAACGAGAAATTTAGTTCTATTCAATATCTCGTTCAACCGAAACTTCTTACTACAGAAATTACTCGCAAGGAAGGCCCAGCAGGCTATTGGGATGGCAGAAAAATTACAGGTCCGAACACCGCGGTGCATCAAATCCAAGTACCTGTGATGAATGGTCGTGATACGACGGAAACACATTTCTATACAGAAGGCGGTAATGAATATATGGAGATGGCTGGGTTGTTATACGTGAGTGAATCTAACGTAAAACCGATTGATGTAGATCAATCATCCAAAGTTACGTTGGGAACAAATGGGCATGCGAAATGGTTTACAATCCCGCAAGCAGCAACAGACAAAAGGATGACCGTGACGCTGCCATCAAATGGTTCATTTGCGGTGTATGATGAGAAGGGAGTTTGCGTCAACTTCACCATTGTGAGTGGCAATAACAAGGTGAAACTGCCGAAGAATGGAACAATAGTATTCGCTGGGGCACCGAACTCAGAATTTGCAATCTCGGTGAACTAGCTACAACTCAGATAGACTTCAATAAAACGGTACGACATGGAAAAGATGTGTTATTTGAATCTTAAGTACTCCCTTTATAAAGAGAAATTCCACGAATGATATTGCACTTAAATTCTTAGCTTGATGGGTATGAGGTATTATTTCAAAAAAATTCAATAGCAGTACTTTGAGTTCTAAAGACCACTCATGTTGGAGAAACAAAAGAAGAAGTATGAAATTAATGTATTAACCTTATAACGTATAAAAGACACTTTATAAAGTGTCTTTTATACGTTGACATACTATGAAAATGAAAGAAAAAGTGATTAATCAAAATATGTTGGATGTTTCTTGGTTGATTTTATAATGAGTTCTCGGTTAATTTTTTCTCTCTCAAAAGTAAATAAAAGGATAGAATATACAGTAGGGGACGTTCAAAGTTATTAGAAAAGCTATTTACATAATTAATATGATGAACTAGCATACAAAAAATATATAAAACTAAATGGTTATTAAAAAAACTGTGCATAAAAACTTGCATTATAACAAGTTTTTAGCACAGTTTTTTTATTTTATGCCTTTCATTAAAACTTGAATCTTTGGGGCCATAAAATATAAAATTACACTTAAAATGATTGAAAGGCCACCAATTACACCGAAATAAATAATTTCTGTTTCAGGATTATATAATCGAACTATTTGAGCATTTATAGCTTGTGCAGCTGCACTAGTTAAGAACCACAGACTCATTGTTTGAGCAGAGAAGGCAGCTGGTGCTAATTTGGTTGTAATTGATAAACCTACAGGTGATAAACAAAGTTCCCCGATTACTACTAACAGGAAGCTAATCGCTAACCACATAGGGCTTACAAGGGATTCTGTACCATGTATATATGCAGGGATAATCATAACTAAGAAGGATAAACCAGCAAATAATAAACCAATAGCAAATTTATTAGCCGTACTTGGTTGACGTGAATTAAGCTTTACCCATAACCAAGCAAATACTGGTGCTAACAAAACAATATAAATAGGGTTTAATGATTGAAACCATGAAGATTGAAGTTCAAACCCGGCCAACTTTAATTGAGTACGCTGATCAGCATATGAAGCTAAAATGATAGCTCCTTGTTCTTGAATGGCCCAAAACATTGTAGCAGCGATAAATAATGGTATGTAAGCAATTAAACGAGACTTTTCAATTTTTGTAGTTTTCGGACTACGATACATAAAAATAAAGTAACCAGTTGGAATGAGAATACCTAAGATACTTACTAATAAAGTGAATCGATTAATAGTTAAAATACCTGTTGGTATCGTTAAAATACAAAATAATACTATAGCTATTGTGCCAATACTAAACTGTATAATAACTTTTTTTCTTTCGATGTCTGTTAAAGGATTTGGTACTTGTGTTCCTGCTAAACCAAGACTTTTCTTTTTTGTAAGAACGAAAATAATTAAACCTAATAGCATACCAATTGCAGCGACACCAAAGCCTAGGTGGAAGTTATACTTTTGACCAAGTGTTCCTATAACAAAAGGAGATAAAAGCGCACCTAAATTAATACCCATATAGAAAATACTGAAACCTGAGTCACGTCGAGTATCTGTTTCACTATATAAATCACCAACAATGCTAGATACATTAGGTTTTAATAAACCTGTACCAAGTACTAAAAACACCATAGATATGAATAAAGTACTTATAGTTCCTGGTAGTGCTAAAATCAAGTGACCTATCATAATTAAAACTCCACCCCAAAAAATTGTTCTACTTGAACCTAGTAGACGATCTGCAATCCAGCCACCAATAATGCCAGACATGTAAACGAGAGATCCATAGATGGCCATAATTGACGCTGCGGTCGCATGATCCATCCCTAAACCACCTTGTGAGATTGAATAATACATATAGTAAAGTAATATTGCTCTCATCCCATAGTAAGAGAATCGCTCCCAAAACTCTGTAAAGAATAGGGTAAACAGTCCCTTAGGGTGTCCGAAAAAACCGCTTTGGGGAACAGTACGAATAATATCGCTTTTACTAATCTTCTCCATACGAATACACTCCTTATATATAAATATAATAATACTAACTTAGTATAAACTAATAATTAGAAAATTAAAATAAATATTTACTTGGTTAATTATTAGAAATTTTTTAAAAAATAATTTTCTTGTTGATTTTAATGGGTATTTTAATTATATTTTTTAATATAGATATATTGATTGAAGCTGATGATAGTGTATAAATATTAATACAAACTGTAGGAGGATTTATATATTGTTAAAAAAAGAAGTTTCTATAGAAGATATTTATCAGGAAATATTAGATGGAAAAAGAATTAGATTTCCTCCAAATACATGGAAAGAAGATATAGATAATAAAATGGCGCGGAGGGTATTAACATATTTGCTTAACAGTATTTTAAAATGGAATAAGGAAGACATAAGAAAAAAGTGGAACACAAAATTACTTGTAAAGTATAGGCTACGAGGATTACTCAAACATAGGTATGAAAATAGCCCTTTTAAAGCAATTAATGATTTGTATCCAAATCAGTTCAAAGAATGGGAATTTGGTATGACTCCTTTAAATTTTTGGACTAAAGAAAAAGCATTAACAATTTTGAAATGGATTATTGAGGAAAAAGAGGGTCTTTCACAAGAAAAGCTCTTAGAATTATACGGGAAAAAATGGTTGAAACAAAATAAGCTTAGTGCACCTCTGGCTATGTATTGGAATAGTAGCCCGTATGCAATGATTAATGATCTTTATCCAGGCCGTTTTAAAGAATGGGAATTTGGCATGACCCCTAATAACTTCTGGACTAAAGAAAAAGCATTAGAAGCATTGAAATGGACCATTGAAGAAAAAGAGAGATTAACTCCTAAACAATTGCTTGATATATACAATATAAAATGGTTAAAGACCCATGGATTAGCATCAGCATGTCAAATGATTTGGGGGAATAGTCCGTTTAGAATGATTAATGATTTATATAGAGACCGTTTTAAAGAATGGGAATTTAGAGTTACTCCTGTTGGATATTGGTCTAAACGTAAAGCATTAGAGGCGTTAAGGTGGACTATTGAAGAGAAAGAAAAATTGGATGAAAAACAGCTATTAAAAGTATTTAATCAAAAATGGCTAATAAAACAAAAATTATGGACGCCGTTAAAATGCTATTGGAAAGGAAGTCCATATGAAATGCTTATTGCTCTATATCCAAATCGTTTCTCAAAAAATATGTTAAAAGGATATATTTAAAAGTAAAGATTAAATTAATAATTATTGAGAAAATTTATGATTTAACATGCAGTTATTAATTTGGAGGAAGACACCTTAAAGGTGTCTTTTTTTTATGTATAAAAAAATAAAATATCACTTAGTGTAAAAAGATTCAAAGTACTAAAGGGATTTCTATTAATAATTAAATTAAATCATTCATTGATTAATTATTCTATCTCTTTTCCTATTAGAACCAAATTTTTGCTAATTGAGAGACTCCTTTTATTATCTCTTCTTCGCATAAATCACCAAATCCAAGTTGAATATGAGGATATTCTGGTAAATATTCCGAGAAATATTTTGAGCAAGGATAAACTATAATGCCGTGATCATGTGCTCTTTCAATTAGCATTTTTTCACTCATTTTTGTTTTCACTTCAATAATAACGAAAATACCGGAGCTACCACCTTTAATCTTGACATATTTCTTAAAATGCTTTGATAATTCCTTATTTAATAGATTCATTTTACGTTTATACAAAGTTTTCATCTTCCTTAAGTGCGAGTACCAATATCCTTCATTCATAAAAGTTGCCAATGTTCGCTGATGAATAGATGAGGATGTTTGTTCAAGTAAAGGGAGTATTTTTTTATATTCATTTATTAGCCGCCTAGGCAAAACCATATAACTGACACGGATAGAGGGGAGGAGTGCCTTTGAAAAAGTTCCTAAATAAACCACTCTATCATTTGAATCTAAACTTTGAAGAGACGGTATAGGTTGATGGATATATCGAAATTCACTATCATAATCATCCTCAATAATATAGCCTTCCACTTTTTTTGCCCATCCAATTAACTTTAGTCTTTCATTGACAGGGATGGTCACTCCATACGGAAAGTGGTGAGTAGGAGTGACATATAAAAGTCTAGAAGCCGATTTTAAAAGAAAATCGACTTGAATGCCTCGTTCTTTTACAGGAATTGGATCAATAATAAATGATTGAAGAACAAAAAGCTCCCTTGCCACGTTATATCCAGGATCTTCTACTGCTATATAATGATAGTCTTGCTTTAACATTAGTGACAAAATTAATAACAAATGTTGTGTGCTACTGCCAATAATAATTTGTTCTGCAGAAGTAGTAACTCCTCTTGATTGAAATAAGTAATCTGCTAGTGCTTTCCTTAATTTAATATCGCCTTGTTTTTCTCCGTATGAAAACATGCTAGAGTCTTTAAGAATTTTGTTTGTAATCATTCTCCACTTTTTTAAAGGGAAGTTTTCTTGATCCACTGTCCCAATCTTAAAATCAATAGTTTTGATGATAGTATGATTTGTTTCATGATGCTGTTCTTTAATAAGTTCAAAATTAAGTGTTTCATCCGATGTAATAGCCTCTACAAAAAAACCTTTTTTGTTTTCACTTCGAATATACCCCTCTGATTGCAGTTGTTCATAGGCTACCTGAGTTGTGTTTCTGCTGACCTCTAATTGGTTAGCAAGTTGTCTAATTGATGGCAACTTTTTACCGTGTTCTAATTTGCCAGATAAAATCTGAGTTCGTATATATTGATAAACTTGTTGATACATAGGATTTTTACTTTTTCGATTTATATTAAATATTAGTTCCTTCATTATTTTAATACCCCATCTGTCATTTGTATTTATTGTAAACTGTACCTTTTAGAAATGACAGTATAAATAAATAATGAATTTATAAAAAAAATTAATCTAGGAGGAGAGTTATGACAATATTTATGTACATATTTTGTTTGATTGTATGGGGACTCAACTTTATTGCAGTGAAAATTCAAGGAACTCCTGTCAGCTTAGAGTTATCTTTAACTTACCGTCTGGTTATGACAGCTTTTTTATTTTTGATGCTTGTTTGTTTTCTTCGACCAAGTGGGATGCCAACAAAAAAAGATATCCCATTTGTAATAGTTTTTGGTATATGTAACTTTGCAATAAGCTATTTATGCCTTTATTACGCTACAATTTTGAGTTCTGCGGCAATTGTAACATTGATTTTTTCATTAAAGGTAATTTTGACTCCGATCGCACTTCGAATTTTTTTAAAAGAAAAGTTACATTCACGCGTTTTGCTTGGAGGGATTTTAGGGGTATTAGGAGTATGTATTCTTATCTATCCGAAATTGAATGATTTTCAAGGGTTCAATGATATAAAAGGAATTATGGTTGCAATTTTAGGTACGCTTCTTACAGCAATTGGTGATGCGAGCTCGGCACGAAATGCAAGCCACAAGGTGAACCCTATCTATGCAAATGCTATTGGATTTACAGTAGGTAGTTTATTGATGGGAGTAATTGTATTATTTCAAGGACAAGAATTTACATTTCCCACATCTTTTTCATATGTATTTATGTTGCTATATTTAACTCTGTTTGCTTCTTTTGTAGCATGGTTATTCTATTTGAAGCTTGTAGAAAAAATCGGAGGAGCTCGAAGTGGATATATGGTTGCGCTATTCCCTATAATTGGAGGGATAGCTTCCGTTTTAATCGGTGAGTCAGATCCATCCCTGTATTTGTTTGTTGGATGTTTTTCAAGTTGTATTGGAGCGACTATCGCATTAGGATTTAGAACTCAAAAGCATGATCCGAAATTAACTTTAAAAAGAGTTAATTAAGAAAGGGAATAAGTGTAATGGATTTGAAAATAGATCCCATATATTTTTAATGTATGAATTGTGCACTTTCTTTTGAAGAAATGACACCATCAAATAAACTATTTTGTCTAATTGGCAAATCGAAAGTTTACATAATATTTTTCTGGTAAACAATTATGAATTTAATAGTGTAATCAATATAGGACTTGAATTAAATTTTTATATTAAAAAATTTACGAAAAAAAGGGGGGGTTCATTGTACAAAATTATTTATGGAATATTAATTTTAATTTATACTTTGTATTCATTTTTTGTAAGTGATGGAAGTGAAGTAAGGTTTATAATCGTGTTAACTATAGTACTTATCTTTTCTGTAGTGTTAGAACAAAGAAATGTAAAAAAACGATTGATTAAAGGTCGTTTTTTTACACTTTTTAAAGATATCTAATGTAAATTATTATTCATTAGTTTACTTTCATTTCCCCTTAAAGGGGTACGGCAACGATTCAAGGTATGAGGGGCCACTCTGGAGAAATATTCAAATTGATATGATAAATATAAACAAGAAACCTATCTGCGGATAGGTTTTTATTTTACAATTAAGATGGTTAAATATTGAAACATATATAGATTCTAGGGGGATTAGTTATGCCTAGTATTCAAGATACGATATATTCAAGAATCAAACATAATCTAAGGACTGAAGATTTAAGGAGTGTATACTTGGAGTAAAGAAATGCATCAACCTATCTTGGAAAGAATTGGCCAAGCTTTAAAGCTTGGCACTATTGTTGCTGCAATTTATGGTGCAACTGATGCCCTCGCGAATCAGGTACAAACTATTCTATTGTTAGAAAGACAAGTAAAGGCGAAAAAGTTACAGTATATGAAGAAAAGAACGGCTGGCTAAGAATTGGGACAGGGCAGTGGATTTATTATGACTCTAGTTATATCGACTATAACAGATTATAAAAGACTTAATAGTTAAAAGAACAGGTCATATTTGGATATATAACTTACTTTCAGGTTGTGAAGAAGACTTTCTCCACAACCTGTTTTTGTGCCTGCCCCCCTTTACCTATCAATACTGATAAAAAGAGGAGAAGGAGGGATTCATTATGATGCTGGCATCGGTAAATCAATGAAATTCTTTTCTTTAATTTTCCTTTTGGAACACAGTTTTTTATTAGCTTGATGGACATGAGGTGCCCCCTATAAGAAAAATATCTGTCTAAATTGAAAAGTTTTTTAGTTGTAACGGTTAATTTTTTGAATTGTTTCCGTAACATTAAATGGTCAATTTTTTGTAACATATCTAAAAAAAATGTCACAGTAATGTGACGGAAACATGGAAAAGTATTAATGTATTACTATTATTATTTATTTGTAGCTTTTAAAGTATTTAAAACGATTTTGGTTGCATCTGCAATAAGTTTATCATCGTATTCAGCATCTTCTTTGTCATGATTAGAAAGGATGGCAAGAACAATTGGTTTTTTATTTGGTGACCAAACAATTGCAATATCATTCCTTGTTCCATAAGAACCTGCACCTGTTTTATCAGCTACTTCCCATCCTTTTGGTACACCCGCGCGAATTAATTTATCCCCAGTCGTGTTTCTTTTCATCCAATCTACTAATAGTTCACGTTTCTCAGATGGTAGTACAGTTCCTAATGTAAAAGACTGAAGTGTCTTAGCGATTGCTTTTGGTGTACTCGTATCATGTGTTTCTCCTGGATTTACTTCGTTTAATTCAGGTTCAAATCGCTCGGAATTAGTAACAGTATCACCAGTCTACCTCAAGATTTTTTCAAATGCGGATGGACCACCTAACTTTTTAAGAATTAAATTATGTGCTGTACTGTCACTATATCGAACAGAAGCATCTGCAAGTTCTTTTAAAGTCATTCCTGTATCCACATGCTTTTCAGTAATTGGATTATAATTAGAAAGGTCTTCACGCGTATACGTAATCCTTTCATCAAGAGCTTCTATTGAGTTCTGACGTAAAAGAGCGCCCGCTGCTAATGATTTAGATGTAGAGGCAAATGCAAAACGATCATCTGATCGATAAGAAACAGTTTGATTTGTACCAGTATCCAGTGCATAAATACCAAGCTTGGCATCATATTCTTTTTCAAGTTTAGCAAAAGAATCATCACCAGTATTTTCTTGTTTAATTGGATTTGTTTGTTTCGTTTGTTTAGGTGATTCAGATGGAGTATTACTATTGGAACAGCCTATTAGTGTTACACATGAAAGTAATACGACAGGTACAACCTTTTTGTAATGTGTAATGTTAAAGAACTTGCTTAATATGAACATAAATTTTCAACCTCTTTCAAGAATATATGGTTTTTCCTAGGTTTTTCATACTGATGTAAGTAAAGAGAATATGGGGTAACAATACTCCTGCAGCTAAAATTTTATAGGTTGAAGCACATGTAAGATGTTTATATGATTGATAAGCTAGTGTTTGAGTTATTCCTTCTTCAATCTCACTTGCAATGCTTTACCTGTAAAAGCATTAAGCTTGTACCTCTTAAATACTCACCCTTCTTTTGCATCCTTTTCCTTTTCAAAATAAAAAGTCCTTTCATATTTTTGTAATACATAAGATTAGATTTCAAACGGGATTTATTATATCTAAATTGAACATCTAATTTTAGGAACACATTTAATAGACAATCTAAGTAATAAAATTGTTCCACTTTAATATGAGGAAGAACTTGATGTTTAAATAAAAACAAAAGTAAATTTTTGCCCAGCAGTTTACGTTCATGATATTGATTTTTATACGTGTTTGGTAAAGAAAACATAATAAATTGCAAAAAAATACCGAAATCTAGTTCGGTATAGTGATGTACATATAAAAAACCTCTCTTTGCTATATCTCCCCAAAAGAGTCATTAGTAAGAGGGTTATAAACTGTATTTTCAGAAATATTACAATCGTGTAAGAAAAATGTAAGGTAATTCAATATGAGAAAAATAATCTCACTACTACAATGAATAACAGATACATTCAGGAAAAAATCTGTTTTGGGATATCAAGTTATTTTAGTTCTTAAAATATTTGACCAAGTATTACAGTTTAAATGAAGAAATACAAAACTAGACCATCAATAATGACAAGACAAATGATGATTCTATTTTTCTTACAGATTGTAGTTATTATGATTCACAACGCTTTTGCATTTCTAACTTTGCATCAATTAGGGCAAAAAACAAATCGGAAAATGTCCGCTATTCAAAGCATAATTGTTATATTAGTAAGATTAATTTGCATGCAAATTATTTACTTCCTTATTATTAGAAATCACTATATAAAACGCATATGTACAAAGTTACATTCATAAAAAAGATAACTCTAAAAGGAAAGGGCATATGCAATCAGTAGAATGAGGATACCAGTATAAAATCCTATGTTAATTTTTATTAAGAGTAACAATCTATCTAGAATAGTATATAAAAACTATTAAATATTTTATTCATAAAAACAGAGGTGTAAAATGAACATTATTTCCGAACTATTCGTTAGTTTTGCAATTCCTATGATACAACTCACATTTTTGTTCCTTCTCATACTTATTTTTAGCTATTTTGTAGTATACAAAAAGGTATGTAAAGGTGAAAAAAAGTTTATCGTACAACAAATTATATTATTGATATTAATAATAGGATATTATTCTCTTGCATTATCAGCTACTTCATTTGGTCGTTCAGATGATATAGCTTATGCAAGAACAATTGACTTTGATGTACTTAGTGTTTATAAAAAAGCATGGAATACCTTTTCATTTTCTTCTTTTTTCCATATCATTGTGAATATTGGTATGCTTTTTCCATTAGGAGTTTTATTACCTTTATTTAGTAATGTTTTTCAAAAAATAAAATGGATGTTAACAAGCGCAATTATAGCAAGTTTATTAATTGAAATAATTGAATTTACAATGCAACGTGGAAGTATGGAACTGGTTGATTTACTTCATAATATTTTAGGAATGATGCTAGGGTATTCTGTGTTAAACATAGTTCTTATATTGTTGAAGAAAAAAGAAACACATGCACAGATGATGAAATATTTATTCCTTCCCATTACAGTAATTCTCATCGCATTCGGAATAATTATTTCGTACCATATGAAAGAATTTGGAAATATGCCTATTGATCCCAATACAAAAACTGATATGTCTCACATTACGATAAAAACATCAATAGAGTTAAAAGAAGAAGGGGAAAAAAAACCTGTTTACAAAGATTCCGTTACTAAAAAATCACCTGTTCGAGATGTCGAAATTCTTTCTCCAAAGGAAGCATTTCAAAAACTGAAACAAGGAGAATTCGAACCTATAGGATCTTTCAATACAGGCGATACATTATTCATTACAAAATATAATATAGATTACTACACTGATACAAAAGGTTTCTCTCAACCTATATATGTCTTTGAGGTATATGTAAATGACAATGACGAAGATCTATGGTCTCAACCTATTTCCGCAAGGAAATAATATGAGACTACTAGTACTGGCTGTAATCCATGATACATGGGAAAGGCGGAGTCTGTTTTGAAGGCTTCGCCTTTGTTTGTATAGTGCATGCAAGGGTACGGAAACGATTCAAAGAGAAGGGGACATCATCTATCAACCCTTATTTTTAATTTGTAATTTTGGAGGGGATTTATCCTATGAATATAGTAAAAGTAAAAGATCTTAGTAAAGAATACACAGGTAAAGTTTCGCAAACAGCACTTTTAAATGTGAATTTAACAATCATAGAAGAGAATTTGTTGGGATTATGGGCCTTTCTTGTAGTGGAAAAACAACGTTATTGAATATGATTTCTACTATTGATTTGCCAACATCAGGGAGTATATTAATTAATAGTAAAATCCGTATTAACTTTCTACCAATAATTTAGCTTTATTTCGCAGACACGGGTACGGCCAAGATACATGTAATTTTGAATATTATTCATACATTTTTTTTAAAAACGCACTCGTGATTACGGATTTCTTTACCACTTTTCAACTTATTATCATACATCCTAATCATACAGTTGGAACAAAGTGTTTTCAGTAGCTAATGGATGGATGATTAGGGTGTACCCATAATAGACGAAACTGCATTTATATGCCAATCTCATGCATACATTAACAGTAAAAAGAGAAGATGGTTCTTCCGCTCGTATTAGATGATCTGAATGTGAAAAGAATAAATAAACGAGCATATGAAATATTAGGAGGACAAGCACAGCGAACAGCGATTGTCTGTGCACTCATACATTCTCCTAAATTGATTCTTACCGATGAGCTAACAGGGAATTTGGATACTAAACTCTCTTAAGATGTAATGGAGATATTAATACAATTAAATATAGAAGAAAAGGCAACAATGATGGACAGTCTTTCTATGTTAGGAGGGAATAAAAATGACTTTCCGACAGCTAGCATTTAATAATATTATACGGAATAAACGAATATATCTTGGGTATTTTTTTAGTAGCATATTTGCGGTAATGATTTTCTTTACTTATGGTCTACTTTTCTTTCATCCAAATCTAAAAGGCGAACTGACTCATGTAAGTACTATAATGAGCACATTTGGGAAAATAGGATTTCAACTATCGTATTTCTTAATTTTTGTTTTCTCTTTCTTATTTATTTTTTATTCTGTTAGCGCATTTTTAAAAAATAGAACAAAAGAGTTTGGATTATTAATATTACATGGAATGTCTCATAAACAGTTTTATCGATTAATTTTTTTCGAAAACATGTTGATTGGAATCCCTTCTATACTAGTGGGTATTGGACTTGGGATGGTTTTTTCTAAATTATTTTTACTAGTTAGTGGGTCTTTATTGGCAGTAGAGCATAGGTTACCATTTTATTTTCCATTAAAGGCTATTGGAGTAACAGCTCTATCCTTTTTTATCTTATTTCTACTTATTTCTTTGTTTACATCAAAAATGTTGAAAATGAATGAGCTTGTAGAACTCATAAAATCAGAAGAAAAACCAAAACCTGAACCTGAAGTGTCTGCTTGGCTATCTTTGTTGGCTATAATCCTAATTGGAGCAGGCTACACTTCTGTCCACCACAGTATCGAAGCAATCGTAATTAATTATATGAGTAGGAATGAAGTATTACTGATCGTTGGATCAGGGGTAACACTTGTTATATTCGGAACTTATATTTTCTTTCATCAATTTTGTATATATGTGATATACAATTTAAAAAATAGAGAAACTACATTCTTTAAAAGAACCAATCTCCTTGTTATTTCAGAATTAGCGTTCCGAATGAAAGATAATGCGAGAACGTTCTTTATGGTTACAATTATATCTGCGGTATCTTTTACAGCAATTGGAGCTTGTACAGCTATCGGAAATCCTGAATTAGCAAAAAATGAGACCCCATTTGCATTTACCTATAGATCGGATTGGGGAAATCCACTAGAAAAATCTCATATTGAAGAGATAAAAACACGATTAGAAGAATCTGGATTTTCTTATAAACTTGCAACAGCAAAATTTAAAATAACACAGAATGACATTAGATTAATTAATCTTTCTACGTATAATGAATACGCTAAAACACTAGGATATGAAATAGAAAAATTAACAAATGAAAATGAAAGTATCGTTATACTACCAATGAAAAAACACAAAAGTGTAGAGGATCTAAAACCTTTTGTGTTAAGGCATGGTGAACTAGAAGTACCAGTTACTGTTCAAAAAACATTAACTATCCCAGAATTAAAAGAGATGCTTGCTAAAACTGTTATTATCTCTGATGCTGTTTACAATGAAGTCCTAAATAATAAAACTGTAGATGTTGGTATCTCGCAAGATTACACTATATACGGTTTTATTATAAAAAATTGGCCTGAAACAACTGCAGTTTCGAAAAATCTTATGAAATCTGTTGGTACGAAATTAGGCGATTCTTATACTTTTTCATCTTTGAGTTTGAAATGGCTTGAACTAAAACAACAAAATGGATTGCTTTCTATTACAAGTATATTGGTGGGAGTTGTATTCTTCGCATTTGCAATAAGTTTTTTATATTTCCGTCTATTTACTGATTTAAAACGTGATCAAGAGCAGTATCAAATGATTTCAAAATTAGGTTTAAGTCAAAAAGAGTTAAAGAAAATTATAACAACACAAATGATGATATTATTTTTCTTACCCATTGTAGTAGCTATGATTCACAGCAGTTTTGCATTTCTAACTTTGCATCAATTAGGACAAACCATAAGTAGGGAAATGTCCGTTATTCAAAGCTCAATTGTTGTATTAGTAAGTTTTTTTTGTATTCAATTTATTTACTTCCTTATTATTAGAAATTACTATATAAAACGCATATGTACAAAAATAAATTCATAAAAAAGATAACTAAAAAATTGAAGGTGCAGATGCACTAAATATGATTGAATCTGCACCTTTATTGGGGTACCGCAAAATCATAATAGGGATAGCAATGTGGTGCTATCCCTATTATGATGGTCTGTTTTTGGTTCATTATGTTTCCCATGTATGGTGAAAGCCTGTTACAATAGTAAAGAATAACTTGGGTACAAATTGATAATGAAATGGGGAAATATGCTGGATGAAAGCAACCGGAGTAACTAGAAAAGTGGATGAATTAGGGCGTATAGTAATTCCAAAGGAACTTAGAAATACGCTTGGGATTAAAGAAAAATCACCATTAGAGATTTTTGTAGAAGGGGAAGACATCATTTTACAGAAGTATCAGCCGGGTCATGTTTGTGCATTAACAGGAGAAGTATCAAATCGCAACATAGCATTAGCAAATGGTAAGATAACATTAAGTCCAGAAGGTGCTGAACTATTACTAAAAGAAATAGAACAGTATCTTGTAAAATAAGTGCTCCTTTCAAGGGGCTTTTTTTATAGTTAAAATAATAATTTCACGTACCGTAATATTTTAAAAAACAAAGACAATGCAATAATAGTCTATATTTAATCTTGTGTAGACTTAATCAGCTAAATGGAGAATATATTGTATATTTTGGATGGATTTCTTGCGAAATATGTACCTAGAGCAGTATTACGATTTAAATGTGATACGATAGTGATATATTCGTTTTGCTAGTAACAAGGGATGAGTGTCGATGAAAAACCACATAAAAGTAAATGGAAAAATCCTTCAAACAAATAAAAAATGGTCACATCTCAAGCAAAGACAAAGGCAACATATTTCTAATTGGTTACGTAGAGAATATACACAGTTTGTAAAAACACATTATAGAAAGCTTAGAAAGTATGAACATGATGAGATTCTTCATGGAGTGATGAATCAAATACAGGAACGTGAAATTTGGATTCCTAATGGTGAAATAAAAAGATGTTATCTAAGCAAAATAGGAAAATAGTTTAGAAAAATAGAAAGTGAATGGGAATCACAAATATTCAACAGTGAAAAGCAGCAGGTATTAGAAGAAAAGTAAATACAAACAAACCAGGGGGCGCATTTCATGTTTAATTTACAAAAAGATATGTATGAACAATTGAAAGAGAAAAAAGGGGCAGTTACAGTATTTTTAAAGAATGGCGTTCCAGTACGTGGGAAGATCCTTGCAACAGATAAATTTACCGTCCTAATGATGGTCCATGGTAAACAACAACTAATCTACAAACAAGCAATCTCTACACTTGCTATTTAATACATACTGGACTTATGTAAATATAATTCTTTTTATTGTTTATATTTTGTTATTTTCTGTTGCAGGGGTACGGAAACGATTCGAGGTATGATGGGCTACTACATTAATGCAGTAAAAACCGTAGAAATTAACCATTTCTACGGTTTTATGCTCACCTAAGAACAGCACACTACAGCATCATCAAATACATCAAAAAAATAAAACAGTCCTCAAGTATTTATTTTATCGTTTTCCGACAGAAGACTCCTTCTTCAAAAATATGAAGGTGTGAAACACCAATTTTAGGTGGGAGATGAATGTCGGTTGGCATAAGCCAACATATTTGCTATCATTTACTTGTACAGATTGCTCTTCGAAAACTGAAGATATGAGGTTGGTTGTAGAAAAACGTTGCAACCGTAAAATCTTCAACGTTCTATCGCCCCACGCTTCTCAAAATTGCGAAAACCAAGCTAAAGTAGATAGTGTGGTGAGTCAGCGTACAAGATACTTATGTTCTCACCGTAGGGACTACGGGTAGAGCCTGCTAAGATAACTGATGGATACATCGGTGTTCGCAGGAATCTCCCACTTCAAACAGTCCGTTAGGACGTTAAGTGGTGAGTAGTTCAATCAAATACCATAACCCAATATTTTTCTTCTGGTTTACCTTCTTCAACAACTTTCTTCCAACCATTATTCTCATAAAACTTTATCGCTTGTTGATTTTCAGATACACATTTCAATCTTATTGGTTTATTCATTTTTTCTATGGAGGCATTAACCAATTGACCACCAACACCCTTACCTGAGAAATCAGGGTGAACAAATAAATTATGTATAAAATTATCTGGCAAGTACAAAGAAGCAAATCCAAGGATATGGTTATCTTCCTCTGCTAAAATTATATACTCTCCTTCAGTATGCTTATCAAAGTCTTCTAAAATCATTTCTTCTATATCTGCCCAATGAAAACTTTTACGACGAGATTCTAGGTATATAAGTCTTAAATCAGGGTAGTCTAATTCACTTGCTACTCTAATATTCATATTTTCACTCTCACTTTCTTTTATATAAATAATAACATTTTTTTTTAAAATCTATATATCTTAGATTTGATACAGTATTTTGTTACAGCTAGTTCAACGGTTAGGATATTTCATATTTTTAAATACGAAACGTAACAAAAATGAACGTTTATGTTACATGGGGTCTCGCCACATGCCCATCAAGCTAAGGTTTTTAATTATCCCCATAACGAAAATTTCAACTTTTTATAATTATTCATGAGAATTTGGCTCAATTCTTTCGTTTTGGACAACAATCAATTTCTTAAGTGGATGGTGATGTGGCGGTACCCCATCGCTATCAAGCTAAGATTTTAAAGTACCCCCTAAATGGAAATTTTGTGTTTTTATAGCACTGAAGTTTGTTTTTATCATTTTTGGGGTAACTTGTTTTCTTAAGTTGATGGGCATGTGGCGAGGTCCCTACTAGTCATAATTAACGTATAACCCGATACCACAATATATTCTGTTATTTCGAATAGTGCATATAAATCTTAAATATCGATTTTTATCAGCTATTGTTATATATTAATTATCTAATCAATATATATAATGAGGTGGATTTAATTGTCGTTTTTTAAAAACAGCAAAATTGGCAAAATATTAAACGTATTAATAATTATATCAAGTGTTGCTTGCGTATTATTATCTATACTAGGATTTTGGGGCCTTAAAAAAGGTGAGTATGCTTCTTCTACTATGTATGAAGATAGTTTATTACCAATTCAGTGGATAGGAACTATAGAGTCTAATTTTTATCATATTAATATGAATGTAAATGAAATTATGGTATCAAAAGATGAAAAAAGAATAAAAGAGCTTATGACAGAAAGTGATACATTGCGTACAGATACTGATCATTTATTAAAGCAGTTTGAAACTAGAGTTAGTGCTAATAATGAAAAAGAATTGTATAAAACATTTCTTGAAAGTTTTAATGAATTAAGAACTCAAATGAAGAAAGTAGAAGCTTTAGGACAAACTAACAATGAAGAAGCATATGCTTATTATCTGAAAGAGGTTGAACCTAATATTAAAAAAACAACTCAAGCGATTCGTGAACTTATCTTATATAATAATCATAATGCAGAGCAACTACAAAAAAATAATACCGACAGTGCAACAAGCACAATAATGATGTTTGTTAGTATCTCCATTGTAGCAATTGCAATCGTTATTTTTATTGGCTATTTCATTAAAAGTGCAATTAGACAACCAATTGTATTATTACAAAGAGATATGGAACAAGTATCTAAAGGTGATCTAACAATACGCACTTCTTATAAATCAAATAATGAATTGGGAAGCATTGTAAAGTCTTTTAATAGTATGTTGGATAACTTGCAACAATTAATTGGTGAAGTGAAAATCACAACTCAAGAGGTTATTTCTTCTACCAATGGGATGTTGCAAGATACTAAACGAGCATCTCATGTATCAAGAGAGGTTGTCCAAACTATCTCTGAGGTCGATAAAAAAATAGAAGGACAAGTTACTAGTATTCAAGAAAGTTCATTATCAATGGAAGAAATAGCGACCGGAGTTCAAACAGTAGCTGAGTCTTCGGCAACGGTTACAGAATTGGCTGTTACAACAACTGAACAAGTCAATTCTGGTAGTAAAGTGATCAAGCAATCTATACTTCAAATGAATAGTGTTCATGAAGTTGTTGAAGAAACATCCACAGTAATTGATAGACTTGTTACACGTACACAGCAAATTGATAGCGCTCTGGACGCTATCACTAACATTGCTGAACAAACTAATCTTCTCGCCTTAAACGCTGCGATTGAAGCAGCGCGTGCCGGAGAAAATGGAAAAGGATTTGCAGTAGTTGCAGCCGAAGTAAGGGATTTAGCAGAGAAATCAAAAGAATCGGCAAATGAAATTAATCATTTAATACAATTGATTCAAACAGATACAAAAGATACGGTGGATGTCATGCAAAAAGGCCAACAAAAGGCTACAGAAGGAAAAGAAGCTGCTTATCAAGCAGATCAAGCATTCTCATCTATTATGGTGGCTGTTAATAAAATCACTAGCCAAATTCAAGAGGTATCTGCAGCGACAGAAGAAATGTCTGCCGGTACAGAAGAAGTTAATGCTTCTATATCAAGTGTTTCTGAAACTGCAACACAAATAGCTAAAGAAACCACTCAAACTGTACAGTCAATCCAATCACAAGCAGCATCAATTGAGGAAGTATCGAGTCAATCTAACAAAATAAAAGAAAAAGTAGAAGCATTATCAGAATTAGTTTCAAAATTTATTATTGAAACTAAAAAAGCTGGAAAATAAAATAGGTTGAATATTATAAAAAACTACAGGTTCTTAATCAATTACAGACCTGTAGTTTTTATTATGATTTACCTATTTTTAACCTTTGTCCTTCTTTTTTGTAAAACGAAGTGAAAGTAGAAATAGTTCAAATCTCTTCGGATATTAATTATACTCCCTGGTGGCGGTCACTTTAAAATATTTCGTATTTCTTCTATGTAATTTATCTAGTTAGCTTGATAGTGATGTGGCGGTACCCCATAACCATCAAGCTAAGGTTTTGAGGTCATTTATTTTTCTTAAGCTGATGGATATGGAGTATCCGCCCTAAGTTAAATGAATTTTGACTTAAAAACAAGTGGTTTTAACAACGTTAGGAGTATTTCATGCAGCACAATGTCATTTGTGTTGTATTGCAAGAAGAAAAATTACATTAGAAAAGAGCCAGAATTTATCCAGTTAAGGATAAATGGACTCTTAATATTTAAAAGGATGGAAAAAGAAACACAGAAGTAAAAAATCTCTGTGTTTCTTTTTTGATTAATATATTTACTGAACTTTCCGGCACAGATGCTTCTTCTATCCTATTGTAAAAGCGATTTTGAAAGTAAGTAATTTGTAAGAAATGAGTAAGAAAAAAGAAATTTTCATTTTGTATGATAAAAATATAAAGAGGCATGAAAGGGGAAACAGGTATGACCTATTTATGAAAAACAAACCAGTAACAAGAGTGTTTCAAGGAAAAGAAGTAATTTCTGGGGTTAACATACATGTGGAAGAAAAGGGATTTACTGTTTGTTAAGACAGAATAGCCTTTGTAAAAATAATAATTATGAATATGATTACGAATTTAATTCTGACTTTTTTGTCATTGTTGGAGATGATAGCTGTGTGATTAATACGAAACAGCAAGCAACTAACTTTACAATTTAAATAAAGGAGAGGATGCTTTATGAAAACATGCAGTAAAATTACATGTGCAAGTCTATCACTTTTAATAGCTGGAAGTTCCCTGTTATACATAACACCAACATCAATTGTAAAAGCAGAACCCACGCAAAATGTATCTAGTTCGTTACAAACAAGTAATCAAAGCGATCGTACTTCCGTTAAGAAAGCAATGCGGGATTCACTCCAACTTGGATACCCTGGAATACTCGCTCAAATTTCTAAGGGTGGTAAAAATTGGAGCTATGCCGCCGGGATAGCGGATCTGAGAACCAAGAAGCCGATGAAAACAGATTTTCGCTTTCGCATTGGCAGTACGACGAAGACATTCATTGCAACAGTTCTACTTCAATTGGCTGGAGAGAACCGCTTGAATCTAGATGACTCCATCGAAAAATGGTTGCCTGGCGTTATTCAAGGAAACGGATATGATGCTAACCAGATTACGATTCGGCAGATATTGAATCATACAAGTGGGATTGCTGAATACTTAAAGTCAAAAGACTATGATATTATGGATACAAAAAAATTGTATACGCCTGAAGAATTAGTAAAGATGGGAATTTCTCTTCCACCAGACTTTGCTCCAGGTAAGGGCTGGTCTTATTCAAACACAGGATACGTAATACTGGGTATCCTTATTGAAAAAGTAACTGGAAACAGCTATGCGGAAGAGGTTGAAAATCGGATTGTTGAACCGCTCGAATTGTCGAATACATTCCTACCTGGTAATTCAACTGTTATTCCAGGTACCAATCATGCCCGTGGATATGAAAGATATGACGGAGAAAGTGAGCTAAAAGACGTTACTTATTCATACCCAGGTAGCTCGGATGGAGATATGATTTCTACTGCTGACGATTTAAACAAATTCTTCTCTTACTTACTCAGTGGCAAATTACTGAAGGAACAGCAACTAAAACAAATGCTTACTACAGTTCCTACAGGAACAGAAGTAATGGATGGATATGGTCTTGGAATCTATGAAACTAAACTTCCAAACGGTGTCTCGATATGGGGACACGCAGGTGCCTCTCCAGGGTTTTCTACTTTTGCTGGAGGTACACTTGGAGGCAAGCACACATTGGCTATCAATTTGAATGGCCATAAAACTAGCCGTTCTAATCCTTTTAAAAACATTTTACTTTCCGAATTTAACAAGTAGTCAAAAAGGAAAGTCAAGTGAATTTTTTTATAGTTAAAAATATACGTTATAAAATATTTATAGACTAAAAAGAGGCTTTTTATGTTACATGATGATCCAAAAAGTATACATTTGCAACCGGCATCCAACTTTGGATAATTGGCTCTTGATTTCCTGTCCCATCACTTCTATTTCATAATTCTCTAACTAGAATTTAGAAGTCTTTAAAAACTTGAAATCTGCACTAAAAGCTCAATACAATTCGTGAATAATTTTTAAATCTCAGATAATCAAATTTTAGCAGTCAGGATACTGACTGCTAAAATTTGATTATAGAACTATTTTTCTGTGGCAAAATAAAGCAAGGCTATGGTCGGAAAAGCGATTCCTATCCATAATGTTAGATTCCATCCTCCTAAGGCATATGCCCATCCTCCAATAAAGGATCCAACAGCACCTCCTAAAAAGAAAATAGCCATAAATAGCCCGTTTAATCGACTACGAATTTCTGGACTCAACGAGAAAATTAAACGTTGGCTAAGCACAAGGTTTGCAGATACTCCCATATCCAACAGAATTGCAGCAATTACTAAAACAGCTATTCCTATGGGCGAACTACTTTGAATAATAAGTGGAAGTAATAAAGAAATAATAACAACAGTGAGAGCTATCCCAGTGGCGGGTCGTGTCCAGCCAAGATCAGCCAGACGACCACCTATTGGAGCGGCTATTGCACCTGTAATTCCGACAAGTGCATATAATGCTATGACAGTCTGGGAAAAATGAAAAGCAGGACTAGACAATAATAGTGGAACAGTGGTCCAGAATAAGCTGAAAGCCCCAAATACACAAGCATGATAAATGGCACGACGGCGTAAAATTGGAGTAGTTCGTAGTAGTTTCCACATTGAACTAAGTAAAGCGGTATAATTTGTTTTTGCCGTTGGTTTCCTAGTAGGGAGTACCTTCGATAATACAAACGCCAAGACAATGATTACAGTAGCAGATAAAGCAAATATTGCATTCCATCCCCAGATATCAGCTACTAGACTAGATATCGGACGCGCAAGCATAATACCTAATAACAGGCCACTCATAACATTACCAACTACATGACCTCGTGCATCTTCCGATGAAAGGTATGATACAAAAGGTACCAGCACTTGCGCTGCGACCGAACCCAGTCCGATAAAGAATGAAGCTACTAATAACATGATTGCGCTCTTTACAAAAACTGTGGCAGTTAGAGCAACTGCACTTAGTAATAACAATATAATTATCAATTTTTTATTCTCAACAATATCCCCCAATGGTACAAGAAATAGTAAGCCAGCAACATATCCAATCTGGGTTAGCGTTACAATTAATCCGGCACTACTATTAGAAAGACCAATTACATTACTAATTAACCCAATTAAAGGCTGCGCATAATAAAGATTAGCCACGATGATACCACATGCGGTTGCTAGAAGAATGATTAAACCCGATGAAATTTCCTTATCACTTGCTTTATTTTTAACATTAGACATAACAATTTCCCCCCATAATTTTATTTCAGAATTACCTTGGTGTATTTTGGAACTTAGATAAAGCCATGGCCATTACAAGATTCCTTAATAATTAATAAACTAAACGTTCAGTTTATTAATTAACTAAAATATATACTAAACGTTCAGTTTTGTAAATGGGCTATTTTATTATTTGTTCATATTAAGTATACTAAACGTATAGTTTATGTTTTTGAAAGGAATGATTAATGTGCAAGGTAAAAGAGGTAGACCACGTAATGTCGAAACCCAAAAAGCTATCCTTTCTGCATCTTATGAGTTATTACTGGAAAGTGGCTTTAAAGCAGTCACAGTCGATAAAATTGCAGACCGTGCTAAAGTTAGTAAAGCTACGATTTATAAATGGTGGCCTAATAAGGCTGCTGTAGTAATGGATGGTTTTCTTTTTGCTGCCGCAGCTAGATTGCCTATACCTGATACAGGTTCAGCATTGAATGATATTTTAATTCATGCTACAAGTTTAACCAAATTTTTGATAAGTCGGGAAGGGACTATTATTACTGAGTTAGTTGGGGAAGGACAATTTGATTCAAAGCTGGCAGAGGAATATCGTACTCGATATTTCCAGCCACGTCGCCTGCAAGCAAAGCAACTCCTGGAGAAGGGAATTAAAAGAGGCGAATTAAAAGAAAATCTCGATGTTGACTTAAGTATCGATCTCATTTACGGACCAATTTTTTATCGGTTGCTAGTAACCGGTGAAAAGTTGGATGATTCCTATGTGCATGACTTGGTAATAAATGCATTCGAAGGAATACGCTTTAATTGATTAATATTAAAATAAAGATTTAGAAATTCTACTGTCTCTTATGCGGAGGCAATTTATATTAACTTGGTAAATAAAGTATTTAATTTTTAAAAACTGATGTATATGGATTGGTCTCCCAATACATCAGTTTAAGAATTAAGGGGATGTTAAAAATAATCAACATAATTACTCTAGATATAACGTCATGGAAATAATTTTCGTTATGGAGTAATTCTGAATGGCCTTGCTTAGAAAAAGAGCGACTTTCTGAGAAGCCTTTTGGACATCATAGTACCCACTTTTCCCTAAACGCAAGTAATTGTAATATTGCAGGAGCACTTGTGCACCGGGACGAGAGAAATTCAGGGCAAAGGTCGGCATATTCCCGCCCAAATAGGAAACGCGAAAGATTAGATCCTCAGGGAGATCTTCAGCTTCCCGCCAAATTATCCAACCCAATCCAGGATAGACTAATCCATATTTATGTCCGGATACATTGATGGACTTCACCCTTGGTAATTGAAAATCCCAGACTAAATCTGGTTGGAGAAATGGTGCTATAAATCCTCCCGAAGCTGCATCCACATGCATGGGAATGTCAAGACCAGTCTTCGCCTGTAAATCATCCAACGCTTTCGCAATTGCGGCAACCGGTTCGTAAAGACCGGTATAAGTTTCACCGAGAATTGGTACTACACCAATCGTATTTTCATCCACGGCTGCGAGGACCCCCTGAGGATCCAATTGAGGATGTTCAGGGCTAATCTTCACATAGCGTGGTTCAACCTCCCAATAATTCGCGAATTTTTCCCAAACGACCTGAACAGCAGAACTAAACACAATATTGGGACGATCCACCGACTTCCCTTCGCTTTTACGTGCATTTTGCCAGCATCGCTTTAAAGCAAGCCCACCGAGCATACATGCTTCTGACGATCCAGTTGTTGAAACGCCCATAGTCGTAAGGGGGCTTGGCGAATGCCAGAGGTTGGCTAAGATACGGACACACTGCTCCTCAATTTCAGCTGTCTGTGGATATTCGTCCTTATCAATCATGTTCTTGTCGAATGATTTTGCATATAATTGCTCTGCGGCAGGCTCCATCCATGTACTAACAAATGTTGCAAGATTCAGGCGGGCGTTGCCATCAAGAGCAATTTCATCATGGACGATTTGATACGCTGTTTCTGGTAACATGCCTTCATCAGACATATGAAAGCGTGGAACGACGGATTCTCCTTCGCGGGCAAACAGAGGATTTACAGAAAATTCGTGAGGTAGCTCTTTTTGCATGTGAAGTGGTAGAGATTGTGAATTATCTGGCATAATAACTTTTCTTTCGTATGTATCGTTTTGAACTTCTGCTTTTCGATCCTGTGGCATAAAAGCCCCCCTTAATTAAGTTTTTAACAAACATATTATTTACAAAAAATCATTTGTTAAGCCAAGGGGACAATTCTATTAAACGACTTAACACACTACCTACTTTAGCTTGGTTTTGGCAACCTCATATCTTCAGTTTTCGAATAGCAATCTGTACAAGTAAATGATAGTAAACATGTTGGCCTATACCAATTGACATACATAAACCGTTACTTCACTACCTATTACTTTTAAAAACAAAAAGAAGAAGACCATCCGTCAGTCCCGTAAGCGTGTTCATCATCAAGAGCCTGAATCAATTCTTTTACCTCGCATTTGGATCAGGATGATTGAACTATTTCATCCAATAATAGTACGTACTACGTGGAATATGTGCAAGGTGAAGGAACTCCTTGACAGAAAATTCATTCCTTAACTCATAGATTACTTGCGTTTGTCTAGTTTGGTAATTTTTCTTTGTTTTAAACTAAGGCATTGAACTTTTTTAATAGGTATTTTCTATAGGTAAACGGACATTTTCCGCTTGCAAGGTTTCGATTGAACCTTCTAATACTGGTTTTATTTGTTTATCATTCATATTTGGATGCCACTTTTTCTTTGATTGTAGGTAGGGTATCCAATCCTCTTGAATTGTCTAATCCATTCACGAAGTACGCCAGGAGTATTTCCTGTAGATATAGCAATTGATTTTCTACTTTGTGAACCATCTACATATCGTTTCACTACTTAGATTTTTTCTTTTGAAGAAAATTTAGTCATAAAAAATGCACCTCCAATTGTTAGAACATGTCTAACAATTGGAGGTGTATTTCAATTAAGGGCTGCTGTTTTTTGTACATTAATATGAATTTACTAAAATATTTTTGTGAAAATGGACATATCATACTGTTTAATTTAAAAAACAGTATATGAAGTGAAATTGAACTACCCCCACTTTCACTTCGTTTAGAAGTGAGGGATTCCTAAGTAAAGAGTTCTATCGAACTCTAGTTGATTAGGCTAACCCCGCAGTCCTTGCGGTTAGAAGCCTTATCGCTTCATTCTTTAGATTGATACTTGCGTTAATATCCCTATCGTGGTGTGTACGACAAGAAGGACAGTCCCATTCACGTAGGTTTAGATTTTTAACGTCTTTATTTTGATATCCACAACACGAACATAATTGGCTGGAAGCAAATGTTTTCGATACGACAATGACTTGTTTGCCATACCATTTTGCTTTGTATTCTAACATAGATCGAAATTGCGACCAAGATACCTCACTAATTGCTTTTGCTAACTTATGATTCTTTAACATATTCGATACTTGCAAATCCTCTATACCGATCACATCGTGGTTTTTGATGATGTCAGTTGAGATTTTATCCAAGTAATCTTTTCTAGCATTTGATATGTATTCATGAATTCTAGCTACCTTGACTCGTTGTTTATTCCAGCGAGAAGATCCTTTCATTCTTCTAGAAAGAACACGCTGTGCTTTCGCCAACTTATCTTCCAATGATCGGAAAAACTTCGGATTTTTATAGGGTTTTCCATCTGACAAAATAGCGAAATTTTTTAGTCCTACATCTATTCCAATGTAAGAATGTGTTTTCGGAAGTTCTTGTACTTCTGTTTCAACTAATAGTGACACAAAATATCTGCCAGAAGGGTTTCGTCTAACAGTCGCATTTACAATACGTCCCTCTACTTCGCGACTTTTGGCAAATCGAACAAGGCCTAGTTTCGGCAACTTTATTTTGTTCCCTACAACGGCAATATTTTCATTTGTTTGTTTTGTGGTATAAGATTGTACGTTATTCTTTTTGGATTTGAAACGTGGGGCACTATTTTGTTTTTTGAAAAATCGTGTATATGCATCCGCAAGGTTGCGAACAGACGACTGAATCGCAATACTATCCACTTCTTTGAGCCAAACAAACTCTTTCTTCATGGCAGGAAGTTTGGCAGAGCATGTACCATATGTTAAACCTTTTCCAGTCTCTTTGTATGCGTGATCCCATAGGGATAGGAAATGATTGAATACAAAGCGAGAACAACCTATTGTTTTGTTAATTAGAATTGTTTGTGCTTGATTTGGATAGATACGAAACTTATAGGCTTTATTCATTATCATTTGATTCACCTCCATTTCGGTATATGACTATTATATACCAAACGTATATTCGGTGGATAGTGAAGTAACACTTTATGTATGTCGAACAATTAAGATGGCTTTCTGCCATCCCTTGTTCGAAGCCAATTCATCTCCCACCTACTCACTTCGCGTTCCTTGAGGAAGGAGTCTTCTTGGCTAAAATGATAAAATTTTTCATGTTAATACAATCCTCATTATAGTTCCTTCATAACTGGTTTGTACCCCAATACTCCATCTTATTACATGAAATCCCTTTAAATCTTATAAAAACTCCTATTTATATAAAATATTACATTTACCGACTTAAAAATTTTTTTAATACCATAAATCCATAAAATTTACCATAAATTATCTAGTTAAATTCTTAATATTTTATGAAGTAAGTAACATTTGTCTAAATTTAGCACTTGGGAGAAAGGAGATATTTCAATTTTTCTTTGTTACTTACAGAACATTTCTATACAGAACGTATTCCAATGAAAAGGAGGGCAAAGGAGGAAAAGTGATGAAAAAAAATATATCAATATTTTTAACAATTCTCTTATTTTTACAGTTATTTTCACCAGGATTAATCGCTTTGGCTGCATCACCTGTCAAAAACATAGAACATAAATTACAAACAAAAGATACAGCTAGTATATGTTTGAGAGAACATGAAGGACAAATAAATTTCCAGTGGCCACTTAATAAAAAGAAAGTAGATTTTGTTATTGTGCAAGATGCTAGTGGTAGTTTTAAAGATTCCATTGGAAGTGTAAAAAGCGCATTGAAAAAAATTGTGGATCAACTGGATCCACAAAATGACCGTGTTATGGTGACAAGTTATCAAGATTATAAGGGGTTTAAAGGGATATACGGTCAGTTATTAAACAATAGTGGGCCAGGAATTAAAACAATTTTACAATCTGGATTAACCCATAATTTAGGGACTGCAAAGCAAGGCATTGATAGAATTACCCCTAATAGCGGTACCCCAACTGCCAGTGGTTTACAATTTGCTTTGGAGCAATATGAAAAACAAAAAGGAGCAGATGATCCAAATCGTGAAACAATCTTCTTACTTGTCACAGATGGGGTTGCAAATGTTCAAACAGATGGATATATTCATAAGCTGTCAAATCAAGTAAGTGATTGGTCAGGACGAGCTTGGTCTTCTGAGTATGCGCAAGATTACAAGGGAGCTTTAGGAGAGGTTAAGGAAAAAGGCCTAAGTATAAAAAACAAAGGATATAAATTAGTCACTGCTTTTTGGGAAAATAAAGAAACTTTAGCAGCAGCAGATCAGTATTATGATAAATATGACCGTGAGGTTGGTCCCTACTCAAGAAATATACTTGAAAGTATGGCAACGAAACCAGAATGGTTTGTGTTATCAAATAATATTGAAGAGTTCTCTAAAAAGTTAATTGAAACAGTAACTCAAGTTACAAAAAAAGAAAAAGATAAAATGATTTTAGATATTTATAAAAATCTGCAAGTAGATGATGTAAAAGTATCTGGTCCAAATGGTATGACTACAAAACCTGTGATCAATAATAATCAAGTTACTTGGGACTTAGAGGGACAGCCAGAAGGGAATTACACAATTACTTATAAGGTGAAAGAAACAACGCCTCAGTTAAATGAGTTTAATGTTGCTGGCGGTTATTTTATCTCATATGATGAGAAGTTTGAAATTCCTGTTGTAAAGGCTCAAGGTAATCCCAATGCATCTAACTGTTCAACAGATATAACGAAAAAAGTTTCAGATTCTGATGAAAAATTAGTGGAGGCAGCATCGTTAAAGGCATTGGATGAAAAATTTACATATGATGTGAATTTCAATTTTGGATACGATGTCGCCAAAAATCACGAAATTGTTTTACAGGATGATTTAGAAGATATTTTAGATATTCTGGATACAAAATTAGTAAATAAAAATGGCGATGAAGTTGCAGTAAAACCTGTGATAGATAAAGAAAAATCTAGTATTGTTTACAAAATCCCACAAAAAGATGGATCCTATGATTATTTGGCAGGACAACAATATAAATTAACTATTACAGCAAAGATTAAATCAGGAACAAACATCGAAGTATTAAAACAGTTTATTTCAAAAGGTGGTATTCCAAACACAGCGCAGATGGTGTTAGATGACAAACCGTTAGAATCTAACAAAGTTACAGTAACTCCACCAATTGAAGAACCAAAAGTTCAAAAAACAGTTTCAGATAGTGATGAAACTAATGTGGAGAAAGCTACTCTATTAGATAGAAAAGAAAAATTTACTTGGAATGTAAAATATGAATTTGGGAATAGCCCAAGTAGTTATGACTCCATTATATTACAAGATGATTTAGAAGATATTTTAGATATTGTTGATGTAAAAGTTGTTAATAAAAAGGGGGAAACAATAAAAGTTGAACCGAAGATTGATCAAACTTCTAAAAAGGTGATAATAGAACTTCCCAAAAAGGATGGAAGTTACTCCTATTTAACAGATGAAACCTATACAATGCATATTACTTCAAAAATTGCAGAAAGTGCGTCAGATGGAGAAATCGCAAAATACATTGCTAAGGATGGAATTCCAAATAAAGCAGAACTTTTGTTAGATCACAAACCGAAGGTTTCAAATGAAGTATATGTAAAACCACCAACAGAAAAACCAAAGGTAAACAAAACGGTTTCTGATCAAGATGAAAAAGAAGTAGAAAAAGCAGTTTTACAAGGAAAAAATGAAGAGTTTACCTGGAATGTAGATTACAAGTTTGGAAATGATACAGCGAAACTAGAAAAGGTTGTATTACAAGATGATTTAGAAGACATTCTCGATATTTTAGAAGTGAAACTGGTCAATGCACAAGGAAAGACAATCGAAGTTACACCTAAAATTGATGAGAAAACTAAACGTGTAATGATTGAACTTCCAAAGAAAGATGATAGTTATGCGTATTTAGCGGGAGAAACCTATACAATGTACATCAAATCAAAAATTACGGATGCGGCATCAAATGAAGAAATTGCAAAGTATATCGCCAATGGTGGGATACCAAACAAGGCAGAGTTATTCCTTGATAATAATCCCACGGCCTCTAATGAAGCTAAAGTCGTACCACCAACAGAAAAACCAAAGGTAAACAAAACGGTTTCCGATCAAGATGAAAAAGAAGTAGAAAAGGCAGTTTTACAAGGAAAAGATGAAGAGTTTACTTGGAATGTAGACTACAAGTTTGGAAATGATACAGCGAACCTAAAGAAAGTTGTATTACAAGATGATTTAGAAGACATTCTTGATATTTTAGAAGTGAAACTGGTCGATGCACAAGGAAAGGCGATTGAAGTTACACCTAAAATTGATGAAAAAACTAAGCAGATAGTGATTGAGCTTCCAAAGAAAGATGACAGTTATGCGTATTTAGCGGGACAAACATATACAATGTATATCAAATCGAAAATTACAGATACAGCATCTATTGAAGAAATTACAAAGTATGTAGCAAAAGGTGGAATTCCAAACAAAGCAAAGTTATTGTTTGATAATACTCCAACAACTTCTAATGAAGCAAAAGTTGTACCACCAATTGGGAAGATTGAGCTTGAAAAAGTTGATGCGAAAAATTCAGATGTAAAATTGGAAAATGCAGTGTTTCAAATTTTAGATAAAGATGGTAAAGAAGTTGGGATTTTAACAACTGACAAAAATGGAAAAGCAGTTTCTGGACCATTATTATTTGGAACCTACAAAATTAAAGAGATAAAAGCGCCGAATGGATATATGTTACTAAGAGATCCAATTGAAGTAGAAATAACATCCAAAACTCCAATCCAAAAGATACAAGTAGCAAATGAAAAAAGTGATTGGAATATACCTGAGACTGGCGGAATTGGGACAACAATCTTTTATGTAATTGGCGTAACACTAATGATAATTGCAACTATTGTATTTTTCCGTAAAAGAAAGAGTTATTAATAAATTTACAAAGGAGAAAAAGCTATGAAAAAACTATTAAGTATATTATTAGCATTTGTATTAATGTTTTCTACATTACCAAATTTTTTAGTACATGCAGCATCAAAAGATAAGGGTTCTTTAACAATTCATAAGTATGAACAAGAAAAAGCCCCAGATGTAGGTTTAAATAGTAATGGTTCGACAGATCAGGAAGTACCTGCGGATGCAAAGCCATTAGCGGGCGTAACATTTGAGATTAAACAAATTGCTGCCTTTGAGAAAATTACAAGTGACGGAAAGATTGTAAAAGAAAATGTAAAACCTGTAAATAATGCAAAACCAATTCAGTTAACAACAAACGAAAAGGGTGAAGCAGTATTCAAAGATTTACCGTTAGGTCGTTATGAAGTAAAGGAAATTGCAGGGCCACCACATGTCAACTTAAATCCAAATACGTATACAGTGGATATTCCAATGACAAGTGCAAATGGTGATGTATTAAACTATGATGTTCATATTTATCCAAAAAATGAAATTAAGCGCGGTGCTGTAGAATTAACAAAAACAGGTGCAAAGGATAAAACACTAGCAGGGGCGGAATTCTCATTATTTAAAGAAGATGGTACAGAAATTCAAAAAAATCTAGTAACGGGTGCGGATGGTAAAATTCGTGTACAAGGATTAGCATATGGTAAGTACTACTTTCAAGAAACAAAAGCACCAACTGGATATGTTTTAGATCCAACAAAATATGAATTTTTCATTAAAGAATCAGGTACGATTAGCCCTGATGGAGCAATTAAATCTGGGGTTGTTGTAGAGGTTAAAGTGAAGAACTATGAAGAACCAGAAATTGATAAAAAAATCAATGGCGATTTAGAAACGTTACCGATTAATCCAAAAAAAGATTACACATATGATATTAAAACATTAATTCCAGAGGATATTAAAGAGTATAAAAAATATGTTGTAACAGACACATTAGATAACCGATTGGTGATTCAAGGTAAACCAGTTGTGAAAATTGATGGTGTAGAAGTAGATGCAAGTATAGTAGAAGTAATTGTAGATGGGCAAAAAGTAACAGCTACAGTAAAAGATTTCTCAAAATTAGATGGTAAAAAACAATTACATTTACAAATTACATCACAAATTAAAGAAGGGGTCCCAGCTGGAACAGAAATCCCAAATACAGCAAAAATTGATTTTACAAATAACCATGATGTAACGAAAGAAAAAGAAACAAAACCAGTTATTGTAGTTCCAACAATAGGTAACATTGCTTTAACAAAAGTTGATGGTGAAGATCATACAAAGACATTACAAGGCGCGGAATTTGAATTACGTGACAAAAGCGGTAAAGTAGTTGTAGTAGAAGGTAAAGAAGTGAAAGGTGTATCAGATGCAAATGGTGTGATTCACTGGAATAACATTCCTTATGGAGAGTATCAAGTTGTTGAGACAAAAGCACCTATTTATACAAAAGAAGATGGTACAACAGGGTCTTACCAATTATTAAAGGATCCGATTGATGTCAAAATTGATGCAGATCATCAAACAATCAAATTAACTGTAGAGAATAATAAGAGTGGTTGGAATTTACCATCTACAGGTGGTATGGGAACAATTCTCTTTACTGTGGTAGGTCTTGTATTAATGGCTGCAGCAGTGTTTATCTTTATGAGAAGAAAGACTGTAAATCAATAAGTCTTTAACAAATTATAATGTCTGATGTAAAAAGGGGAGAAGCAAATGCTTTCCTCTTTTTCATATTTTAATAGATGAAGGAGTTACTATGAAGCGAAATATTATCTTTGGATGTATTTTTGTATTAGGACTAGGAATTTTCTTATATCCAACAATAAGCAACTGGTTCGCAACTCAAACACATTACTCACAGGTTAGTTCTTATGATGCCAAAGTAAAAGCTCTTCAAAAGGGGGAGCTGGAACGCAGAGAAAAGGAGGCAAAGGAGTATAATAAGAACGTACAAAATTCTGCTCAAACCTTTGCAGATCCATTTGCAGAAAAAGAAAAGACTGGCGGGAAATCCTATGCGGATGCACTTAACATAGGAGATGTGATGGGATATGTGGAAATTCCTAAAATTAAGGTAAAACTACCTATCTATCAAGGAACTTCTGAGGAAGTATTAAGTCGTGGGGTAGGGCATTTAGATAAATCCTCATTACCTGTAGGGGGAAAAGGAACACATACAGTATTAACAGGACATCGAGGCCTACCTTCGGCAGTATTATTTACAGATTTAGATAAAATGAAGGAGTTTGATATATTTTATATTCATTCTTTAGATAAGATTCTCGCGTATCAAGTAGATCAAATTAAAGTGGTATTACCAAGTGAAACAGAGGATTTACTGGTTGTAAACAATCAGGATTATGCTACATTGCTGACTTGTACACCGTATGGGGTAAACACGCATCGATTATTAGTAAGAGGGCATCGTGTCCCATATGAAGTAACAGGAAAAGGGAAACCAAGTGAAAATCATTCAGAATCTCCTATTGTAGAAAATTGGGAGATTATTACGGCAATCGGTATCCTGCTTATTGGTCTCATCTTAATCTTAATGAAAAGAAAGAAGGAGAAAACAATAAAAGAAGCTCCATAACAGTAACATAAGGTTAGGCAAAAAAAAATGAAAACAGCTAGTTGAAGAGGATTTTTAACTTTAATATGGAGTGATAGGAGAGAGTAAACGGATTTTAATAAATTTATTAATGTAAAATTAACCCTCTCAGTTTCCTGGGAGGGAAATTGTAATATAAACGTATTATATCCATTTTCACAGGAAACTCCCCCTTCAAACAGAACACAAGGCTGTGAAGTGAGGGAAGCTCATCAAAGTACAGTATGTTTTTCACGGTATTGTTTCGGTGTCGTACTTGTAAATCTTTTGAAAACTTTTATAAAATAACTTTGATCATGGAAATTTAACATATGACAAATTGTAGAGACAGGATATTGGGTCAGGGTTAATATTCTTTTTGCCTCTTCTATCCGCTCTCTTTGGATATACTGTTTTAATGGAATTCCAACTTCTTTTTTAAAGATATCTGATAGGTAACTCGGATTTGTTTGTATATAATTTGCAAGAGCATTAACAGTGATATCATTATAAATATTTTTAGCAATATAATCTAAACACATATTTATCTTCTTAGAATACTGTTTTTCATTATATTCTTTCACAGAATCTGCAAATGTACATAAAGCCTCCTCAATTAGTCGGTTTACAGCATATACGTTATCTATTTGTTCAATCTTTTGTATATAAAGATCACTAAGTGAAAAGGCAATTTCAGAAGGGAGATTCCCCTTTATTGCATATCGAGTAGCCAGCGTAATAGCAATAATTCCATTATTTTTCTGGTTTCTAAGTTGACTTGTTTTGGATGATATACCCGCATTTTCTTGTGGAAAGGAGTAGGCGTATTTTATAAGCTTTTCTTTATTTCCTTCTGTAATAGCTGAGAAAAACTGTTCTTCTAATGCTATATTGTAGTCATTAGAATGATTTTGCCTTTTTGTTGAAATATATATGTCAGGGTCTAAAAGTGGATAAGATGATTCATTTAGTATTTTATTTTTTTCCCAAAAGGTATGCATATCTAATTTTTCATTAAAAATTATGTAATGAAGCAAAAGACCTATATGAATGAAAAGAAGTTTATTATATACAGGTACAGAATCAAAGTAAGTAGTGATATCTCTTATTGTAATATTGGAATTAAATATGTGAACAAGCTGCATAACCATATCTTGAGATATTTTTTTTTCTATAGAAGGGCCTATAATTAAAGTTCCTTTTATAAATTCTTGATTATTTATACGAAAGAAAATAAAATTTTCTAGACAACGATTGGTCTTGAGAATAGGAAAATTATCTAGTGTATTTTTCTCATAGGATATATCTAGATAATCCTCTTTGCAAGAGTAAAGCGGGTTGCATTCTTTATAATCATTATATTCAAATAAAATATGATTATTTGTATTTAAAAAATGAATTGGTATCGAAAATGATTGATGTATAAGATGGCAGACGTATTTTAAATCAATGGATGTGACCATAACAATCCCCCTGTAATAATTTTTATTATAAGTAAATAATTACCTCTAATATCCGTATTGTCAAGTGAATATACATATAAATTTATGAGAATTTATTTTCAGGAAGTACAAAGGAGTTTGGAGGATAATTTTTTCTATAGTTGAACTACAAGGGAAAATAAACGCATTTAAATAAAATTCGAAACTATTATTTAAATGAATGAAAGTAGACTAGATAAAAGGTTCTCATATTGTTAAAGTGCAATATTATGCAAATCTAGATTTTTAAAAATTTTATTTGTATACTTTTAACTGTCTGTTATTTGTTTTAATTCATTATTTATATCATTTTGAGTGCTCCAATAATGGAGCACTTTTTTATTTAAATATCAGCTAATTTATTTGTCTCTTTTTAGTAAATTAGCAGAAAGTAGAGAAGCATCATTTATAACAAAAAACTCTTTTCTTAGTTATGACGCTATAATTAACTAAGAAAAGAGCCCCTACAGTTTTCACTATAATACTGTATATTCTTCACGATATTGTTTCGGTGTCATACTTGTAAACTTTTTAAATACTTTTGTAAAGTAGCTCTGATCATTAAAATTTAACCATGTACAAATATCTACTAAAGAGTATGTGGTTAAAGTCAATAATTTCTTTGCTTCTTCTACACGTTCTTTTTGTATATATTCACTTAAGGAAACACCCACCTCTTTTTTGAATAAATTAGATAGGTAACTGGCATTTAATTGTATACTTTTTGCAACAATACTTAAGTTGATTTTATTGTAAATATTTTTAGAAATATAATCTAAGCAGGTAACTATAGTTTTGGAATACTTATGATTATTATATTCTTTTACTCGATCGGCAAATTTACATAAAGCCTCTTCTATTAATCGATTTACGGATTCTATACTATCTAATTGATCAAGAATTTGTATATATAAAGTACTTAGTGAAAAAGCAATCTCTGATGGAAGATTTCCTTCAATTGCATATTGGGCAGCTAAAGTCATCAGAACAATGCCATGATTTTTTTGGTCTCTTAGCTTACTTACTTTTGAAAGAGTAATAGTCTTATCAAAAGAAGAAGCATATATATGTTCTAGTACTTTTTCTTTACTTCCTTCTTTAATTGCTGTGAAAAATTGTTTTTCTAATGTTATATCGTACAGGTGTAAATTATTTTGTCTTCTTGATGAAATATACAAATCAAGATTAGGAGACGGATTATCCGTTTCATTTAATAATTTATTATGTTCCCATACATGTCCTATGTCTAATTTTTGTTTAAACATTAAGTAATAAAATAAAATTCCTATATCAACCAAAGTGAGTTTATTTATTATTGGTATAGACTGAAAAAACGCTATCCTATCTTCTATTGTAATGCTTGGATGAAATTCTTTTGTTAATTTAATTATTACATCCCTAGATAAACTTGTATGTGTAGTAGGACCAATAATGAGAGTTCCTTTTCCATATATATGATCTATTATATGAATTAAGATAAATTGCTCTCGAAAAGGACTAGTACGAATAATAGGGAATTTATCTGGATCATTTTGCTGATAAAGTTCACTTAAGTAGGCTTCTTTAGACGGATAAAATGGATTATGTATTTCAATAGAACAATATTCAAATGAAATTTTAAAATCCTCGGATATAAAACGAACGGGAACTGAAAATAATTGATGTATTAAATAAGAAAGATATTTTATATCAGTATCGGTATGCATAATATCACCTTCTAAACTTGAAATATTTTTATGGGTAAAAGGAGCATCTTTGTTAGAACATACAAAGTATAGCTTAATAAGGAGAAATAATGACATTTAATCACAAAAAATTATAAATATAAATAATACAGAATGCGTTAAATAGTTATATTTTTAATAGTTTTAAGGATATTAATCTAGGCGTTTAGAAAATCAATTTTCTCTTTTTCTATACACAATCCTAAAGAGATTAAATCAACTTCATTAAATTAAATTGAAAAATAGCATATTTCTAGATAACACATTTAGTGTATAGCATTCTTAACAATTAACTAATTTTTATCCTTTTAAAATCTTTATTTGCTAGATTTTCTTATGTTGCTATCCAGTAAAGAGTAACTTCCTTTATACAAAAGATGTCATATGTAATTTGATTTTTATAAGGCAACAAGTTGTTAAGGGACTTTGTAGTTAAAGTAGTTGTTCTTACAAATATTATTGTAAACTTAGCACTATCAAGTGTAACTTTGGTGGAGAAGCTTAAAAAATATTTGATAGTTGTAATTTGATTACATATTTAGTCTACTATAGTAATTTATTTGTTTATAGTAACATCTTTATAAGTCTTGTACTTTTTTGATAATAATTTTAATTTAATTTTTAGGTGAATTTTAAAATAAGTAATTGCGTTTAGAATTATTAAACAGTCGAAATTTAGGACCTGAATGTCGTTTAATATCGTGAAAATTATTAACATTTTGCATATTTAATAGGAAAGAATAGAATAGTCATTAGGTTAGTAGATAGTTAACATGTTATCCAAAAGAAGTCTCTTATTCCTAGCGTGTGAAAGGCTCAGTGTATTGGAATAAATAAAGCATTTAATCGCTAAGTTGTATGAAAAGGTTGCAAATTAACGTAGGAATTTTCTTCATTATAAATCTAAAGAATTAGTTAGGAATTTTGATGTTATAGTAATCGAAGACCTATATATGAAAGGAGTGTCGCTCGCACTTCACTCTGGTAAGAACGTGGCAGATAATGATTGGAGGGTGTTTGTGATATTTTTAATATATAAGCTACATGAACAAGGAAATTCGGATCTATATCATTTTATAGAAGCTCTTGGTCACGAAAACATTCAAATAAAAAAATTCAGAAAAACTTATGAAATGAAAAAAAATATGGTGTTATATTTGTAAATTATATATTGGATTCGGAGTGGATTTATAAATTTAATATTTCCATTTAATTATGTAATTTCTACATAATTAAATGGAAATATTAACGTTAAATAATCTAGGTTTACTAATTCTAGGAGTATATGAAAAAGTTTTGTTTTTCGTATACTCTTTTTAAATACTTTAAGGTATTTAGGACGAAGAGGTGAAAAATTCTTGTGGATTTTTTACTAAGTAGTTTAGAAAAGCAATTAGGGATATGAAAGTTATGAATATTTTTTATTATTTTATGAAGAAAAATTAGTGATATTTTCTTTAAGTGATTGAAAAAAAGATGATATATTATATATAATCACGATAAATTGGTAAATAAATTTAATAGTAAACATAAGTAATATACAGAAAAATTCTAGAATGGGGAATTAAAAATGGACAGAGAAATATTAATCAGTTTTTTAAAACTTTATCAAGGTATAGGAACACCTTGTAAGGAAGATATTCAGTTTATGATGCAACAAATCACAGCTAGTTGGCCAATTCAAGATAAATGGAGAGACCAAAGAGAAATAGGGTATGAAAAAACAGAATATTCACTTTCCGAAATGCAAATAGCTAGTTTACAAACCTGTATAGATTGCATTTTGAGAGAAGAGTGGTTAGTGTTTATTTGTGAATTAATACATTTTATCAGTAATAATGAATTAACTATGCAAAAAGAGATTTTAGAAATCGAAAGACAAACGATATATATGCTTCGAGGTATGGTTTTTCGAACTAAAAGTTTTTTAGAAACTGTTGAACTAGATTAGTTAATATTATGAATAATCAGAGGCTCACACTTTATTTATACTCTGGAAATTAAAGTGCCAATTATTTGTTGTTATATATTAATAAATAAATTAAATAATTTCATTTAGGATTAAGCAAGTAACTTTTTAAAAGGGGAACCTATGGAATCAAAAGAGCACTTTTATAAGCACTTTTATAAGCACTCTTACAATAATCAACTTATCAGAAAAATATAATAAAAAAGATAAATATTTAGATACAACTATCAAATTAATTTGTATTTTTCACGATACTGTTTTGGTGTCATCGCCGTTATTTTTTTGAAAATCCGGATGAAATAACTTTGATCGCTAAATTTGAGCCACAGATAAATATCTGTTAAGGAATAGGAAGTTAAGGTTAGTAATTTTTTTGCTTCTTCTATTTTCTCCCTTTGAATGTATTGACCCAAAGTGATTCCTACTTCTTTTTTAAATAAACCAGATAAATAAGTCGGGTTGACCTGTAACAGTTCAGCAAGTTCACTAAGAGAAATCTTTTGATAGATATTTCTATTAATATGATTCAAACATGTCGTAATCGTATTTGAATACTTTTTTGTTTTGTATTCCTTTACACGGTCAGCAAACGTACATAAGGCATCTTCTATTAAACGATTAACAGAATACATATTATCTAGTTGTTCAATAGTTTGTATATATAAATCATTCAGTGCAAATGCAATATCTGTTGGTAAATGCCCCTCAATCGCATATCTTGTAGCTAAGGTAATGGCCATAATTCCGTTATTCTTTTGATTTCTTAATTGGTTTCCTTGAGATGTAATTCCTGCCTCTTCTTGAGGAAAAGAATACGCATATTTGATTACGCTTTCTTTATTCCCTTCTTTTATTTGTGAAAAAAACTTCTGTTCTAAAGCAATATTATAATTATCAGGATTATCTTTTCGACGTTTGGAAATATATAAATCTGGATTCACCATTTTATAAGGTGTCTCTTCTAACAATTTATTTTTTTTCCAAACAGTATCGAGATCTAATTTTTCTTGAAAAATCATATAATGTAAGAAAATCCCTATCTGAAGTAACTTGATTTTCTTTACTTCTGGTAGGGATTGATAGTAGGATAATCCCTCCTGTATTTTGTTACCCATTTGAAACGTTTTCATTAATTTGGTTGCTATTTCATCTGTTACTTTTGGATAGGTAGTTGGCCCAATAACAATTGTTCCCCTAATCCCTTCCTGATTTTTAATCCGTATGAAGATAAAGTTTTCAAGATAATTATTCCCTCTAAAAAGCGGAAAATTAAATAGATCAATTTCTTGGCATAGTTTCTGAAAATGCTCTTCTTTAGATGCATAAAAAGGGCTACTTATATCATAGCAAGTAGCATACTCTAAAATTTCTCCTTCCTCAGATAAAAAATAAACGGGTACAAAAAATGTTTTATGAATGAGATTACATATATATTGTGTATCAACTAAACCTTTCATTGTATTCTCCTTTTAAATGAATATAGTAATAAAAATAAAAAATATACCAAGTAAAATACCATTTTTCTGAATAAAATACTATAAATATCAAAAAAAGTGCAAAATAGTGCTACCAAAGGAAAGATTTTACCATACTTTTTTTCGACAATCTTATATTATGTTTTTAGTAATTAATGTCTATCTGAATATCTAGGAAAGGGGATTCAGGCTTTTTGATGAATGGGAAGTAGCTATTTGTTCTGATACATACATGTTAATTTTCAAATAATACGTGAAAACGTTTGAAAATTACAATTTTTATCAAAATATAGCTTCATTATACTAATTCATTCCATAAATTTGAATGTTTTTAGATATTAATTGCTGAATTCTCCCAATATAGAAACAGTAGAGTTTCGATCAAAAGGGAAGTGAACTTATTTGCATATACATCAAGGAGGGGAGAAGATATTGCAAAAGTATTTTGGTTTTAAAAAGTATGGTAAGCGCTTCAGACAGATCATCGTATCATTGTTAGCTTTTTTATTAGTTTTTAGTGGGGTAGCACCTAGTACAGTTTTACAGACAGTTCATGCTGAGACAGCATCATCTACAAATACTGCTGTAACACAAGCACAAGCGAAAAATAAAATGCTAACGTATAAGTTCGACAATTTCTCTAATGATGCTGTAAGTCAATTGTTTACTTTGAATGATGCCGCTGAAGTTCCTGGAGGGGCAAACTTTTTACGATTGACACCGGCATCTACATTGAAATGTGGGGCAGCTTTTACCAAAAATGAAATTTGTTCTAAAAACAATTATTCATTCAGCACAGCCTTCTCATTTAAAATGAGTAATCCAAGTCCCTCAGGCGCAAGTGACGGTTTAACCTTCACGATTCAAGGGGGGACATCTAGTTCGCATACAAATGGAGGTAGCCTAAACTTTTATGGTATTAAACCTAGTTTTACGGTTAAATATGATACGTTTTTAAATACGGATTATAGAGATCCTTCTGCAAACTATATTGGACTTGCGAAAAATGGGAATCCGGTAAATCAACCTGGTTGGTATACCGATTTAAATCAATATAATACAAATAATGGTACCAACTATGCTTTATCAAATGGAACCCAGTATTATACATGGATTGACTACGATGGTTTAAGTCAAAATATACAAGTTCTGCTAGGTACTTCTCCAGATCGAGCAAGCGCGAAAAAAGTGTTAGATGTAGGTAACATCGATCTTGGTACGATATTTAATGGACAACCCTATCATGCTGGTTTTACCGCATCAACAGGAAGTCCAAATGCTGAAACGCATGATATCAATAGTTGGTATTTTGTCAATGACTATGTACCTATTGAAACACTTAATCCGAATAATGATTATAAGCAAGCACCGAGCAGTGTGAAAGTAACGACAGGGCCGTCGGATAAACCAGGAGTATATGATGTTACGGCAATCCTACAAGATCCATTAGGAAATCCTGTTGCTGGTGCATCACTAGATAATCTTACCTCAACCGATGGGCAGGTAACTGGACCGAATGGAGAGTCTGTAACAGATTTAGTATCAGATGCAGACGGAAAAATCCATGCAGTATTGAAAAATTTCGATCATTCTAAAGATAATACTGTATCAGCAACTGTTGGTTGCGCCACGGATTCTAAAATGATATCAGCTGCCAACCAACCACCAACCGCGCCGGATGATGAAAAGACTATTGCGGTAAATACAAAAGTCTCAGGGCAGGTAAAAGGAACAGATCCAGATGGTGACAGTTTAACTTATCATGCAGGTAAACAGCCAAGTAATGGAACAGTTGTAGTAAATGAAGACGGAACATGGACCTATACGCCTGGTAAAGACTATGTTGGTGATGATTCCTTTACTGTTATGGTAGATGACGGGCATGGTGGAACGACAGAAGCGACAATCGTTATACATGTTAAATCAACTCTACCTACCAACTCATGTGGACCATTAGGGCGTGTGGCTTTAATTAATGGTAGCTTTGAAGAGCCGACTGCAAGAATGCCAGGTGATAAAGGTTCACCTGGATCTGAGCATGCTTGGCAGTATTTTCTTGAAAGTGAGGTTCCTGGTTGGAAAACATCAGCATCAGATAAATTTATTCAAATTATGAAAAATGAATTTATCTATAATGGGATGCAGATTAATCCTCCGAATGGAAATCAATATGCTGAATTGAATGCTGAACAAGTATCTGCGTTATATCAGGATGTTAAAACGATTCCTGGACAAACAATCTATTGGCGATTGGCTCATAAGGGGCTTTTGGGTGTAGATACAATGTCTGTACAAATAGGCTCAACGAATATTCCAATAAAAGATTTACCAGTAATCCAAGAAGTAAGTACTGGAAATACTGAATGGAAATATTATTCCGGAACCTATACGGTACCAGCAGATCAAACAACAACAAGATTTGCTTTTAACTCTGTAAACGCTGCAGGTGGAAATCAACGTTATGGGAATTTACTAGACGACATTTTCCTTGGTACAGAGCCTTGTGTATCAGCAACAAAATCTGTAGATAAAGAAGGTCAAGTGAAAGCAGGAGATGAGTTAACGTACAAAGTAAAAGTGAAAAATGATGGCGGTGACATTGCTGCTAAGTCTATTTTCACAGATGCAATTCCTGTGGGAACTGAATACGTACCTGGATCTATACAAGTAACAAAAAATGCAAAGACAGATTCTATCACTGATGGAAAAGATACAGATTCAGGGTATTACCAAGATGGAAAAGTAACAGTTGATTTAGGGGATTTACCGAATACGGATATTCTACCTGATGGAGTTACTGTGCAGTTTAAAGTAAAAGCACTATCTAGTGACGTGAAGCAACAAATCAAGAACAAAGCAAACGTTGCTTATAAGAATTTGTTGGTAAACAAAGATCAATCCGTTGATACAAATGAAGTTGTGAATGAAGTTGAACCAGAACCAGAAACACCAACTCCACCAGCAAACTCATGTGGGCAACTGGGACGTGTAGCACTTATCAATGGTAGTTTTGAAGAAGGACCTGCAAAAGGATCATTTGATCCAGTCAATGGGCCTTTTATGTTCTACCAAGATGAAGTGCCGGGATGGAATACAACAGATACTGCAAATGGTGCGGGTATTCACCTCATTGAAATATGGGATTATGCTCAAGGTTATCCAAATCCTACTGTAAGCCAACAACCGGCTCCTGTAGATGGAAATCGCTATGCAGAGATAAATGCCGTTGAAAATGGCATGTTATATCAAGATGTAAAAACAACACCTGGACAGACGATTTATTGGAGATTTTCACATAAAGGTCTTTATGGAGTTGATACAATGCAACTTCGTATTGGTCCTGTGACGAATAACCCTTATGATACCGTAGTCCAACAACAAATGTCTGATGGAAATACTGGTTGGGGAACTTATGCAGGGACTTATAAAGTACCAGAAGGTCAAACAGCTACAAGATTTGGTTTTGAAGCAGTTTCTACTTCAAATGGATCTATGGGACATGGTAATCATATAGATAACATTTTCCTTGGTACGGAGCCTTGTGTGTCAGCAACAAAATCAGTGTCTCCAGAAGGTCAAGTGAAAGCAGGAGATGAGTTAACGTATAACGTAAAAGTGAAAAATGATGGCGGTGACATTGCTGCTAACTCTATTTTCACGGATGCAATTCCTGCGGGAACTGAATACGTACCTGGATCTATACAGGTAACAAAAAATGCAAAGACAGATTCTATCACTGATGAAAAAGATACAGATTCAGGGTATTACCAAGATGGAAAGGTAACAGTTAATTTAGGAGATTTACCGAATACGGATATCTTACCTGATGGCGTTACCGTGCAATTCAAAGTAAAAGTATTGTCGGGCTATGTAAATCAACAGATTAAGAATAAAGCAAACGTTGCTTATAAGAATTTGTTGGTAAACAAAGATCAATCCGTTGATACAAATGAAGTTGTTAATACTGTGATTGTAAAAGAAGCAAAAATAGAATCTAAGAAAATCGCAAAGAATTTACAAGATAAGAATACCGAAGTAGGAGACGAAATCGAATATACGATTCAAATGCGTAATACGGTTTCGGACAGCATTGTGAAAAATGCGGTAATTGAGGACCAATTACCAGAAGGTCTAGAATATGTCCCAGGGACATTACAAGTGAATGGAAAACCTGTAACAGATACCGAAGGTGATGATAACGGTCATTATGTACAAGGTAAATTTACAGGACAACTGGGTGATATTACAGATACGGAATGGCATACTGTTGTATTCCATGCGAAGGTAAAAGCGGGTCAAGCTGGACAGGACATTCAAAATACTGCGACTGTTACTGGTGATGATATAACACCACAAGAACCATGTACAACAGTAGAAGTTTATCCTAGAAATCCTAAAGTAGAGTCTAAAAAAACCGCAAAAAACCTACAAGATAAAAATATTGAAGTAGGAGACGAAATCGAATATACGATTCAAATGCGTAATACGGTTTCGGATAGTATTGTAAAAAATGCGGTAATTGAAGACCAACTACCAGAAGCACTAGAATATGTCCCAGGGACATTACAAGTGAATGGACAATCTGTGACGGATGCTGAAGGCGATGATACTGGTCATTATGTGCAAGGTAAAGTCACAGGACAACTGGGTGATATTACAGATACAGAATGGCATACTGTCGTATTCCATGCAAAAGTCAAGGCAGGACAGGAAGGAACAGCTATTCAAAATACTGCGACTGTTACTGGTGATGGTATAACACCACAAAAACCAACAACGGAAATTAAAGTGCAACCACTTGGACAAATTGAAATTGAAAAAGTGGATGCTGCGGATTCAACTATCAAATTAAAAAATGCCGTATTCCAGATTATAGACAAAGATGGTAAAGAAGTTGGAAAACTAACGACAGATGAAAATGGTAAAGCAACTTCTGAACTATTACTCTTAGGAAAATACACAGTAAAAGAAATCAAGGCGCCAGATGGATACATGTTATTAAAAGATCCAATTGAAGTAGAAGTTTCTTCGCCATTACAAAAGATTACAGTGGAAAACACAAAAAATGGATGGAATATACCTCATACAGGTGGGATAGGAACAACTTTATTTTACCTGATTGGCATGATCCTAATGGTGGCAGCATTGGTTGTATTTTTCCGTAAGAGAGCTAAAAACAAATAGAAAAGAAACAATGGGGAGAGGTAAAATAAATGAAAAAACTATTTAGTATGCTATTAATCCTTGTATTCACATTTGCTATGATGCCTAGCACATTTGCAAATGCGGCTTCAAGAAGCACAGGTACATTAACAATTCATAAGTATGAGCAAGAAAAAAATGGAGCTCCAGGTGCGGAAGGTGACGGTTCTTCAAGCCAAACTGTTCCTGCAGATGCAAAAGCATTACCAGGTGTAACATTTGAAATTAAACAAATTGCATCATTTGAGAAAATCACAAATGATGGAACAATCGCAAAAGAAAGCGTAACACCAGTTATAAATGCAAAATCAATTCAAGTAACAACAGATGCAAATGGTCAAGCTGTATTCCCAGATCTACCATTAGGACGTTATGAAGTAAAAGAAATTGCTGGTCCAGCACATGTTAATTTAAATCCAAACACGTATACAGTTGATATCCCAATGACAGATAAAGAGGGTAAAGGCTTAAACTATGATGTTCATATGTATCCAAAGAATGAAATCAAACGTGGTGCTGTAGAATTAACAAAAACAGGCGCTGGCGATAAAGTATTAGCAGGTGCAGAATTCTCTGTATTTAAAGAAGATGGTACAGAAGTTCAAAAAGGATTAGTATCAGGTGCAGACGGTAAAATCCGTGTACAAGGTTTAGAGTATGGTAAATATTACTTCCAAGAAACGAAAGCACCAACTGGATATGTGATTGATCCAACGAAACATGCGTTTTCGATTACAGAATCAGGTACAGTAAATGCGGATGGTACAATTACGTCTGGTGCTATCGTACCAGTAGCAATTAAAAACTTTGAAGAACCAACAATTGATAAAAAGATTAATGGGGATTCAGAAAATGCACCAATGAACCCAAACAAAGAACATACTTACGATATTAAAACTTTAATTCCAGAGGATATTAAAGAGTACAAAAACTATGTTGTAAAAGACGTTCTAGATGATAAGTTAACGATTGTAGGTACACCAATTGTTAAAATTGATGGCGTAGAAGTAGATGCAAGTGTAGTAGAAGTAGTTGTAGATGGTCAAAAAGTAACAGCTACAGTGAAAGACTTTACAAAATTAGATGGCAAAAAACAATTACATTTACAAATTGCAACAAAAATTAAAGAAGGCTTCCCAGCGGGAACACAAATTCAAAACAAAGCAAACATTGATTTCACGAACAAAAATGATGTAACAGGTGAAAAAGAATCTAAACCTACAACGGTTACGGTAACAACAGGTAACATTGCTTTAACAAAAGTTGATGGTGCAGATAACAAAACGTTACAAGGTGCGGAATTTGAATTACGTGACAAAGACGGTAAAGTAGTTGTAGTAGAAGGTAAAGAAGTAAAAGGTGTATCAGATGCAAATGGTGTCATCCAATGGAATAACATTCCTTACGGTAACTACCAAATCGTTGAAACAAAAGCACCAACGTATAAAAAAGAAGATGGTACAACAGGTTCTTACCAATTATTAAAAGATGCAATTGATGTAACAGTGGATGCAGATCACCAAGCAATTAAATTAAATGTAGAAAACAATAAGAGTGGTTGGGTTCTTCCAACAACAGGTGGTATGGGCACAGTTCTCTTCACTGTAGTAGGTCTATTACTAATGGCTGCAGCAGCATTTGTTTTCTTCAGAAAAAAAACAGTAAATAACTAATTATTTACAACTTCATACTTATAATAGTTACATGTGAAAAGAGGAGGGCCATTTGCTTCTCCTCTTTTCTCTATATCAGTACACGGTAAAGGAGTCACTATGAAACGGAATATTATTTTTGGATGTATCTTTATATTAGGATTAGGAATCTTTTTATATCCAACAATTAGTAACTGGTTAGCAACTCGAGCACATTATTCCCAGGTTAGTTCTTATGATAAAAAAGTAAAAGCACTGCAAAAGAAAGAGATAGAACGTCGGGAAAAAGAAGCGGATGCGTACAATAAACAAGTTCAACATTCGAATCAAACATTTGCAGATCCATTCGTAGAAAAAGAGAAGACTGGTGGGAAATCCTATGCGGATGCACTCAACATCGGTGATGTGATGGGGTATGTGGAAATTCCTAAAATCAAGGTAAAACTCCCTATTTATCCAGGAACTTCTGAGGAAGTTTTAAGCCGCGGAGTTGGTCACCTAGACAAATCTTCTTTGCCAGTAGGAGGAAAAGGAACGCATACTGTATTAACAGGACATCGAGGTTTGCCTTCGGCAGTATTGTTTACAGATTTAGATAAAATGAAGGAATCTGATGTTTTCTATATCCATTCTCTAGATAAAGTCCTAGCTTATCAAGTGGATCAGATTAAAGTTGTATTACCAAGTGAAACAGAAGATTTGCTCATTGTAAATGATCAGGATTATGTAACATTACTGACTTGTACGCCTTATGGAGTGAATACACATCGATTATTAGTAAGAGGGCACAGCATTCCCTATGAACCGAAGGAAAAAGAAAAAGTAGTCGCTTCAGCACCATCTGTGTTAGAAGATTGGAAAATGATTGCCTCAATAGTTGCCGTTTTAGTAGCAGTCATACTTCTGGTTTTGATAAAAATTAGAAAGAAAAAGCAAACGAGTTAAATCATTAAATTTGTAAAGATGTGAGCTTACGGATTAATAGATAATCTACGATGTACTTTATTTAAATGAGGATCAGGGAGAAAGTGTAGAAAGAGAGTGAATATTGATTGGCTATAACAATCGAAGAAATATATCAAGAAATATTGGACGGAAGAAGGAAAAGCTTTCCTCCTGGTACATGGAGCAGAGATGTAGATGGACAATTAAAACAGAGGGTAACAAAATATTTAATTGAAGAGATTTTAAAATGGAACGATGAGGATATTAAAGAGAAGTGGAATCAACATCTCATTCAAAAATTTAAATTAACTAGTGTAATGCAAAGTTATCGAAGTAGTCCATATGAAATGTTAAACGCAGCTTATCCGAATCGATTTGAAGCCTGGGAGTTGAAGCATACTCCTAGGCGATTTTGGACAAAGGAAAAAAGTTTGGAAATTCTAAAGAAGATTATTGAAGAGAAAGAAAGATTAACAGAGTTTCAATTACTAGAGAATTATGATTTGAATTGGTTGATTAAAAACAAGTTAGGTTGGGCCTGTTCAAAGTATTTTCATGATAGTCCGTATCAAATGTTAAATGCAGCATACCCAAATCGATTTAAAGAATGGGAATTAAAAAATGTTCCTAAGAATTTTTGGACAAAGGAAAAAAGTTTCATGGCTTTACGATGGTGGATTGAGGAAAAAGAAAAATTAACACCAACATGCTTACTTAATGTGTATAGTAGAGAGTGGTTAAGAGAACGAAATTTAAGTACGCCACTTCTGAAGTATTGGGACAGCAATATTTATCAGATGTTAAATGAAACATATCCAAATCGAATTAGAGAATGGGAATTGAAAAGAGTTCCAAAGGAATTTTGGAATAATAAAGAAAGGAATATAAAAATTTTTAAGCAGATTATCAAAGAAAAAGGCATGTCTCAGGAAGATATAAAGAAACATTACAGTTTGAAGTGGATTGTAAATAATGGGTTGAGGACACCACTCATGAGATTCTGGTCAGATAGCCCTTATAAACTACTAAATGAGGCGTACCCAAATCAATTTAAAGAGTGGGAATTAAAAGTAGCACCGAATAAATTCTGGGAAAAAGGGAAAGCGATAAAAATAATTAAAGATGAAATAGATAAAACAGAGGTATCCATTTCACAGTTATTAAAAATGGGAGTGAGAAAATGGATGAAGCAAAATAAATTGACTACACCCTTTAATAAATATTGGAAATGCAGTTCATCTAAGATGTTAAAAGAAATATATCCGAAAGAGTTTGAAGTAGAAAGCCATAAGAATAGGTACTGAATGTATGAAATTTATTTTCTTATAGTTAATTAATCTTAAATATATGCCTTTCTGTAAGAACACCATATTCCTCTAAGTAGGGCATTTAGATAAATCGTCCTTACCCGTAAGGAAAAGGAACACATACTGTATTAACAGGGCATCGAGGCCTACCTTCGGCATTACTGTTTACAGATTTAGATAAAATGAAGGAGTCTGATATATTTTATATTCATTCTGTAGATAATGTTCTTGCGTATCAAGTTAATCAAATTAAAGTTGTATTATCAAGTGAAACAAGGGTTTTATTGGTTGTAAATGATCAGGATTATGCCACATTGTTGACTTGTACACCATATAGTGTAAATACGCATCGATTATTAGTGAAAGGGCATCGTGTCCCATATGAAGCAACAGGGAAAGAGAAACCAAGTGAAAATCATTCAGAGTCTCCTATTGTAGCAATCGGTATACTATTTATGAGTGTCTTCTTATTCCTAATGAGAAGGGGAAAGAAAAAATTAGAAAGTAAATAGAGTTAAAGTGTGTGGTGAAAATATGAAAAAGATGTTACTTAGTGCAACATTGTTTATTCTTGGATTTAGCATCTTTCTATATCCAACTGTTTCAAATTATGTGAATCAACGTGTATATGAAATAGAAATAATTAATTATGAGAAGCGAGTAGAAAAATTAAGAGGTGAGGATTTACGCAACAAATATAAAGTTATGCAAGCCTATAATGAGTCCTTAAAAGGACTATCTTTTTCTATGCAAGATCCTTTTAATAGTAATGATAGGAAAAATGAAACCTTTGTAAATTATATTAAGAAAGATGATGTACTAGGTACAGTCATCATTCCGAAAATTAATGAAGAACTTCCTATTTACTTAGGAGCAACTCAGGAACATCTGAGCATGGGAGTTGGTCAAATTGGTGGAACATCTTTTCCTATAGGTGGACAGGATACGCATACCGTCTTAGCAGGACATCGTGGTTATCATGGGGCGAAAATGTTTCGACATTTAGATCAACTGCAAAAGGGAGATAAATTCTATATTCGTATTTTAGGAGAAGAATTAACTTATCAAGTAACAGGTCACGAAGTGATACTTCCTAGCCAAGTTGAAAAACTCGCTATTATAAAAGGAAAAGACAAGGCTACACTGCTTACTTGTGAACCGTATACTTCAAGTAAATATCGTTTACTCGTTTATGGAGAAAGAGTAAATAATGAAGTAAAAGAAAACGGTACAGAAAGTATGATTAAGATTAAGGAAAATCAAAAGCAAGATTTTGTAAAAACAATAAGTTTTATTGTTATAGGAATTGTAGTGATATTTATTGCTTTATTTGGCCTGTTAAGAAGAAAGTAGCCTTTCTATTCATTAAAAATATAAGATAAAGAGATTCTTTTCCTAAAAGGTTAAATACTATATTTTAGGAAAAGAACTTCTTCGGTTTTTGAAATTTTCAAATATTCTATTATTCTGATTATCTGCCTTTTATCTCAAGTAGTACTTTAAAGTATACTTTTTTAAAGATTTATAGTAAAATTTTTCAGTAAAATTTCACATAGTATACAAATGTGTATACTATGTGAAATGTAAATATTTTCAATTAAAAGGAGGATAAGCATGAAAAATATTGATATAGAGTACTTATGTAAGCTCGTCCATAACACATTTTATGTACCTGTATATTTTCTTTCGGAGGAGGGAGAAATTTCCCATTCTTTTACTTGCTATGATACAAATAGCCCATTTTATGCAAACAAGGAAGAACATTTTCAGGCATTGTATCAAGAAAATGATCCTTATAATTTTCCGATTTTTAGAGGAAACCATTACTTAGAAAACTTTGTTTTAATTCGGATTAAAAATCATGAAGGGATAAAAGGAACGATTGTCATTGGACCAACTACTTATCCAAAAGTAACAGATGAAATGGCAGGAAAGCTTGTAAAAGCCTTTCACGCAAGTGAGAAGATGCAGGAAGGCTTGTCCTACTATCAATCTCTACTTGAGATGAAAAAAATGACGTTACTTCATATAGGGATTTTCTTACATTACATGATTTTTCAAGAAAGATTAGATATCGATACCGTTTGGAAAAAAAATAAATTGTTAGAAGAGAAACCTTATAAAATGGTGAATCCAGATTTATATATTTCCAAACGTCGACAAGATAATCCTGATAATTATAATATTGCTTTAGAACAGAAGTTTTTTTCACAAATAAAAGAAGGGAATAAAGAAAGCGTAATCAAATATGCGTATTCTTTCCCTCAAGAAGAGGCAGGAATCACATCTCAAGGAAATCAACTGAGAAATCAAAAAAATAATGGGATTATTGCTATTACATTAGCTACAAGGTATGCGATTGCTGGAAATTTACCATCAGATATTGCATTTTCTCTTAGTGTTTTATACATACAAACGCTTGAACAGTTAGACAACATGTATTCTGTTAATCGTTTGATAGAAGATGCCTTATGTACGTTTGCCGATCGTGTAAAAGAATACAAGACAAAAAGGTATTCAAATACGATTACCGCATGCTTAAATTACGTAAGCAATAATATCTACCATGAAATTTCACTAAATGAGCTTGCTGATTTTTTAGGAGTTAATCCAACCTATTTATCTAAATTATTTAAAAAAGAAGTAGGCATTCCCTTGAGTCTGTACATTCAAAGAGAACGGATTGAAGAAGCAAAAAAATTACTAACCTTAACTTCCTATTCCTTAACAGATATTTGTCTGTGGCTTAACTTTAATGATCAAAGTTACTTCACCAGAGTGTTTAAAAAAATAACGATGATGACACCGAAACAATATCGTGAAAAACATACTGTAATCTAAATATATTATGTGAAAGCTATACTCAACGTAGTTCATTAGGAATGAATGTGTGTCATAAGAAAATCCGTATTTCTATGTGAAAGAATATGCTTTTATACATCTATTCATAGTATAAAATGTAAATTCTTTTTACAAAGCTAATAGATGCACCAGAAGTAACAAATAAGCTTGAGTACATTACAGATTTCGCGGTACGGGAAAGTCCATAACGGACTTTCGTCCGCCTTTAGGCATGGAACAAAAGTATCACTTTTCATAATATACATTTATGCTTTTTTCTTTTACCGACAGAAGACTTCCCCCTTAATTGGTGTGAGGGTGTAATAACACCAGTAAATAGGAGGAAGATGTCGGCTGGTATAAGTTAAAATGCTTATCTACTATATACTTGCACAGATTCTTCTTTGACAATTGAAGATATGGAGTTACAGAAAAATTATTGTAATTGTAAACGATACAGCCTTTTAATGTCCCAGTCTTGACGAAGTTATAAAAATTAAGCTAGTGTAGTTCATGATGAGTCAATGCACAAGATATATCTGTTCTCATTGTAGGAATTCTACAGACAGAGCTGGATAAGATAATGGTGATTATATCGTTATTCTTAAAAACCTTCTAATTTAAGTTTTACTAAGTAGTAAGCAGCTCATGAAATTAGTTTTGCTTTACATATCCAAATTTGAGTTTGCTTTTTTTCATTATTTATAAGTTCAATACGAATTTCTAATTTAATTCCGATATCTAAAAATAAATCTCCTTTATAATAAATTTGAATATTTTTCTTCCTTTTTATCTTAGTATTTTTTAAGAATCCATACCTTCCAGAAAGACCATTAATAAAGTTTCTTATTACATCTTCTAATTTATAAATTGAACTATATTCTTTTTCAATATTCCATTGATCAATAATCATATTATTTTTAGAGTGATTCATAATAATTTCTTTCAGTTGTTCTTCAGAAGCCTTTTCTAAAAGTAATTTTTCAACATTTATATTTAAAATTCTCCAAGAATCTTCTAGTTCCAATTGTAGTTTTAAATCTTCTAAGCTACTAAAATACATATTTAAAAAGTGATGTCCATTCGTACCAATTAAAGCATATTTATCTTGAATTAAACGATCTATTGATAGTTTGGATACAATGTATATCCCATTTAGTCTTTCCTCAGAAAAAATTTGAATAATTGTACCTACTCTTATTTTATTTTCCATGAATTTCTCTTCCTTACTTAAAATTGAAATGGAATATTTAACTCCAAAAATTTTTGGTAATCTTCGCCTGATTAAGTAATTTCACTTACTAAATTTATCAATATTTTGCCCTACTAATACTTCTATAAGAGTGTTTATTTTTTTATTTTGTACACTATAATAAACCTGATTTCTTTTTCGATTACTAGCTAGTATTTTTTGAGATTTCATTATAGCTAGATGTTGAGATGTAGTAGACTGAGGCTTTTCTAAAAATTCCACAATTTGATTTACAGTGCATGGACCCCTTTTATTAAGTTCTATGACTATTTTGATCCTTATTGAATGTGATATTGCCTTTAAAAGGTTAGCATTTTCTTTGTAAATAGACATTTAAATTTTTTCTCCCTAACGTGTATTTTAATTATTATTTGAATAAAAATTATAAAACTATGTATGTTGATAAGATCATTTTTAAAAATATATTATAGAGTGCTACCATTTTTATAAGTGAAATTGTATTTTTCCTTTACCAGTTAGAGGATAAAACAGCAATGGTATTGTAAAGTAAACTTTAATAATTACTTCAGGATATTTACTCATTCCTTTTCTATAAATATAGTGATATCTTATACCCTTAAGTAGCTTATAATTTAATAACTACAAAATATGAGCATAAGAAGGTTTCTTACCATAAGGATAAAGGATATTGCAATAAAATGATTGTAGTATCTTTGCAATTATTGTATTTATTTGAGGGAAGTATTCTTTTTTATCATTTCAGCTAAGAAGAATCCCTCCTCAAGGAATGCGAAATGAATAGGTGGGGGATGAATTGCCTTCGTACAAGGGAGGAGAAGGAGCCATTTTAATTGTTCAATAGACATAAAGTGTTTAAGCACTCTTTGAAAAGGAGTGCTTTTTTCGCTTCTTTAAACCAAAATATTTATTCTCCAATAATCTCGATAATTCGGGATTCATTCCAAGTATCTATAACAATGGTTAACCTTTCCGTTTCCATTTTTATTTTTATTTGCTACTATGATTGCAAATGAATTTGAACATAATAGAGGAAGTGCAATGGGAATGTTTAACTTTATTAGATATATGGGAATGGCTGTAGGACCAGTTGTTTCGGGATTATTATTAGCAAATTTCAATCCTACAGTTGTATTTGCTATATTTGGAGGATTTTTTATCTTTCTCTCTTTTGGCATGCTTATACGAATTAGTAAGAGATCTATTAAAATTGTACCAAAACAAGAAAATCTAAAATAAGAAAATGATTTCACCATAAAGAATTAATAGTTTATAAACTATACAGTTAACTTATTATCCATAATAAAATTATGGTAAATTAAAAGTTGATCTTATTCACAATAAAAGATGTAATATATTGTTTCTTTTGTAATTTTGAATAAGGTTATTAGAAATTTCAATAAGAGAAATTATATTTAGTTAAGTAACAAAAAAAGTGTAGAAAGGTTTTATTTCTACACTTTTTTTATTTGATACCAAATTTATTGCTATTCTAAATTTTTTATATAAGATTTTACAGCTTGCAATAAGAATTCTTCCTGCCCCATACCAGCACTGGCTGCCATCTGAACTACTTTTTGCTTGAATTGATGATCTACATGAAAAGTTAATGGCTCTACATTACTTTTAAAGTAAATACCTTCTACATGTGGAAGGATCGTGCCAGATTTCATATGAGAATGTAAGTACTTAATCTCCTCTTGAAACTGCAATGGATCTACTTGTAATACGAAAGGCTTAATTTCTAATTTAATAGTATCTGATGAAATACTCAATCGCATATTTGTGACACCTAGCTCCTTATAAAATAAGTTTATTAAATTATAAGTAATGGAATTAAATAATTGAGGTTTTTTAAATGAAAAAGATAAATACCCTCGTTTAGTAATTACCGCTTTTTTATTGAAAGGTTCAAAGGAGTAATCATGTTCCTTATAAGTGGATAGAGGGAAAATTTCTTCGTCCTCTGTAAGAATCTTGCCGTCTCCTCCATTAATCTCTATTACCCTAGCGGTTTTTCCAGTGTGTAGATGTTTTAATAATTGATATAAATATATATCTTCATCTTGAATCTTAGTAATAAATGTTTTTCGCTCTTTTGTTTTAGTTTTTTCATAATCAAGCATAAAAATCTCTAGCTCTTCCTCATCAATAATATATACTTGTTTTCCTCGTTTTTCTACCATTGTCGCGGGTAATTTTCCAGATTTGATGTATGTAAAGATAGTAGATGGTGCAACATTAAGAATTTCAGCTACTTCTTTCGTGCTAAGGCCTTTAACCTCATTTTTATTTTTTAAACGTTCAATATCCTCTAAATAGAAAATCTTACTACCGAATTGCTTCCAGTTATCTTTATATACACATTCTATTAATCCATCTTTTTCTTTTTTTAAAATTGTTTGTACCGTTACTCCTAATAAGTCGGCTGCCTCTTTTGTCGTTACAGTAGGTTTTGTAATGAACAATAAATCTTGTGTCATGAAAGGACACCTCCATAACTATCGTTTACTAATATTTTAGGTATATATATATCATATCAGAATCTGATTTATATTTAAAATAAGAAATAGATTTTATTAAATATTGTATTTATAGTTATGGTTTTAAGATATTTTTCATTCAATTTATATGTTAATGGATTTTTATAGTTATTTTCATTATAGAATCACTATGAATTTTAAATAATTAACTTTTAAATAATATCTATTTATTAATAAATTATAAAAAATATAAATATAAGTAAATGAAGAAGAATATAACGTTCTTACAGAAAGAAAATGAATTATCATTTGTATAATTAATAGAAGTAAAATAAAATAATAATTATAAGTACTAAAGATAATTATATTCATAATCTTCAATAGGAGTGGTTAATACTAAATATGAATAATAAATATGTAAAAGAAAATTTATCAATTATAAACAATCAAAGTGAGTATATAGATACATATGTAGAGAATATAAGAGATATCGTTCCATTTCTGCATAACAATAGTTATGTAGATAAGGTGGAAGAGAAGATGGAGGTTGCGGAAAAAGAGGGGAAAAGTAAATATACGTATTTAAGTGACATAGAAGTCATTTATCATTTCGTACATTTACAAAAAGATATGGATGAGAAGAAGAATAGAAAAGAGGATACGAAAAAGAGTTATATCTCAGAAATCGTATCATTTTGTCAGTGCATGGTGCAGCATGCAGAAGAATTTGAATTGAATGGGGAAGAGGTACAGAAAAAGGAATCTTTATTGAAAATATTGCAACCTTGGCATATTCGTAAATACAATTCTTGGTTGAAACGGGTAGAGAACGGTAGGAATGGTGACACATATGCAGTCGCAACACTTGCAAAGAAAACAGTGCTCATTCGTTCTTTTCTAAAACATCTTCATGTATTTTCTTATATTGAAAAACCTCTTCATGAAGAACTGCAGCGCGCAAATGTAAATGAGCAGGATCGGCCAAATCGGGATCTATCCTATGATGAGGTTATGAAAATTTTAGGGTTTTATAAAGAAAGAGGACATTTAGTAAACTATACAATTTTACTTGCCCTGGCAAGTACTGGTGCAAGAATTCAAGAATTGTGCAACGCGAGAGTGAAGGATTTACATTATGACGGAAAGTACTGGTTAAAAGTTACTGGAAAAGGGGATAAAGTGCGTGAACTTTTCATTTCGGAACACTTATACCAGTGTATTTGTGAAATGAGGCGGAGAAGGGGATGCCAAACGGTATTGGAAAAAGGGGATGATAGTCCGTTATTTATAAATCAAAGAGGAAATACTTATAACTCTAAAACACTATCGAATCAAGTAACAGATATGATAAAAAAGACAAACTTAGAGTTTCTACAGTATCGTGAAAATCCAGTAACGGCACATACATTCCGTCATGCTTTTGCAATCATGGCAGTTGAACAAGGAAATGCAGATTTATATCATTTAATGCAAACATTGGGGCATGAAAACATTCAAACGACAAAGATTTATTTAGAAAAGCACATGAAACGAGAAAATAATGTAGGTACCTCATTTGCAGATCTGTTATTGTGAATTTGAAACTCTTCAAACCTTATTTAATTATGTATTTTTTATATAATTAAATAAGGTTTTATTCATGCGGAAATATAAATAGATAATAATTAGTAAAGAAATGAGTTTATAATTTCACCTGTTATTTGGTAGATAGCATAGAGATAGCCAGTGAATTAGGAGATATTTGGGTTTGAGGAATTCTCACATGTAAATAGTTCTGTAGGTGGAGAAATTACGAGATATTTATTTTGAATTAGAAAGGAATAATTATCAGATGAAAAGACCAGAAACTGTCTTACGTATTGTCTTACGTATAGCCACAATAAAAATGTTTAATTTCTAATAATGGTAGCACCACATGCCTATCAAGCTAAGAAAACAGATTGACCCCAAAACGAAAAAATGGACTTTTTTGTTAAAAGTTAGTACAAAATTTCGTTCTGGGGGTACTATAAAATTTTAACTTGATGGCGATGGGGTAGAACCAACATTTCGTGGATTCTGTACGTTAAGACTACATGTTAACGAAAATATACGCTAAGGGATTAAAATTACGAATATCGTAGATGGGCATCAATTCGCCCTAGATTTATATGTAACGATTGGAAACGTGAAGAAAATACAGGAGAAAATACTTTGGAAACAAATCGAGAACGATCTTTATAAAGAAACACTCCCGAAGGAGTGTTCATCGTTTCAGTTCAAAAAGGTAAAATCCATAGTCTGTGGAAATACCTTCATAATCCATTTGTCTAAGCATTGCAGTAATGTTACCACGATGATATGTGCCGTGATTAACCACGTGCCTAATGAGATCGTTGTAATTAGCCCGCAACACACCGAATTTAAGCGGGTACTCAGATATTGTCTCTAAATCAGATTGATGGTTCAAAATAAACTCTTCATATCGAGCCGCTATTTTATCATAGTAAGCCTCAAATGCATCGAGCGTGGCATCGTTTACCTCTTCACGCGAGCTCGTCATTGCAGCATAAATGTCCTCAGGACTTTCATGGGACATTATGCTTATCCAAGTGTTATCCACAGAATAGATATGTGCTAATGCGTCGCTGATAGTAGGAAATACACTTTTTAATGGTCTACGGTACAGATCATCAGGAAGTTTCTTTAAATGATCAAAAACTCTTTTATTAGCCCAAACATGGTAACGAAATAGATCCAGCGTATCGTTCATTATATCCCTCCTAGATTCTGATGTTATTTCGAATGGTATAGTGTTCTATACATCGAAATGGATTCTTCAACTATTATACACGATTTTTTTTCGGATGAAATCTCTTGACCATCTTTCTGTCGCAAAGGAGTATCTTTACCCTAATAAAAAATAAAAATAATAATTCTAAAATGTGCAAGTTTATGTATATTTTAGATTTTTTTAATTATCAAATACAAATAGAAAGCATAAAGAAGTCTCAAAAACGTAGGTATTTGAGACGAATGAATTTCAACCTAAAATATGCTGAAAATATCTTGAATAGTGTCTCAACACTCATCTTTAAATCAAAATCTCAATTCAAATTGTGTTATTGAGTTTTGAGAATCACTTAGAGTATAGAAACGTTAAAATGTGCGTGCTACCCTATTAAGAAATGGCCAAGAAAAATCAATAAAGGTAGAGTCTTGGCGTTCATTTAGAGAAGAAATGAATGTGTTAGGAATTCAGGATTCGGGTGTGTTTCAAATTCAGTTAGTGGAATATGGTAAAGAAAGAACGAAAAAGAGTTTTCCTAAAAATAGATGAACAATTAGACATGCCTATAATACGATCTACGTAAAAAGGCGAAGATCCTATCTCTTGTGTTGATAAAGCTGTAGAAATATAAAACAGAATATTCTATTTTATATTTCTAAAACTTCAAGTTATTTACATATTTAGGAAACAAAGTTATGTTTGTGATGATATACAATAAATGGAGGGAAGGGATCTTATTATGTTTAAAAAAGTAGCATTAGGGATTTCATCGTTAGCAATCACTGCATTTGTAGGTTTAGGAATGGCAACAGAGGCATCTGCTGGTCCTGCAGCACCATTGTCTTCCTTAAATGTTGTACAAGTAGAGTCTGAGCAAGGTGGGGTAGAGATAATCAATACTAATAGCTTTAGTACAACAAGAAACCATGGGGGAAGTTACCTATATATTTACACAAAAGAAATTGGATATGGACAAAATCCGATTGCAAAAATGAATGGTTCAGCAGTAAAGAGTATTGGATCAACTGTAATTGGCGGCAACCCAATTGTTGGTTGGTATTATAAGTGGGATGCATCTGGACATCAACAGGGGACATTTGAATATCAAAAAACCTCTATTAATTTCCCATTCAATACAATGCGCACTTCACTTTATATACAATAAATAACTAGGGGTAAATTATAGGAATAACTATTAAGGCACGAGTTCTAATGGGGTAGTTTATTCCTTGAATTGAATACTATTTCTATAATAATACTTTTCTATTGTTTTATGACTATGTTACCCATTTGTCAAAGTTTATAGTCATGATAGCTCTACAGATCTATATAAACATAGTTTTGGAGAATCGAAAGCTTTATTTTTAAAAAATACAGAATAAGAGGAGTTTTAGTATGAAAAAACAAAGTCTAGCTATAGCTACTATTCTATCATTAGGTTTAACTGTATTTGGTGGTACTACCTCTACATTTGCGATGACCGAGCCAAACGATAATGTGACATTTCAATTTACATCAAAATATATAGGAAATATACCGTCAAAGCCCAAGGACTGTAATAATGTAGACAAATATAAGCTGTGTACAAACAAAGAAGAAGCTGATGCTTGGGGAAAAAAACAATTTAGTAAGTGGAGTAAAGAAGAGAAATCTGCCATAAGAGATTATACAAAAAATGCAAGGCCGTATAATGAATTCTTAAGAACGCATGCGGGTAAATTAGATTCTGATCCTACAATGAAGAAAAAAATTGAATCCTTAGATAAAGCATTAAATAGAAAAGAGGCAAAAGTGAATGACAATATAAAAGTGTATCGAGGGGATGATGTATGGATTTTTGGAAAGGAGTATGATAATTCCATAATAAAAAATGGCAAGGTTGATAGGGAGAAATTCAAGGAAATACAAAAAAAATTCCAAGGAAAAACAATAACAGAATTTGGATATATAAGTACTTCTATACTTATTGATGCCGGATATGCCAAAACAAGACCAGTTATGACAGAATTTAAGGTAGGCTCTGGGAATCATGGTGCTTATATGAATTCAGATGACTTGACTGCGTATCCAGGGCAATACGAATTATTATTGCCAAGAAATACCGTCTATAAAATTGAAAAAATATATATAGCTATAGATAACAATACCCAAAAAGAACAAATAAAAGTGGAGGCTACAATTAAATAAATCTAATGAAGTTAAATTTTTAAAAATAAAGTGATTTAGAATAACTATATAGATCCGAATATGCAACGCATGTAAATAATCCAAATAAAAACCGTAAGGATTTCTAGTCTTTACGGTTTTTATCATTTTAGCTAAGAAGACTCCTTCCTCAAGGAGCGTGAAGGGTTACAGCCCAGTGAATAGGCTTCGAACAAGGGATGGTAGGAATCCATCTTAATTGTTCGACATATATAAAATGTTACTTTGCTATCTATCAAATATATTTTAGATAAGTTTAATTTGATATTCTTGAAGCCAGCTATTTACTTGAAGTAGATAATCAATTAAGCCTCTAGTCTCATTACCAGTAATGATTTCATCTGTACCTAGTGCAATTGAACGAACCTTTTCTACGTTAATAAGAGGTAGAATAGGAGAGGTATTATCGTTTAATACATCTAGCATCCATACACTAATTCCTTGTAAATAGGCGTTATCTTTTGTACTTGGATATGCACTTTTTTTACGATAACATACATCTGTGGGAAGAACAGTCTGGAAAGCTCGACGTAAAATTCCCTTTTCAATATTATCGATACTTTTTATTTCAAACGGTACATTCCAGAGATATTCAACCAGTCGATAGTCACAAAATGGAACACGTACTTCAAAACCTGTCATCATGCTACGATCTTTTCTCTCTAGCATAAAAGGTAGGAAGCGTGTAATAAACATATAAGACATTTGACGTTGTTTTGCTTGTAAATCATTTTCTCCTTCTAAAAAGGGTATTTCATGTACAGCTTCTTGAAAACGTTGTTTTTGATAGTCGATAGGATTTATTTTTGTTTTTAAGTCTTCTGATAAAATTTCTGTAATATAAAAATAGTTTACATTCCAAGGGAAAATATCCGCTTTTAAAAACTCTTCTTGATGGAACCAAGGATATCCAGAAAAAACTTCATCTGCTGATTCTCCTGAAAGGGCTACTGAAACATCTTTTTTCATTTCTTTAAAGAAAAGATACAAAGATGTTTCAAGTCCCCCAACACCTGGCAAGTCACGAGCCCTCATTGGAATTAATAAATTTTCAATGAGCTTTTCAGATCCTAATTCAAAAACATGCTATAACTTTTAATTTATTTAGATGGAGCGGAATACAAGCTATTTTGGAGAAACATGAAGCTGCACATGCTAATCATGCAAATAAAGGCGTATTAGAATTAAGTGTAAAAGTTATAAAAATGAAAGACTATGGTTTAATAGTATGAATGAATATAAAAAACGATTATATGAAACATATGTATCAAATAGTGAAGGGAATTTGAATGATTTTAGTGAAAATGTATCTTGAACAGAAGAAACTGTGTAGTAATGCTTATCAAAAAAACAGTGACTGTAATTAAAAAGGACAGTTTAATGAAATAAGACCGTTCCTAATTATAGGAACGGTTATAAACTTATCATGTGCTGGAGGTCAATCCGAATGGCATGGAATACCTTCTCTAAACAGTATGGACATGAAATTTAACGAATATACGTAATAATGGCAAACAATAATAGTGGAAGCTGTAACGAATTATTAGTTCGTGGTGCTGAAAGTGCAATCGATCAAATAAAATATGAAATGGCACAAGGGTTTGGTGTACAACCTGGTGCAGACGCAACAGCCCGTTCAAACGGATCTGTTGGTGGTGAAATCACAAAACGTCTAGTAGCAATGGCTGAACAACAACTTGGCGGTGGATTCACTCGTTAATTATATAGTTTATGGATTAGAAAGGGAGATTATATATATCTCCTTTTTTATTGGAAAATATATGAGTAGAGTATCTTTAGGAGATTTAAGTAAAACGTCAAACTCCTTTTGTAGATAGCACGAGCTAACCTAATAGTTAGGAATTCATCATTTTGGAACATACTTAATAATAAAAAGCAGTTAGCAAAAGCTAACTGCCATAAGAACATTACATCTATGAATTTAAGGAGTAAACATAGTATGCACGAAAGTTTCAAATTTATGTAACTAAAATTAAAATAGAGCAGTTAGTTGTAGCAACTGCTCTATTTAATACAACCTGGGTAAGAAGCAGGTTGTAATGTTTATTATAGATGAAATATTAGTTTTTATTCAGGAGTTGAATTATCTTAATTTATTACTACTGTGTCTTGGTCTACAACATCACTATCAAACGTGTTTGTTGGATAAACTCCATTAAAAGCATTCACGATGAACCCACATTGGAGGCACTCGGACCATAATACCTTTTTGTATTTTCGTTTGGAGAAACAGTATAAAAAATCCCCTATATTTATGAAAGTATATATTTTGAACAAGATGATTAGGTGTATTTTTTAGTAATTGCATTGAACTACTCACCACTTAACGTCCTAACGGACTGTTTGAAGTGGGAGATTCCTGCGAACACCGATGTATCCATCAGTTATCTTAGCAGGCTCTACCCGTAGTCCCTACGGTGAGAACATAAGTATCTTGTACGCTGACTCACCACACTATCTACTTTAGCTTGGTTTTCGCAATTTTGAGAAGCGTGGGGCGATAGAACGTTGAAGATTTTACGGTTGCAACGTTTTTCTGCAACCAACCTTATATCTTCAGTTTTCGAAGAGCAATCTGTACAAGTAAATGATAGCAAAAATGTTGGCTTATGCCAACCGACATTCATCTCCCACCTAAAATTGGTGTTTCACACCTTCATATTTTTGAGGAAGGAGTCTTCTGTCGGAAAACGATAAAAATAGCAGCTAGCAAAAGCTAACTACTCGGTAACCAATTTGTTCTAAAACAGGTTAGTTATATTTTGGACAAATTATTAAAAAATATACAACATAAAAGAGCAGTAATTAATGTTAACCGCTATAATGAACATCAAAACAAGGGAAGAATATTTATTTTGTAACTCTTAAATAAACTACTATTAAGTAATTACAATATTTAAAAATAAAAAATGACCTTTGTTAATTACAAAAATCATTTTTTATACCAATTTTATTTATTAATTGTTTATTACATTTAATAATATAAATAATTTTATTAAAATAAACGGGGCAAGGAAAATTAATCCAACTGTTGCACATGTTGAAGAGTAAATCCAAAGGGAGAAGTGTAGAAAAAAGAATGACAAACAAATTCTCAAGAATCATTATTACGTAGGGGGAAATCTGTAGATAAGATTATAACGTTAACTTGAAATTTTTTTCATCTTTAACGTATTATTCTCAAAATGATATAAATCCTCCAAATAAAAGGGGAAATCAAATATGAAATCATCGATAGATAGTATTCAAGAAAGTAAAAAATTAAAAAATCAACAAAAAGAAGAGAAAGCAACATGGAAATCAATGTCTATGTTTCTAGTTCCCTTGCTTTTAAGTAACATATTACAATCAGTTGGACAATTATTTGGTATGGTGGTAGTAGGGCGATGGCTTGGTGTGAAGGAATTAGCTGCCATTTCAGCATTTTTCCCATTATTCTTCTTACTGGTTTCGTTTGTAATTGGAATTGGATCAGGTAGTTCGATTTTAATTGGTCAGGCATTTGGTGCCCGTAATGAAGAGCGTTTAAAAGCCATTGTTGGTACGACGTTGACATTTACCTTTATAATAGGAGTTATTTTGGCAATAGTGGGAAATGGATTTGCTCTGAATATTATGCGTCTTATGGGTACGCCAGAAAATATAATTGATATGAGTGTGCATTATGCACGTATTTTATTTATTTCTATGCCAGTTTTATTTCTATATTTCTCCTATACAACGTTTATTAGAGGGACAGGAGATTCTAAGACACCGTTTTATTTCTTAATTGTTAGTACAGTCTTAAATATAATTCTTTTACCTATCCTAATTTTTGGTTGGCTAGGAATACCCAAACTTGGTGTGTACGGGGCTGCGTATGCTTCTGTTATCTCAACCATTCTAACATTTATTGTTATGCTTATTTATTTAAAGAAGAAGAATCATCCACTGCAATTAGATGAGACCGTACGAAAATATCTTCGTATGGATTGGGAGTTGTTAAAACTATTATTACGCCTTGGAATTCCAGCGAGCATTAATATGATTCTTGTTTCATTATCTGAGATTGCGGTAATCGCATTTGTGAATCGTTTCGGTTCTGATGCGACCGCTGCATATGGAGTTGTAAACCAGGTTGCAAGTTATGTTCAGATGCCTGCAGTCAGTCTCGGAATAACAGTATCCATTTTCGCTGCGCAATCCATTGGTGCAAAGCAATTTAATCGATTACAGGAAGTTATTCGTGCTGGAATCGTTATGAACTATATAATTGGTGGTATATTAATTGCTTTTATTTACTTGTTTTCAAGAGAAATCTTATCGTTATTCTTAACGAACCCGAATACAATCGAAATTGCACATAGTTTGGTGATGATTACACTTTGGAGTTACTTAATTTTCGGCCATGCTCAAATTATTAGTGCGACAATGCGAGCGAGTGGAACAGTATTATGGCCCACTATTATCGGTGTCGTATCAATATGGCTTGTAGAAGTCCCAGTTGCTTATTACCTTTCTTATCATACAAATCTTGGCATAAAAGGAATATGGATTGGATATCCAGCTGCATTTATTGTAAGTTTACTTTTGCAATATGGATATTATAAATTTTCATGGAAAAAGAAACGAATTTCACGACTTGTTAGTTAGGATAGAAGGTGAAAAAGATATTCTCTTATAAGTTGTCAATTTTAGGGGGATGGCTACGACATCATCAAGCTAATAAAACCAAGTTACTCTCAAACGGGGTATCTTGGTTTTATATTGTAAATTCAATATCACTCTTTCATAAATTTAGTTAATAACCAGAGTCTTCTGAAGTAAGATTATCTATCATTTTATAATCATATTTTTGTAATGGTTTTTCAGCAGGTCCTTCAAGTACTTCCCCTGTATAAGAGAATCGTGAACCGTGGCACGGACAATCCCAAGAACGTTCTCCATTGTTCCATTCAACTTCACATCCAATGTGAGTACAAGTTGTATCTACAATATGAAGTTTACCTTCGGTATCTTTATAAGCTCCTTTTCTATGGCCATCAATATCAATGACGGCTCCTTCATCGTTAGATAAATCATGAATACATTTTTGAGGAATCTCTAACTTTCCTTTAATTAAGTGACCAACAACATTGGCATTTTCGACTAAGAAATTCTTTAAACTAGGATTCATGTGGAAACGAGAGGGAGTATATAATTCCTGATATTTGCTTTTTTCCTTTAATATGATGTTACGGAATAAAAGAGCAGCTGCAGTCCCATTAGTCATACCCCATTTTCTGTATCCAGTAGCAATTAATATATTTCTCTGATCGGAGGTGATTTCTCCGATATAAGGAATTTTGTCTAGTGTAATTAAATCTTGTGCTGACCAACGGTATGAAATATTTTCAAGCCCAAAAACTTGTTGTCCGAATATTTCCAAGGCTTCATAATGTTTTAGTGTTTCTCCGCCTTGTCCCGTTTTATGACTTTCTCCAGAGATAAGAATAAATTTTTCTCCATTAATTGTTGTAGAACGGAGGGAACGGGTTGGTTCATCTACACTAATATACATACCACCTGGATAATCTGTTTTTGTCTTAGCGGCAATTATATAGGATCGGTCTGCATGCATTCTTGTAGAGTAAAGTCCTGCGCCTTCATAAAAAGGGAAATGAGAACAAGAGAGAATATACTTGCCTGTAATTTGAGCTCCTCCACGGGTAAGAACTACAGGTTGTTCGCCTGTTTTTATATTTACTGCTGTGGTATTTTCAAAGATGTATCCACCTTTTTCTGTAATTATATTTGAAAGATGAGCTAAATACTTGAGAGGATGGAATTGTGCTTGATTTCTCATAACAAGTGCATTATGTATTTTTAAGTTAATAGGAAGTTTGTTTACAAGCTCACCTTCAATACGAAGCTCTTTATAAGCTTCTGCTTCTGTTTCTAACTTAAATGCATATTCTTCTGTTGTGGAATACAGATAAGCATCTTGTTCAGTAAAATCGCAATCAATGTGATGTTTATTAATTGTAGCTTGAATGAATTTTAAAGCATCGATGTTTGCTTCATAATACAATCTTGCGGTAGTTTTTCCGGTATATCTGATAAGCTCGTCATAAATCATGTCATGTTGAGCCGTAATTTTAGCTGTCGTATGCCCAGTCGTTCCATTTAATAACTTGTCTGCCTCTATAACAGCGACTTTTAGACCTTCATTTACTAAAAGATAGGCAGAAGTAATGCCAGTAATTCCTCCTCCTACAATAATAACATCGACCTGCATGTCACTCTCTAAGGAAGGGTATTCTGGTAAATGAATACTGCTCGTCCAATAAGATTCGGCGTTATGGGGTAATATTCCACTGTAATTCTCATTATTCGTCACTATAAATCCTCCATCCAATGTTTTATAGTTTTATTATTTCCACTTATTGGAGAGGTAAACTTCGAGCTTAGAAAACAGCAAATTGTGGCTGTATGGTATGTTCAATTTAGACGTGATTTTATTTAAACAGTGTTTTTGCTTTTAAATAAAATTTATTCAAATTGATACTAATAACTTTGATAAATAATCATAGAAAAGAGTGTATTTTGACAAAAAGGTTAATCAAAATACGCTCTTAATATTTTCAGTTAGTTGATTCTTTTATAAAAAATTTAATCATTTCCTATCTACATTGCTATACTATTGGACTCTTTTCTTTAATAAGTCTAATAGTCAACTTGAGGAATTCAAATGCTCATAAAGAATACTTAGCTAACTGTTCACCCCAAGATGATAATTCAGTTTCAATAAATCCTGCTTGTTTATATACAAATTTAGCTGTAAGGTTTTCAGGAGCATATCCGATCATTATTATAGAATTTCTTACGTTATTATTTCTTCTTATTTCATCAATAACCAGATATATAGCTTGTTTTCCTATACCTTTCCCTTGAAATTCTTCATCAATCATAAGTCTATAAATCCAATAATTTTTATCATCAGGATCTATCCCAAACATAGTAAATCCAATCATTTTCTCATCAAAATAAATACCTTTTGCATAGAAATTATCTAGAAATTGAACTTCTGCGATAGAGTAAAGGTTGGATGCAATAAATGTTTGTTGTTCTTTTTTAACAGATAATCTAATTGCTTCTTCCCAATTACTTTTGTCAATTGGCTTTAAATAAATTTTTTTCAATCTGATACTCTCCTTCTAATATGAAAGGGGAACCACGTAGTTTATGGGCTATTGGAACGTTATCCCCTTATTTTTTCGCCCAATCAAATAGAAATAATTTCTCATCGACAACGCCTCCTTAAAGGTATAGTTAAAAACACGTTATTATACTCAATATAATTATATTCTTTTCTCTATATTTTTTTAAAGACCTTATTATCCATATCAAATTTCACTGTTAACTTAATAACGGTTATTCAATTAAATGGCTCTGTAACGGAATAGTTTATTATCATTCAACAATTCCTTAATTGCTCTTTCACTACCAGAAGATGTTCTTTTCATTATAAATATGCTCTTTATATCATCAAAAAGGGGGAAAGGTGCAATCATAATTCTAAATAACTGTTAATATAACGATATTTGATAGATTTTGACACATTTTAAATGTTTAAGGTTTCTTCAAAAGGTGCTCTTTTTTAACTTTTAAACCTTATCTCAAGCTTAAAATTGTTTTGAATTATACAAAATGTATCGCTTAATAGCGACATGTTTTTATATTAGTTAATTGCGTTTGATATACTGCTTTGGCTCAGTGCAACGGATAATGGGCTCAATTAAAGGGTATTATCAAAGAGAATACTATAAAACAATTTAAGAAATAGATAAGGGGTGAACAAGTGGTGGAAAACATGATAAATGAGGATAACTTTGGTTTACAAAGGCAACCTTCTCAAAAGACGGTTGGTCAATATTTATTCGATTGTTTAAAATTGGAGGGCATTACCGAGATTTTTGGTATTGCAGGGGACTATAATTTTACACTTCTTGATACTTTAGAGTGTTATAAAGGTATCTGCTTTATAGAAGGGCGTAACGAACTAAACGCTGGCTATTCTGCAGATGGTTATGCAAGAATTAAAGGGATGGCCGCTCTTATTACAACTTTTGGAGTCGGAGAACTCAGCGCTTGTAATCCTATAGCCGGAGCTAATAGTGAGCATGTACCAATTATTCATATAGTGGGTGCGCCTCCCGAAAATGATCAAAAAGAGCATAAGCTGATGCATCACACTTTAATGGATGGGAATTTTGATGTTTTTCGCAACATGTATGAGCAAATTACTGCATACAGCACGGTGCTTACGCCTGAAAACGCTAAAATTGAAATTCCAGCCGCAATTCAAATTGCTAAAGAAAAGAAAAAGCCTGTATATCTTGTTGTGGCCGATGATTTAGTGACCAAACCGATTAAAAATCGTGTAGAGCCAACATCCCAACGCCCAACATCTAATTTGAAAACTCTTCATGCTGCGGTCAATCATGTCCATAAGCTACTAGATCGTGCACATCGACCAGTTATACTGGTGGATGTGAAAACCATGCGTTTCGGCCTTCAAGCGGCAGTTCAACAACTGGTAGACACCATGAATGTTCCTGTTGCAACGATGATGTACGGAAAGGGAGGATTCGACGAAACACATCCAAATTATGTGGGAATGTACTTAGGATCTTTTGGAGATTCTGAAGTTCAAAGTAAGGTAGAAAATGCAGATTGTATCATCGCAATTGGTATGGTATTGGCGGATACTAATACCGCGAGTTTTACCGCAAAACTAAACCAGCTGATAACCGTCAATATTCAACCGGATATGGTTAAAATTGCTGAGGCAGAGTATCCGAATGTTCTTGCAGCTGACATGTTACTTGCAATACAGAATGTGGGTTATAAGGGGCAAGGCTTGGTAGAAAAAATGCCATTCCCTTACGACCAATTAAATACTAACACCGATGCCCCTCTAATAGCGGCCAACTATTATCCACGTTTTCAGCAGATGCTGAAAGAAGAAGACATTGTAGTTGTCGAGACTGGTACATTCTATAACGGAATGGCAGAGGTGAGACTACCGAGCGATGTAATATATATTGGGCAAGGCGGTTGGCAGTCCATCGGTTACGCAATCCCTTCGGCGTTCGGTGCTATTATGGCTGTGCCTGAACGCCGAGTGTTGCTGTTTACAGGGGATGGAGCCTTACAACTGACAGCCCAAGAAATCAGCACCATGCTTTATTATGGATGCAAGCCTATAATTTTTGTCTTAAACAATGATGGTTATACGATTGAAAAATATTTGAATGTAAAAACAAAAAATCAAAAGTACAACAAAATTCCTCAATGGTCTTATACTAAGCTAGCGGAAGTTCTTGGAGGCGATGCGTTTACAGCTACAGTCCGTACCTACGGAGAGCTTGATCAGGCAATAAACCAAGCTGAAATAGAAAGTACTAAAAAACTCTGTATTATTGAAATGATTGTAAAAGATTCAATGGATGCACCTAGATATATGAAAAAGATGCGCAATTATATGGAGAAGCAGGAAATGCAGCGTACTCAGCAATAGTATTGAAGGGATCAGGAAGATAAGTCTAATTTTTTTAGAGGAATTCTGAAAAATTCACAGAAAAATTGTTAGGTGTATTTTAAGATATAAAGTTGATGAATGTTCGATATATTAGGAAGAAGCGTGTTTTGAAGAAGATAATCATAACACGCTTTTTTTATATTCAATTGTCATCCCTTATTTGATACTAATAGCACAGTCCAAATCATATTCTTATAATAGAAAGGGGTGTAAAGTTAATTGATAAAAGTAAAAGTTCGTTTACAACCCATTGTAAGTAAGATAAATCTACCCACTGTTTTAAGAACAACTATACTTCCAGGTGAATCAATTGAAAGATTATTTATTGCAACCCAAATAGGAGAAATCTTTTACATAGGAGACGGAGAAATAAGAACTTTTTTAGATATTCGTTCTCGAATCATAAAATTAGGGAAGTCTGAACAAGGTGGATATGATGAAAGAGGGTTGCTAGGAGTAGCGTTTCATCCACAATTTTATTATAACGGTTTGTTTTATCTTCATTATTCATTAGCTGGAACACAAGGACCGGGAGCTCTTGCTGAACCTTTTAAGCCTAATCCATGTGACCCAAAAACGTTAAATTTAAGATGGATAAACAGGGAAACTCAATATGATCATATTGATACCGTAGAAGAATGGATTTTACAACCGAATGGTCAACCTCAAAAAAGACGTACATTACTTAATATAAGAAGACCATTTCTTAATCATAATGGGGTTAATAGCCTAAGTTTTTCACCTGAAACTGGGGCACTTGTTTTAACAACTGGAGATGGTGGATCAGGCTATGATCCATTTAATTTAAGTCAGGATGATATGGAGATAGCCGGTAAAATAATTGAAATTGATGTAGCTAAGAATACACTTATCAATAATCCCCCTATAGTCACACGTTTTGATGAACTTCCCGCATCTATTCAGGAAACTCTTACGGTAATTGCTAAAGGCGTTCGTAATATCACAGGTATTTCATTTCAAAGGTTTTATAATCATTATATTAAATATGTGGGAAATGTTGGGCAAGATTTGGTGGAATCAATTTTTTCATTTGTTCATTATAGACCTATACCGGTCACTCAACTTGTTCAAGCTTCTTTAATGATGAGATCTACTTCTGATCAAGACGGATTTATTAACTTTGGTTGGCGTGGATGGGAAGGGAATTTTCCTACTTCTTTTATAAGACGATGTTCTTCAACTCCCACTTTAGATGAAAAAATAATAGCTTATTATAATGAAACAGTTAAAACGTCAATGAAGCGGCTTCAACCATTCATTAGCTATTTTCATAAAGGTTCAGGACCTGATAAGTTTGATGGAACTGCACTTACAGGTGTCCAACCATATATGGGGAATGGAATCCCGAATTTAACAGAAAGTATTGTGTTTATCGATCTTGCTCGGAAGGAAGAATCTAACTCCCCAGTTAGAGGGGGGTTAGTCTATACTCGTCCTAGTATAGATGGTAAATTAAATGATTTTAGTGTTATTGAAACCGATTATAATTTTGGATCTCAATCAGCTTATTATGTTAACTTGGGAACAAACCTGAATCAAACTAGATTATATTTAGGGGTTTATGAATCTACAAATGTGACTGATTTGAACAAAGGTACTATTTTTGAAATTGTTCTATAAGACATTACCATAAAAATTCAAATGGTAGGGCGTGTTATATCTTTATGAAAATAAAGAGAAGGCATTTGAAAATAAATATAATTGCGAATTTAGAAAAAGAGAGTTCAGCAATATCTTGCAAAATTTATGTTCATGAATTTATAGTAATACCAATTGAAATAGCTGCTATTTTAAAATATTTTCAGAGGAGCAATCATTCTTACAATTTTATTATAAAGGCAATATCGCATAAAATACGTGGGAATGAATAGTATAGAAAATGACTGTTTGGATATTTTTGGGTGGTGATTTTAATCAAATGGTTTGTTCGTTATTGGTATCAATCAATGAGAGAGAGAGATGGAGACCATATTCACTTGAAAAAGCTCCCTTTTGCAGCCAACTTGATTATTACAGCCTTGCTGAGTGCACTTGCCGCCATGCTTCAATCAGCAGGAGGCTTTATGCCAGGTATAGGCTACTTAATTAGTTTTTTAGCGACATTACCAATTTTTTTAGTTACGTCCCTTTCTATTCGTCAAGGAATCCTTTCTTATATCCTTACAATTCTCCTTTTATTTATCATTCAGCCGAGTGAATTAATTATTTTTCCATTTACAACAGGTTTATTAGGTATAGCTATAGGTGTGTCTTTTTTTCAATTGAATAAGAGAATTTGGGTTGTTTCTTTTTCATCAATATGTCTACTGGCGGGGATCATGGTGATACTGTATGTATTCCGTTTCCCAGTACTGGGCCCTACTGTTAATACAATTATAGATGCAAAGGTTATTGCAATAATATTTATATTAAGTTTTTTTTACTCCTGGCTATTCGTTGAACTTTGTAGAATATTTTTTAATAGATTGTACCGTTTTTTATAAATGTTGAATAAATTCTATTGAACGAATAAGTGTTGTAATATTAGAGGTTTTAAAAGGAGGCGCAAGATGAAGCTAGCTTTTAGTACAAATGCATTTACAACATACACATTACCCGAAGCTATTTCAGAGATTGGAAAGTTGGGGTATAAAGGGGTTGAAATTTTAGCGGATGTTCCTCATGCTTTCCCACCTGCACATACTGCTGCTTGGGTAACTGATGTACAACAAAAACTAGAAAAATATGGCCTCGAGGTCTCAAATATAAACGGAAATACAGCAGCTGGATTTTTTCCATATTCTACTGGAGAACCTACATTTGAGCCTTCATTATGTAATGCAAGAGAAGAGGTGAGGAATCAGAGAATTAAATATACAAAACAATTAATAGATTTAGCTGTAATAGTTAATGCCAAAAACATCAGTATTACAAGTGGAAAGTGTCTTTCAGGGAACCCACCAGATCAAGCAATTAATCATCTTATAAATTCACTAATAGAGATTATGGACTATGCTGAACGACGTGAAATCAACGTAGGGATTGAGTACGAACCTGGCCTTTTAATAGAAAATGGAAAAGAATTGAATGAATTAATTCAAATAGTGGGATCAAATAGGCTGGGCGCAAATCTTGATCTCGGGCATGCAGATGTAATAAGAGAGGATATTCCCACTTTATTATCAAGTTTAAAGTCTAGGATATGGAACATCCACCTAGAGGATATAGCAGATCATAAACACTATCATCTTATACCTGGTCATGGGAATATTGATTTTAATCAATTATTTAATTATGTAAAGCAAATTAAATATAAGGGATTTATTACAGTAGAATTATATACCTATTGCAATGATCCAGTACTGGCAGCAAAGGAATCTATAGAATTCCTTACACCATATTTTAAGAATAGCCTTTTATGAGGGGAGATAATTTATGAAATATTTTGATCCGCACATTCATTGTTATTCTCGTACAACCGATGATTATGAAAATATGAGTCTGGCTGGTGTACGCGCTGTTGTAGAACCCGCATTTTGGCTTGGAAGCGAACGCCGTTATCCTGAAACCTATTTTGATTACTTCCAACATTTGCTTACCTTTGAACCTGAGCGTGCTAAGCAATATGGAATCACTCATTATTGTTGTTTAGCTATGAATCCAAAAGAAGCAAATAACATTGATATTGCCTATCAAGTAATTGATGGATTGTCCGAGTATTTGCAACATGAGCGGTGTCTTGCAATTGGGGAGATTGGATTTGATAGGATTACTCCTGAGGAAGAAGATGTGATGCGGAGACAACTGAAATTGGCTAAAGACCTCGATATGTTAGTTATGGTGCATACTCCCCATCAAAATAAGCGGGAGGGAACAAGAAGAACAATAGAAATCCTAAGGGAAGAAGGGCTTGAACCTGATAGGGTATTAATAGATCATAATAATTCAGATACTATTGATCTTTCCGTTGAATATGGAGGCTGGAGCGGAATGACAATTTATCCGACGAAAGTTTCAACTGATGAAGCAATTGAAATAATTGAACATTACGGCATAAATAAAATTATGGTTAACACTGCAGCAGATTGGGGACCATCTAATCCTCTTAATGTTGTAAAAACTGCGCTTGAGATGCGAAAGAAAGGGCATGCGGAAAATATCATTCAAGAACTAGTTTGGAATAATCCAGTTCGTTTTTATGAGCAATCTGGAAAATTAAAACTAGATTCATAAGGGGTGAAAAGATTATGAAACTTGCATATAGCAGTAATGGATTTAAAAGATATGACCTGTTAAAAACAATAGATATATTATCCGAAATCGGATATGAAGGCATAGAAATCTTATTAGATATCCCGCATGCTTTTCCACCTGAAGTAACGAATGAGAAAATACTCATGATAAAAGACAAGTTGAAGCAAAGGAACATGATTATATCAAATTTGAATGCATTCATGCTGTATGGAATAAAAGATAATTGGCACCCGTCTTTTGTAGAGATAGATGAAACAGAAAGAAGACAACGTATAGAACATACCCATAACTGTATTGATTTAGCTCAAAAACTCGGTGCAAAGACACTATCTACCGAACCAGGGGGGCCACTCATCAATGTAGGGAGGGAATGGGCAAATAAAGTTTTTATTTCTGCAATGGAAGAATTGGCTGATCATGCCGAAAAGTCTGGCGTAACAATCCTTGTTGAACCTGAGCCTGATTTATTAATTGAAACATCAGATCAATTTATAGAATTTAAGAAGGCTGTTCCTTCGCAGGCAATTGCATTAAATTTTGATATAGGACATTTCTTTTGTGTTGGAGAAGATCCCGCTGCATTGGTTTATAAATTGCTACCATATACACAACATTATCATCTGGAGGATATTGCAGCAAATCGTGTACATGAGCATCTAATTCCTGGTCACGGTGCTATTCCTATCCTGGAAGTTTTACAATCTATAAAGAAAACGGGTTATGACGGTTTTATTACCATTGAATTATATCCTTATGAAAATCATGCAATATCGGCTGCCAAAGAATCTTATGACTATGTGCAAAGTATCCTTAACAGCCTATGAGAAGAATTCGTACTTATTTTGAACTGATAAGATTTCCAAATACCTTTACAGCGATGGCAGATATATTGGCAGGCACCTGGATTGCAGGAATAGTTTTGAATCAAAGTTATTTCAGTCAGGTTATTCTTCTTCTGTTAGCAAGCGCATGTATATATGCGTCAGGGATTATTTTAAATGATTTTTTTGATTTTGAAATAGATAAAAGTGAGCGCCCTGAGAGACCTTTACCATCTGGTCGTATATCAATTCATTCTGCTTTATGTTTTAGTTTTGTGCTTCTTACTGTAGGTATCATATCTGTATGTTTTGTTTCAGGTATCAGCTTTTTAATTGCTTGTATCCTCATTATGTTGGTATTTGTATATAATCGCTATTCAAAGCATTATGACATTTTAGGACCATTAACGATGGGGCTTTGTAGAGGAGTTAACTTGTTACTAGGATTAAGTATTGTACCAGATAAATTAGTAGAATTTTGGTGGTTAGCGGGATTAGGGTTTATATATATTTTCACTGTTACTGTAATGTCTAAAGGTGAGGTTGGATCCGGCCTTTATCCTATACGAGTAAGAATTATGGCAGGAGCGGTCTTAACATGTGCTATTGCTATTTTGCTTTTGCATTTCTATGGTGTATGGGGAACAACTGTTATTACGGTAATAGTTTTTTTATTATGGACTTTTTCAGGGATTTTACCAGCATTAGCAAATCCAATATCATCTAATATTAAAAAAGCAGTAGGAACATGTATAATTGGTCTTCCATTATTGGATGGAGCAATTGCTGCTTCATTTGGAGGATGGCCAGCTTTCTTTTCTGTATCTTCTTTCCTAATCATAAGCTATATCATGTCTCATATCTTTCCCGTTACATAGATGAAAGGATGATATCTATGGAGAAAAAGAACGTGGTTGTATTAGATATTATTAGTTTGACGGAGGAGCATCTAAATGATGCTGAATTAACCCCAAATATTCAGAAGTTGCTAGAGAATGGCCAACAAGCAAAAATTAAACCTGTATTTCCGGCTGTAACTGGTTCAATGCAGGCTACGTATATTACTGGAACCTCACCAGCTGAACATGGAATTATTTGTAACGGTCTTCCGAATTGGGATACAAAAGAGATAACAATGTGGAATCAAACAATGCTACCTGTTGAAGGTAAAAAGATATGGGAGAAGTTGAAGGGAGAAGATTTGACAGCTGAAACAGCAGTGTTGTTTTGGCAGTTCAGTAAGTTGAGCACAGCAGACTATGTAGTTACTCCTGCCCCAATTCATCTCGATAAAAAAACAATTATGTGGTGTGATTCAAAGCCGAGGGGGCTATATGAAAAATTGAGGGGGAAATATGGGGAGTTCGATTTGAAGAGCTTCTGGGGTCCGCTCTCTTCAGTTAAATCCAGTGAATGGATATTAGATGCAGCAATAGATGTTTTAGAAGAATATAAACCAAGATTATCACTTGTATATCTACCCAATATAGATTATAACGCACAAAGGTTTGGGCCTGAAAGTGAAGCTGCGAAGAGATCCATTAAAGAAATTGACAGTTTAATTGGAAACTTTGTCGAGCAATTGGAAGAGCGCAACTTGAAGGAGCAAACACGGCTAGTTATTTTATCAGAATACAACTTTAAGACAGTTAATAGACCTATATTTATCAATCAAACGTTGAATAAAGAGGGATATGTGGCTATCAAGCATATTGAAAATATGGATTTTCTCGATTTAGAAATGTCAAAAGCTTTTGCTTTAGCAGACCATCAATTGGCCCATGTATATATTCAAGATTCACGTGATATTGGGGTAGTGAAAGCAATTCTGGAGAGAATACCAGGTATAGCCGAGGTATGGGGAGAAGAGGAGAAGCGGGCTCATAAGGTTAATCACGAGCTTTCAGGGCAATTAATTGCAATTGCGGAACCTGACAGTTGGTTTGTGTATTACTGGTGGTTGAACGATGAACAGGCACCAGAATTTGCATACAATGTAGATATTCATAGGAAGCCTGGTTATGATCCGGTAGAGCTGTTTGTAAATCCAAAGACATTCCAAATACCACTAGAACCGGAGCGAATCAAAGGATCTCACGGTTTACCAGCAAAGGATAAAGGAGATTATGTGTCACTTGTAGTAACAGGGAGAGATTTTGAACTTCCAGATACATTAGAAGCAACCGAAGTCCATGACTTGTTGCTAAAACTTGTGGGGAATGAGGGGTGGTGAAAGAATGACATATCAGATAGGTGTGTTATTTGTTGGAGTACTAGGCGCAGTTGCAACAACAACAATTTCCGGAATCTTTGCAGTCAATCAAAATCTTGCTCCACTAAAGGGCGTTATTTCTACAGAGAAAGAATTCGAGACACTACAGCTAACTCCACTCGATCAGATTGCTTTTGGTGGATGGGATATACAAAAGGATTCATTGATAGAAGTAGTACAAAAATATGGTATCATTCAGGAATCTATTTTGCAGAAAATTGAAGTGCAACTCAATGATGTTCCTATTTGGCAAGCACCACTGGCTAATGTAAATGATTTTGTTAAAGGAGTCTATAGTCTGACAGGAGAGCCTGAGAACTTAATGAGCGCAGTGAATCAAATTCAGGCAGACATTGAAGATTTTAGAAAAAAATATAATCTTGAGAGAATTGTTGTGATAAATACTGCTTCAACGGAAGCAAAGACAAAAAATCATTCATTATATCAGTCTTTAAAAGCATTTGAGACAGGGTTAAGGGAAAATTCATCGGATATTCGACCGAGTATGCTTTATGCCTATGCAGCTATGAAATCAAAATGTGCCTATGTAAATTTCACGCCAAGTGTGACGACTGAGATACCAGCACTACAGGAATTAGCAGAATTACAAGCTGTTCCGACAGCAGGAAAAGATGGACGGACAGGTCAGACTTTATATAAACATGTTTTAGGAAAAATGTTTAAACAACGCGGATTGAATATTGTCGGGTGGTATAGCACGAATATCTTAGGGAATCAAGATGGTGCAGTTTTGGAACATCCAATACATTCTTCAACAAAAATTGATTCGAAATCCATTGGGTTAGAACAAATATTGGGGTACAGTAATTTTGATCATAAAGTAAGAATTGATTACTTTCCTGTCCGAGGAGATAGGAAAGAGGCCTGGGATACGATTGATTTTGAAGGTTGGTTAGGAGAACGAATGACAATGAAAATTAATTGGCTAGGTATCGATTCGATTTTAGCTGCGCCTCTAATAATTGATTTGTCCCGTTTTATGGATCATGCACTTAGAGAGAGGAAAGTAGGAATAATGGAACATCTTTCACTCTTTTTTAAATCACCAATTGGAACAGATGAGTATGCCCTTGATCAACAATATCAAACATTATTAGAATATGTGAAGAATTTTGAGGGTAATGTTTAGTATCCATGGTGACCTTAGAGTTGAAAAAACATGAATGTAATATTGGAAATAGATATTAGTATTATTAATCAATATAGGGAATTAATTGGAAAAATTCAGTTAGAAGTTGGTTTTAATGCAATTCATTTAATATAAAATGCCCCCACTGATAGTTGTGGGGGCATATGAAACTCTATTGTTTTAATGTTTATACTAGAAAGTTCTTACTTCATGCCATAAATAGTAGTTTTTTTAAATCATTCAACTTTATTTTCAAATCTTTACAGTTTTCTCTTTCGTCATACTCAATGTAAGCTATGTGACCATCGGGGCGAATTTTTGAGAGAGAGCACATATGAATTATCGCCGGGATTGGGGCAAAATGTGCTGACTCAATATTTAGCCCGAAAATTAGAAAACAATGTGTTACCGAAGAAAACAGCTGCTGTATGGGCCAAGCGCGAGGGCGGCAGATTCTACCTCTTACTAATATTTTCATTGTTACTGAACTCTACTTCATTAAAAGTTTGGCTATATCCCAGGTTGCCCCGTGTGAAAATAAGAATAAGTAAAGCAACAAATCCCAATCCTATCACTACAAATATATCCGTATTCTTTAAAACAGGGTTGGTGGAATGAGTTTGTACCAAACTAAACGTATTTACACTCGCATGAATTAGCATGACAATAAATAAGTTACCGTGATTGCAGTTATAGACCCAAGTAAGAAGAATTGAAATCGGCAAACATAGTAAAATAAAAATTGGTAAATGAATATATAGGAGAGAAAGGTCAGAACCCGGGCCCCCCCTTTGTGCAGCCGTTAAGAAATGTGGAAGATGCCAAAAAGTCCACAAAACACTAAGTAGTAAAGTAGCTTTTAACGGTCCAAATTTCGATTGTAATCGAGGCAGAGCGAAACCACGCCATCCGATTTCCTCGGGTAAAGGCCCACCGAGAAAGAAAATTGCTACAAAAGAGAAGAGATAGGTTATAAAAAATTCAAAATTAAGGTCACGGAAAGTAGGTATCTCTCCATTTACTATCACCATCCCCAGAAACATTGCAGCGGGGATAACGATGAGAGTAAACAAGTACCACTTCAAACCGACCTTAGTAGATAGAATGCTTTTTCTAAATTTTTTCCATGACTCCTTGCCTTCAAGAGTTCGAAACATGATATACGCTGCTAACATAGGGCCTACAAATGCATTGGCAAAAAAGAAGATATCAAATGCCTTTGTTTTAGGAAAAATACCCCATTGGGATAAGATAAATGGAATTAATACAACCCATGAGAATACATATGCCATTACAAAAAATGAAGTTAACGGATAGGATTCCAAATACCCTCTCAGACCTGTTGATGAGTTTTTTGCTTTTGTTAAATGTTTCAACACAATCACCTCTTCATTTATAAAATGCCGTATATGTGCTAATTCTACATATTTTCATACAGAACCTTTTTGATGTAATAGAGTTGAGTTTTTTGTAAGAAAGGAGCGATAAATTACCAAAGAAATATAGAAATTTCTATAACAGTTTCCTTCATTTTCGTGTCTATCTTGAATGCATCTGGAGGAACATCCCATGCCTATCAAATTAAGAACATAGGCAAGATGAACTTCGTCTATTAGAACTAAAATATTCTTAATATAGAGGTACACTCTTACAAATGTAGTTATTAGTGCTTCACTAACAAGATTCGTTGAAACCTCAATTTAGAGGCATAATGGATTATGATGTTTTTCCGTAACAAATATAGTTAAAAGTTTTTAAGTTTAGAGAGAGTTATAGGGGGTATACATACATTATAAAGAGTTGATTGGAGATAAATTTTATGGCGAATTGGTCTATAAAACTTTCATTCTTACTTTAAATAAAAAGGGGGAGTATATATGAGTAAAAGGTTAATGAATAAGAGGATTCTATTTATTTTGTAAACGAGGAGCGTGTGAAAAATGAAAAATATGAAACGTAAGCTAGGAACCTTTGCACTTACAATGACTGGGATTGGTTCGATTTTAGGGTCTGGCTGGTTATTTGGTGCATGGAAGGCCGCCAAAATATCAGGAGGGGCCGCTATCTTTTCTTGGGTCTTAGGAATGATTGTAATATTATTTATTGCCTTACCATATAGCGAGTTAGGAGCCATGATTCCAGAGGCTGGCGGAATGGTAAAATATACCCAATACTCACATGGAGATTTCGTAGGATTTATTGCTGCATGGGCTAATTGGATAGCCATCGTCTCAGTTATTCCGGTTGAAGCTATAGCCTCAATACAATATATGAGCTCGTGGCCTTGGGAGTGGGCAAGTTGGGCCAAAGATTTAGTGGATAATGGAATGCTGACTTCAAAAGGGCTTGCAGCTGCTTCTTTACTTATAATCATATATTTCTTTTTAAATTATTGGACAGTTAGTCTATTTGCAAAAGTTAATTCATTAATTACTATATTTAAAATTATAATTCCTGGTCTCACAATTGGTGCATTGCTATTTGTTGGATTTCATGGAGAGAACTTTACTAGTCATCAGGACTTTCATGTATCTAATTGGTCAAATGTATTAACTGCTATGGCAACATCTGGTGTTATTTTTGCATTCAATGGTTTTCAAAGCCCAATTAATATGGCTGGTGAAGCAAAGAATCCAGGGAAATCTATTCCTCGGGCAGTTGTAGGATCCATTTTAATTGCAACTGTAATATATGTATTATTACAAATTGCTTTTATCGGTGCTGTAAATCCCGATATGATAATTAATGGATGGTCGAATTTAAATTTCAATTCACCATTTGCTGATTTAGCGATAGCACTAAATATTAATTGGTTAGTTATTGTATTATATTTAGATGCTTTTGTATCTCCTTCTGGTACAGGTACTACTTATATGGCAACCACATCACGCATGCTATACGGAATGGAGAAGAATGGATATTTTCCAAAAGTTTTTGGGACATTACATCCTATATATGGTGTGCCTAGATTTGCCATGATGTTTAATTTATTGATTTGTTTTGTTTTTTTATTTTTATTTAAAGGATGGGGTGTTTTAGCTGAAGTTATTTCAGTAGCTACATTAATTTCATATGTTACTGGACCTATAACAGTAATGACTTTGAGAAAAACTGCACCTAATTTTAATCGTTCTTTCTATATAAAGAGATTAAACATTATTGCGCCTTTAGGGTTCATATTTGCATCATTAACATTATATTGGGCAAGATGGCCATTAACAGGAGAAGTAATGTTTATTATTCTTATGGGCTTACCTATATATTTTTATTATCAATTAAAAACAAAATGGGTTGGATTTAAGAGGAATTTTTTAGCTGGATTATGGATTGTGGGGTATTTATTATTTATGATTTGTATATCGTACATTGGAAGTGAAAGATTTGGTGGGTTAAATATTATAACTTATGGATGGGATATGGTACTCATTTCAATTGTTTCTTTTCTATTTTATAGATGGGCTATAAATAGCGGATTTAAAACTAAGGATCTAAAAGTAGCACAGAAGATTAATCGGACAATCAGTTAAATGCTATACTTGAACTACTCACCACTTAACGTCCTAACGGACTGTTTGGAGTGGGAGATTCCTGCGAACACCGATGTATCCATCAGTTATCTTAGCAGGCTCTACCCGTAGTCCCTACGGTGAGAACATAAGTATCTTGTACGCTGACTCACCACACTATCTACTTTAGCTTGGTTTTCGCAATTTTGAGAAGCGTGGGGCGATAGAACGTTGAAGATTTTACGGTTGCAACGTTTTTCTACAACCAACCTCATATCTTCAGTTTTCGAAGAGCAATCTGTACAAGTAAATGATAGCAAATATGTTGGCTTATGCCAACCGACATTCATCTCCCACCTAAAATTGGTGTTTCACACCTTCATATTTTTGAGGAAGGAGTCTTCTGTCGGAAAACGATAAATTAGAAAAAATGAATTTCTAAGAGTTAACTTATGATATTTTGAAATTTTTAATTAAGAGTGGCCTTACATGCTCATCATGCTAATATTTTAAAATATCTCCAAAACGAAAATTTTATTATTTTATAGTTATGTATGAGAGTTTAGCTCATTTTCTTCATTTGTGGGAACTACCAATTCCTTCAGTTGATGGATGTGTGGTGCTAGCCCATCAAGGGTTACCAACTACAAAACGCGGATATCGTACGTTATCAAGACCTAAATTCAAAGAAACCTAAAATATAAGAGTCCTAACATATTATATATGACTAATATGTTAGGCTTTTTTATTTTTTGTACTGATTTTTGGATCTGAGTTTGCGTAATATTTTTCTTTATTTGGATGGTAAGAAAAAGAATCCAGTTTGAAAAATCTTTGATCAAAATTGATTCCACTTTTGAGATTGACTATGTATCTTTCATAAAAAAGTTTGATCATTTTTGTGATTTTTCCTCCATTAAAGCGCTCTATAATGGAATACCGAAAATAGAAATTCGAATGCAAATTAGCTTATTTTCCTTCAAGTAACGCCATCCACCCATGGTAAAGTTAACACTTTTCCCCATAAGGAATAATGACTTTGTTCAATAATCAGTATCATTTTGCTAATGTAATGAACCTACTTTATTAATTTTCAACGGAAACCCTCTTCATTAATCGCTTTAATTTATTTTCAGTATCTGTTTCCTCTACTGGTGTGTAGATACTGCACCGTAAATCCATATCACCTTGAACTTGAAGAGAAGTTAAATTAAACAACATTTTTCCTGCTTTAGCATGTCTGAATTCAATTATCATGTCTGGAGCCTTACTCACTTGACTTTCTTTCCATAAATCCTGGAATTCTGGGTGGGAATGACTCATTTCTTTAATAAACTGGCTGTACCATTCATCGTCTAAATAGCGTCCATAATAGGTACGGAAAATCGCAAGAAAACCTTTCACAAAATGGTCCCAATTGACGGCCAATGCTTTTAATTCTTTTCTAGTGAATACTAAACGAATCAAATTTCTTTGATCATTCGGTATTTGTTCAAAATCTAAAAAAACATAAGCTGCTGCAGGATTCCAGCCTACAATATGGCAATGTCGATCCGTAATGATAGTCGGACAATATGTTAACTCATCTAGTATTCGTATTAGAGAAGGGCTAATCTTTGATTGATCTTTTTTTTGACTTGTAATTTCTGAATTTGTTTCGAATGCTAGGTCATATAAGTAGTCGGTTTCATCAATATTTAATTGCAAAGCTTTAGAAATACAATCAAGTACGAGTGTAGAAACCTTTATATCTCTTCCTTGCTCTAGCCATGTATACCAAGTAGTGCTTACACCTGCTAACTGCGCAACCTCTTCTCTTCGTAACCCAGGTGTTCTTCTCCGGTTTCCGGCAGACAAACCAATAGACTCTGGATTAATTTGGGCGCGCTTAGCTTTTAAGAATGCCGACAGAGCTTTAAGCCTTGTTTTATTATTCATTTTTAAAACTCCTTATCTTATCAATTTATCCTAGTAGTAGTTATACTAGGATAAATCCCCCCCTTGTAATAGGACAAATTGACTGTAAAATACAAGTATATTATTGATTGGAGGGAATGCAAAGTGGAAAGAGTTGTGATTACTGGTATGGGAGTAGTTTCTCCTATAGGAAACGACATCAAAACATTTTGGAACAATCTAATTAAAGGGGAATCTGGTATAGTCAATATCGATACTTTCGATGTTACCAATCATAAAACAAAAATTGCGGGTATCGTCCAAGATTTTGATGCAGATGAAGTTTTAGGAAAGAAAGAAGCAAGACGTTTAGATCGTTTTTCTCAATTTGCTTTGGCTGCAGCTGAACAAGCTTGGTCAGATTCTAAGTTAGACCTCGATCGTATAGATGTAGAAAGGTTAGGCGTATACGTAGGTTCAGGTATCGGAGGGATTGAAACCTTGATTGAAAATGTTGATGCGCTTAGGCAGAAGGGACCAAGAAGAGTCAGCCCAACTCTAGTACCTGCCATAATGTCTAATGCTGCTGCAGCACAAATTAGTATCAAGTGGAATGCGATGGGGCCTTCTATGTCACCTGTTTCTGCTTGCGCAATTGGAAATACAGCTATCGGAGAAGCCTTTAGACTAATTCGTTCTGGGGAAGCTGACGTTATATTTGCAGGTGGAACAGAGTCAGCTATAATAGACTTATCATTAGCCAGCTTTGGTAACGCTACAGCATTATCAACAAGAAACGATAATCCCACTAAGGCTAGTCGTCCATTTGATGAAAATCGAGATGGATTTGTCATGTCAGAAGGAGCTGGAATTTTAATTTTAGAATCTTTATCTCACGCTTTACGTAGAGAGGCAAAGATTTATGCAGAAGTCATTGGATATGGTGCAAGTTCAGATGCGCACCATATCGTAGCTACACATCCGGAAGGTAAAGGTGCTTATCTTGCAATGAGATCTGCTTTAAAAATTGCCAATATATCGCCTGAAGAAGTTGATGTTATTAGTGCCCATGCAACAAGTACAAAAGTGGGGGACATCTCTGAAACGATGGCTATTAAGCAGCTGTTTGGAGAACAAGCTTATCAGATTCCGGTAACAGCTAATAAATCTATGCTTGGTCATATGTTAGGGGCAGCTGGTGGAGTTGAAGCAATTGCTTTAGCAATGAGCATAAAGGAAGAGATAATTCCTCCAACAATTAATTTAGAAAAACCTGATCCATTATGTGATCTAGATTATGTACCTTCTGTTGCTCGCCAAGTGAAAATAAATATAGGTCTATCTAACTCATTTGGTTTCGGAGGTCATAATGCAGCTATTGTTTTAAAGAAATACGAGTGAATAAACTTTCTCCCGTCAATCTGACCAGTTCCTCTAGAAACAGTTAGATTTATTCAATTAAATGGCCCGATTGTTGAATAAGAAAGAATCCTGCACATCAACATAGAATTTTGATTACACTTTTTTACATATTATCAATCTTTATTTTAAAGCGACAATTAGAGGTATCTAAAACGAAGAGGAGCAAGGGGAATCTACCTATTACTATAATATTGATTTCCGTTATATACATTAGTATAATAATAAAGTCAGCGTTATAGGGGTATAACAGACGACATTCACTTTTAAAATCATAAAATCGGATTCACTTATATGAAAGGTAAAAGCCCTCCTAATTAAAGGAGGGCTTTTATCTTTATTGTTGAAATACAAAAATAAACAGGGTCAGAAAAATAATAGATAAAACTTTTCTGCATAACCTTTAAAAACAGATCTTATTAAGGTTTATTCTGAATACGTATTTTTAACAAAAAACAAAATATCAAGCATGTAGTCAACAAGTTCGGAAGGTCATAGGGTACCATACCTTAGCTTAATAGGGCATGTGATGAGCCCCCTACATAACCTTTCTGCATAATTTTTCCTCGCTAAATTTTATATTTATTAATATTTAAAGGGCAACCTTTATAATCGAATATACATACCAAATGATATAATTGATTATTCTGAATCCTTTTGATAAATATGCTACAGCATTTATCTTTTATTACCTATCGTGTTAATATGATAATATACAGTTTATTAAATATATTTTGAAGGGGTGGAAAAAATGATTAAATTCAAGAAATTATCTACATTATTACTTGTAAGCGCTTTACTAATGTTGCCTACAAGTGCAAATGCAGCAAATCTGTATGGTGTTGTGAGTAATAAATGGGATGGAAATGGCACTATCCAGGAAGCTGTAGATATCGATGGGGATACTATTTTTGTTGGAAATTCTACTGATTTAGCTGTATTAAGCACTGAATCTGGTGGATCAATGGTTTCACATGAAAAAAACAAACCTTCTTTTCCTACAAAAGGCATTGTAAAAACATCTGATGGTAACTTTTTTATTGCGGGTACATCAGGAAAATGGAAAGTTGTAGATTCATCTGCAGGTTTAGTTGAACAAGGGCAGTTATCGGACAAACGTAATCCGAGATTTGTTAAGAAACTATTGGATGGAAGGCTTTTATTAGTTTACGATAAAGGTTATTATGCTATTCTTGATGGTGATTCTTATGGCGTAACACGAACAGGAAAATGGCCAAATGATTGGAATATTAACGATTCAATTCAGTTATGTGGACACCTGATCTTGATGGTAGGTGATAAAGGAAAGTATCAAGTCATGTCACTAACAAATGGAAACGTAATCAACTTTGGGGATTGGGGATCAACAAAACATGATATTACGTCAATTGACAGACTTTCTGATGGTACTATAATAGCTGTTGGAGAGGGTGCAAAATTCGCCCTTTTTAATAAAGAAGGGGAAAAGATTGAGAGCTCAGAACTGACTGATCAAGAAAGTAAAAATTATAAATGGAATAAAGTGGTGGCCCTCAAGGATAAACATGCAATAGTAATTAGTTCCACTGGTCAGATGCTTTTGGTTCAGATTGATGGAAATAATAAAATTTCTGTTAAAGCAAAAACAAAATTAAATAATTATACTTCTAGCGGCACTGTAGTAAAAATTAAAGATAATCAAGTATTCGTTACCCTTGCTAGTGGTCGATATATGGTTTATCAAGCAGATTTATAAAAATTCGAATTCAATAGTAAAACCTTTGAAATGCAACAACCTTATTATTTGTATAAATAAATTAAAATATAAAAATAACCAGGGGGATTATTTTGAAAAAAATATACTTATTTGTTGGTTTTTTGATGGGGTTTATGGTAGTTAATTTGGATGGTATTAAAGTTGAAGCTGCCGAGCTAAATATAGAACAAATAAAACATTTAGAGTCTTTAGGTTTCACTAAAGAAGAAATTTCGGACATGCCTGAAATGGAAATAATGAAAAACTTAGAAATTGATGGTCAAGTTGTAGCTACCAAAGAAAAGTTTATTAAAGTTACTGAAAATGGAGTTAATAATTCAAGTAAAGAAATTGAAATTGATAAGAACACGTATTTAAATGAAGTTCAACTAGAAGAAGCAAAAAGAGTTCAAAAAAGCAATGGTGTGGCAAAACTTTCTAGCGATATAAATACAACATCTTATAAAAAGGTTACAACTAATATTGTCTCTTTAAAAGCAAAACAAAAGTACAGGGTAAAAACTTCAATAGAATGGAGTGTTATGCCTAGTAATAGAAAAATAGATGTTATAGGTACAGGTGTTAACAGTTCTTTTTGGGCTCCTTCTCCAGGATCACAATATGGACAACAAAAATGGAAACTAAAGTATGATTGTAATAAAACTAAACCTAAGAATGCAACTTATACCAAGGACAGCAACAAATGGTCAAAAGGACCTTCTGGCTATGCTTTAAATATTGATTTACCTAATGATGTTACTAAATCCTACGCTTGTTATAACGAAAAAGTACTAACTTTATCCGCATTCTCTTATTATACAGTTGAGAAATTAGCAACTACTACTCAGATAGATGCTTATGGTAAGTACTTGCATCAAGAAACAACATTCCAAGTTTCTCCGTCTATATCGTTTTCACCTCTTACGTTTGGAGTTTCAGCTAGTCAATCTGATAAATTTACAGAAACTACTACACATGCACAAGTGAAATTCTAAAAACTTTTAAAAAGATTAGCAACTGCTATATTGCAAGGAATAAGAGATGTAGCTCTTATGGAAAACAGAATGAAAGAAGCATGAAAATCTAGTTAATTTTCTGAAGAAAATTTTAGTAACGCTTCAACTAATTTAATTTGAAACAAAATTAAATAGTAAATAATTAAAAAGGAGAGCCATGCTCTCTTTTTTTAGTCCTCAGTAAAATCTTATTAAATTTGGAGTTTAACTAGAATGTAATTTAATTCTACATAAGTAACAAAAGATATTCATGAAGGATCTACTTTCTCGTCTAAATTGTTTAGAGATCTATGCCTTTATACACTTTTTCAAAAGTGTATAAAGGCATGAAAGTAGAAACTAATTTTGTAGTGTGAAATGCTCTACCATCTACAGAAACAGTTCAATTAGTACTTATTATCCTGGCCACACATCCAGATAAGAAAATGGGCACTTCTTTAAACAGGGACACCTACTACAAATGTATTCTTTGCAGTACCATTAGGTATACCAAGAGCTCTATTTGTATTGATAATAGTCCCTCTTGGAAATCTAGTCCAGAGTAAACATGGCTACATATAGATGGATGCACTGCAGCAGTAGTATATTGACGTGGTGTTTGAGAATTCCTTAGGATATACAAATGTTAAGATTTACGTGCTACCCCCTATAATAAAACCCTATAAATGTTAATATGTATTATATATGGTATATATTTGCTTTATGAAAAAGGGGGAATATTATGACTGAAACAAACAAATCTTCAGGAATCAATTTAAAAGAAGCTGTGAAATTTTCTATTATAATCCCTGCGCACAATGAGGAAAAGTATATTAAAAAATGTTTAGATTCGATTGCAAAAGCATCAAAAGCATATAAAGGTCAAACTGAAGTTATCGTTGTTTTAAATCGTTGCACAGATAAAACAGAAGAAATAGCAAAGTCTTATAATTGTATTACATTAAAAAACAACGATAAAAACTTATCCAAAATTCGAAATGCAGGTGCCCAAATAGCTAGTGGAGAAATAATCATTACTATAGACGCTGATACCCAAATGACAGAATCTATGTTGTCTAATGTAGATAAATATTTAGCTTCAGGTAAATACATTGGCGGTGGGGTAACTGGGAAATTTGAAAGAATGTCTTTAGGAATATTCGTTTCCGCAATATTATTAATAATCCCCTTACTTTTTAAGTATGGAGCTATATCTGTAGGGATTTTTTGGTGCTATAGAAAAGACTTTATAGCAATCAATGGATTTAATGAAAATATGCTTATGGCAGAAGATGCAGATTTTGCTAAACGGTTAAAAAAATGGGGAAAGCAAAATCATAAGAAATTCGGTACCATTAAAAACGGAATGATAACTTCATGCAGAAGATTTGATACATATGGAGACTGGGCTTTACTAAAAAATCCAAAAGTAATCTTAGCCTATCTAAGAGGAAATGATAAAAAATACGCAGATAAAACATATTATGATAACCAAGAAAGATAAAGGCGAAGAATACCAAACAAATCATCGTCAAGTGAACTAGCAAACTAAGATAAATAAAATTCAACCAAACTAAAAGAATCTTATTTATTTAGGATTCTTTTAGTTTGGTTGAATGTAGACTATTAACCATATGCTCGGGGTATCAAAAATAAAGGTGTGAAAGAATTATGAAAGAGTATGCGAATGCAGAAGAATTAATTAAATCAATCGATAAAGCTTATAAGAAATTTATTGAAGAATTTAAGGTGATTCCTGAAGAGTTGAGAGGTAAACATATCTCTGAAGTGGACAAAACTCCTTCTGAAATCCTTTCTTATCAATTGGGGTGGATTAACTTGTTATTATCATGGGAAAAAGATGAACAAGATGGACTTGACGTACAAACACCTACTCCGGACTACAAATGGAATAACTTAGGTGGGCTTTATCAATCTTTTTATAAGCAGTACGGTAAGTTAACCTTAAAACAGCAAGAGGAAGAATTAACAAAGTTAGTTCAAATGTTAATTGATTGGATAAATGATCTTTCTGAAGTAGAATTATTTCAACCAGAACAAAGAAAATGGGCCACAACAAAAGCAAAGTGGCCTATTTGGAAATGGGTGCATATCAATACAGTTGCTCCATTTACGAATTTCAGAACTAAAATACGAAAATGGAAAAAAGTAGTGTTATAAGTGATTTAAGAAGAGTAGATATCCAGACATTTAGACGAGAGGTAATAAAGTCTATTTCTTATATATGGCTTAGCTTCAGAAAAATGTGGATTTACAACGTTAAGGAAATTTCAATACTAAAAAGCCTAAATTCTCAATTTAATGTGAAGAAAATAGGCTTTTTTATTTAGTGATGAAACCCATTATTGATTTAGATGTTATTGACCCAATTTAGAAAATATCTATTCAAATTGTTAATTTCTTTATAATAAAATATATATTTAACTAGGGTAAAAAGAATAAGAGTCTGCAATGTGTAATTGCTAAACTCTTATTCTTTATTTTTTTCTATTCTTCTTAAACTATCTTTAATAGTTGTTTCCCAAAGTTGGGTGTATAATAACGCTGTATCTTGACTGGTATGTCTAAGTTACTGCATCACTTGTAATGAGTCTCTTTCTTCCAGATATAATTTATATACAAATGTATGTCTTAATTTATAAGGAGGCATTATTTTCATATACCTTAGTATATTTTGTGCTATATATCATAAAAACTTACTACTTTTAATGTGTTTTTGAATATTATCTCGAATCTCGGTTTTTACGTTATTTAATTTATTTGTAAGATAATTCGATTTTCCAAAAAAGTGTATAAGAAAAAGCGCTTATACTACTAGCTTTCAAAATTTAAAAGGTATAGCATGAGATTATTTGAAATTTAATCATTTCTCATTCCACAATCGTTTAATTACGATCTCTCCATTAATAGAATTTATTTCATAAACATCTGGATTTGTAATTAAACTTCCTTTGTCAAAATCAAAATTTTTATCGAGTTCATTAAACAAGAGCATCATTGTAAAACGATGTGTAATTAAAAATATATTTTGGTGATTACTATTCTTCAGCTCTTCCATTAGGCTGTTCACACGAGATAACACTTCATCATTAGATTCACCATTTGGAAATTTATGTTCCATATCTTTAAAATGGTTCTTAAGAACTCCCCATAAATCCTTACCTTGATAATCGCCTATATTACGCTCTTCCAAACGCTTATCTGTGCAAAACGTTTGGTCTGTTCGTGCGGTTAAAATTGCTGTAGTTTCGCTAGCACGTAAGAACGGACTACTAATTATAATAGCATTTTCAAATTTCGTGAGATCCGATAAAAATTCAGCCAATCTTTCAGCTTGCACTTTTCCTCTTTCATTTAGTGGAGAAACATGATCATTAGAATCTGACTCTCCGCGTAAGAGTTATGCTAAGAAATGAGGGTGTCCATAGCAAGGTACAAAAGCTAGAACTAAAAATATATTAAGAATCACTAAGATTTAAAAACAGCTTATAAATATAAATTAGTAAAATTAATAATACAAGGCAGACGATTGGCTTGACAACCAATTAGTTTTTTTAATATGGGATTTTTAGTACTTTACTTGTAATCCAACTAATAAATTAGAAATATGTGGGTATTTTTAGATTTATATTATGAAATCTTTTTTATTGGAGGTTATGCATTATGGAGACGAAAAAACCTGTTGGTGAACTTGTATTAAGTGTTCATAAGGAGGGGAATCTTGCTCCAATTTTTGATGCTCAAGTAGAGATTAGGGATACAAATGGAATTTTAATTAAAACTTTAAAAACAGATAAGTTTGGTAATATTGAAAAGATTGTGTTACCTGCTCTTTCAAATGAAATTGGGCATGGTGATGGGGTTGGGCACAACCATCATACGACGGTTTCTCAAGGGAGATATATCATCATTATTAAACATCCTAACTATTATCCAGTACGTATAGAGAATTTAACAATATCTAAAAATTCTGTAGCAATACCAGAGATAAAGCTTACTCCTTTAAATAATAATCGCGAAAGGGTTTCATATAAAGTATTGGTAATGGAAGAACCTACTCCTTCTAATGAAAAAAAATTTCTTAATCCTTATAATATTTCAGAATCTGTTTTAATTACATCACAAACACATCATGGACATTTCCATGGGAGGTGTGGAGGTGGGGGATTTTCTGGTTTACCCATAGGCCTCACGATTCCAGAATTTGTGAAGGTTAATTTGAATAATTCTCGTACTGTAAAAGTTCCATTTGTTGATTATATTAAAGGAGTTGTTCATGCTGAAATTAGAGGATTTACTGAAGATGAAGCAATTAAAGCTAATGTAATTGTAATAGTATCTTTCATTTTAAATCGTATTTTTACGGAGCACTATAAAAGAGAGAATAAGGATTTTCATATAACAAATGATACGCGTGTGGATCAAGGTTTTTTAGAAAATTATACTGCTGAAGCACCACTTATCAGGAATATAGATGACATTTTTAATCAATATGTAGAATATCCTGGAGATCATAATTTTCCATTTTTAACTCAATATTGCAATGGTACTTCGATAAAATGTGCAGATAAAAATAAGTTAGAACAAATTGGATCTAGAAAATTAGCTAATCAAGGGAAAAAACACGGAGAAATATTAAAACATTATTACGGTTCAAATTTTAATATTATATCAGCAACTCACATTTTATTAAATGGAGAATTTTATTCTTTTATAAAACCTATAAATTTAGGAGATTCAGGTTCTGAAGTGGAAGAATGTCAAAAGTATCTTGAGGTAATAGGTAAAGAATATCAAATTCCAGTACTTACAAAATCTATTGAAGAACATGGAGAATTTGGAGAAAAAACCGATAAAGCCGTAAAACTTTTTCAAAAAGTAGTTATGAAACTTCCTGAGGAAAAAATAAATGGGGTAATAGATCAAAAAACTTGGTATTTAATTTTAACTCGTTATCTTGTTATTGTTGATTCACGTAGAAATTATATCATTCATAATGCCCCACCTAAAGATATTCCAGTATTAAAAGTTAAATTTAGAAGTAGTTTTGAATTATTTGAGTATTTAGGTAATTGGGTTTATATATGGGGAATTATAGAAAGAGAGGAAGTTGGATTTTGGTTTTGGCCATCTTATATTGGAGAATTAGATATACTGGGATATATTTGGAAAGATGGAACAAGGGAAAATATTACGATTAAAGTTAAGGATACATATGCTTATTTTCCAGAAGCCAAAGGATTTTAAAATTTATAATTGCAATATATATTTTTATTCCAATAGAAAAGTGGAACTTATAATAAGCATACAAGAATTACGTGAATGTAAAAGGGGAGGTAGTTCAATTGTGTTTGAATGATTGTTTTAGAAAGAACCGTAAAATATTAAAAAAATTCTTACCTAATAGCTGTTAAGATTTTTACTAACCATTAAAGCGAACTAATGTTCGTTGCTTGGAAAATAGTCTACGTGATTCTGAAGACATAAATTGAAGAAAATAAACAACGGTCTATTGAATATAGACCGTTGTTTATTTTTCACCAACTCACCAACTTTCTTCCGTTGTATCTGATTAAATCACAAATATTTTTAGTGTTTTTTATACACAGTATAAATGGTTATTGTAGCAATTTTATTCTTTATAGGGGTATAACATAAGACGTTTATTTTAAAATCATAACATCCGATTCCCTTATAAGAAAGATTAGTAAGTATTAATGAAAGTATGAAATGTACTTATATATCAAGTTTATTTTGGTAGGTAATTCGACAGAGGGTAACTTGGCCGCAATAGCGGCTCTCATGCTCATTACTCGTACATTCCAGCCTGATTTGTGCGGTCCCACCAGTTATCGATGTGATTTGTCTATACGGCGGCTATATCGATACAAAGCCGGTGGGCCCCCATCTCCTATAGCTTAACAATGGAAAGGACATGCCTTCGTAGTGTGGCCGAGAGCTTAGAAGTCTTTCGAATGGACTCCAAGCTCTCAGTATGCACTTTATACTACAATAGTCTATCATAATAGTTATATTAATTTATATGAATGTTATCTTACTCGATTTTTTTGGTATAAATAGAGAACAAACTTCAAAACATAATAGATGTGATTAGATAACTAATCGCAAACTGTGCTCAATATGTATAAATTTAAAAACTAAAGATTTTATGGAGGTAAAATGATGAAAGAATCTAGTTTTTCAGAGAATTCACAACCACCAAACACAGATTTGGCCTTAAGTATGCCAGATATCAGCAATCTTTCTCAATGTATCGATGATGTTAAAAATGCTGCATTTGACAGTGATACCGGCCCAAGTGATATAAAGGACTATAATGAGTTACGAGGAAAATTGGAAGCTTGTCGGGATAAGTTGCCTTCACTTTATCAAAAAGCCGTATTTGAACCGTTTATGCAAAAACTAAATGATATCGGGCAAGCTGGATTTAATGAAATCCTTTTACGAAGTGATGATTTATCCGGAGTGATGTTCGATATTATTCAAGCGATATTGCAGCAAGGGGAAAGGTATAACAAAAAGGCAACACGCGCTTTTCAGGAGGTAGTTAGTGATATATACGATGGTTTTCTAAGTAAAGAAGATCGTATAGGAGTAAAACGACCAGATAAAAGCGTTATTCCTCCACTTGTAAAATGGGGAAATCCAGATTTGGGCCCATATACTATTCCAGTTGATGGCACTTCCGAAACCTTTGGCTTGCAGACAGGGATAGTGAATCTTCCTCCCGTTAATGCTAGACGGGGTGTTTTAGCATGGGGTGCACTGGGCCATGAAACAGGTGGACACGATATTCTGCATGCTGATACTGGATTGCTTAAAGAACTTTCCACGAGTGTTTTCAATGCGTTGAATAATCAGAATTCGAACGATGGATTACCAGAATATTGGGCATCAAGAATTGATGAAACAGCATCAGATGTTTTAGGAATACTTAATATGGGACCTGCAGCTGGCATAGGCTTAATTGGATATTTTAGGGGTCTCCGTGCTGCTTCTACAGGGGAACCTGAATTAAGTAATAACGGACGCACTAACGATCCACATCCAGCTGATATTTTACGGGGCTATTTAGCTGCATCCACAGTAAGGTTACTTAGTTTTGACGGTGCAAAAAATTGGGCTGATGTTATTGCATCCGAGACAGATAAAGACCTTAAAAAAATTATTCTCGATGGAACTCAAGTAAGTGCGGAGGATGCTCGAAAATCTGCAGAAATTGTTGCATCTGTCATTGCGCAATCGAGACTACAAGTACTAGGCGACCATGCACTAAGTGAGATTCAAAATTGGAAAAATGCGGATGAAATGATTGTTCAGCAACTGCGCTCAAATTTATCAGTCGCACACCCATTGCCTAATAAATTTGAATCCAGCGTGTTTGCTACTCATGTTGTTGCTGCAGCTGTTTTTGAGGCATTATCTAGTAATGGTAATGGTAATCTTCCAGTTATATTTGACAGGATGTTAAGTATGTTAAATATTTTGCATGATGCGAATCCTTCATGGGGGCCTTTACATATTACGCTTCCAGGAAACATATATCTACGTCGAGCTTATAGAAATTTCATTTGAAGTATCAAGGAATTTAGATGTGATAAAAGCAAATATGCATAGATAGAAATTTAAACTTGAAAAAAATTCGAAAATAAAAGGTTCAGCAATATATCTATATGCTGAACCTTTTATTATTTCTCTTTCTCTATTCTGCGTAAGCTGTCTTTAATGGTGGCATTCCCAAGTGGCTGCATCACTTGTAACTAGTCTTATTATTTCATAGTACAAATAAAAGAAATGTTATATACAAAGAAATCCTCCCTGCAAATAATAGTGTATTAATTGTAGGGAGGATTTCTGCAGTTATTACATTCCTTCACCATGGGTAGTATATTGTATAATTTCCTGCTTTTGTACTGCAATCATTGCCTCGCCATGAGTGTTACTTAAAGTGATTGGTGCTACGAGCATTAAACCAGAGAACAAAAGTCCTGCCGTACTAATTAGAATTTTTTTCATCATTTTAAAGCACTCCTTTTCTCCATTTCAATTTTAGCCTTGTACCCCACACGGAAGTATTCGCTTACTTTCGTGTGGTTACCTTCATCATAATACTTGTTTGCTAATTCATCAGCATATATTTCGACAAAGTGCCATAAATTTTCTTCTTGGAGATAATGGATTCCTTCAACAATAATCTTTTCGTATTCATCTATAGTTGTATGCTGTAATCTTGCATTTAGAATTGTTAAATGATGATAATATTCTTTATTATTTTGTGCATTACTAATTTGCAATCCTTTATCTATATAATTAGCAGCTTCATTTACATTGCCTAGTTTCTCATGTTCTTTAGCTAACAAATACATTGTTTTGCAGCTACCTTCTAGTGCCTTGGAGAGATAATTGATTGCTAGTTGAGGCATATTTTGATCTGAATATAGCAGCCCTATATTATGACGAATCATATGAGTAAGTTGTGTTTGATCTTGTTTGGTTGCAATATCTAAAGCGGAAAGAAAATACTCTTCAGCTAACTCGTATTGCTTTAGGGAAGTACTTGCAAGTCCCAAAATATTATTACATGAAGCTACATTTATTTCATACCCAACTTCATTAGAATAGATTTCTTTCGCTTTATTACTGTATGTTATTGTATTTAGTGGTTGGAACTGATAATAGTTGAAAAGGGCATACTGATAATTAAATTCCGCTTGTTCTAATTCATCCGGAATAAGAGATAGAAGTGTTTCAGCTTTGTGATAGAAGTGTTTGGCGTCACTATATTGTCCAATCTTCATTGCATGTATAGCATTGAACAGATAGTAGTAGTAATTGAGCATGTCTGTGGTAGACTCTTCAATATGTTCTCCAGGTTTTACTAAACCTGATGTATTATTTATCAAAAGATTATACCTAAACTCTAGTAACGAATAGTAAATAAGAAGCGTTTGATCTTGTTCCATTTCGTCGATAAGTTTTTCAACATCTGATCTTAGATTTTTTGCTTTCAATAACTTTTGAGAGCGCATAGCTTTGTACCAATCGTTCATTAATTTAGTAATCTTTTCGTTTCCTTTTGCTACAATCACATAGCTTCCCCCTTTGTATATTTATATCTATATGTTTTTATCATAGCAGTTAAATCCATATTATTACAGCTGATAGTAGTTTAAAAGAATATTTCTAAACAATTATCAGAAAATTCTGTATTAATTTGCAATCAATTTGGATTCCTCTTCATATTAGGCTAAAATAAGTGATGAGTATAAATCTACCATAGCGACGAGGGGAAGACAGTGAAAAACCATACAAAAGGTCCTAAAGGGCAATTGTTGCAAACAAATAAGAAATGGTCTCACCTAAAGCAAAACCAACGTGAAACCATATCAAATTGGCTGAGAGAGGCTTATATAGAGAAGGTTAAGGTGCATAACCGTAGATTGAAACCGAGAGAACATGAGGATGTTTTAGAAAGTGTTATGAGTAAAATCTATGATTGTGAAATTTGGATTCCGGATTACGAAGTCGAAAAGTATTACAAAGGAAAATTAAATAAATGGTATAATAAACACATTTCTTTGGAAGAAAAAAAAGATAAGGATTCTTATAATTAGTTGTAAAGGTGTATGCAGAAGCTGTGATGAGCTTTATTAAAGAAGGAGATATTTTGTTATAAAGTAGCACCAACAAAACGCGAATTTCGTACGTTATCAAGACCTAAATTTAAAGAAAGCTAAAAGCGCATGTCGGACAAAGTGCACTATATAATGCAGTTAAAGAAGCAAATAAAAAAACAAGATAAATATTAGCGGAGAAATAAAATGAGAATACTAAATTGTTCAAGTGTTGAAACAACAATAAAGTCACTTTCTACATTGCTTAAAACTAAGGAAGAGATTTTAAATTCATTTATAGATAGCAATAAATATCGAATAACTAATAATGATAGCCTATGGAAATACAATGATCTTACTATTGAAGATATACTAAACCATTTTGATTTAAATGAAAATGAGATTATTCCTGATAAATTAGTTATGTTTCATTTAACCTCTGCTCTAGATGATAACAGTTTTCGAGAAAAAGGGATATTAAATTTAGAATCAGTTATTAAAGATGACATTTTTTCTGGTTTTTTAGAAGAATGCGGAATAAAAGTATGCTATCAGGATGATTCTCCTCCTTTACTTGAATTTAAGGGAAAAGAATATAAGGAAGAACTACTGTTCCACCGCTTTAAAAATGATAAATGCATAAATGGTTTTTTGATAAATGAAGATGCTGAAAATAATACTAATGTAAGTCATATTCGAGAATGTCCTGAGTTTATATGGGATATAGGTAACCTAATTAAAATGCCAGAGATAGTTTATAAATGGAAAGAAAAGGCTAAACCTTTAAAACTATCACTACTCGTAAACTATGGGGATATTAACTCTTTTGAACCATCCAACTATGTTCTAAAGGCAATTGAGTACATTCTATTCAAGCAAACGGGTTACTGGGGACCAGAGGAAAACCATATGGTTTTCCTGAAAGAAGACATCTGTATTTCTCCTGAAAAAATCCTCAAAATAGAGAAAGTTAACTATATTTGATAATTAAATTGGATCTAATTTGTATCGGAAATTACGAATATTATTCGAGAAAAGAGCAATTACATTGAAAGGTGCTTTAGTTAAACAAGCCAATCCTTGTGAGAGAAGGGATTCACCTTTTATCGTTTTACAATCTAATAAATGTTTTTAACTATTATATATGCACAATTCCATTAACTGTAGGGTTTAATTTATATGCTTATTTTAAGAATATAATGGATACGATGCTGAAAACAGTCATTGAGCATAAATTAAAAGCTCCATGGGCTAACCAAGCGGATAAGAATCCCAATCTTAAAAATAACAAAGCATCAATTATACCTGGAATGAAATATACATGGAAATTTGATACGTCAGGTCCATGTAATAATGCAAATCCTAAATTAGTGACTAATATCCATCCCCATATATATAAGGGGTTTTTATGGATAAACAATGGATTGTAAATTTTTTCAACCAATGAAAATTTCACTTTAAAATTAGCAAGCGCTAAAAATATTCCAGCGTAAAACAAATATCTAAAGACAAATTCTTCTTGAAATGGACCAATTACAGAAACCAAGATAAGAAATCCTGTTTTGGTTAGGTCTGATGTATATGTTATTTGATCTGATCCTATGCCAATCATATCTTGACCTAGTACAGTAGGGATAAAACAAATGGAAGTGACGATAAATTGTATGAGTATGCCAATTAGGATTGGGAAACCTATAGTTAAATATTTGTTTTTATGAAGAATAAAGCGATTTTTGAAATCATTTCTTATTATCGGAAAGATGAAAATTACTGCTAATAAAACTGAAAATGAAAAGAGGTTATCAATGGCATTATTATTATTAGAAAGTCCTAATCCTGTTAGTTTATCTGCTAATACAAGAATAAAAAAGAGTAAAACAAAAGTAACTATAAATAAAATAGGTTGAATGATGTCACGTATAAAAGTCAAAAAAGTTCCTCCTCGTAAAAAAAGATATTAAAATTTCACGAACCCTGATCAATTTACAATTTATTACATAACAAGATGCTTTAATTTTAGCATTTTTTCATATTACACACATTGAAATTTTAATTTTCAATCTATTTTTTAGTTAAAAGGAGTTTGAATAAACCATATTATAAGAATGTATAATTTTACGTACTGTATTTTGGACATAGAAAGTCGCTGAGATTGCGATTTTAAGGCGATTATCTTTCCCTTCGTGTATAACCCATCATTAAATGGCTTTAATAGATCCATAGGGAAATAGGAAAGAAGAGTAACTATTCGGCAATTACTCTCTTTTCCTTCATGTGACATGCTAACGTTGTAATAATTAGTAATGTACTAATAATAAGTTTTTTAGATTCTAATTTACTTTGTAGTCTTTGCCATCATAACAAATGGTTCATATGTATCAAATTTCTTTGGAACATGAACTCCGAATCCATGAGGTTGAATATGGAAGCCTTCAGCGTTTGAATCTGGTGTATAGATCAATACTTTATCATATTTTGAAGGATCTAATTCTAAAGAAGAACAAATCTTTTCTCTTAGGTTATTACCATAAAAATGTTGATCGGCAGCTGTACCACGGGCATAATCTAAGTATGCGAGGGTAATAGGATCAAAGATGTGGAATAAATTATTGTCATGATCCACATGTAGTACAAAATGATTGAATCCTGGTCCATTATTTGCAACGAGCAATTCATAACAATTATCGTTAATGGTTTCTCGTAAAACAATATCTTCTCTTTTAGTATCTACCATCACAAAAACCTCCTGGAATATTAATCTATTAAAAGCCTACCACAAACTAACTTCGTATACTGGGCTTGTCTTATCAGAGGTTTTATTAACATAATATTTTTATGTTATAAACAATGAGGGGTAGCACCACATTGCTATCAAGTTAAGGTTTTTAAGTTCACCCTAAATGAAAATTATATGTAATTTTTATATCAAAATGGTTTTTATCTAGCGGCTAATACTTTGATTGTAGTTGTATCACCGTCTGAATATACATCAAGCAAATTCTATTTATACAAAAAACAAACCTGATTTCCACTAGCTTAGGAAACCAGATTTGTTTATTATTGGCATATAAAACTTCGATTGTTATAAGATTTCTTACTTATTAAATAAAGATGCGATTTTATCAATGCGATTTGTCCAAATTCCACCTGTGTAATCATTGGGAAGGCGTTTTATGTCATCTTGCGAATCAAATCCACTTGAAAATCCAAGTCCATTTCCTCCTACAACGATAACTCGGGTATCTGCTTTATCCATTCGATTAAGAAATCGGTTTGGCCATCCCCAAAGCCAAGGTGCCACTTTTTCAGGTATATGTAACTCTCCATGTTTCAGGCTTGAAGGCATGTATCCAGTCCACCCTAACGCGATATAAGTAAGAAGATCTTTTTTCAGGGTTGCTTTTGACATGGTGCGTAAACTAGGGATACGCTCTTTTATCGCAGCAATCGGTTTATCGCCGCCATATACAGTTAGCTGTTCAAGACGTTTAGCTGGGAGTTTTTTGAGGTAATCTGCCATTTGAATTCCTTCTTTTTCATCATCACTTTTAATATGAATAAGGAAAGAACGATCTGGGAAATGGTTAAGTACTTCATCCAATGTTGGCATAAGATTTATTCCTTTACCACGAAACGGGAATGTTTTTCCCCCATCAGCTGTATAACCATAACCAATATCAAGTGCCTGTAATTCTTTTGTTGTAAAATCCCTTGTAATACCTTTACCATTAGTACGACAATCAAGAGTCCAATCATGAAAAATGACAAAATTATTATCTTTAGTTGGTTGAACATCAAACTCTACTAAATCTGCGCCCGCTTTAAATGCCGCCTCCATAGATGGAATTGTATTTTCTAAATAAGAGTGTTCAGGTTCATGTATACGCTCAGCTGTACAAGTATCCCCCTCTATGTCCTCCATAGCAAATGTTTGAGATAGCCCTCGATGAGCAAGAAGAAGAGGGGAATCAACGTTACGCTTAGCAAAAAAAGAACTATTATTCACATAGATAAATACGATTAGGATAAAAATGACCCAAGTCGTTTTTCGTTTTAATAATCTGTTTATTTTGTTCATTGTATTCTCCTTTTAAATGTCGATTAAAAGTTCAATCAATGTTTGTTATGTAAATACTGGTACATATTACACCTTGTTTTGTTCTTTTACAATGGGTATCATTGGAATCTAAGACTTTGTAAAAAATACCGTTCACTATTGCTTATTGTATAAATTTGTTCCATCACTACACAGAATTCACCTTTCTATAAGGATATAGACATTTTACGGTGGAAAATAACTTTGATATAGTAAATATTGTTTGAAAAGCGTTAGAGAGAAAGGTTGTATCCAAATGAGAAATGAACAATCTATAATAACAGTAGACCAATTAACAAAACAGATTGGCTCAAAGACATTAGTAGAAAATGTAAGCTTTGAAGTAAATAAAGGTGAAGTTGTTGGTTTGTTAGGTCCAAATGGTGCTGGAAAAACAACATTAATGCGGATGATGGTTGGTATGATTAGTATGACTAAAGGTGAAGTATGGATAAAAGGGCAATCGATAAAAGAGCAATTTGAAAATGCAACTGCAAAAATTGGTGCAGTGATTGAAAATCCAGAGTTCTATCCTTTTTTAAGTGGTTACGAAAATTTAACTTATTTTGGACGAATGAATGGGAACGTTACCAAAGAACGAATAGAAGAAGTTGTTCAACTATTAGGTATGCAACAAGTTATTGACCGTAAAGTAAAAGCATATTCGCTTGGAATGAGGCAACGTTTAGGAATTGCACAAGCACTTATACACAATCCAGATGTACTTATTTTAGATGAACCAACAAATGGATTAGATCCCAATGGCATTCATGAAATGCGAATGTACATAAAAAAGATTGCTCATGAGCAAGGGAAAGCTGTCCTTGTGTCTAGCCATCTATTATCAGAAGTTGAATTGATGTGTGATCGAGTAATTATCATCCAACATGGACGGTATATTGCAACACAAGTGATTCAACATGATGTCCAAAAGGATTCAGCAACTATTCATATACGTGTTGATAATGTACAACAAGCAGCAATTCTTTTAAAGTATAATGTTGAAATTCAAGATAATGATATTATTCTTACAGTTAAAGATGAAGAGATTCCTAATATCGTTAAAATATTAACAGAAAATAACATTCGTATTTATCGTATTGAGGAAGAAAGAAAAACGTTAGAAGAAAAGTTTTTAGAACTTACGGAGGGGAAAGATATTGTTTAACTTAGTTTATAACGAGATATATAAAATTTTTAAGAGAAAGCAAACATCATTACTCTTTATAGCTATTGCAATTTTGATAATGGGTTTTGGATTCATTGCAGTACAATATTTTCCAAATACATCAGGAGATTGGAAGAAAGAGTATACAGAAAGAACAGCGGAGATTGAAAAAAGACTTGGAAGCACAAAGCAAGATCTTATAAATCAAAAATCAGGAGATGAGCTTGTTAAAGAATACCAGTTAAAAATGAAGTACTTAGACACAAATACTCCACCAGCTGGCGATTCTCCTCTTTCCTTTATGAAAAATACTGGACAGGTTGTATTTCCTGTCTTATTACCTTTTATTCTTGTATATGCAAGTACTATTTTTGCAAATGAATACAATTGGGGGACGTATAAATTCTTAATGACTCGTCCAGCAACCCGATTCAAGATTTTAACTGCCAAATATATTGCGATTGTTATATTTTCAGCATTGTTATTTATATTTAGTATGCTATTCTCATTTTTTTATGGTTTAATTATTTACAAATTCCAACAACCTGCATGGACGGAGTTTTTTGTACAAAATGGTCATATTGTTAAACAAAATATTCTCTTAGAAGTGAGTAAATATTACTTGTTATCATGGCTACCAACTTTAGTATATGCAGCATTCGCCTTTATGATCTCCGTTCTAACGAAATCCAGCGGTGGCGCAATCGGTATTTCTTTATTCATGGCGTTATCTGATAGTCTCGTATTATATCCATTTGCAAGATATGAATGGGCAAAATATTTATTACCAGCGAATACAGGGTTATATGGAATTTTAAAAGGAGGTAGTTTTATTCCAGGGATAACACTACCATTTGCTTCTAGTATGCTCTTTATTTATTTACTCATATTTTTAGGGATTTCCTATGTGGTGTTCTTAAAACGTGATTTAATATAGTAAAGTGTTCTAACTCATTACTATCAAATTTGCAAAAAAGAAATATCTCAAAATGAAAAAATACGCTATTCTTTCTGTAGAATCATAGGAAAGGATGGCTTTTTTTAATTTTATAGATACTTTTTGATAACCCCAAGTAGGAGGATTTAGCACAGTCAAACAATAATATCTTTTGTCTAGAAAGGAGAATGTTTTTTGAACTACACATTAAGAAAAAAATTAAGAGTGTTTTTTATAGGATTATTAGTATTAGTAATAATCGCTTCTATTTTCGTTTATTATAAGTTTCTAACACCTGCAGCAGATATTCAACAATACAAGGAGTATTATGCTCCAAAAACAACACAAAAAGTATTGAATCAAGGTGAGGTAAAGGTCACATTTTTAGGAACATCATCATTACTATTTGATGATGGAAATACACAATTAATGGTTGATGGTTTTATTTCTAGGCCATCCCTACCAAAAATATTGTTCAGCAATATAAAAACAGATGAAGATACTGTGGATAAAGTTTTTAATCAAATAGGGGTTGATAATAATAAACTTAAGGGATTATTTATTGCACATACACATTATGATCATGCGTTTGATTTAGCTTATATAGCTAAACGAACTGGAACACATGTATATGGTTCAGAATCAGCAATTAATATAGGTACTGGTGGTGATATAAATAAGAACCAGATGTCTGTATATGAAGTGAATAAGGCTATGGAGTTTGGTGATTTTACTGTTACTGTCCTGCCATCGAAACATTCACCAACCTTTGATGAAGGAGAAAAAATAAAAAAGCCACTTAAACAACCAGCTAAAGCCCTAGATTATCATGAAGACTCTTCATATGATTACTTGATTACGTATAATAATAAAACTTTCCTTGTTAAACCAAGTGCTAACTATATAGAAGGGGCATTAGATGATATTCGAGCTGATGTCTTGTTTTTAGGAATAGGGGTATTAGGAAAACAGGAAAGTACTTTCCAAAATACGTATTACGAGCAAACTGTACGAAAAGTACGACCGAAGCTTGTTATTCCAATACACTGGGACGATTTCAACAAACCATTGACAGATACTCTTGAAGCAATGCCTAAATATGCGGACAATACCAAAAATGGATTAGATTTTATAATTCAAAGGACAAAAGCAGATAAAATTGATTTTCAAATACTTCAAGGTTTTAGAAGTATTTACTTCTAAAAAAGCCACAAAATTTTCGTTTAGGGAGCAATCTGTTCTGTTAGCTTGATGGTGATGGGGCGGGCCCCCTATTTCTTGTAAACTCCTTTTCTCCATAACCACTCAATAGGACCAAATTTTAAGGGAATTGTACGCTAAGAGATTTATCATTTTAGCCAAGAAGACTCCTTCCTTAAGGAGCGTGAAGGGTCACAGTCCAGTGAGTAGGTGGGAGATGAATTGGCTTCGAACAAGGGATGGCAGGAAGCCATCTTAATTGTTCGACATATAGAAAGTATTACTCCACTATCTATCGAATGTACGTTTGGTGTATAATAGTCATATACCGAAATGGAGGTGAATCAAATAATGATTAATAAAGCCTATAAGTTTCGTATCTATCCAAATCAAGCACAAGCGATTCTAATCAACAAAACGATAGGTTGTTCTCGCTTTGTATTCAATCATTTCCTATCCTTATGGGATCACGCATACAAAGGGACAGGAAAAGGCTTGACCTATGGTATATGTTCTGCCAAACTACCTGCCATGAAGAAAGAGCTTGTTTGGCTAAAAGAAGTGGATAGTATTGCAATTCAGTCGTCTGTTCGCAACCTTGCGGATGCTTATACGCGCTTTTTCAAAAAACAAAACAGCGCACCGCGCTTTAAATCTAAGAAGAACAACGTACAATCTTATACCACAAAACAAACAAATGAAAACATTGCCGTTGTAGGGAACAAAATAAAGTTGCCGAAACTAGGCCTTGTTCGATTTGCCAAAAGTCGCGAAGTAGAGGGGCGTATTGTAAATGCTACGGTTAGACGTAACCCTTCTGACAGATACTTTGTGTCATTGTTAGTTGAAACTGAAGTACAAGAACTTCCGAAAACAAGTTCTTACATTGGAATAGATGTAGGACTAAAAGATTTCGCTATTTTGTCAGATGGAACACACTATGAAAATCCGAAGTTTTTCCGATCATTAGAAGATAAGTTGGCGAAAGCACAGCGTGTTCTTTCTAGAAGAATGAAAGGATCTTCTCGCTGGAATAAACAACGAGTAAAGGTAGCTAGAATTCATGAATACATATCAAATACTAGAAAAGATTACTTGGGCAAAATTTCAACTGAAATCATCAAAAACCACGATGTTATCGGTATAGAGGATTTGCAAGTATCGAATATGTTAAAGAATCATAAGTTAGCAAAAGCAATTAGTGAGGTATCTTGGTTGCAATTTCGATCAATGTTAGAATACAAAGCAAAATGGTATGGCAAACAAGTCATTGTCGTATCGAAAACATTTGCTTCCAGCCAATTATGTTCTTGTTGTGGATATCAAAATAAAGACGTTAAAAATCTAAACCTACGTGAATGGGACTGTCCTTCTTGTCGTACACACCATGATAGAGATATTAACGCAAGTATCAATCTAAAGAATGAAGCGATAAGGCTTCTAACCGCAAGGACTGCGGGGTTAGCCTAATCAATTAGAGTTCGATAGAACTCTTTACTTAGGAATCCCTCACTTCTAAACGAAGTGAAAGTGGGGGTAGTTCAAAAAGGTTATCTAGACTTAATAAACGTTTATAAATGTTTCGTGACATGTTTATAAACGCGATAAACCTTGATTTTATAACATTGACCTTTTATATAAATATTCCTTCATTTCTATATTTTAAAAAAGAACTTGTAGTAATTACTGCAAGTTCTTTTGGATTGCTAGTTTTTTATAGAAGAAACTTGTTTTAAATAAAAACCCCACTTTAAGGATGATTCAAAGACTATATCTTGTTACTAGGATGTATTAATAGGAATTTTGAAAGCATTACTGACGAAATTTACTAACTTTAGTTGATACATGACGGTTAAACAATTTGATTTCCTTACAAATCTGTAATGTTAATGTCATGTTATGAAGTTTTTATACTTTGATAAATAAGTTAGAATTATAAGATGAGCGAAGTGTTATAAATGCTTTAGCTTAATAATAACGTATAAAAAGAAGCAGAGAGGAAGTTGTTAAAATGAATTTTAATGTCCATTTTAATAAAAAACAAAATATTATTCCGCATATAATATTGCAGGTGTATTTTTAGGGGAGGTTGAGATATAGCTGATTACAAGTTTCCCTAAAAATACATTGAAAAGGAATGAATTGAAAATGTTAGGAACAAAATTTACAAGTTTTATGGGTAGACCACGTGTTTGGAATGTATCAAGTGATTTAATGGGAACCTCTAAAATGCGGAGTACAGAAAAAAGCGAGTTTGAAATCAAAAATAAAGCTTATACAAATGAAAAAGATGAACTTTTAAAAGATAAACAAGTATACATGAATTTAAAATCAGAATTTAATTCTTTTTCACAAACTCTTAATGAAATGGCTACTTTTAAAGGGGAAGAGAAAAAAGTAACAACATCACAAGAGGGACACATTAAAGTAAAAGCAAATCGTGATGCTATTGAAGGAACATTTCATATGACAGTTACACAACTTGCAGAGCATCATCAAATTGTTTCAAATGCTATTAATGTCGATAAGAAGTTGAATGTAAATGATGTATTGCAAATTGCCGATAAAGAATTAAAGATAACTAGTGATATGACATACAAGGATTTAATTCACCTAATTAATAATGGGGATTATGGAGTAACTGCTTACACACAAGGCGATAAGATTTTTATGCATGCTAAAAAAGTTGGTGAATCAAATAAAATTGAATTAAAAGATAGTGCATCAGATTTATTTAAAAAGTTGTTTTATACCCCGGTGGAAACAAGTCAAATAGATGAACCTGATAATAATACACAAAACTTTGTACTTAATACCATTAATACAGCGAAAGATGCGAAATATATTCTTAATGGTATCGAAGGAACAAGTGATAGTAACACATTAAAACCACTTCCTGGTGTAGAGATTGAATTACTAAAAGGAACTACAGAAAACACCAATGGAAAAAGTAAAGAATTAAAATTTACAGTAAGTAATTCTGGTGTGTCAGATGCAACTAAATTAATAAAAAAAATGGTTGCAGATTATAATAATATTGCTTCGTCCTATGAGGAGTATGCTAGTCCGATGGGAAGTTTACAAGGACATGCGATAATGGCGGATATCTATCATGAGATGAATAATGTAGTTAGATTTTCACAAGGTGGTAATTACTTATCTACATTTGGTATTCAACTTACAGATGAAGGCGCAATGAAAGTAAATGATGCAAAACTAACAAAAGCCTTGGAAGAGCATCCAGGGGCTATAAAGCAATTCTTTTTTAGCACGGAAGGGTTAGGAAAAGTGATGGGGAAATCATTTGAGGAAATCTTTGGTGATAATAGTATTATTAGTGATCGAATTAAAAATATCAATTCCCGCATAAATGATTTAGAAAATAGAATTAGCTATATTGATTTTTATAATAAAGAAAAACAGGATGGCAATGTAGATAAATATCAAAGGTTGGAAATTGCATCTTTATTACTTAATAATCAGATGAATATAATGAGATCGATGATTAGATAAAGAAGAGAATTCATCTAATTTAAAAATTTATATATTTAATTAGATTAGTATTAAGTTTTTAGTTGTAAGGGAGAGATTAAAAATGGATGATAAAGTCTATGAAGAGTTTGTAAATTCTATTTATGAACTTGGTGACTTAAAATTATCAGAAGAGATATTTCAAAAGAAACAAGATAAATTCAATCAATGGCTTGTATCTTTAGGGGAAGAGAAAAGAGAAGAAGTAATAGAAAAAATTATACCTATAATTATGAAAGTTTCAGAACGAATTCAAGATAAACAGCAAGTTTTTAAAGAAATAATATTGGAGAATGAAGGAATAATAAAAGCAAATTCACATTATGATAAGTTTTAGTTAAGATAATATTTGATGAATTGTAGTCTAAATATATGTTCTTCTATAAGAATGCACCATTCTTCTTTTTTAACCTATAATTACATTTTCATTAACTTATTACGATATAGATGCTAATTAAAAACATTTTGTACAAATGAACAATTAGTATTTTTAGGAATAAAAGAACCTAATACTTAGTTTTTCTTAATTCACATAATTTTCGAATTTTAAAACCTTACTTGTTAAGATTTGGTATATAATGAAAGCAACCCGTAGTTAGAGTGTTTGCTCCGATTCAAATTATGAGATAGTTTGTTTTAACTTTTTTACATTATCTAAAAAAGAACTTGTAGGGATTCCTACAAGTTCTTTTTGTTTTTTTATTATATTAGGGGTAGGGCGCAAATTTTAACCTTTTTATACGTTAAGGGATTCTCAAAACTCAATATTGCTTGTTTCAATTGAGACTTTGATTTAGAGATGGGTTTTGAGACGTATTTCGAGCTATTTTAGCATATTTTATGCTGAATTACATTTGTCTCAATTACCCTCGTTTTCGAGATTGAAATAGTCGCTTAGAGTAGTAAAACCAACGTTTTTTACGTTGAAAATTGCTTAGCATATATTTTCGTTAAAATGTTGGTGGTAAGCCAAATATGGAAAGTTAATAATTTTGTAAGAATTACTGAAATAAATTTTATTAATAAGGATTATTAAATTTACCATTTTTCATGTTATGATTAGTTCAACTGATATAGTTAGGCGGTCGGATTGCTATCCTTTCTCAAGTATTTTTAGAGGGAGAGGAGGTGCATACATGGAGATCGCTACATTGATTGTGCTAGAAATCTTAAGAACTATCATAAAAGAAGTAGTTACCTATGGATTTAAAAAGCTTACTTCTAAAAATAAAAAGAAGACTCACCTTCAGCCTCGCAAGCGTGGTAAGTCTTCTAAACGTAAATAATATTTAGCAACCGATTAATTTACATTATCAGTTACCAAGGGAGATGGACCAACATCTCTCTTTTTATTATGGACAAACAAGTATTACTATAGTAGTACTTTTCGTCAATTATAACAGAAATGTTAATAAATTAATATAATTTATGTTACAAAAATACGCTAATATCTTTACAGGCCATAGATTTTGTATGGATTTTGTATCCTTTTATATTATAAAAAACGTACTTTAACAGCTGGGTAGAAAGTGATGAGTATACTGGACCTGTTAAAAACAAAAAGTGGTCCCACCTACATTTTATTTCGAAAATTTCTTAGAGTATATTCTCGTTAAAATGTGGGTGGTACGCCTATTAGGTTTCTTGTAAAATTAACTTTACATAACCTTATCTTGATAGTAATGGGGTACAGATCGTAAATCGGAAAACTTCTACGTTAAGAGAATGGCTGTAGCACTGTTAAAAATATTTAACGCAAAACAATGTGTTTGAAACAGTCAACTTATATATAATTTAATTTAAAATTATTCCTTTCCTTAACGTTTCTTTCTAAAACGCTGATAATATCCCGCCGTTAACTTATCTAAAACCTGCGAGCCTACATAAGCAAGAAGTACTTTCGTAATGATAAGTAATATATAAACAATCGAACTAACTGTAAATACCGTCATGTAATTAACATTAAAAATAAAGCTAATACCCCATGCTACGCCCAACCATACAACTGTCCATCCTATAAAAGAAATTAAAAATATTAAGATAGTCCCTAAAATAGCAACTCCTATCCTCTTTTTCTCCATGCATCTCATCTCCTATTCTGAATAAAAAGCTAAACCATTGTAGAATAAAAACAGTGTAATATCCTTCTTAGTAGGTGTAATTAGTCAATAATCATTTTTTACTATACTCTTGACCTCGATAGATTACAAGTGTAGTATGATAAAAGTATTACACTTGTAATCTATCGAAAAGGAGATCTAATATGAATAATCTACCCAAGATATCTGAAGCTGAATTAGAAGTAATGAAAGTTCTTTGGGCCACGAAATCCTCACTTACTGCAAATGAAGTCATTCAATCCCTTGAGGGAAAAAGTGATTGGAGCCCCAAAACCATACGAACATTGCTCAACAGATTAGTACAAAAGAAAGCAATTTCTTCTAATCAAGAAAAAGGAAAAATGTTCACATATACTCCACTAATTTCTCAAGATAATTATTTGCAATTAGAAACAAAATCTTTTTTGAAACGTTTTTATGGTGCTGCATTAAAGCCATTACTTGTAAATTTTATAAGAGAAGAAAAACTTTCTTTAGAAGAAATTGATGAGCTTAAGAAAATTTTAGATGACAAAGCTGAACCTCATCGAAGAGGGAAGAGATAATTATGCTTGATCTATTAAGAAATACTTATCTTCCTATTATTTTTGATTGGGTAATAGAAACTTCTATTATGGCAAGCATATTAGTTGGTTTGATTTTATGTATAAAAATGTTATTAAAAAAGCAATTAACACCAAGATGGCAATATGCATTATGGTTAATTCTTCTTGTAAGACTTTTATTACCTTGGTCACCTAATAGCTCATTCAGTATGTATTCTATGTTCTCGCAAGGCTATGAATATCTCCGTTATCCTATGCAGGAAAATTTAAAAGTACAAACTTTAAATGAAATTAATGAACAAAAAACATCTTCTTTTTATTTAAAAGGAGAGAATGAAGTAAAAAAGGTAGGGACATTTCAGGATACAGATAAAGCTACTTGGAGTTTATCTATACATGAAGTTCTTTTGTATGTGTGGTTATTAGGTATACTTTGCTTAAGTTTTTTTATCTTGATTGTAAACAAACGTTTGTATGTTTATTTACAGAAACAATCTGTTATAAAAGATGATAGAGTTTTACGTATTTTTGAAAGTTGCAAAGAAACAATGTCAATTAAACGTAATATTTCATTGTTATTAACTAGTAAAGTTTCAAGCCCAACACTTTTTGGATATATAAGGCCTAGGATTTTACTTTGTGAGAGACATATTGAACAGTTAGATGACAATCAGTTACGATTTATTTTTTATCATGAGTTAGCTCACTTTAAACGAAAAGATGTAGGAGTAAATTGGCTCATGTATAGCTTACTCATCTTACATTGGTTTAATCCTATCCTTTGGTATGCGTATTATGTGATGCGTGAAGATCAAGAAATTGCATGTGATGCGTTAGCACTTACGTTTATTGGTCACAAAGAAAAATTAGCATACGGTCATACCATTATTACGCTATTAGAATACTACTCGAATTACAAAAAAACGCCAACTATAGCGAATTTCAGTGGAAATAAATATGCATTAAAGAGGAGAATTGGGATGATCAAAAAATTTAACAAAAAATCATACCGTTGGTCAATTTTAGGGATAGCAACAATCATTGGTTTGTCTATATTTTCTTTAATGAATGCAAAAACAACAGAGTCTTCTATTGAAAAAGAAAATAAAGTCGAAAATACACAGTCAACAAATAAACAAACTAATAGTAATCAAATTCCAGGAGAAACATTGGAATATAAGTTTCTACTTAACAAATCACAAAGAAAGAGTCTAGAAGATAGAGGATTACCAATAAAACAAACAGCTTTAGAAGCTAAGTCTACAGGGCTGATCTTAGTTCATTCTGGATTCAAGAAGCGAACAGAATACCGTGCACCTGGTTTTTACTTCCAAGTTCCTGGCGAAGTAGATGTTATTAAAAAAGAGGAATATCCAACGAAATACGGAATGAGAAACTTTGCAATTGCTGAAGAGTGGCAATAAATTTATAAATAGAGCGAGGTATAAAAATTGAAGAAACAACACATCTTCATTGTTGTTACATTAAGTAGCACTTTACTATTATCAGCATGTGGTAATTCAGACACTATCGCAACATCAAAATCAGGAAATCTAACAAAAGAAGAGTTTAATAAAGATTTAAAAGAAAAAGCTGGAAAAGCTATTTTACAGCAAACAATGTTGAATAAAATTTTACTTGATAAATATAAAGTTTCAGATGATGAAGCAAAGGAAAAAGTGGAAGAGTTAAAAAAACAAATGGGAAACAATTTTAACATGTATTTAACACAAATGGGTGCTAAAAATGAAGATGGATTAAAGGATAAACTCAAATCACAATTAGCTTTTGAAAAAGCTGTTAAAGCATCTGTTACGGAAAAAGAGATAAAAGATCACTATAAACCAAAATTAAAGGCAAGTCATATTTTAGTGAAAGAGGAAAAGACAGTAAAAGAAATAAAAGAAAAATTAAATAATGGAGAAGAATTTACCGCATTAGCAAAACAATACTCAGACGATCCTGGTTCAAAAGAAAAAGGTGGAGAATTAGGTGAATTCGGTCCAGGTGAAATGGATTCTAAATTTGAGGAAGCTGCTTATAAATTAGAAGTTGGCCAGGTGAGCGATCCCATTAAATCGTCATATGGTTATCATATTATTAAATTAACTGAAAAAGGAGAATTAAAGCCTTTTGATCAAGAAAAAGAAAATATTCGTAAAGAACTTGAAGCAAAACGTCTAAAAGATCAACAATGGCAGCAAGAATTCTTTAAAAACTTATTCAAACAAGCGGATATAAAAGTAATCGATAAATCTTTAAAAGATACTTTTAAGGAATTTGAAAAATAAAGCAGACTTCATTGCTAAATAAACTGTACCCCAGATCGTGGACACTTTAATAAGGTCTATGGTTTGGGGTTTTTACAAGTAAGTACTTATAAATCTATATTGGGGATTTTAGGTGATTTGTTATCTTGTTCAGGTTATGTACTATGGTGGCGTTCATTTAAAAATAAATGAACTCAAAATTTGCCGATGAATTAGAGAAAAAATGTTTAATTATTGATTGCTTCTTAATGCTATTAGAAGGCGTATATCCGTTTATTGTGAAAAATATATTTTAGGTGCGCTTTCTGTGAATAAGCGTAAAAAGCTAGAAAAAGGAGCGGAAAAATGCGAAGTAAGAGAAATAGAAGAAGACAAAAGAAAAAACAAGATGAGCATATTGATGAAACCTGGTTAATTCCGTATTCTGATATGCTAACATTGTTATTTGCTTTGTTTATTGTTTTATTTGCAATGAGTAGTATAGATGCTGAAAAGTTTAAACAGATGGCAGTAGCTTTTCGAAGTGAACTAGTAGGTGGAACAGGAAATAAAGAGTTTTTAAGTAATCTCTAAGACTTTTTTTTATAATCTATTTACATTTAGATTTTTTGTAGCAATGGAACAGATGACACAACAAGCATTAACGGACATCACAATACCTGAAATGGGTCTTTCATGTCCGCTAACATATATTGTTGAATTGTTCATTATATAGGGTTTACTGATAATACGTAGATTAAAATTCACAGCATATATTTCGAAAAAAGATTGAGCGGAACATTACAGGTTTGTAATGTTAATGTAAGAAAGTTGGATGGTAAGCTATATAGTTTTAAGTCATACTTAAGAAGCTAGCTTAATGATGGATGTTTAATCAATACAAAAGGAGAAGTGTTTTTATGAAATGGTTTTTTAGAGCTTTTATGGTTTTAGTAGTAATTTGCGGTGGTGCTTTTTATTATCTTACCTCTAGCAATGGATATTATTCAACGAAAGAGTATTACGTAAAGATGATAGCCGATCCTATAGTTGAAAGAGACAGATTAAGTAGTGGTGAAATGAGCACAAACAAAGTTTATAACGTGACAGGGTACGATAAAGAAGGAAAAGAAAGAAAGCTTCGAATTGCATCAAATGATGTTTTTGAGAAAAATCAATATTATATTATACATTGGGAAGATAGAAGAGGCATTATTTCTAAGAAAGAAAAAGTCGATAAAACCAAGATTGACAAAGCGATCTTAGAAAAATTAGATGCTGTTTTATAAAGTGTTATAAGCTAGCGAGAATATACCATTAATCTTAACAAAATTAGACCGAACCGTCCGGTTCGGTCGACCTGTAATTTAATTAGAGGAGGAAATCATGAATTCCATAATAAATTCAAAAAATAGAATCATATCACTTGATATTATTCGTGGATTCGCATTGTTAGGTATTTTATTTATTAACATACCAGCATTTCAAATAGTAGTCGAGGGGTCTTCAGCACCTACGAATTATAGTGGTATAGATGAAGTCATTCCTATATTAATTGATGTGATAATTACAAAGAAGTTCTTTTCTATTTTTTCATTTTTATTTGGGGTAGGCTTTTATATTTTTGCTTCAAATGTTGAGAAGCGTGGTGATAATCCTAAAAGACGATTTGCTAGACGTTTAGGAACACTTTTTATTATAAGTCTTTTCCATATTTTTATATTCTTTGGGAGTATTTTACCTGCTTATGCATGTATCGGTTTATTACTAATCCCATTTTATCATGCAAGTTTATCTACGATAGCTAAGTGGCTAGGCGGGATTGCTAGTGCTTATTTATTTTGTATCGTGATACAACTTGTAAATATTAAAAATGAAATGGTTACTTCAATCGCAATATCTATGACAACAGATTCGACTTTAATTTTCTTGATGTTCTTAGCTGGCTTTGGGGTATCTAAAGCAGGGTGGATACGAAGAATTGGGGAATTTAAAAAACAAATTATGAGAATGCAATTGGCGATGTTACCGTTAGTCATTGGTGGTTCTGTCTGGATTTGGCTAGCATCTAGTGCAAACAGTGATCAAGTATCCCTAATTATTAAACTAAGTAGTATTCCAACAGTTGTTTTGTATTTAAGTACGATGTTTTTATTGTTAGAAAATAAAACAATTGCTAAGTTGTTTACACCTATTGCCTCTGTAGGAAAAATGGCTCTTACAAATTATGTAGCACAAAGTATTATTGCCAAAGTGATATTTTCATTTGCAAATATTGAAATTGTATCACCAACACAAACTGTTTGGATAGCGTTACTTATTTTTACTATCCAAATTATATATACTTCGATTTGGTTTAAATTCTTTAAAATGGGACCGTTAGAGAAAATGTGGCGAACTATGACATATGGAAAGAAAAAAGCATAATCATTTTAAAATTAGTAGAGTGTTTTGAATAAAATTAAATACCTGGAGGGGTTTAAATGAATAAAGCAGTTGTAAAAGTTGAAAATGTGAAAAAAACGTATGGAAAACAAGGTGAAAATCAATCGCATGCTTTAAATAATGTTTCATTCTCGGTAAGAGAAGGAGAGTTTGTTGGAATTATGGGGCCGTCTGGTTCAGGGAAAACCACTTTGCTAAATGCTATTTCAACATTAGATAAGGCGACAGATGGTGTAATTGAAATTGCAGGTACGGATATTACAAAAATGAAACAGGATGAGCTTTCTGATTTTCGTTCTCAAAAATTAGGATTTATATTCCAAGATTTTAATCTGTTGGAAAACTTATCTGTGTATGAGAATATTGCTCTCCCCTTATCACTTCAAGGTGTTCCATCACGAAATATTAAACCAAAGGTAGAGAAAGTAGCGGAAATGTTAGATATTTCATCAATTCTTCCAAAGTATCCCGCGGAAGTGTCTGGAGGGCAAAAACAGCGTACTGCTGCAGCACGTGCGCTTGTACACGAGCCAGCAATTATTTTAGGGGATGAGCCAACAGGAGCACTCGATTCCAAAAATGCGAAAAGTTTACTTGAGGCGATGAAAAACCTAAATAGAAAGCAAAATGTATCTATTATGATGGTTACTCATGATCCTTATAGTGCGAGCTATTGTGAACGGATTTTATTTATTAAAGACGGAGGGTTATATAAAGAATTACATTGTACGAGTGATCGTGAAATATTTTATAAAGAAATTTTAAATGTTATGGCAAACATGGATACGAAACAAATATAAGAGGGGAAGTTCAATGATGTTATTCAAATTAGCTATTGGGGCTATCCAAAGCAAGAAGAAAGATTATGGCATCTTGCTGACGGGATTAATTATAGCCATTTCTATTTTTTATATGTTCCAAACATTAGGAACTAATGAAGTGTTTTTGAAAGAAAATAATTCAATCGGTGCGATTTTATTTATATTTAAAGCAGGCTCATTTTTAGTTGGGACTGTGACATTTTTCTATATTCTATATGCTAATTCATTTCTATTTTCTCTACGTCAAAGGGAATTTGGAATGTACATGATGTTAGGGGCAAAACGGGATAAAGTTGTAACCCTTATGTTTATGGAGACGATGGGGTTAGGAATTGCATCTCTTGTAATTGGGGGATTAGTTGGAATCGTTCTCTCGCATACGACAGGCAAATTGCTTATGACACAACTTGCATTTGATGCAGTTGGATATAATGCATTTCATCTACCAGCATTAAAAACAACTTGTACATTTTTCTTAACCATCTTTTTTATTAATGCGGTTATCAATAGCTTTAAATTATCAAATACTTCGGTATTGCAACTAGTGCATGGAAATGCAAAAACGGATCAAGTAAAGGTAGGAGGAATAAAAACGGCAGTACTTGCAGTATTTGCCTTGATTTTATTAGCGGTTGGGTATTTTGCCATGATTAATATGTGGAGGTTAAAGGTTATCGGCATAGTCGTATCTTTAATCACTGTAACATCAGGAACGTATATGTTATTTGGAGCTGTATTACCGCTTATCGTAAAAATGATTAAATCTAATAAGAAGTTTAATGAAAAAGGAATTAACGCTTTTACATTTGCTCAATTAAACTATCGGATTAGTAATCTAACGAAAGTCTTAGCTACGATTACAATGTTAGTAGCATTAGGTGCTGGAGCAATATCTGGAGGGATGGCTTTTAAAAATAATATTCCATTCCAATTAGATAAATTTACCCATTATGATGTTACTATTCATAATCCAACAGCTGAGGAAAAGAAAATATTAAGTGATATTAAATTTACAGAAACAAGAGAATATCGCTATAAAGTAGATGAGAAGTTCGTTTATTTCGTTAAGGAAGATTTAGAAAAGGATCCTTTATTAATAGAAAATGATGCGGTTGGACAAAAAAAGCTAATACGTAATACAGAGGAACTACCTTTAAACTCTCTATTAGGGGGAGATATAAAAGATGGAGACGCTATGAAAGAAATGTCTCCAAAATGGAAAAAGAGCTTTGAGGTAATCGTGCCTTATTACGTAGCTTTTCATTTGAAGCATCCTATTAAAATTGTTGATCAAAATATGTATGAGAACATAGTAAAATCAGAGAGTGTAGCATTTATTGGGAAATCAGATGCTTACATGAAATATATGAAGGAATGGAAAGAAATTAATGATTTGCAACTAGTGAAGTATAAAGATTTAATTACTGAGTTAGAAAAGGAAGTAAAGAATGCAAAATCAGTATTATTAGAATCAACAAAATACCATCTCTACACAATATATTCAGGTTTTGTAAACGGAATATTGTTTATGGCGTTTTTCCTAGGGATTGCTTTCCTAACAATGATGGCGAGTTGTCTCATGTTTAAAATATTATCAGGTGCTTCGAGCGATGTGGCGCGTTATCAAATGCTTCGTAAAATTGGAGTTCGCCGTGAATTATTAACAAAGTCAATCTATAAAGAATTATTCTTTGTCTTTGTATTCCCTGCAATTGTCGGTATTACTCATGTATTTGTTGGGATGAATATTTTTTCCGCTTACGTTGTTAATCCTTATTTAAACATATGGATGCCAATTTCTATTTTTATAATTATTTATGGGGCTTATTATATGCTGACTGTTCAATTATATAAGAGGATTGTACTGCCTCAAAAGGATTAAGATTGCCCTTTACTATGACCTATTCATAACTATTGTTGTAAACACAATTAAGAAAGAATATAAAAATAAAAGCCCCGCCCATTGGAAAAATAGAGTGATCAAATGGGCGGGGTCATTTCTTTATTTGGAAAGGCGACAGCGTGTCTTTCTTCGAAGAGTGACGACCTGTTTGAGCGATGTTTAGGATAAGATAAAAGTATTATTTAGAATAAGAAGTAAGCAAATGTTTTACTTGCTCAATAAAATAATAGTGGTGAATATTATCATTACATACTCGACTAGCCATAATAACTCCCTCAATTGATGATGCAAGAAAGGAAGCTAGCGATAAAGTGTCTATATCTGCCATGAATTCTTTTTTCTCTATCCCTTCTTTTATAAGGGATTCCAGTAGTATTACTGTATTATTATAGCCTTTTTTAGTAGCGTTTTGTAACTCTGGGAATAGACCTCTACTTTCAACTGCATTATTAAGTAAAGGGCATCCGCCAGGAATTGGTGGATTATTGGCAGCATCTTGGTATACAAGGAAAATTGCAATAATTTTATCGACTGCATGCTCTTTATTTTCCATTGCTTTATAAAAATGTTTCCACATGATTTCCGTGCTTCTTTTAAATGAAGCAAGTACAATCTCTTCTTTGTTTTTATTATAAAATCACTATGAAGGTTAAGGAGCTAACTAGTAAATAATATATATTTACTAATAAATTATAAAAAATATAAGTATAAGTAAATAGAGAAGAATGTGCAATTATTAACTATCTTTATTCAAATTGTCTACGTTCTAGACGATCAACAGCCTCACGTTTCTTTTCATTATTAATATTTGTATAGATACTAGTAACTTCTACAGAAGTGTGGCCAAGTTGATCTCGCAGCAATACAAGATCCTTGTTTTCTTTATAATGGTTTGTTGCATATGTGTGTCGTAGTTTATGAGGGCTGCGCTTCTCATCAAATGCACTTGAATACTTGTCACATAACTTCTGTATAGCTCTAACAGTTAACTGCGTATATTTCCCCTTATAATTTGTTACGAAAAGTAAGTCTTCATCTTGAGGGCAGTTATATTTAATAGGACGCACCTTAATGTATTCCTGAATATCATCTAAGCATGAGCGGGTGGCTAATATGGAAGATCTTTTATTACCTTTACGAGTCACTTTAACTTTTCCCTGACGGAAGTTTATACTAGAGATAGTAAGACTAGCTACCTCAGAAACTCGAAGTCCAGTACCTAAAATAAGGCTTATAATAGCTATGTCTCTTTCTTTATCACGCTGGAAAAAACTATATTTTTTTGGTGATATACTTGGTACTCGTTTAAAAGCCTAAATAGATATAATAAAAAAGAGAATAAGTGCAGTGAAAATATGACTAAATATAAATAATACACTTTCATTTGCAATAGAATCGGATGATCTAGAATTGTGACGAATTAATTTTTTTATTATTAAACTATTTACCATAGAAACTAAAATATGTAGAAGTAATAGCGTAACAAATTGCAGCCTATTATAATCTATTGATGTTGCAGTAATAATAGCAGGTTTTATTGGGATGAAATAAATTGTTAAATATATAAAAAAACTTAAAGTACAATATAATGAAAAATTTAACAAGTTTCTGTACAGATAACGTCCCCTCTTTACTCAAATACTCATGATAAATTCCTGCCTCGCATAGAAGTATCCTAATCCTATTTATTACCATCATAGCAAACTAGCAACATTATTTGATTGATTTTAATTTATTTTTAAAAAAATCAATCAATAGTGAATTTCTTTATGAGGCCACACATCCATTAAGAAAAGTCTATATAATTCTATTAACTATATTTAATTTGAATTACAGAATATTAAAATATTATTTTATCAAATTTAAATAACTAACATTATTTGTAAAATGTGTTAAGTTTGTTTTGTGAACAGAAAAAATTATTAAGGGGGATTTTTATTATGTAGAAAATGTTAGTTATTCCAGCAATCAATTTAGCTTTAACAGGTATGGGAGGAAGCATATCATTTGCAAGTAGTATGAATGTAAGCGCTAACAATTAGAAGTAGTATTTTTAATGAAAATAGGTAGAGAAAGGAATTTTAGTATGAAAGTATTTAAAAAGTTAGTCCCAACAGTATTATCCCTATTCATAATTTCTAGTTCTTATAGTGTTGCTCAGGCAGAAACTGATTCTTTCGAGGATAATAAAGGTAAAAATACTAATTTTAGTGTTTTAACTGAAGTTCAAAACAACCGATCTAGTAAATCTCTTCTGAGATCATCTTATGATTTAGACGATGTTATTTCCTACCCAAAAGATTACACTAATGTATCAAGATCTTTAGAGTTTGAGGATAATACGAAATGGCCCCTATTTGTTAGTAATAGTCCTGAAATGTTTAATCGTCAGGGTATTTTAGCTTATAGTACGGAAGTAAATCGGACTGGTAAGTTTCGTATTTATTGGGCACACCAAAACTATAATGATTCAGAAAATTACGTCGGTTTCTATATCAAGAATACGTCTGGGAAAAAGATAAATGTCAACTTCAAAAAACGTGCTCACGTAGAAAGTCGTGATGGTGCCAAATTAGGACAAGAAGTCCTCCAAAAATATTTAGAGTCTAGCCACAAGACTTATAAGTATGCGACATTATCAAAAAATCAATCAACGTATGTTGGGTTTCCGGTAGCAAAAAGATATTATGGCTCGGGTATGTATGATATTACGATTACTGACGAAAATGATGATTATGTAACAGGTGGAATTGAACTAAAGACTTATGCGACCTATGATGGCAAAGGAGATCCAAGTCGTGTGATTAAAGAGAATACAGTGCTGAAAGACGATGGACATCAAATAAGAGGGTTATTTCCTACTGCTATAAAGTCATTCAAATGGAGAGCATATGCAGGTGAGCAAATTAGCTTTAGCCCTAGTTATACACACGTTAAAAACAATAACTTAAATTCACCTTGGAAGATTCCTGACAATGATATCTCTAAAGGTATAGATGAAGCATCTAATAATAAAACGGTATATAACTACGGAAATTATGGTATGACTTATGAAATTGGAATAAAACCAAGAGAAGATGTCCAAATTGTATTTGCTCCTAATCTTTCTGAGGATCAACGTACAACGCGAAAAGAACATTATTTGGCTTTAGACGCTGACGATAGAGGTGTTTTAATAAATACAGTTAGAGAAGATGATGGCTGGGTTGTATTAAATGCTAAAAGTGATAAAAGTTATTATCTAACTACTTCTCTACCGGGATACCATTGGGCATCTTTACGTATAGCAGCTATTCCTAAATAAAATAAAAAAGGAATTTAGGCGATATTTAGTAATTTTGGTTCTGCTGCAAAGTTTTCTACATGAAGCTACACTCTAGAAAACAGGATTTAGGAGCATCAGACATGAGATATTTTAAAGGAAGAAATATAATATAAATAAAGGCGTTTACCTAACGTCCTTATTTCGTGTTAATTTTATATAAAGTAATAACGTTATTAGAAATGAGATTTGGGGACTAAACGAAAAAATCTGAAGTTATTGGAGCTTCTAGCACTATGACACCACTTATTCTAAGTGTGATAAAGATAATTATAAAACCTGAAGATGAATCCTTTTAAAAAGGATTCATCTTCAGGTTTTTTTCATCTTTCTAGCTTGAGTAAAAGGGGGATCATGAGTTTTTTAGTGTATCCATGGCTGAATACACTATAGATTGATTTACCCTATGTGCATTTAAACCTATTTCCATTCTATACAAATAACTTCTTTATATATTTATATACAAATCTTATTAACTGAAAGGTGCTTTGTAAATACAAATTTACGGAAATACTAATATCAAAACCTTTGAAATATAAACCCTTAATAGACATTTTTATAAGTATTTTAGTAATTGAATAATTTCATTTTTAAACTCTGGACTTGCTAATTTCAATAATTTAGGGACCTCTCTAAAATGTTTTACAAGGGCTCTATTGATTTTATTAGAGTAATTTTTTGGGTCACCTGTGAGCAGGTCTACAATGTCGTTTTTTAATGAAGTACTCACTTTTCCCCATAAAAATTCTGATTCTGCCTTGTGTTTATCAATAAATATTTTCACCTGATTAATAAAAGGATCATTTTTATGCTGAATAGCATCTTGTAACTGTGTAATTGTCATCACTTCTGCTTGAAGAGATTGGTTCATAGGAGCTGGATTAGCATTCTCGGCAGCACTTACACTTGTTGCGAAAACGCCAATACCACTACATCCAATCATACTGGCCAACGCGATTCCTGTACATTGTTTTACAAATGATTTTGGTTTTCTTGCTTTCATAATAAATCTGCCTCCTATTTTAATAATTCTCCTTACAGGTAAATGTTACCATATAAATTAATAGCTTGCGCATCTCGAATGTTACAATACAGTTAAATATGACAATTTTATAATAAATTATTATAACTTATTATAACTTCAATTGGAAACGTTGGTTTTTGTAAAAAGACACGAGAGTGGGTACTTTATAAATAGAAATAAAAATATGAATATACTAAGCATCAGTTCGAAAAACGACTAACCATTAACATTTAGGATGATGTTCTGTCTGAAAAAGTTATTAATAAAATAAAAGTAACACTTTCTTGTCTAAAAATTATCTATTTTCAGGTCTTTGTACAACAATAACGTTATTGTAAAAAAGGGAGGAAATACCTCAAACTATCAATTTTACATTAAATCCGTGTTTAACGTAACCAACAATTGTAGGAATCTAAAATTTCCATTCATATCTATCAAGAGAGAGTCTTTATATACCAATTATAGAAGGATTCAAATTATGTATTTTTTACATAATAAAATCAAATTTAAAACGAATAATAAATAGCGTTTAAATCTTTAAGCATGTAAAGGAATAAAAGTTCAACAACACAAAATTGCTGAACTTTTATTCCTTATTCTTTCCTATTCTGCCTAAACTATCTTTAATAGTTGTTTCCCCAAGTTGAGTGTATAATAACGCTGTATCTTGACTCGTATGCCCAAGTTGCTGCATCACTTGTAACGAGTCTTTTTCTTCCATATATAATTTATTTGCCAATGTATGTCTTAATTTATGAGGAGACATTCTTTTACCGTAGGCTTTAGTATATTTTTCTACGATATCTTGGATAGCCCTAACCGAAAGAGGCTGTGCAGTATGTTTATACTTCGATAAAAACACATTTTTTAATTCTTTCCCTGGAGCATATTTGTTATCTCGAATTTCCATATATTTTTCAAGATCATTTAATGCTATTGGGGTAATCCATACAGAATCTTCTTTGTTTCCTTTTCGGATTACATCAATGAGTCTTTCTTTTAAGTTTATATCTTCCATACGAAGATCCGCCAATTCACTTACACGAATGCCACTGCCAAGAAAAAGAGAGAGGATTGCTACGTCGCGATCTTTATCTCTTAGGAAATAGAACAACTGATGTTTTGTTAAAGATTTTTCGTGCTCATACTTAACGTAATTTAAAAACTCTTGATCATCATTATTATGAAATATTTTAGATCTCATACGTTTTGCACGGGCATTTAATGTTTCTTTATCTTTATGTATTTCGATTTTAGCCATTACATTTCTATAAAAATAACATTCTCCATCTTCGTTCTCTGACAGGGAGGTAAGGTATTTAAATAAAGATTTTAAGGCTGAAATTTTCCTGTTAACAGAAGAATTCTGCATGTTCTGTTGTAGTTTTAGAAATCTCATAAAGTTTTCAACATCTTTTTTCTTTAAATTCTCCAAATCAGCGAAGGATATGTCTTTAATGGGTTTTAATTCAATAACTTGTTCAGATAATAGCCAGTTAAAGAAGACTCTAAAATCATATACATAATTGAGTAGGGTGGAGGGAGAGGCATCATGCAATTCTTTGTACTCCACAAATTCTTCTATGTAAAAGGGCATTTCATTTAGATTTTCGTATAATTTTTTACGATGTACGGATTTTTGACGTTGCTTGCTGTAGTCCATAAAAATCACCTCATATATAATATAACAGAAAACAGAAGCGAACACAAGTTCGCATTAAATTCAATTTTTACACAAACTTATTTACATAATTAAATTATGAAATACTAAAATATGTTCAAAACTGAATGGTACAGTGTAGTTAGTCAAATGAAAATTATAGCTAACTATGTGATAAATTTGTATAAGACCATAAAATTCAGTGTAAAAACTACATATAAATGCATGTAAAATAAAACAATTTTTATATATAAATTCATACAAAAAATTAATATATAAAAACAGTTTAAAATTCGTTATTTAACATGAATTGGTTAATTTAATCATGATTATAAGGAGTTAAATAGATCAACATAAGAAAAACTTTTATAAATTTAAATGTAATTTACTATAAAATTTTGCAATGAGTAACTTAGTAGTTGATAATTTCTATATAAAATATCAATTATATAGACACATACCAATATTCGGAGATTCATGATAACAAGTTCTAAATCCCTAAATACTGTATTAGATTTTTATTTATACATCTTATTGTTCGTAAAATTGGTATTTCGTGCGAAGTTGTTAGTGATTATTTTTCCACGCTTTTATAAAGGCATCATATACCCTACCTTTCATCAGTAGAAATATCTTTTAGTTTCTGGTACGTTCAGCTATACATATTAACATTATAAATGATTGCTTATGGAACATATCCAATATATAACATTTTAATGCGAGACAGTTTACTTTAACTCCTTAAGACTAAATAGATAGTGTATTTTACAAAATTTAATTGTTGTGATGTCGAAATAGAGCATTTCCTTTAATTCTTTTTATTATAGCCGGTTTAGCTAAGCATTCTGCTAAATATTATTTAAATACAAATTTCAAAATATAACTACTAAATTTCTCTTTCCGTCTCAATGATATAAGTATTCTTTTCGTTTTGAGATTTATTCACTTGTTTTTTATAAAACTCTATTAGATATGTTATGTAAACTGATTAAAAGTAATTTATTATAAATCCCTTTATATAGCCGTTTTTCAAGTCACATTCCTCCCCTACTTTACCACTCGGTGTAACCACATTCTGTGTGCTTTCTGCTTCATGTAAGTGCAAATCCGTACATCAGCATTCGCACTCATCATGATAATACGATGAAGATTTAATTCCTCAAATCCAAATGTAATCAGCAACCTTGCTACTCCCGTTGCAAGTCCCTTTCCCCAATAATCTGGATTTATGTTATACCCTATTTCTCCCTCCCTATTAGTAAAATCTCGAATCGTAATCGCACCTGCCCCTACCACTCTTTCGTACTCCAATTCAACCAATGCAAAAGAAAATCGACTTTTCGGGAACCTACTTGCATCTTGAAGAACTTGGTTTACAAATTCTTTTGTTTCCGTTTCCGAATTAGGGCCCCATGCTTGGTATCGGCACACAATGGACTGTGATGTGTATATATGTATATCCTTCCAATCATTTTCTTCGATTTCTCATAGTTTGAATCTATTATGTATTATGTTATGAACCATTCAATTCCCTCCATTCACTTATGCCCTTTATCACACTAAATTTCATCATAGTATTCCATTAACTTATCTTAATTACAACATGAAAAAAATCGTAAATCCACTGATACTATTTATCTAGTAAAAGAGAATCAGTACATATAACCTTTGTACGTTTCTTCAAACACCTTACTCGAAATTGATCCTACATATTCGAATGTTCCATACCAGAAAATAAGTTCTTGTAGAGATTTGTCAAACACTGTACACTGAATACGTGCCGTCTTTGCCCTTCTCTTTTTAGAGGAGGTGACAATAGAACGTGGAGAATACTAGAACCGCCCGTAAACGTTCAGAGAGAGAAAAGAAACGTAAGCGTCTTTTTTCTTTTGGCACAATCGTTACAGCATTCAGTTTCCTTAGAAATATACATTACTTTTTCACCAAAAGTGAAATAGGTAAGGATATAACTGAATATGTAAGACATCTTCTTAAATAAAAAAAGTGCCGCTATAAGTAGCGACACTAAGACCAGTTTGTAGTTATGATTGGGTTCCAAGGTGAAGTACTGACCATACTTTCATTGCACACGACCAATGCAGTATCATTTTGAAGTGCAAAGACGTTGAAACCCAGATTACTACTCTATATAGTATTGCGACATGCAGTGCTTTTATTCCTGTCTGCGTACGAAAAAAAGCCTTGGTGACCAAACCAAGACTTTTCAAAAAGCTTACGACCTATCAATAGAACGAGAATCAGAACCACCCGACTTCTTGTTCGTTATAATCTAGCTTACACCCTTATTGTACTATACGTTTTTTATATTTTCAACAGTCTGCATTCCTTTCACGCAATATTCATACTTCTAATACTGAAAGTTACTTTACACGATCTCTATCCATTGAAGATTCACGTCACACTTTACATACTTCATAGAAAAGATACGATAACATTACTATTTTTATGGTCTGCAGCTTGGTATACAATAAGAATATCCATATACTAGGAGTGATCAGGATGACTAGTACTTTACTACTATTAGCTCTTACTTTGTGTGGAATAAGTGGACTATTCTTGTAACATACTTACACATTACTTTCGTTACGATTGAATAAAACTTATTATTCCGTCAATAATAGGGATAGGCATTAGCCAAAACTCATTTAAAGTCCTTAGTCTTTCTCCTTTCCCCTTGGAGATTCCTTGATCTGGAGCAGTTAGCTTTACTAACAGCTCCTTTTTTGTATCTGTAAAAGCATAATATCATAGTATTACACAGACAACATAATTACATCACTATAGTCGCTCTAGCCTGTTCGAGTACACCACAATATAAAAAACGTTTCCTATTTTTAATAGGAAACGTTACTTTTTCAGTTGTAACCCTTTTGATGTAGCATAATCCTCCACACTCCATATGCCACGTTTTTCTTTTTGTGTCTTATTTTGCGTCTTCTCTAAATAATCTACATACTTCGTATTGGGCTGATAAATATAGGAAACTCGCGCTAATCCCCTTTCCACAAGCATTCGATTTAAGAGTTGTCCATTGACCCATACGTAGGCCACTAATCTTTTAAACTTATCACGTTCTCCTACATCCATTTCTAACTCTACTTCTTTTCCCACTGTCGCATACTTAGCGGTAAATGCTGCTCCTTCTAATCCAAACGGTTGGAGTCCTAGTCTTGGATGATGTACTTCAGATGTATCAATACATAAATCTCACATCTTCTACCATACCGTTTGCTAACTTCACGCGAAACGTATCACCATTGATATGTTTCAGTATCTTAGCTTTGATGATTCTATTATCGTTTTGTTTCTTACTCTCCCCAGATACTGGCTTTATCGCCTGCTCTACCAATTCTGGATGCTTCATTTTATCCATATACTCTTCTTTTTTTACAGGTACGGACGCTACCTCATAACTATCCTGTTCAGTTTTATTTTGTTTTGTCTCGCTTCCTTTCTGCTGGTCTTTCTCCGCTACATTTCTTGTAACGGAGCTACTACCCCCTGTTACCAATCCTAAAATCCTGCACAATGTAGAAATGAACCATAAAAATTTCTTCATCGTATGCCTCCCTCTCTTCTTGTTTTTCTTCCCTTACATCATAACGAGATTGGAATCAGTGTTTGAAAAACTATTAATTTCTATGATTGAACAAAGATTTATGTATAAATCCATTGCTTAACTCCTCTATTCTTTCAAACGGACTTTTTATGATATATATGCAGGATTCCCCCATACATGTAACGAAACCCCAATAGGGAAAACATTCCACTAATTACCATTCTCATTTCATACCATTATACATTTGGAGGTTAAACAGGATGAAAAAAAAGAAGTTACAAAAATCAGCACTTTCTTTTACCTTACTCTTTTCTTTAGGTGTTTCTTCTTTTCCGTTTACAACAACGATTCATGCGAATACACAAGAGGCACAAACTGCAGAAAAGAAACCAATCTCTTTAACAGAGCGTACGACTTTATTTTTTAAATATCTCCAGCAAGGTAAATATGCAGAGGCACTTCAGTTAACATCTGCTGCTTTTCAATCCAAGTTTACGGCAAACATATTACAAAGCTGGTGGACACAAAGTGGCGGGAGTATGATTACAAGCATGGGGACACCTGTTATTAAAGAACGAAACTTAGTCCATCAAACGGTTGAAATTCCAGGAGCTATCGAAGGAACTACTATTTCACTACTCCTTAAACTCACGCCTGGCGGCAAAATTGATGAAGTTGGCGTAAGGACGACGCCACAGAAATCTTATACCATCCCACATCCTAGTTATGACCAACCTGATTCCTACCAAGAACGTGAAATCGTAATTGGAAATACTACATACCCGTTACCAGCCACATTAACGGTTCCAAAACATAAACCTGGCGAAAAAGTACCTGCTGTTGTTCTTGTTCACGGTTCTGGTCCACAAGATCGTGACAGTACATTTATGGGAGCTAAAATCTTTAGAGACCTTGCAGCTGGTCTTTCATCAAGCGGTATCGCAGTGCTACGTTACGAGAAACGTTCCTTAGAACACGGTTTTAAAATAAGTGCAGAACCTGCTACATTAGATCACGATACTACAGATGATGCCATATATGCAGCAAAATCAGCAGCGCAGCAGGAAGGCATTGACCCAGATAATATCTTCATTCTCGGGCATAGCCAAGGAGCTGGCACCATGCCGCGTATACTAAGCAAAGCACCTTCATCACTTGTAAGAGGAAGTATTTTAATGGCACCCCCTGCACGTCCTTTTACTGACATGCTCCTTGATCAGTATCAGTACCTCGGGGCACCTAAGGAATTTATTGATGAACTAAAAAAACAATTCGCTTATATTAAGGATCCTACTTTTGATCCAGATCACCCACCAGCTGGTTATAATTATCCTTCTCCACATTTCATGTATGATGTGACTCGTTGGCGTCCAGTTGAGGAAGCGAAATCACGAAAAGAGCCATTACTGATTCTGCAAGGCGCACGTGATTATCAAGTAACTGTAAAAGAAGAGTTTACGAGATGGCAAGAAGGACTTTCAAGCCGCAATAATGTTCAGTTCAAAGAATACCCGAAATTGAATCACCTCTTCACGGAGGGCGACGGGGAATTCAGTCACCCTAGTGAATACGAAGTCCCTTCCAATGTTCCTGCGTATGTCATCCAGGACATCGTTACATGGGTCCATGAGACAAAGAAATAAGAAAACAACAAAAGCCATCATGCAATCATCATTTCGTGATGGCTTTTGTGATATTAAAACATGTCATATCAGAAATTAATCGCTTCTATGAATTGATATTTTTACAGCGTTTATTTGCTTCATATCTTGCTATTCCTGGTCCGTCAGTGCAAGAATACAAAATTTATTTCGATATGTAAGAATGCATATTATTTTTCTTGGATGTTATGATATACTCTCTTTGTGAGCTGATACAGTATTTCTTTAGATTGGAAAACTAAAACCTCATTAACCCAAGTTGGGGGCGCCATTTGGCGTCTTTTTTTAGTTTTGCTCCATAGGCATTTAGCTTAGATATTGAAGTAACCCCAAAACAAAAAATAAGCTGCCCATTTGGAAAACTTATGTATATCATTTTCGAATGCGGGAGTTCCATCTTTCAAAACTAACCTATTATTATCACTAAGAATGATAAACCAGCAAATAATAAACCGATAGCAAATTTATTTGCTGTACTTGGTTGGCGTGAATTCAGCTTTACCCAAAGCCAAGCAAATACTGGTGCTAGTAAAATAATATAAATAGGGTTTAAAGATTGGAACCATGAAAATAGAATTGTTTTTACTAACTGTACAAGCCTACCTGTGGCAATAGTCTCAGGTATTTTTTCGTTCATTGTATTTATTTGTTTTGTTATCTTTCCTTAACAACAAATAAGACGCCGCCAAAATTAAGGCAGCGCCTACTATATTTCCTATACATTTAATCAAAATCATTTATCCTCACATTATTTATTTCTTTGCTTCCATACCCCATTATCTTTACGATAAGTATTCTTGCCATCCATGAAGTCAGCCGTATTACCCGGAATGCTATATTTCTTATTCTTTTTCTTAGCCTTCTTCTTCAGCCTTTTCTCTTCTTGAATAGCTTGCAAATCCGCCTTCCATTGTTTCAACAAATCCTTTTCATTTCGCATCGAATTTGTACCCCTTGGATTAAAATGTGAACCAAATAATTAGATTCTACCTATTTATGTATATATCCTCTAATCCAATGTACCAAGTTATGTTTTTCTTTTTAAATAGACCAACAACATATTAAAATATTCTATATATCCAAGGAGTTTTGCCATGCCTAACTTTCATAAAGAATTACCCCTATAATGAAAAAAGGCTATTGATGTACGTATTCATACACGAATAGCCTTTTACCATTTGGAATTATATATTCTTTTATTACATTTTTTTGATACGAATGCTATTTCTTTTCTCCAATAGATAAATATTTCAAGTCATTAATATCATCTAGTATAGTTATACTAGGGATCTTTTCCTCTCCAATACGGCCATAGGAAAGATTAAACCCGTTTTTATTTGCCTCTATAAATTTATCGGTGAAGCAATTTTTGTGAAAGCAAATTCTGAACTCCCTTTGATTTTCATACAAACCCTTCCTTTTTAACAAGTATCCTAGTCTTGGATCTTTATCGTATTCTTCCTCTTCAAAGATCGGCTTTTCATCAATCCCTTGATAATGAACGTAATTTGCCCAAGAATTGCCGTTTGTACCTTGTTCACGTTCTAATCCATCTAAGAGATTTTGCACTCCATAAAAAACTGCTATTTTCCTATCCGAGAATTCATTTCGGAAGACATTGATAATACTTTCTGGTATTTTATTATTTTCAAACTCTTCAATTGTAATATAGAAGAAACTACTTATATAGACCTCTTTCATCTCAGTATATATTTTTGCGAGGTATTGCTTGTCAAAAGCATCTTTTTGTCCCTTTTTTATATTTAGAAAATTATTCTTTTCTTTGTAAGGACGAACGTAATATCCTTCTAGTGCATCTCCAAATAAATCATCTTTACTTTCTCGACCCATTTTTCTAAAAACTTCTGCATTTGTAAAGTACAGCGTCTCATTCTTGGCATCCTCGATACATTTTTCTTCATTTCTTATTCCTTTTAGCAACAGTATTTTTTTATTAAAGTCTCCTTTTAATCTTTCATTTTCCATTCTTATTTCCCCTTAAAGTGTTTTAGCAAATGTAGATTCATTACTTTAATCTAATTATTTCAACTATATGATAGCTTGTCTGAATCAAAACAATAAGTATCTGATATATTAGTTCTTTATAATACAAAGTGCCTTTACATGAGACAGCGCATCCTTTATATTATAAAAATCCAAGCAACTAACAAGCTAGAAAAGATCCTTCCATATCATTTATAATTTATTGATTTTCTTTATACCTAGCTAAAACATTAAATCCGTTTAATATACGAATTCTATATAATAAGGGGAAAAGCACCCGTTATGGATACTTTTTCTCATTATTTTTAATTTCTTTTTTATTATCTATGATTGTTTCAACAATCCAGGCTAAAGAAACATCGATACCAAAAAGAATACTTACACCTGCAACGCCGTAATAACCTAACTGTTTAGCCATTAGATTTACAGTAAGGACTAATCCCAGCAAAATGATTACAAGTATTCTTTTCCTTCCTCTCTCTAACAAACTGACTTCTCCTTCCCTAGAATATCGATCATCTATATAAAATGCGAAATTAGATATATTGATTAAACCCATTATTAAATCTATTCATCTTCATTACCGCATAATAACAACCACTCTTCAACATCTCATATATAGAATTAATTATCTTTATAACACAAACAGCCATCACAAAAGTCTTTAACATTACACTAGAAGATGGTTCAGTAACTGTAAGCAGAAGAAGACAGTCTTATAGAAAGAAAATTATAAAAATAAAAAAGTAAGCAAATTAATTGTTCTTTTTTATGTCATTTCATCATAATTCAAACATATTAATACTCCTTCACTGTCCATTAAAAAGACTAGATAACATCTATTCTTAGTTAGATTTTCAATAACAACCTTTATTTTCCTAAAATTCAATTAAATCTTTATAAATTTCTAACTAGTATTAATTGATAGGAATCCCACAACAGAAAATGGAATTTATTCTCAAAAGTTATTAATTATTCTATCTGTCAAACTATTAGTTTACCTCTTCTTCATATTTTAATTGTCTTTTGACCACGATCAAACAAATAAAATACACAAATAGGTAAGGAGCATTAGTATGATTATACAAGAAAAATTATCTTTTTCAGATCTAGATTCATTAGATTCAACTACAGATTCCATAATGGATGCGTTTAAAGATCTTTATGGAATACTTCCTGATGAAATCGCAGTAAATAATGAGACGTTTCCAATTCATAATAAGCCTGCTATTACTGAACGTTATGATCACGCTTGTTATAAAATGCTGGGACCGTTTATATTTCGAGATCTTGAAAAACCCTCAATAAATGAAATAACCCTAAACGAACAATTTGTATATAATCCTAATAATGAAGAAAAAGAGATTGTAGTCACAATAAAAGAACAATGGGCCAATATACAATCTTGGACTTCGAAATCTATTACAGGTTTAACTTTAAAATCAGATCTTATTATCGTAGGTAAATTTCAATCGGGTAATGAATTTAATATTTCAACTTTTGTAGGAGAAAGCAATTCAAAAGCAATTCATACCTCTCCTTCAATTGAACAGTCTATTAAAGTACCTCCAAATAGTAAAATGAAAATAGAAATGATTGGAACATTAATTACTGAGGTTCTCCATTTCCAATCAATTATAACGGTACAAGGCATGTTTGGTGCATGTTTTCCACGTATGGTTCGTGGACATTATGTTGGGTTTAAAAGTGCTGGCCACATCCTAAATAAAACATTTGGAATAATTGAAGGATCCATTAACAATACAGTACTTCAGGATATTGAAATACAAATTAAAGGGATAGAACCTTATTCCAATAAACAAAAAGTGATCAAGTAGTAAAGTTAAAAAAACAAAAAAATATACTGTTTTTTCATTCTATATCATATATAGATCATTAGAATAAGGAAAGGGAAAAATCTATGGCTAATAATACTTCAAAATCATTGAATGGAGGAAAATCAATTGTCAAACAAAAATGAGTTAAGTTTTTTCATTATTAGATTAGTATTAGGGTTAACTTTTTTTGCTCATGGACTCGGAAAATTTCAAGATGGCATTCATAATACGGAAAATTTCTTCAACAGCCTAGGAATATTCGATTGGCTTGCATATCCAGTAGCAATTCTTGAACTAGTGGGTGGTATTTTAGTTATTCTGGGGCTTGGTACACGAATTATTTCAACCTTATTTTCTTTACTTATAGCCGGAGCCATTATTACTGTGAAATTTGATCAAGGATTTATAGGAGGGTATGAATTTGATTTATTATTATTGGCTGTTTCTTTATTTTTTGTAATAAATAACAGCCAATCTATTTCATTAGATCAATTCCTATCGAATCGTAATAATAAACAACAACAAACTCTATAAACATAAAGTTTCTCCTCAACACATAAATTTTTATTTTGCCAAGAAGCTTATTTATATGAATTACTCAATTTAGATCCGAAAAAAATAAAAAGAATCCCTTATATTTTGAAAAAGTTTTTTCAAAATATAAGGGATTTCTAATTTACTTTCAAATTATTGTATAAAAAGGACTTCAACTTTTGGTTACATAAATACCTTCTTATCTTTTTTAAAACGCTCTGTATGCATTTTCTCAGTTGTTAATACCACTTTCTGTGGAATCTTATATAATGGTAGTTTATCTTTACAGAACTCTCTTAGTCGCTTTCTAAATTCACTTACACTTTCATTTGTATTTAATTTAACCACAGCCTTAACCATTTGGCCTGTGATTGTATTTTTTTCACCAACAACAGCAACCTCTTCTACTCCATCCATTAGCTGTATTACATTTTCAACTTCAGCTGGAAATACTTTTTCTCCGCCAATATTTATAATCTCTGATTTTCTTCCTAAAATTTTAATATAATCTCCATCTACTTCCACCATATCTCCTGTCATAAGCCAGCCATCCTTGGTAAATGGACTTGGAGCATTAATATAACCAATCATTGTAGACATTGATTTGATCTGCAACATGCCATCCACAATTCTTGACTCAATATTCTCATCACTTAGTTTGATCCACAAAGAGTCATTCGATTTAGATTTCGAATATAAAACCCCATATTCTGATAACCCATACATTTGTGTAATTTTAACATGAGGGAATATTTCGTTTATTTTACTTAGTGTAGCCTCAGGCATAACTTCTGATCCATAAGAAATAGTCTGTAAACTATTTAAATTATACTTTTTATAAACCTCGCTCAGTATAAGTAAATTTATAAAAGTTGGTGATGCAGGTAAAGCTTGTACCTGATGTTTCTCAATCATGTTACATACTCGATTAGGGGTACGATCATCAATTATTACCAAACATCCTAAACTGGAAATAATTTGGAAGAGAGTATTAACCCCTCCAATATGATCAAATAACATAAATGGTATAACACGTTTTGCACTCCTTGCGACACTGTACTTCTTTTGAAGTAATGTAAAATCATGGACAATTGCTTTACTACGTCCAGTTGTACCAGATGAAAACAATACTAATCCTGGATGTTTTAATTTTTTCAGCTGTATTAATAATTCATTTTGAATGTAATCCCTTTGTATATTGATTATTTCAAAGCTTCCGCTTTCAACTTTAATTACATTTTCTAATTCAACTATTTCATAGTATTCTTTCTTCTTACTGTCAACCAATGAATTTAAGATTGGTACTACAGTACATCCTAATTCAATAAGTGCTAAAAACATAGCTATAGAGTATGGAGAATAATCCGCTTCCAAAGAAACTATTGTATAATCTATCTTCTTATGTTCATTTAACTCCCTTGTATAAATCTTTATTTGATTTAGAAACCACTCATATGTGTAAGTTTTATCCTCCCAAACAATAGCTTCGCATTCTTTATTCATTTCAAATCTTTCAAATAAAAAATCAATATGCATACCTAACCTCCTTTAATATTTTGTTATGTTAGTGATTTTAATTGTTCCTGGCATTCTAAAATATACGCAACTAATGCTTCTATTGTTTTAAATGGGCTATTATGTTGTGACATTGTGTCTAAATTCACCAAATCAACTGATAAACCCAATTCATCTTCTAAGCCTTGTTCAATACTTACCAGTAGAGATACCAACCCTAACGAATCTAAATACCCCTCCCAATCATAAAGATGTGCTTTCAAGCCTTTTTCAAGATCAATTTTATTTTCAAGATTTTCATTCACTTCTTCAACACAGCACAATACGATTTGAATAATCTTTTCTTTATTTGTATCTTCCAAGTAAATACACTCCTTTTTATAAATCATCTTTTTACTATGAAGATTTCCTTCCGGCAATTGTAGTAGTATATAACATGAACAATAAATACACTTATTCTTCTACTGATAAAGTTTGTAAGTATACGTAGTAGCCTTACTCTACTTTCTCTGAATTATCTTTTCCCTATTAAGACTGAAGACTATAATTATGTTGCAGAAGAAATAAAATATTCTCATGTAAGACACACTCTCTATTAATAATATCCATCATTATCAAATTAAAAGATTCGAGATCACTTAAGTTACTATCTTTTTTTAATAATTTAATATGTGCAATTTTATACAGTCTTTCCCATGATTGTTTTATATCCATTAACTCACTAGTAACATGAATAAATTTATCTTCAAATAACTCATTCATGTCTATAAGTAAGTCATATAAAAAATATCTACTCCATCTCATATCAAATAAACATTTCAAATACAAAGGAAACATATTTCTTTGTTTATGAAAATCTTCATTTATATTTTCTTTAAGTTCAAGGGCTGCAATCTTACCAAAATAATATATCTTATTGTTTTTTTGCATAACTAAACCTCGAACATACTCACTTGATATTTTTTTTAGTGTTCTTAAAAAAATATCTCTAAGATTTTCCATGCTTATTTTTTCTTGTATAATTACATCAATTGATGAGTAAGATGAAATCCTTTCTATACCTTTTGCTTGAGCCAATTCAGGTATAGCTTTTCCTCCTTTCCAAAAAGAATGGAACTCCTCCATTGATATCTCACCCATAAATTTATTAGGAACTGGATCTTGAACAAATACTCTATCTTCTGTAAGTTTGTTAATTGCGAGGTAATGGTCTGTAACATATTTATCCGTATGGACATCTATATGACTTTTTATAAATTTGGGGTTCAAATAATCATTACTATATGGTAGAAAAAAGGTGCTTCCTAAGGCAATAAATACTTCTTGACGATTTAAACATTCTTTTATATATTGAAGCCCCTTTTCGAAATTAGAATATACATGTTTCTCCATACGAAATGTTTGATTATATTCTAACAACTGTGTATATCTTGCTACAGAAGGTATCGATGTGATAGTATCCATACGATATGATGGTATACTATATAACTCTTCATTCGCTATTAAACTCATGTAACTAACGCTACCCATACTTTTTAATTTATCGTGAAGAATTGGTATATAGCATGAATAATAATAAGGGACATCGAAAGTTGGAATTAATTCTTTCATTTTCACTACAGCACTCACCCCATATTTATTTTTTTACAGCCCTATCCAGTTCTCAACAGTATAATTCAACTGTAAGTCCTTAGTAGCTTTAAATTTTCTATTTGGAATAGGTTGTCCTAATTTATCCACTTCAAAGAGCCTAAAGCCTCTTGAAAACTTAAACCTGCATGCAAGGTCCCTTGGCACTTTAAAATTCCCTGCAAAACGATTTTTTTCTATTCTATCTAGTATCATGCCTACACTCATATAAATTCGTTCACCAACTGGTGTATTTTCAGGTACTTCGACTGTTACAGAAACATCTACAAATTCTGATAATGTTTCTATTACCTTATATTTTTTAGGTATTCCTTTTACACCTTGAGTCACAAAGATAACTTCGGCTTCTCCTATTTTCTTAGGTATAATTGTTCCATCCCCCAAAACCTCTAGCACGTCTGGGTTATCAACTACAAATACACCATCTAAAACACTCATTTCAAAACCACTATCGTACGTAACAATTGGATTAATTTTCACTTTCATTCCAGTTAATCCAACTACATCTCGACCATCTAATGTAACATTAACTATATTGCCAACATCTCCAAAGAAATATATTAATGGTAGATGCATACGTTCTCCCCAGTCTTTCTCAAAATGTGCACCATTTGGATCCTGATAAAAAATTAAATCATCTCTATATTTGTAACCATTTTCCAATAAAGTTTCTGCAATATCTCTCACATGTTTTACCAAGAAAAAACCTTCCGCACTACCTATATCCATCCATATTTTCAAGTCTTTTTTTCCTTCATACATTTCATATAATTTTAATTCCGAATGATCATCTTCAACTTTCACAAAGAATGGAGATAACATCCCAATTTTCCCAAACACTTCAGGATTGCGGAAACCAATATTATAAGTTGATAAACCACCTGCTGATGACCCTATTAGAGCTGTATTTTCAGCATTAGTCAATGTTCTAAAATTTTCATCAATGTAAGGTTTCACCTCATTGATTATAAATTTTTCATATAATAACCCTGAGCATTCTATATGTTTATCTGGTGAAATGAAATGACAAAACTCATTATTTTCTATGATTCTTTTATGTGCTATACCTACTATTATTATCTCCTGAATTTTACCTTCATAAATTAGCATATCAGTCGTCTTATGGACATTCCATGATTCATCATTTTTTATTACTGGCTCAAACAAACGCTGCCCAGCATGCATATATAATACAGGATATTTTTGGTACGAATTGCTTTCATAACCTGGCGGTAAATATATAAATAGTTTCCTACTATTCTCAAGTATTTCAGAATGAAAATTTTCAATCGTAATCACTTTAGAAGCTCGTTCCATGGTAACCTCCAATTTTCTATTTTTCACTTTCATTAATACAGTTCTTTTCTAGTTTTTTCTTTAAAATCGTACCCTTTATTAACTTTTAAGAGAATTTTTCAGTATAAGCTTTTGTTTTAGCTACCAGGATGAAATCCCCCGATTTTAAATACAATTGTAAAAAAAGTAGACCCATATAGTTAAGACTCCACCAAGATAGTTTTTTCTGCAGTTTGCCACTTTACAACCACTTCTCCAGTTCCAAAACTCGGGGTTTGATACTTATGATTCTCTCCGCCTTCAATCAATAGTGTGTTATTGATCTTTCTAATAAATTTAAATTCAAGCAAGGTATCAGCCGGAACACTTATATCAAAATAACCCGTAGGAAATTGATACATTATTTGATTAAAAAATGGCCCTACTGCCTTGCCAGGATTCATATTTCCTAATGAATATGTGTTCCCCATTATAAAAACTTCACTCTCTGGTATTTCACATCCATTTTCAATAACAAATCGAATACAAACTTGCTTTGTATTGAAGACCTCTACATGTTTATAGATATTACTCCTAGTTCCTGTATCTGTTACAACAGTAATTTCATATTTACCATCGTTCACTGCTGGAACTTTTACTTTTATACTAGTGTGTGACCATGAAATAACTTCCGCCTCTTTTTTCTCAAATAATACTGATCCTTTTTTAGAAGTAAAACCACATCCTTCAATACAAATTATTTGACCAACTGTTGTCATTTTATGTCCCACAGTTCCTATTAAAGGTATACTATTTACTCCTTTATGGTGCCAAACATGTACTGACCCAGGTCCAAGCCATAATGACTCTATATTATTATTTTCAACTCTAATTGCTTCACCATCTAAAAGGCCATCTAATATGTCCTTATACTTTCTAGAAGGAAGAATTGTTTTAACATCTTTTATTTCATATCCTTCTGTTAAATTTCGATTCAACGCTATTAATACCACATCACTTCCAAAGTACCTTTCATATACATAAATATCATCAGTTATATATCTTTCTTTGGTATTTCCATATGGAAGTGCATAATTTAAACTACGAAGCGAAGATAAAGATTGTATTATCTTAAAGTTATCTGTATTCACATCAAAAGATTCCATTTGACCACGATTGTTCGGATCTCCATTTCCAACCATATACTGCTCTGTACCATAGTATACAGAAGGTATTCCCCTTGAAGTTAACAAGAATGCTAATGATTGTTCTATTCTACGTTTACTTTGTCCATTAATGTGAAAACGGTCCATATCATGATTATCAATAAAAGTAACAAGATTATTTACATCATTATAAATTTGATAAGTTTCTTCAATCATTTTGTGTAACCCACGCATGGAATCCATTCCATCTCGAAAAACTTCACGTACTTTATGAGCAAAACTAAAATCTAATAAACTCATACCACTATTATTTGCAAAATGAATATTTCTATGGTCATACTCATTCGGATTGATATACCATTCACCAAAAATAAATACTGGTCTATAATTATAAATTGAATTTAGCCAACTTTTTTGCCAGCCATATGACATGTGTTTTACTGCGTCAACTCGTATACCATCTATCCCTTGGTCTAGCCATAGTTTAATAGCTTCTTTAAAATACAAATCAATAGCTATATTTTGGTGATTTAGATCTGCAAGATCGAATAAATTACGATAAACTCCGTCTTCATATTCTTCAAAATCCGTCCCACCATTATGATGAAAATAATGATTGTAATCATTATCGTATCCACCAAGTAACAATCCATTATCATATAATCTACCATTTTCAGCATAGGTCGCATCATTATGTAATGCAGGCGAAGTGTGATTAGGTGCAAAATCCATAATGATTTTTATATCTTTTGCATGAGCGGTTGTTATTAAGGTTTGAAAGTCTTCAAATGTCCCAAAAAAAGGATTTGTTCTTTTAAAATCACGAGCCCAATATCCATGATATGAAGTACTTCCTACCAAATCATTTATTGGAGTAAAGATATTTTCTACCGGTTGAGATATCCATAATGACGTCACACCTAGTTCAGTAAAATAATTTGTATTTAATTTTTCAATAATCCCTATCCAATCTCCACCAAAGTATTTCTTTTTATTTTTCCTAGATTCATCATATAATCCCCCTTTGGGATTATATGATGGGCATCCATTATGGAATCTGTCCGTTACAATTTGATAGATTATATCTTTAGAAAAATTAACGTTGTTCCCATTCACCTTAAGTTTATCTTTTTCTTTCAAATGACATCCTCCATCCCATAGAAGCATTTACCAGCTATTTTCAAACGTTTAGCACTCTACCCTTAAGTACCATTTGAAAAATAGTTACAATATATTTCGCCTCCTAACTAGTAACTCATGTTTCGATTCCATTTTTCATACAAAATAATGTCTACAAGTAGGTTCTATATTTGTCCTATAAACTGTACCATTTGATTTATGTCGAAGTAAGGGAAAAAATGTCATTATATAGGGAGGATAAATATAGAAAATTCTTACATAGAATTATGCTTACAAAATATAGCCCCAATAAAATACATAGACAAAACATTTTTTATTTGGTAATATTCACCTGAAAATATTTGGTAAAACTTTATGCGGAGAGGAGTATTAAAAAATAAATACTAGATTATTAATAAAATACTATTTATACTACTAATACCAATCTTATATTCCAAAATAAACTATAAAATATAAATATAGCTTCCGATCTTACAAATATTAAAAATCTAGGGAAAAGCTGTAAAGAAATTTCAAAATAATCTGGAGAAATATTTTATTTGTAAAAATCTTATATAAAAATTAAAACAATATTGTACAGTTAAAATGTTCCTTCTTAAATGCTAATTAAAATTTTCTCTATAAATTTAAGATTTACTTCTACAAATTTGATAATGCCATTGGTAGATATTTTTTAGTAATTTAATTTCATAACAATTTAAATCCACTTACTTTCTAAGATTTCTATGGGCAATTTATATTGCGTTTTATTTTTCAAACATTTATGTACTTACATCCATTTCATACCTACCTTTTTTACCTCAAAATAACAATATTTTATATTAATATAGCTCTTTTACAATTAGATTCCATTTCATTAATCATCTAATTAACTTGATTACTACAGTTCACCACTATTAGTTTGCAAACAAATTTTTATAAATTAGATACTTAAATTTGTGAGGTGACAATACTATGCAACAACAGGTCGAATTAGATTCCGCTCTTGCTGTTTCTTCGAAAAAGACATTATGGAAAAATCGTACATTTACTTTTGTATTTACAGGTTATACCTTATCAATGTTCGGAAATTCATTTCACAGTATTGCTTTAAACCTTTGGGTACTACAAGCAACAGGAAGTGCCAAATTAATGTCTACAATTGCCATAACTCATATGGTCATGAGCATGTTGTTTTCTTCCATTGCAGGTACTGTTGCAGATAGGGTAGATCGCAGAAAACTGATGTGGATAACAGATATAATAAGAAGTCTTTTAATACTAAGCATCGCATTTTGTATTGCAATACCCGGTACCCCCTTTATTCTTATTATTATCTTAACCGCTCTTACTTCTTGTGCAGGATTATTTCAGTCTCCTGCATTCCATGCTTCCTTAGTTGATATTGTAGGAAAAGACAAAGTTCAACAAGCTACTGGAGTATTAAATGTAGCAGATAATGTATCTCGTATTTCGGGGCTAGCAATAGGAGGAGTTGTAGTTGCAGCATTTGGTGGTAGCATCGCTATCTCAGTTGACGCAGTTACTTTTATGTTATCCGCTATTTTAGTGTTATTAAGTGGAAAGTTTCCTAATTCTACAAAGAAAACAGGGATAAAAAATTCATTTCAGGAGGATCTTGTTGCAGGCTTCAAGTATATATGGCAGAACCCTTTTGCTAAATCTGTTATTATACTCTCACCTACTTTAATCACATTTTTCACTGCTTCATTAATGCTTATTCAAGTAATGTCTGTAAAAGTGTGGAAGGCAAATCCGATTGAATTTGGGATAATTGAATCTAGCATTCCAATAGGTTATATGTTAGGCGCAGGCATTATTATCTTTTTTGATAATAAGTTACATCGACGGGGTTGGTGGATAATCCTTAGTATGGTTTTACTAGCTCCAATCTTTGTAGGGCTATCTTTTGCTCCATCTGTTCTTTATGCAGTACCATTAATTCTCCTCTTAGGAATACTTTTTTCATTTTGTACATTGCTTGTCAATGTGATTATTAAAGTTGAGGTAGATCCTGAGTTACAGGGAAGGACTTTTGGAACACTTGGTTCTCTTACGAGTATTGCATCACCAGTTGCTTTAGCAATTTCCTCATTTTTCGCTGACATTTATGGTCCACCATTAATCTTATTAATAAATGGGGTCTTATTATTTATTTCAGGACTAATTGTACTGTTCTTTCTTAAATCAATTAGATTATATAAATGATTCTTTTTCGTTATAAAAATATTTAAGTATCCAAACTTGAAAAATGTCGAAATTGTTAAGGATATCAACTCTTTCGGCATTTTTCCTATATCACTTAAGGAGAGATTTTTATGCCAAAGAAAATACTTATACTCGGAACCTTTCTGATAGCTGTTAGCCTTTTAGGTTGCACAGATATAGAACACAAAGATACTCTCAACAAAATAGAAGCCCCCGAAAAAGAACCAGTGGATGTAAAAGAAAAAGTTGCACTTAAACATATGACAGCAGAAGAATATTTAAAAAACTATAATAACATTAAGAGTACTGTGTCTAAACAAGGTATTGAAATTCTTCCATTTAATCTTGAACTAGAAAAGAAATCCAATACATATAGGTTTTATTACCCTAAAGAAGTAGATAAATCAGATCAAGATATGAAATGGATAAGTGTCATGTTAGGAGAAAACGGAAAAGTAATTGATGGAATTATGTATACTGGCTACGCAGATATACCTACGATTAAGGCAATGATTCAAGCTACTAACATTACATGGACTAACGAATTAGATCAGTTAATTGATTCAATAGGAAATGAAGATTTTTCAAAAACATTGGAAATTGAAAAAGTGAAACTATCTGTTAAAGGTAATTCGAAAAATATTAAAGTTATGATAGATTCAATGAAATTAGATCCACCTCAATCCCTCTAAAACAAATATAGTCCCAAATTCCTATTTAATTTCTTTAATTTTACACTATATAGAAATTTATTTAGCTTTTAATAATTAAGTCTAGCTATAAGACTATACAAAAAATCGTCAGCGCTTTTAAAAAGCAACTGACGATTTTTTTATTCTCTTACATTTTTATTTAAATTGGCATCAATAATTTGACTCTGTCTATTTATTTAATTCTAACTTCCAAAACATTATTCTATAATTTCAAAAAGGTTATTGCCATTATTACCACCCGGTAATATAAATTTCACATGTTGATCTGCTGGAATAGTTATATAATGATATTGATCAGGTTTAGTTAATTTGGTTGTACTTTTCCAAGTTCCTGAAGTCCAGTACGTTACTTGTGAAAAAAATGCTAGTGGCGGGAATTTCTCTGGATCGGTTGACTTATCATTTTCTGATATAATTTCAGGCTTAATTCTAATTTTCTTTCCTGCCGCATTTTTAAATTGAAAATCATAAACAATTCCATAGTTTCCTTCAAGCGTCGGGTTAGAATTTTCTAGATACCATATAGGTGCTTCGTATTCATTAATACCAACACGAGGTTGAGGATAGGCTTTACTTGTCTTTGAACCTACATAAAAGGTACTTGTTGTTACATTATCAATAACAGCATACCTTTCATCGTAATTATAATTAGCAGTTGAAGTAGTTTTATTATAATTTTTAACCTGTGTTGTTTTTATAGGATCAAAAATTTCTGATGGGCTAGAGAACTGTCCATCTGGTTTTTTCTTTGAAACAAATTGACGTAGGGTTAATTTTGCGTTCGGAATAAACTTAATTTTCCCATTAACTGCAAAAGTATCTTCTACATCTTTTTCTAATATAAATACATGCCCATCTGCTGGAATAGTAATAACTTGATCATTGTTACTATTTCCATATTGAACTATAGTACTAGATGTAATGCCCATTATATCCCATGAACCATCAGAACTAACCGGATATGCTGCATTTACAGCACTATTTTTAATTCTTATAGTTTGCGGTTGACGATCTTCATTGTGTATAGCATATCCAAATTTCAATTGACCTCCAGTATAATTTCGATTAAAAAATTCAGCACTATACTCTTGATTAGCTTCTAATATTCTTTCATTTGTGTAGTAAGCATACTTACCAGCTTCAAAGTTTGATCCCATATTTGGATTATCGTATACATTTTCTGGTGCATTTGTATATATGTACTTTGCCCCTCCTTGTTTATACTTTATTTGTGTAATCATAGAAGCCTCTACTCCTCCTGAAGCAGTTACTCCTAAAAACAAAAGTGACGATAATAAAACTGAAGAAAAAACTTTTCTGTTCAAAAATACAGCTCCCTTCCATTTATTACAACTAAATCTAGCATACGCTCTACATACAATAAATGTAAATGGAATGTGTAGCTGTTGTTATTGAGAAATACTGATCCAACAAAACACACTCTTAATGATTATATATAGTAACAACGAATTCTTATAAAGTGATCTGTCTCCTTTGTAAAGGACATTAAAAAAGCTAGGCAACATCAAAAAACTATTTCTATATTCAATAGTTTCACCTTTTTTGAATTCCATTGACATCTATAATAATTATGTATGTTATATATTTCTAAATCTCTTGTTTTAATTAAATAACAGATTCGCTATGCGAACCGAACAAACAATCTCTTATTTCTCCATGATTCTACAAATGCGTTTTAAATTTTATACAACTTGAAACTGACCCACCAATGTCACCTTTATTTGATGAGGCCTTTTCTATTTTTAAATCGTAGTGCTTTTAATATAGTTTCTTTCATGATTTCATTTCGATTTCTCTTTTGTTTCCGTTGTTCTTGAAATGAAATTGAAAATTAATTATAGTATCCCAAATGGTATACACAAGCTATTTCACACAAATGATTGACCATATTCCTTAAATTGTATTTAACCATTAATTTTTGAATTACCAATAATATTTTTCTTGGTTATTACATTAAAGTTAATATTGTGATATATTTATATTCGGAATAATTATATATTACATTTAAAGGGAGAATTTTAATGGATAACTTACTATTGAAAAAGGACTTAACAACGGATCAAATGGTTCTTGTTACTTCAGAGTTTGAGAAAAAGAAAAAATCAAAAGGACTTGCTTACCTAATTTGGTTTTTTCTAGGCGGACTTGGTGGTCACCGCTACTACGCACGTGACTTTGGTATGGCAATTGCCATGACACTGACTCTTGGCGGACTTGGTTTCTGGGCTTTAATCGATGTTTTCTTTATTGGAAGCCGAATTGGTAAGAAAAATGAAATGTTAGAACGTGAAATTATTATGAAAGTTAAAAAGATGACTGCTTCAAAACGTTTATCTTCATAAAAAACCTCCTTTGGGAGGTTTTTTTACAAACACTTCAATTTATGTTTTCACTAAATACTTTTTCCAATAACAAGCATCCTCCCCCCATAACATGTAGCCATCAATACATCATACACATTTCTAATTCTTGTTTCTCACTGCGTGTAATCATATTCAATTTTACGTAACTCGTCCTTACTTCTCTTTTTATGTATTTTTATGTTTTAAGAAAATGACTCCACCAACTAGTAACAACAATGCTCCCACTGTAATAGACTTGACGCTTGTATGGAATTGATCACGCAGATATTTCGATGCAAAATTGCATATTTAATTCAGATATATTGATGTATACTAACAATGAACTACTCAACATTTTTATTTTAAGTTAGTATATCAAACCCTAACTACCTAAAGAACTTCAGTAAACGTATCTTTTGTATTTTTTATTTTAGAATTCCTCGATTTAAACTGTAAAATTGAAATATAATACAGATTACGAACCGTTTTACACGTATCCCGGATGAACCTCAGAATCACATATTGTTATAACTACTTCTATTCTTCTCTAATTACATCTATAACGTTATCCTTTTTAATTTTCCGAAGCGGAATTAGTACCGATACATAACTAATCAACAGTGCAGTAATAAATGTGATAAAACTAGATTGATAAGGAATAATCCATTCAAAAGACACCGTATTTGACAGTGCTACATAAAGAATATACGACAACATACAGCCGAAAAAGATCCCTTGTATACTTCCAAAGAAACCGTACAGGAGTCCTTCATATATAACCATCTTTTTCAAATCCTTTTGCGACATACCAATTGATTTTAAAGCAGCTAATTCTTTTCTTCTCATAATAATGCTGACTGTAATGGTATTTAAAATATTTACACAACCAATTAGTGTAATAACAGCTATAAATCCGTACCCTAATATTTTTATATAAAGTATATTGTCTGTATGGAAATTACTTTGAACAATATTATTTTTTACATCTATAGATGCATCTCCACCCAGTTTCTTTTGTATATCTAAAATTGTAGCATCAGCCTGAGATTGATTCTCTAAATCAATTTCAAAACCTGTTAATTTTTGTGGAGATGGTGTAATATATTCGGCTATTTTTTCACTAGTAATAAAAGTTATGGTATCCATTACTCTGCTCATATTAAAAATATCCAATTCTACAATTGCAGCTATTTTTAAAGTTTCTAGTTTTTCTTCATTGTAAGAGATTTCCTCTGTAGGTTTTCTTTCCTGCTGACTTGTTATTTGGATTTCATCCCCTACCTGAAAAGTACTTAGAGAACCTATATATTTTTTACTTGTATTCATATCATTTGATGCAGCTTGTTTTACTAAAATAACCTCTTTTTCACGATTTAATTTTGAAATATCAATTCTTCCACTAGTTACATTTTCAGCTAGTTTCTTTAAACTATTCTCATCGTATGCTTTTATTTGTGTTTTCATAATTTCTATAGTTTGATTATTATATTTTACTTTTTGATATAGCGATTCATTTCCTTTTAATTCTTTAATTTGTTTATTTTTTGGTACTTTCGTATAAAAATCATTTGCCTGATATTGCTTGTACAGATTCTCTACGTTATTAACTTTATGAATATTTTGACTCATACGATCTATGCTAGGCTTGTCTAAATTAGACTTAACCGTAACTGATATGTCCGATTTTAGAGCTTGAATTTCCGGTTGTTTACGCTGAATGACAGTGTCTATGAGAAACGTAAACGTGATATACAGTACACTACTTATGATAATAGACAAGATTGTAACTGTATATCTATTTGGATTCCTTTGGATATTTTTTAATGCCATACTTAACGGAAAAGATAATGGTTTCTTTAGTTTTGTTCTCTTTTTTTTCTTTATTTTTTCTTTTTTTATAGCTAATCGGCTACTCACGGCCAATAACGGTGAAATTCTACCTGCAAAAAAAGCAGGGAAATAGCTTGAAATATAAACAGTTATCAATGTAATTAAAGAACTTACACATATAATTAACCAATCTAATTTAATTGTATATCCCATAGAGTTTTGAAGTACGTTTATCAGTACTTGATTAAGTAAAAAGACTACTAATATACTACACAAAATCCCAAAAAAGATAGCAATAATAGAAAGAAATGTTGCTTCTCTTATCACAATTTTCCTGATTTGTTTTTTTGTAGCTCCTATACTCCTCAGTAGGCCAAACTGTTTCATTCGCTCTACTATACTAATTTGAAATGCATTATAAATAATAACAATTGTAGAAATCACAACAATCCCAATACTAATAGCTGCTGCCGCCATTATCTCCACACTAGGCTTTAAGGCTTTCTTTAATTGGTCATTCACTCTTATATTTTCTTTATTCGTCAATAATTTAAATTGATTTTCAACTTCATCAAAGTTTGCGTACTTATGTAATTCAATCAATACGCTACCTTCTCCAACTTTAAACTTATTTTTATATGTCAATAATTGACCGGGTTTATTTTCCTGATTACTACTAGACTTATTTAACAAACCAACAAGTTTATATTTTTTTTCATGAATAGTAAACATACCGCCTAATTTAAGATTAGGCCCGAAGTAAGGCAGCATCCATTTTTCTAAAACAGCCTCGTTTTCATTTGAAGGTAGCTTACCTTCTACAGGAATACTAGACTTTAACAGCTTCAATGCTTGGTGATCTGCATACATATAAGAAACAGCTATATCATCAACATGGAGCACCTCTCCTGGAGTTATGATGCCATAAGAAGATATATTCGGATTACTTTTTATCATATTGAAAAGCTTTTGATTATAATTTTCAACTGAAATATTTGCAGAACCCATAGAACCTTTTTTAGCATTTTCAATTCCCGAAGTGTATCCACTATTTAAAAAAAGTCCAATCGTTGTTATTAGCGCCAATGCTAGAATAATACCTGTTAATGTTAGCAGAGTACGTTTTATATTACTTCTGAGATATTTTTGACTTAACTGTTTGTAACTATGAATCAATACTCCTCCCCTCCACATTTTTCTTGATTTTGCACTAATTGTTTATCTGAAATAATCATGCCATCTGTAATAGTTATAATTCGATCAGAGTTTGATGCGATAGCAGGATCATGGGTAATTAAAATCACCGTCTGATTATATTTTTTAGCCGTTACTTTTAATAAATTCAGAACTTCTTTTGTATTTTTTGTGTCTAGATTTCCGGTTGGTTCATCCGCTAAGATAATATCGGGTTTATTTATAAGAGATCTACCAATAGATACCCTTTGTTGTTGACCACCCGATAATTCAGAAGGCAAATGATCTCGTCTTTCATTTAACCCAAGAGTTCTTATAATTTCATCCAGGTAATGATTATCTACCTGTTCTTCGTCCAATAGAGCTGGCAAAGCAATATTTTCTTGTACATTCAAGACAGGAATTAAATTAAAAAACTGAAATATAAAGCCAACTTTTCTTCGGCGAAAAATAGAGAGTTCATTATCTTTATAATTGTAGATATTTTCATCACCTATAAACACATTTCCCGAACTCGGACGATCCAGCCCTCCTAAAATATGCAATAAGGTACTTTTACCAGAGCCTGATGCTCCAACTATGGTTACAAATTCCCCCCTATGAATGGAAAGATTAATTCCTTTTAACGCCTGTACTTGGGTTTCTCCCTCTCCATATGTTTTTACTACATTTTCTAATCTAACAACCTCCATACAACTCATCCTTTTCACCGATTAATTTTGAACCTCTACAAAATAGATTTTATCTTTATCGTACTCACCATTCTCGTCTTTCACTGCATACACTTTCGAAACGTCTTCGACCACCTTTTTTACCTTGTTTTTATTTTTATAATCAAAATTTTCTTTTGCAAACTGAATTAACGAAAGGCTTACTTCTTCTTCTTTTAATTGTTTATATGTTTCCTCATTAACAATTACTATCGGTGATGAAAAATAGCCAATCCAATTATTTTGTTCAATATGTTGAACAGGTATCATTTGTCCATTTAAATTTAAATTTCCATCCTTAACTTCCTCATCTTCCACATTTTTTCTATAAAATAAGTTTTTTTCACTCGTTAATTCTTTTATTTCTTTTACCTGGGTTGAAATCATTGAACTATCTTCTTTTGATAAGGGTGTTCTTACAATTCCTTTTTTTAAGAATTTTTCAGCTGTAGATTTTGTAATAACCGCATATTGTTTCTTTCTAACAGATGGTTTATCAAGTTCCTTGTCTATCTCTTCTTCAGTCATATTTCCTCCTTTTTCTTTCCATTCTTTCTTAAAATCTTCTTTCTGTTCGGTAGTAAGTTCTTGTTTTATTATTTCTGTGACCAATTTATAACTATAATCTGCTGTTCGTACGTTTTGATCTTTATACAGATTTTTGACAGCTGATATATTTTCTTTCGTTCCAGATACCATGATACCGTTTACTGGTTGTGAGGGACCATTTATATACCGATTTACAGCAAACCCTATACCTATAAAAATCGCTGTTACTACTAGAAATCCTATTATCTTTTTCATTTTCTTCCTCCTCATATACTTTGTTTAATCTGGGATTAGAACAGTAGTTTTTTCTTTATATAAACAGTGGCTAAAATGCTACAAGTCTTAATAAAGAATGATTACCTTCAGTATAGACGTCTTTAATTGTTAATTGAATAACGCTTGTCTTACTATATATACTTTAATCTTACAGTTTAGTAAGATTACTAAATCTAACTTTTTATATACTCGTAACTCTGATCAAGATATACTTTAAAATTAAACGGCTTTTATACACTTATTTAAGTACACACATACTTTTCAAATTCTAAAAAATCCGCTACCATTCGGCTCTTATTCTCAATGATCTGTTTTTTAAAATTCATTTACATAATTAATGCGAATTTAAATTTCATTTAACATTTTTGTATAAGATAACTTAAACAAAACATTACTGATTGTATAAAAACGTACAAATTCAACAAGACACTATTACAAGGTTTTTCAAAATATAAGCAAGTACATGTATGAATTACGTAAATATTCTGCTTTAAGTAATTGTTGTATCTCATTATGTACTGAAAAGCTTTAAGCCGATTTGGGTATTATGCTTATACTCAGAAAAGCCTCTAAAAGTCCATTTCCATACTAAACTATTTTAAATTAGCCAATCAACGTGTAAAATAACTGTCATAATCTAAAATACTGCCATAATCAAAGACAAATGAGGAGAGATACTGTGGATAAAGTATTATTCGTTGAAGACGATAACGATCTAGGAATGGCTATTGAGTTTACTCTAAAAGGAGAAGGACTTGAGGTTATAAGGGTTTCTACTGTACAAGATGCAAAAGATCAATATGAAAATAATAAATTTGACTTAGCTATATTGGATGTTGGACTCCCAGATGGAAATGGGTATGATTTATGTACCTATCTTAAAAGAAAAGGTGATATACCTATTATTTTTCTCACAGCACTGGATGAGGAGGCGAATGTAGTAATGGGCCTTGATATTGGTGGAGATGATTATATAACAAAACCCTTCAGGGTAAAAGAGCTATTATCTAGAGTAAAAGTACAATTAAGAAAAAAAATTAAAACAGCTTCTAATACTATATTGAGGTCTGAAAATATACAGCTTGAAGTTGAAGCAGCCAGGGCTTTTAAGCATGAGAAAAGTATAAATTTAACACATTTAGAATACAAGCTCTTATTAACATTAATGCTAAATCCTCATAAAGTGTTACAAAGAAATGAGATATTGAAAAAAATAGCAGATGAAGGGGAAGTGTTTTTCGATGAAAATACTCTTTCTGTTTATGTAAAAAGATTAAGAAGTAAAATTGAGGATATTCCACAAAATCCTAATTGTATAATCACACAAAGAGGTGTCGGATATTTCTGGAATAAAGACGTCAGTAAGGAGTAATTTAATGATAAATAGAGAAATAAAAATTAATATACTTACATTAGCATTAATCTCTTTTTTATTTATTATATATCAAGTTATCACAGTTCATATTCTTTATGACCATTTAAAAAATGATTATATTACTATTTGGAGTGAAATTACTGGAAAACTAATTGAACAAAACCCAGAAAATGAATACGAAATAATACAAGCACTTACAAATGATACAGCCAATAAAAAAGATTATTCCAGTGATGGAGAAATGCTATTAAAACAATATGGTCTATCTGCTGAATTGGATTCAAGACTTTTTCCTTATTTAAATAAACATATATCCCAAAACAATATATACATGTTCCTTGGAGCAATAGGGTTCAGCTTAATCCTAATTTTTCTAAATTACTTACAATATAAATCTTTTTTCTTAAAAATTAGAAATGTAACAGCTGCAGCGAATAAAATTATTGAAGGTGATTACACCATTGATATCAAGGAAAATAGAGAAGGTGATCTAGCTAAACTTGCTAATTCTTTTCATAAACTGAAACATGTTATTAGAAAAAGTATGCATAATTTAATGGAAGAAAAACAATTTTTAATTCAAACTTTACAAGATATTTCTCATCAACTAAAAACACCCCTCTCAACACTAACAGTGAACAATGATATCTTATTACAAGGTAAATTAAATGAACAACAATATCATTTTTTACACAATAATGATGTTCAAATTTCAAGAATCAACTTTTTAATACATAATTTATTAAAAGTTTCAAAAATAGATGCTAGAGCAATACTATTTGAAAAAGAAAACTCTGATATTATTGATACAATTTATGAGGTCATTGCTAGTTTGAACAGTAAATTAAATAAAAAAAATATGAACATACATTTAAAAACCAATGAAAAAATATCACTTTTCCATGACAGTATTTGGATGCAAGAAGCTTTATTAAATATTTTAAAGAATTCCATTGAACATTCAAATGATAATAGTTCTATTTATATTGAAGTCACAAACTCTCCTATTCATACTGAAATAATAATTCAAGATTTTGGTGAAGGTATTGCATCAGAAGATTTGCCATATATATTCGATAGATTTTACAAAACAAAAAATTCTAATAAAGAAGGGTCCATTGGAATTGGCTTAGCGCTATCAAAATCAATTATCGAAGCTCATCATGGATTTATTAAAGTAGAAAGTCAAAAACATTCATTCACAAAATTCACAATAACTTTTATGAAATATTAACAGTACATAAAAGTTATTATAAAACCCTAACCTTTGAGTATATTTATGAAAAATTAATCATCTGTTAAAAAAAGAAATTCGATTAATTTTTCATAAATGACTGTAGAGAGATAAATTTTTCCTTTGGGGGTAATTAAAAACCTTAGCTTGATGTGCATAGGATCACCATATCAAAAAAGGAAACTTGTACGTTTGGACACAATTTAGAAACAAAATATCCGATTCCTTGTACGTTAAGGGATTAGATATTTATTTTACTATTTTATATTGTGTACAATTTCTTGCTTATGAGGTCTGTGTGGCAACCGAACCAAATCTGATGGTAAGTATTAGTGGACATCAAAAATAGTACATTAATATAATTGCTTTTATTAATTATACAAGTCTACCTGTGGCAATAGTCTCAGGTATTTTTTCGTTCATTGTGTTTGTTTAATTTGTTATATTTTCTTAATAAAAAATAAGACACAGCCCAAATCACGACAGCGCCTACTATAGTTCCTATACACTTAATCAAAATCATTTATCCTCAAATTATTAATTACTTTGCTTCAATACCCATTCTCTTTACGAAAAGTATCTTTTCCATTCATGAAGTCAGCTGTATTACCAGGAATGCTATACTTCATATTCTTTTTCTTAGCTTTTTTCTTCACCCTCTTCTACAACAGCTTGTAAATCTGCCTTCCATTGTTTAAACAAATCCTTTTCACGACACAGCGAATTTGTACCCCTTGGTTTAAATCTGAATCAAATAACTATATTTTATCTATTTATATAATCATTTAATATAAATATTCATTTTTCCAAAAAATAAAGAGCACCTGACGATTCCAGATGCTCAAATATATGAAGTGGGGCTACCCCATTCTCTAATATATGCCTGTCCTTATTAAAAAGTGCAAAAAAAGGTACCCTTTAACAAATAAATATGGTGCTCCAAAGTTTCATCTCATATGATAATTCGTCCCATGAATTCATCATATGCTTGTCTAATTAGAATGTTCACTGGTTCAATGCGGAATTTCTTTTTAACTTTTAACAAATTAAAAACATCCATTTGGGATACTTAATGTACACTAATATTAATATTGAATAGCTTTATTGATAGACTGTCTAGAACAAAAAATATACTAGCTGAAACTGATCTATATCCAATATTCTTTCCTGTAACATTGATAGTAATCTCCGCTAAATGGGTTCGCACATCATCTCTTTCAAAAAGTTTATCTTCAACCTTTTCGACTATTGCTACATTATCCACTTCTTTAAAAGTTTTCAGCAATTTTGTTTCAAGTAAAGTAAAATCGAAATTTTCACCTTTAACCACATCAAATTTAATCTACATTTTTAACTAGTAATTATATCTATATCAATATAATTTTATATATTAACTTCAAATAATTCAAAGGTCATTCTTTATTAAAATCCCCTATTGCTTAAATTTGTTTTTTATTTTCATATAAGGTACGTGAAATTTTATTATCTCATTATTGAATAAGAGAAATTTGAATATCTAGTATTCCCCAATCTACTCTGCATGGTTCCATTATCCATTAAGCCTTTAATAGTTTACGTGTCTCATCTATTTGATTAAGTCTGTTTTTTTAAGAGATATATCAGAGATATTTTATATCTATTTCGTATGTGTGTTAACCAGTTCGTTTGCAAACTTGTTAGCACATTTTTTATATTTATTCTATTATATTTCTCTTCACAAACATATCATACTTTCCCTCTAACTCTTCCAGTTTCTTTTCTATTGATAATAGGCAGATTCGTCCTTTTATTAAAACAATACAAAGAAATCAAAAATATAATGACGGTATTAAATGCTAAACAAGAAGAAGGAAAAAGCTCGATGGGTAACTCTATTCCTATAAAACTTGATCTTGGTGCCCTAAATAATTTAATTGCTTCAGGGATAGCAAAAAATTCAAATTCATCCAATACCAATCAAGAATCCGAAAAAAAATAAGTAACTGTTCAATTACTCAAAAGGTGTAGCACACAAATGCAAAAATAAACAATCCCTTTCTCCCTATTTTATTTGTAATCTCCATCCAGAGTTACCTCATTTTAAAAAGGAGAATCGTCATGCACAAAAAGTCTATTTCGATTATTATTCCTATCCATAATGAAGTGAAAACACTAGCAAGCATTTTACAATCGTACCTACAGCTTGAACCTTTAGAAATCATCATTGTGATAAACGGATATATTGATAGTTCTTTTGGAATAGCAAAGTCTTACGGTTGTAGAATCCTTTCATGTGATGAACCGGTTAATCATAACGTAAGCCATGCTATAGGGGCAAAAAAAGCTAAAGGGGATAACTTGCTATTTTTAGACACTACTGTTGTTATTCCACCTTCTACATTAAAAAAATTTATTCGACCATTATTAGAAGAAAATATGGATATGGTATTAAATAATTTAAATTATATTTTTTACAAAAGACAGCGCCCTGACACAGCAACTATATGGCAGCAAATATCTAATCATTTTTTTCATCGCCCTGATTTAAACATAGATTCCTTAGTATTCTCTCCTTACGCAATGCCAAAAAAAGCTGTTGAGAGAATTGATGCTGATAGTTTAGCAAATCCAATCCTAGCACAGTTAAAGGCTATTAAAAATGGGTTTCGTATTTCTCATGATATGGAGATTGATGCAATGCCATCAAATCGCTACAACCCACAACAAAATTTATCCCCCTCTACACCACTTTCCGTTTATGAAAAGCAAATCATTGGCAATCACATTGAAGCATTAGCAAAGTGGATTAGTGATAAACAAAATTCACGAGCTCAATATACAGATAGGAACAGACGGCGAGATATTGTTGAAGGATTAAAACTCAAAAAACAAAAATATATGCCAAAAATCACTACAGGTCAGGAACTATACTCTAATACTTACGGGGGGAAACAATTATCCGTTATAATTCCTGTCCAAAATGAAGAAAGTACAATTGAAGCTGTTATTCAAGAAACACGAAAATTAAATCCTCTTGAGATTATTATTGTAGTTAATGGAACAACAGATCATACAGAAGAAATCGCGAACAAGTGCGGAGTGACTGTTATCACCTACCAAGAGGCACTTGGAAATGATACTGGACGTGCTATTGGTGCATATTTTGCAAAAGGTGATATTTTATTGTTTATTGACGGTGATTTTTTGATTTCTAGACCAATTTATTACCCTTCGTTCATTCCGTTCAAAATGGTGTAGATCTAGCTTTAAACAAATTAGAACATTACTATATGTATCGTTTTCCTTATTCTATTATGACTGCTTGCAAATATGCTGTTAATTTAGCATGTAATCGTAAAGATTTAGGCATGGGTTCAACAATTGCAGTCCCTCATGCTTTTAGTCGGAACTTTATTAACAAAATTGGTTTTGATGCACTTACCTCGCCAGTATTAAGTCAGGTTAGAACAATTATAGAAGGTTTTAAAGTTAAAAATGTTCATTCAGTTGGGATAGATACAATGAATCGTGTTCGTCCAGAAAAACATTTTTCTAAAAACGGAGAACTTCCGTTATCGACACAACAAATTATTGGCGATCATATAGAAGGAATTTCTTATCTCATCAATCAAAAAGGAAAAAGGGGACTTTTTTAATTTTATAATTCCCCCAAATTTATAGGATTAATTCAAATAAAAATAGGAAAAAAAGACGGATTAACACCGTCTTTTTTTTCCTATTTTTATACATCTTACTATTCATTAGTAGTAAATAAAGAAGGAATTTTTTTATTTACTACATTTCTAAGAATTTGCTAATTTAAGAAGTTTGAAAAGAAAGACTTGTTAATAGAGATGAAACACTTAAGTCATCATTTAATGTGATTGAGAAACATGCCACTAATGGTAATGTAATAACAATTGCTCCACTAGGTTCTATTACAATAGTAGGACTTGTCCCACATGTTCCACCACAATTTACGCCTACCGTCACTCCGCCTCCAGGAGTAATGGTAATCACAAGACATACATCAAAACAAACATTATTTGTAGTACACGCCATAACTGTCCCTCCTTTCTGTTAACATCTACTTATAGAATATGCACTTAACAAATTAAGGTAACGGTATATTTCATTAGTTAAATAAAATAAGAAAAACGCTTAATAGTAACTATCTAACTATCTTTTTGTAAGACTAAACAGTTCAGATGAAAAACTCAAATCATCATTTAATGTAATATCAATACATGCAATAAACGGTATGACTTTAAAATTAGACGAACACTCATCATTGCATCTTACAACTATTTCTGCGCCGCCATTTGGATTAATCTTGGTTTCTAAACAAATATTAAAGCATTTCCTACTTGTACAAGCCATTAATTTCCCTCCATTTCATTTATATTTTCATTACTAAATTATGTGGAATAACAAAGAAAGGCACGGCTATATATACATATCTACTAACTAGTAAAATCAAAACTATTAACTAGTGGCAATAAACATACCTAGGCGAACTAATTTCTAGTAATATATTTGCACTAAAATCTTTTAGGAACTTACAGTAAAAAAGAGTCTCTAGTAATTCAGGACTCTTTTTTGTTTACTTTATAACTCATTAAACAATAACTTATTTATTTTTGGTACCACGAAACCAAGCTATAGTTTCGTTTAAACCTTTCTCCCATGACGTACTTGGCTGAAACTGTAAAATTTCTTTTAGTTTGGTTACGTCAGGCCGACGATTTGGAATTTCTTCAAATCCATGCGGATATACCTCTTCAAAGGGAACATGAACAATTTTTGAGGATGAATGGGTTAGTTGATGAATGTTTTCTGCTACTTCTTGTACACTTTTTTCATTTTCAGAACCAATATTCAGTATTTCTCCATTTGCTTTTGTATCCATTGCGCTAATTGTTGCCTCTACCGCATCACTTACATACGTAAAGCAACGGGTTTGCGTTCCATCTCCATATACAAGAATGTCTTCACCTTGTAAGGCTGCATGAATAAAACGTGGAATTACCCCAGCATACGGACCATCTTTTGCTCTTGGTCCATATATATTAAAATAACGAACAATTGTTACTGGTAATCCCTTCAATGCATATCCCAAACAAAGGGTTTCTTCTAATGTTTTACATAATGCATAGCTCCAACGAATTTTTGAAGTTGCTCCATAGAGACGATCCCCTTCTTCTTTGAAAGGTGGTTTCGCTTTTCCATATACTTCAGAAGTAGATGCAAAAATAACTTTCTTCTTTCCAGCCAGTGCCGCTTGTAAAATATTTCTCGTTCCATCAAAGTTTGTTTCAATCAGTTCGATACTCTTTTCCATCGTGGTCTTTACACCTAAGATCGCAGCTAAATGAAACACAACATCATGTTGTTGAACCAATTCATATATTGTACCTTTTTCTAATACACTTATTGGAATGATAGGGATAGAATCCACTAAATTCGTATGATAACTACTTTTTCCTTTATAAAAGTTATCGACAATTGTTACTTGATACCCCCTTTTAACCAGTTCTTCTGCTAAATGTGATCCAATAAATCCAGCCCCACCTGTAATTAAACAACGCTTGCTCATGCACTCACCTTCTTTATGACACCACGTGTGTCTACAATATGATTTGCTTGTTTAATAAGCTGCCAATCAATGTTTGAATGATCTGTTAAAATAAGTGTACATCCGATCTGTTTCAATATAGTTTCTTCTAAAACAATTGATTCATAGAATGTATCTCCAATTTTTGCTGAAGAAATAAACGGATCATAATATTGCACTACATATCCAGCATCTACCAATAACTGTATGATAGGAATAGCTGGTGATTCACGCATGTCATTTACATCCTTCTTATAGGCAATACCAATAACCAAAATACTTGCAGGAGACTGTACGACTTCCTTCACTTGATTTACTACTTCTTGTGGCATTCTTGCATTAATTTGATGCGCTACTTCTATTAATTCACTAGTCAGACCATACTCATTTACTTTCCATTGAAAATATAAAGGGTCTACTGGAATGCAATGTCCACCGATTCCTGGTCCTGGCCAATATGGCATAAAACCAAAAGGCTTAGTGGCCGCAGCTTCTATCGCTTCACGAAAATCTATGTTTAATTTTTTACACAAAGCATTTAATTCATTCACAAGAGAAATATTAACTAAACGCTGAATATTTTCAAAGAGCTTACACATTTCCGCTACTTTTGGTGAACTAACTGGTACAACTTTATCAAATACAGTTGCATATAATGCTAAAGCTTTTTGTTTACATTTCTCTGTTTGACCGCTTACTACTTTTGGAATAGACTGCACCGTATATTGATCATTTGAGGGATCAATGCGCTCTGGGGAATACCCAATATAGTAATCTACCCCCGCTTTCTTTCCAAATCTCGATATAATAGGAATCACTATTTCTTCTAATGTTCCTGGATAAGTGGAGCTTTCAAAAATGAAGGTTTGTCCTGTTTGGAGATTCTGCTGAATATAGTTTGATGCAGAAATAAGTGCACTTAAATCGGGTTCTTTTTTTTGATTGATGGGGGTTGGGACGGTGACAATAACATAATTGCTTTTCTTAAACTCTTTAACACCATTCGTAGGTGTATACACAATTAATTTGTTATCTTGTAATAGTTTTCGTAAAACTTCTGAAGAAACATCTGGAATATAACTCTCACCTTTAGAAATCATTTTTATCTTTTCCTCATCTTGATCTAGTCCAATTACTTTATAGCCCTGTTTAGCAAAATGAACTGCTAAAGGAAGACCTACATAACCTAAACCAATAACTGTTACGATACAATTTCTCATTTTATTCTATCCTTCCTTTCTAAGCTGTTATATTATTATCTTTTTTCTTTCTCTATGATAAGACCATCATTTTTACGCTTTAGTAGGTTTATATAATACATAATTTTATTTTTCTCTAATGGAATATGTCCTAAATGTTTATCAAAATATAGATCTACTTTAACTTGGTTTATGATGCAATTTTCATTTATCTGTTGCAGCCCTGTGATAAAGGGCTCTAAATGATTTTGCATATCAAACTCGGCGGCTATATTTTGCAAATAATAAATATGAGGTACATATTTTATTTTGTTATAAAATGCAATAACATTAATTCTCTCTGCAAACAATTTTTCTATCTCTTCAATAGATAGATTGGGGTATGAGAGATTAAAAGCTTGATTAATAGACTCTGTATACCAATTTGTTAAAATCGTTTGAGGATTATTAACTAAAGCTAAGGATCCTTTTATATATCCAGCTAATATTAGAGACATAAAGCCCCCACCTGAACTCCCATAAAATAATACATTTTCTTTTGTTACATGTATCTTATTTATTATTTTTTCTAAAATTATAGCTATCTCATTTAAATAATATCTATCTACCGTTCCTTGCCCCCAACCTAAATTGATTTCGCCTAAATAAAGAGTGGGGTCATTATAGAAAATTAAAGTATCTTCAAAGTCCTTCATCCAGGTATATCTTTGGAAAATGGGAGGCTGTTGATTTTCACTTGCGCCTGAACCTAAGATAATGACATTTGGTGATTCTGGCTTGATACGAATAATAAATTCATAGTTTACTGCATTCCATTCAATATTTAGTAGAAAAGGTTCTGTCATAATAAAATGAATTTTTTTAAGCTGCTCATACAGAATATTTACCTTTTTCAACTGATTAATCGACTTAATCACCTCCTTACCGTTTCGTTATTTTTATAAAAAGACGAAGTGGGGGATAATTCTTTCCTACTCATTTATTCCTCATCTGTTTTCACTTTGATGTTAGGAAAAACACCTTTAAATCCACTCTGTTTTAATAAATATGAAAGACCTTCTAAGTGATCACCTGTAATTCGTAATACGGCCGGCGGATGTCCTATTGATGCGAAATGTTCACTTGGCCGAATACGGTTTGGTTTCATCACATCTACATAATGAACACATTCTACTTTATAACCTTGTAATATTGCCTTTACTTGTGCAAGGCATGATGTGAAAAGTGTATCCCAACCAATTCCATCTAAACACTTTCTACTAATAGCATGAGGAACGGCAACGAGAGATCCAACACCTAGGTCTCTACGATTACAAGCTATATTTAACATATATTTATATACATTTACAATGTACAGAGGGAATCTGAGGTTTAAATTCAAATCATTTAAGGCCATGTCGGTTCCATCAGCAACAGCTTGCGTTAGCGGATGAAGATCTTTCGCCGGAATTGAAAAATCAGCATCAATAAACAGAAGAATATCACCAGTGGCCTCTAAAGCACCAATTGCACGTCCAACATCGTGTCCTAACGTTTCTTCATAGACAATAACCGTAGCTCCTAATTGTTTAGCAATCATTTCTGTACAATCAGTTGAACCGTTAATAACTACAATGATTTCCTTAGGCTCAATTTTTCTAGCTTCACGAATAACTTGTTCAATCGTTGATTCTTCGTTTTGTGCTGGGATAATGACTGTTAACTGTTTTCCATTGTAGATAGAAGAATGCATCCCCCATCCTTTTTGAAAAAGAGAAAAGTTTTTTTCCTTTTTCAACTGCTCTATAATTTCTCTTTTTCTTCCTCCATCTGTATATCCTCCCCTTGTCCCTTTTTTCTGCAGCCATTTTGACATTACTTGTAAGTGGTTTTCAATGTCATATATCTCTCTTTTTGTTAGTTTATTTTTATAGAAGGTTTGTTTGTTTGAGGGGGCATGATTTAAAGATTTCATGATTATGGAGGAAGAACTACTAATACGCCATCCTTTTTCTACGAGTCTTATTTGAGCAAGAATAGGATTCATAAAGATCTCATACCCTATATCTTCTATCGCTTCCTTTGTGATTGCATTTGGCATAGATAACATAGAATCAATCTTTAAGTCCGTACGTTCTATTACATCATTTAACACTTGTCTATATAATCCAGATACATCTGGCCAGTTCATTTTCATACTTTCAAAAAGTGAAGAATCCATATTATTTACAAGTACGTCCGTTTCATTATTCAGTATAGGTTTTAGAAATTGTTCCAGCTGTATTGAAAAAATAACAGCATTTCCGTGCAGAAACAGCAAAACATCCCCCTTGGCAGCTTTCGCTCCAGTAACACGTGCTTTATTGTTGTCTTTTTCTTCTAACACAATTACATTGCGTCCAACCACTTTTATAAAACTTTTGTCTATCTCTTCCTTATCATTTGTCACGATAATTATCTCAAGCGGCTGCAAATAACTAACTTTTTCTAATACACGATTTAATGTTTCTCCCCCTTCTTCAAGTGGAATAATAACTGATAATTTCACCTCTCCCTGCACTCCTCTCGTGTTTTTATTAGGTTTTACTTGATTGATATAATAAATGGTTTCATTTTTTCCAACGGCTGCATGTCCTGCTTTTTTGTCATAATATAAATCTATTTTAATTTGATTCACATCATAATCCGCATCTATCTTTTCTAATCCAGAAATGAATGGTAATAAATGATTTTGCACATCAAATTCACATGCAACATTTTGTAAAAAGTAAATGTTCGGTATATATTTTATGCTATTATAAAACTCTAAAACGTTAATTCGATCACCAAACTTTTTTTCAATATCTTCTCTTAATAAGCCTGGATAGGACAGATTAAATACTTGGTTTACTGGTACAGGGATCCACTTTGTTAGAATTGTTTGTGGGTTATTAACCAGAGCTGTGGAACCTTTCACAAAACCTGCCAATATTAAAGACATAAACCCTCCCCCAGAACTGCCATAAAATAATACATTTTTATGGTCAACATGTAACTTCGCGAGGATTTTCATTAAAATCATTGAAATATCTTTTAAATAAAATCTGTCCTGCGTCCCTTGTCCCCAACCTAGAGATATTTCTCCAAGATACAAGGTAGGATCATTATAATAAATAACGGTATCTTCAAATTCTCCCATCCAAGAATGTCTATGAAAGATAGGGGGACCAATTGGCTGTTCTTGAAATCCGCCTGCCCCAGAACCAAAAATAAGAACATTAGAAGCATTTGTCTTGATTCGAATTAAAAACTCATATTGTACTTCATCCCACTCAACATCAAGTATAAAAGGATCTAACATATTAAATTGTATTTGATCCAATTGTTTATAGGAGATTTTTATTTTCTTATACTGATCGAGCAAGTTAATCAACCTTTCCAAATGATATTTAATATACAAATTTCTTTTGCTACACAATATTTTTTGTTTTCATTTATTAAATATATTGGAGATGTATCTTCACGAATCATTTGCCATTCAACTTACATCCTTACTCTCCTCTGGATTGAAATAAATATGAAAAACCTTCTAGGTGATCACCTAAAATAAGTGATGTAGTTGGCGAATATCCTTTTGCTACAACATTTTGGTTTGGACGAATTCGATTCGTTTTTATTACATCTGCATAATGAACACAACTTATTTTATGACCATTTAACGCAGCTTTCACTTGTACAACACTTGGGCATATTAACGCATCCCAGCCAACATCATTGAGAAATTCTCTACTTATTGCATGCGGAATCGCTGTAAATGAACCTATACCTAAATCTTTTCTATCACATGCTAGATTTAAAGCATATTTAAATAAAGTAACAATATGAAGGGGGACATAGCGGGATAAATAAGGGGTTAAATCATTCAAAGCAACGTCGAATCCATCTGCAATTGCTTGAGAGAATGGATGTAAGTCTTTTGCAGGAAGCATAATATCTCCATCCAAAAATAAAAGAATATCACCCTTTGCACTCATTGCACCGATTGCCCTCCCCACATCATGCCCCAACGCGTCTTTATACACAATAACTGTAGCACCCAGTTTCTTAGCAATATTTGCAGTATTATCGGTGGAACCATTTACAATTACAATAATCTCTAAAGGCTCAATTTTTCTGACTTCACGAATAACTTGTTCAATTGTTGCTTCTTCATTTTGTGCTGGTATAATGACAGACAACTGTTTTCCATTGTATATTAGCGATTTCATCCCCCACCCTTTTTGAGAAAAGGGAATGTGTTTATTTTCTTTGAGTATTTTTATATACTCTCGATTTCTTATACCATCTGTATACATACCTCTTGTCCCGTTTTTATTTAACCATTCTGCCAACGCATCCAAATGCTTGTTCATAATTTGGCTTTCATAAACTGACAATGATTTTTTATTGAGATCCTGATCTTTTAGACAAAATTCTTTAGATAATGTTGTATCTATAGAATAATGAAAGCTAAAACGCTGATTTTTTTCAATGAGCCTCATATGAGCTAGAACAGGATTTACTAGACTTTCTAAATTGATTTTTTTCAAAGCATCTTTGGTAATCGCATGAGGTAAAGAAAGAATTGAATTGATATGAAACTCTTTTTTTCCTAATATCTCGTTTACCATTTGTCTCCAAACCGTATTTGAGTCTGGCCATTGCTTTTGTTGCCTTTCAAGGAAAAAAGATTGTAAATTATTCAGGACCACATCGGATGTACCTTCTAAAGTAGGTTGAACGAATTTTTTTAGTTCTAAAGGCGGAATAACTGTATTTGCATCTAAGAACAATAAGACGTCTCCTTTTGCTTCTTTTGCTCCTACGACACGTGCTGCATAATAATCTTCTTGATTGTATAAAATATATTTGCACCCAAATTCATTTGCAACATTTTGATTTTTCTCCAGATTCTCGTTGATTACAACAAGAATCTCATAAGGAAATAGATTGGCAATGGATCGAATAACATCCGCTAACAAATTCATTTCCTGTTCAACTAATATAATGGCAGAAAGTAATTTCTTCATATTTTTATTTCCCCTTACTTCCTCATATCTAGGTCACCATGCAAGTCCAAATGTTTTATTAAGTAAGACAATGCCTCAAGATGATCACCCATTATTCGTAATACTGCTGGTGGATGGCCTTTATGATTGATATGCTCATTTGAACGAATCCGATTTGGTTTTACAACATCTACATAATGTATACACTCTACTCTGTATCCTTGTATTATAGCTTTGACTTGTGCAAGACTAGGGCATAATAAACTTTCCCATCCTATTCCTTCTATGCAAGACCTACTGATAGCATGTGGAATAGCTACTAAAGATCCATTACTTAATTCAGGACGATTATAAGCCAAATTCAACATGTACTTTACGATATCAACAATGTAAAAAGGAGGATTTAGACTTGGGCTTAAATTATTTAGTGCTATATCCATTCCATCAGCAACGGCCTGCGTATATCGATGTAAATCACTAGCCGGAATGCTGAAATCACCATCTACAAATAAGAGAATATCCCCTGTAGCTTCAAGGGCACCGATCGCACGACCAACATTATGACCAAGACGCTCAGCGTATTCAATAACAGTTGCCCCAAGACTAGAAGCAATAGCTGCTGTTTGATCATCCGAACCGTTCACTACAACTAAGATTTCATATGGTTCAATTTTTCTGGCTTCACGAATAACTTGTTCAATTGTTGCTTCTTCATTTTGTGCTGGTATAATGACGGAGAGCTGTTTCCCATCGTATATAGAAGATTTCATTCCCCATCCTTTTTGATACGAGGGGAAATGTTTATATTGACTTAATTGCTCAATGATATCTCTTCTCTTACCCCAATCCGTAAAACCGCCCCTTGTACCATACTTTTTTAACCATTTAGATAATACAACCAAATAATTTTTTATTTTAAGCTTCTCTGCATCAGTTAATTTCTCTTTAAATAGATACCTGTCCTCTTGCAGCAATTCATCATTAGATAACATATTTATTGAATAACGATGACTAATACGCCACCCTTGGTCCACTAGCATCGCATGTAAAAGAATTGGTTTTTTGAGGACCTCATAACCAATACCAACCACAACCTCTTTTGTAAGTGCGTATGGCATTGAGAGCAGCGAGTTTCCCTTTAAATCAGGTCGATGTAAAATTTCATTTAACATTTTTCTCCATACTATATCTAAATTATGACATTTATCCATATCAATAATTCCATTTAAATTATTTAAAATAACATCGGTTTGACTTATAAGAATCGGTTCAAGAAATTCTCTTATTTGAGTTGCAGGAACAGAAAAATTCCCGTCTAAAAATAATAGGACATCCCCTCTTGCTGCTTTTAATGCCGCCACATATCCAGAGTGATTTTCAATATGTCTATCTTCGAAAAAAATACGACATTTATGTTTCTTTGCTATTGTGTACAATCCACTTTTAGAATTGCGCAATAAAATGATAATTTCTATCGGATCAAGCTGCCAAGCAGATATGATCAATTCCTCTAGTATATTTTCCTGAGTGCTATATGGAATAATAACAGTCAAAGATTTCATTAAAGTTCACCTTCTTTACATATAATTCGATTTTTAATATAAACATCTAGATTTTATATAAAAATCTCGTAATACACTTTTTTGCTGCACAATAAACATACATAATATGATGTACGGAGTTATATACATGTATTAATTAAAATTAGCAAAGAATATTTTTCCTATTACCATTTAATTAATATATACACTTAGGAATTACATTGTGTAAAAATTAACGTCCATTTTTAAGAATATAAGTAATAAGCAGATATATAAATATAAATAAATCTAGAGCTTAGTACTACATCACCATTTGAATAAAAAAGCTATATGCCCCAAACAATAATATCCTTTCAAATAAATAATTCTGTCTTTTTCATTTTAAAATCCAGAAACAAAAAGAGTCCTAAATAATTAGGGCTCTTTTTGTTTTAATAGATTTCACTGTATAAGAAATCTCATGTAGGATTTTAGTCGATCTTTAAGCATCGGACAAAAGTATTAATTTTTGCATAGCAAAGCATGTTATGATTTCATCATAACCAAATACAAGATGCTAAAACACATAAAACCCTTAACCAATGAGATACTTGATAACAGAATAGTTTCCACAGGGACTATATACCTGTTGATTAGTAACGATATACCCCAACCTTGCACCTTAATGATAATAGAAATAGCCTATCCCTTTTAGTGGCAAGAATCTTATTAGCATCAGCCAGCTTGTCCCTTTAGATACAGGAATATCGATGATAATATCTTCCGTATTTAGTTTATATTTTATCAAAATTATTAATTTTATAAGGTACCCTTTTCCACGTAATTCCACCATCTACCGTATTAAAAATTTCCTTTTTATTACACAACCAACCATTTTGTTGATCAAAGAAATGGAGACAAAATACATTTTTGAGAAAAGGATTAATTGATACCATTTCCCATTCTAATCCTTTCTTCTTTATTCTATATGTTTTTCCTGTTTCACCATCTATAACCCAGCCAAATTGTGAATTAAAAAAAGAAATAGCTACATGTCCTGTATTTAAGATTCGGTTTGAAATACTCCATGTTTTTCCTTTATCAAATGAACAATTCATGTAGAAAGCATTGTTGTTGTTTAAAATTTTAATAGGTATTACTAATAGATGATTTTTATAAATTGGTTTATATGAGACAATAACTCCACTACCAATATTTGGATGATCGGTGATATTTTCTATCGTTTTCCAAACTTCACCTCCATCTATTGTTTTATATATTATTGAATTATTATTAGAATTTTGAGTAGTTATAAAGCCAGTTAAAGAATTGATAAATGTTAGACCTGTAATACCGCCAGCAATTTTTATTCCTCTAGTTATTTTCCAATCATTTCCCCTATTTTTAGTATAATAAAGATTGTGCTCAAATTTATTTTGTTTTGAATTTTTAGTTAAAAGAATCCATATGCCATCTGTATTTGTAGCATGCATGTGAACTTGAACATCTACAGTTGCTTCCCATTCTTCTTTAATTGGTAAAATAAGTTCATTCCATTTATTTCCTCTGTCATTTGTATAAAATATGGTTGGTATTAATTTATGATTTACTTTTGTTAATCCATATAGCCAACAGCTTTTGCTATCTATTGGGTATATAGATAAGATAATTGTATTAAGAGGATTAACAATATCCCAGGTTAATCCCGAATCTTCAGTGTACAAAATAGCTTGTTTCTCTTTATTAGAATATTGAATACCAGCCCATCCAAACTTATCAGTTCTCATTTGTAAGATAGTAAATTTAATATCCATAGAATTCAATATCTCACCTCATTATTGTTTTAATCTTATATAATTATATATTAAATTAAGAGAAAAGTTCTTTTATGCTAATAAATAATTACATTTGAAAGATTTATTGATTATTGAACAGGATCATAGGCATGTAAAGAGACGTTTTTCCAGATCGGCAGGATTTCAAAATCTTCATCATGCTTCACGTACGATAAAAGGTATTGAGACCATTCATGCCCTATATAAACAAAGGCGAAGTCTTCAAAGAGACTCCGCCTTTTCAACGTACAATGAACTTCAACAATTACTAGCTACTTCCTAAACATTATTCCTTATTTACCAAACTGTTTATGTTTTTAAAATTTCAGAGACATCACGATAGCTTAAAGAAAAGCGACAATAGTAGCCGATGGCTACCAAAATAATATCTTATTGAGAAAACTTTGCACCAGAATCAATTTATCTTCGTTCATTCGATTTTGAATTCCAAATTTTCTCAATACAAAAAAACGAAGCGTATTTTATAATAATCCTTGAGCTAGTTATTTTATTAAATCTTACTTTTTACATTCTATTCTCCAAGATTATTAATCTTTAAAATAATTTCCATGTCCTAAATAAGAAAGGTAAAATTCATGAATAGTATAGAAAAAAAACTTGATTACATATTGCTCAGTGCATGGTCTGTTTCTTTTGTTGCAACCCTCGGAAGCTTGTATCTTTCTGAAATAATGAAATATGAACCCTGTACATTATGCTGGTATCAACGTATTCTCATGTACCACTGGTTCTATTATTAGGAACAGCAATTATACGAAAAGATTATAAAATTGGCATTTACAGTTTAATTTTCTCTATTGTTGGTGCATGTATAGCAACATATCATTATTCACTTCAAATAATCCCTTTTTTCTTTTCACGAATAGCTCGGTCACGTAAGCGTTTCTGCTTTTGCTCCTCGGTACATCTATAAACTACAATACGAGTAGGCAGTTTGTCTTTACTCCCTACATATACATCGTGTAATTCATAAACTTGGCCAGGTTTTAATTGTTTCATAATGTTTTCCAAATGAATTTGTATATATACTGGTTTCAATTGAGGAGGTTTTGTTTTAAATACGACTGTTTCGAACTCTTTTCTATATATTTTAGTCGGTAACTTAAGACGGGATAAATAATACCCCTGCTTGTCTTGAATAGACTTAAAGTCTTGTAGACGAAAATATCCTAAGTCACGGATATACAGCTCATTCTTTTGTATCATGTCTGTTCGAGTCGCACTATACGCCTGATCACTTCGTTTTCCTGGTTCAATTTTCACATCAGAAAACTCTCCACTCAACAAGTCATACTCTAGTTGAATTTTCACACCAGCTTTATGACTACATCCTCCGGCACCAGGATACATAGCTGCGAATCGATCTGGAACTTGAAAGGTTGTAGAATCAAGGATGCGAATGCGCTCAAAGTAGGAAGAAAGAGAATGAGAAATCTTAGATACGCCTCCAATCTTAGCCTGTAGAAGTGTAGTAAATACAGTACGAAAAAAGGCTACAGAAGCCGAGTTAAATCGCCGATTAAGTCCTTCCGGACTTAATAAAACTCCTGTTGAAGTTTCTAATTGACTACATAGTTGGGTAAGAGAGGTAGTAGCGACTTGTTGATTTAGCCATACACACAAAGATAAAAAATGATGCCCGTGGCACTTCCGTTTTCGTTTCATCCCGCCTGCTTCTATAGCTAATTGATTAAGTGTAGCGGGAGACATATATCGATATAACTCTTCGGCAAATAAAGACAACTCTTGCTTTTGATGCATATTCATAAAAAGCGCGTTACTATTTTCTCATTAATATAAGAAAATAGTAACGCGCTTTTAATTTCAAAAATAGCCCGAATCCTTAAGTTGATGGCTGTGGGGTAACACCACATTGCTATCAAGCTAATTTTTTGAAATATCCTCAAAACTAAAAAGGATGAAGAAAATAATAAAAAAGCATAAAATTAACCCTTGAATTATCAGTTAAAGTCATCTTATCTATTGCCATCAATTAACTTGTACTAAAATTCTTACATAATACTACTTATTCATAGCAAACCAATAGGCACTAAGGCTATATCTTTTATTAAGCACCTTTTAGTTAATTTAAAATAATAATAAAATTCATCATACCCTATGTTTAAAAACAGAAATAGATTGTTTACTATTTAACAATCTATTTGATACAAACTGCATCTACTTATATAAAAAGTGTATAAAACACCATAAAAAAAGGATCGTAAGTCCCTTCTCTTACAATCCATCATTAATCAACATTAAAGGATAAAGCGTTCATCTAATACAATATACCCATATAAAATTATACTCTAACTCCACATTATTTATAACTAAAAGGAGTCGGATATCGACTCCTTTTTTTAACTATTCCTTTTCTTCATGATATTTCAAATCTACCACCTATTTTTTAACCTCTGCGCACTATAGTTAAATTCTCCACAAAAATCATTCGCTACAATACCTTTTACATAGAAATGCTGTAATATGATATGTGTCGTCAAGAACAAGATACTAGAACATCTACTATATGGTCTGTCTTAGGAGGGGTGATAGCACACCCTCATCTTGAAGGCTGTTCAAAACAGAAATGGACTGCGAATGCTTAGTCATTCAAGAATCCCATCCGTTATACCGTAAGGTGTAGGACTTGCGTGGGAGTGTCAATTAGTGAGGATTTATTAATATGACAAAGCAAAAGTTCCAGGGGAAAGATGTTGAATTATTCACAGAGACTTCCGGTAAAATCGTTAAAACTGTGCAATCTCATTATCTAAAGTTGCTGGTGATACATTATGTATTTGTTCAAACACAAAAACAGGCTATGGAGAAGACTTTCTTCACAGCCTGAAAAAACACTTCTCTATCTTAAGAGAAGTGTTTTTTCTTCATTACTGATTAGAGCTAAAAGATTATGATTTTCTTGCAGCTGATTGTGCATTTTGTTTTTTCACTGCATGCACATCCGTTTCAGTTGCAAATTCTGTACCATAACTAGCATTTGTACTTTGTGCACCTGAAGTTTGTACTTTCTTTGCCCCTGCTTGTGCATTTGCTTGTTTTACTGCTTGTACATTTGTTTCAGTTGCAAATTCTGTACCATAGCTAGCATTTGTGCTTTGTGTACCTGAAGCTTGCGCTTTCTTTGCCTCTGCTTGTGCATTTGCTTGTTTTACTGCTTGTACATTTGTTTCAGTTGCAAATTCTGTGCCATAGCTAGCATTTGTACTTTGAATGCTAGCACCAGAAGTTGCCTTATTGTAACTTTGTTGTTTTTTGTCCATCTTTCTCACCTCCACAATCAATAATGTAACCAACCTATTTAAAAGCTATTCTTAATTATATTTTTAAACTTCTTTATATTTATTAATTCAAACTACCTATTATAAAGATGAACGTATGTACATAGGACGAGATATGACTGAACTGACTACGCTTTCAAAAAAAGAATGGAAAGAAAAAGAAATATTAATTATATATTATGAAGACGGTTATTTATTTTCTAGTTATATGACTGTCGTTGATATTGATCTACAAAATAGTGCTTTTATATGTTCGATGCTTTTTATAATAAGATGACACTACAATTTTCTAACATAACAGACGTAAAATAGAATAGATTTAAGTAATCACGTTTGGATTGTTTTAAAGGAGTGTATAAAATGCAAGGGAATCAGATAAGAAAATACAGCAAGAACAGTTATTCATAATGATGTAAATAACTATCCCTATTTAATTATGCCTAAAATTATCAATGAGGAAGATGAAAAGATATACGAAGTTTTAAGCACCGGTTTTCATACTAATGATGCAGTAGCAATGATAAAAACGGACGGTTTTGCTACAATCAGGGCAAATACACCGATCGCAACAGTAAAAAACACTGATGGTAGTATTCAAGTATTCCGCTTGCCTTTAGAATTGGAATATTGGGTACTTTCTTGTATGCGTGATGCTTCAACTGAAAAAAATCCTTTCCCATGTAAAGTTGCTTTTGGAATCATTGACACTAAATTTCATGTGGAATTCAAATAAAAAAAAGGGGATACTCAATTTGAGCCCCTTCTTCCTTAAGTTATATAAACATCACTTCTCTATATTTTTTATAGGAACAAATACATTCATTGCTTTCACTGTTAGAAACTATTCTCCCCTTTGTTTATCTTCAGGCTTATAAATTTAGCGCAGTCTAAGTGCAATATAAGGCTTCATTCCCCAAGTAGTAGATACTGTATTTCCACATGCCATATTTCTACCAGAATATTTTATTGCCCCGGCTTTAAAATCAAATGTATCAAATCGTTTAAAGGTCTCTAATGGATTTTTCCCTTGAATTGCTCGTCTAATAACATCGGCAGCTATTTCATTAGCTATTCTCCTCATCTCAGCTGTAAACTTGTGTTGTGCATCAGTTTGTATAGATGAAATAGTACGATTTACTAATTTATTTATCCAGTACAAAAAAGCAGTTGGATTAGCGCTAAATACAGATACACCTGCAGCCACTACTCCCTGTACTACATCAGTTTCTGCAATGTCATCAGACCAAGCTGTAACCCAACCCCCATTTTCGATTTTGTATTCTAATTCAAACTTATTTGTCAGGTATCCAGTATGACCTTGACAAACAGGAGGTATTACAGAAGAAGGATGATGCACTGCATGATCTAACTCATGCCCTAAATGATCTAACCCACTGCTCACCCAACTCATTCGTTCCGATTCAGAATAAAGAATATCATGTATTGACGTTCCATTGAATTCATTATTCCAATTACCAGAACGATTATAATAATACTCTGGATAATATATTGAATACAAAGGAGTTAATCTAGATAAATATTGTGGAGAGTAATTACTAAATTGACCACATTGAATTATATATAAACTGTATGGATTAATTAACATCATAATTCCTCCTATAATCCTTTACTTGAAAGCAATATATGGTAAACAAGGTCTGTTAGGTACTTGTCTAAATTTAAATGGGTATAAATTGGAAGACTTACTAAAAGGAGAATTTGATAATAAATAACGAGCAAGTTACACTTGCACATACAATATCGACTCAAAAATTAAATACTAACCAGTTCGATTTACCAAAAAACAACCAAGTATTGATTAATTATTATATAAAATGTTTCCCACTTTATTTTTAAGTATAAGATAAAATAAAAACTTCCTTCTTCTAATTCGAAAGTAAATTTTCGAATAGGAATTCACTTTCCATTTCAGCAATAAGAAAAACCACTGCAATTGCTGTGGTTTTTCTTATTACCCTGGCTACAACTATGTTGTAAATACTCATGGCATTGTATGTTGAATTTCAATTTTAAGTTCCAATATAAACTTTTAAATATTAGTTTACTTTCATTTCCTCTTAAACATTGACTTCCCACTATTTCCCCTAATATCCTCAATTTTCATTAAAAAAAGTATACATTCAAAACACTTTATCCCCAACCCCAAGTAAATTTACTTGGTGGTAAAATTCGGAATTAAAGTAATGCCTCAAAAAGAGATAAAAACATAATGATACCTCTTTTAGGATTCGTACCCTGGTAAAGGACGGGGTTCAGATGTATATTGATGAGTCCACCTTCCACCTAAGCCAGGATCATCATGAAGTTTCGAGACAACGCTACTCAATTGCCAATCGGCATGAGAAACCTATCAAGGACAAGTCATATATACATATTCCCTAAAATTCTCACCATCTGGTCCTTCTTCGTACCAAATCCAAAACTCACAATTACCATCATTAAAGTTAATTGCGTGTCTAGGTAATTTAGGATTCCCCATTACATTCCAAATTGGAGGAAAAGTTTTATTCTCTGTACTCCTTGATAACCCGCCTTTTGTAAACTCCTCACCATCCTCCATTGTAAATCGGAAATGTTTCCAAACGGAATTTTCAGTATGGAAACAGAACAGGAATATTGTGTCATTGGTTCGCGAATAAAATGTTCATAATATCCTCCCGCTGCTATCATACACTGTTGATAGCAGCGGGAGGATATTTAGCTGGTCAATTTTCAGCTGGTAATGATACACGTTTTGCAGCATCTAGAATTCCATCTCCTGCCAACTAGCAAATACAGTAATTCAAATTGTGGAAGACACCCTAGGGTGTCTTTTCTTTTTTTAAAAGGACCTGCTCAATTACCCTATAAAAACATAAGATAAAATGAACCCGTTAAGACACTTGAGTGAACCCTTGTTTTACCCTCTTACCAAAAGGAGGATCTTTTATGGGATTTGGTGGTAGTTGTGGCGGCGGCTTTGCTGGTGGCTTTGCTTTATTAGTTGTATTATTTATTTTATTAATCATAGTTGGAGCTGCTTGCTTCTGCTAAAAAACTATCAGAAAATACACTCATCTAAGAGTGTATTTTCTTTATTTCTAAACAGACTTGTTCACTCATTCCATAAAAAAATCCAATAATGTAAATCCATTAAAACGAAAATCTATCCCATTATTAAGTCTTCTAATTAAAGGGGAAAATTATGAGTTACATTGGTTCTTGCAATGGCTTTGATAGCAGCTTTTCATTCTGATCATTTTCTGCATCTTGTTAATCATTATCGAATGTAGCTATTGGCGCGGCAGATTTGGATACTAGGAAAGGGCACTATTATTAGAGTCCCTGTTCTATACACACTACTTAAATAATGCAATGATGCATAATATCAAAAAAATACATATAATTAATAATAAAACAATGAATATGGGTACATTCTATAAAACAGATAAAAAAACGTAACATATTGTCCATTTTATAAGATATGGCGTCACTCTGATACTAATCTCAATTCTTTTGTAGGATGTGTTTACACGTATTACAAAGGGATAATAATGAAGAAAGGAAAATTCCACAAAGATTCATCCTGTTTCACCTAGTCAAGTAACTTATTTTAAAGCGACCCATCGTTATTATTTCACTCCTACTTTTAATACATATTAATTAGCTTGTTTGCAAATTCGCTAGCACTTTTTTATTTTCTCTATTACATACTCCTGAAAAAAATGTCAATTGATTGAGATATGATCAATTATGTAATCCGCACACGAACTTCCTGTTCTTGCAATAATTGGATAGTCAATTCCACTGTAATATTTTGCATTAACTGATAGGGCTTTTCATGTGATTTACTTTGTTCTGATATAAATTCAATATATTGAAATATATAGCCTTCTACACGTAAGCTTCCTTTTTCAATTATAGATGGATTATGTCCTTTCTTTATTACTTTTGGCAATAAGAATTCTTTATTTGTCAAAATAATTTCCTGTGATATCTCTTTTATTCCTATAACTTTTTCTTTAAAAACCACCTTTTCTATTAAACTAACTTCACCTTTATACTTCCCTATTTCTATCGGTAATCTCGCAGTTATATAATTATTTACATCGCCTTCAATTTCCTTCTCTAATATTATACCGTGGATTGGAATCCATGAAGATACGCCTACAAACCCCTCTTCCATATTTCCTTTTACTTTTTGATTAGAAAGTTCTAAAAGCACTCTCTTTTCATAAAGGTTTGAAGAAACTAAATTACAATTAATTTCTCCATGGTAATGTTGCATTGTATTTAATAACCTAGAATCCAGTTCACGCCCTCTTGCATCTTTTTCATTACGAAATACAAATGCTTCTTGACTTTTCACATTAATATTAGGAAATTTTATAAAACTAGTAACATCCGAAATAATAGAAAATGGAGTTTTCACTTCTATTGAACGTACTGAAGTCTCTACTTTTGATTCCGTATCTATACTTTTTTTCTTTGATTCTGTTTTTTCACTTTTTTTCTCTAATTCATTTGCTACTTTTTCTTTCTCTAATCCATTCGCTTTCGCTTCTTTTGCTAGTACATTCTTTTCACTTTCTTTCTCTACTTGTATTGCTTTCGCTTTTTTCTCTAATTCTGTTTTTTCACTTTTCTTATTTTTTCTTATTTCGCCTAAATCATCTTGAGCACTTAGTATTTCTCCTTTGTAAACTTTTTTCCATATTCCCTTACCAACTAATGGATTATCCATCACCATCCCCCACTTATAAAACTCATAAAAATATATTTTGATACGCAACCATTCATCATTATATATGTTTTATAATAATAAAAAAGACGTTGTCTGTTTATCAAAGAGAATGCTTTTTTAGTTTTACACTACTACTTTTGATAAAATCGGTTCGTACCCCCCAGCACTAAAAAGCATTTAGTTATTTCCCTCTAGAAAAATAAAAAAGCCCATTAGGAGGATTCAGGCCTTCAAACAAGTTTAAAAATTCTGGGGTTTTCCGGCATAGATTCCATTGCTACGCATACCATACGTAAAACCTTCGAACATTGATTCTATAAACAAAAGAGACACCCATGATACAAGAAATACTTACTCATAGTACACTACAAATCAAACCGGAACATATTGGATAAGCGAAGAGAAAAAAGATGGTATTATTAAACAATTTTCATATTTACATAAAAAATCCACACTTAACTAGACCAATATACTTACACCATTCTTTCTAGACGAGCATAAAATATACTAACGAACGAAAGGGGGTAATTTTATGGGTTTTGGTTTTGGTGGATGTTGTGATTTCAATAGATGTGATGATCGGAGAGATCATCACAGAGAACATCACAGAAAAGAAGAAAACAATAGACAGGTGAATAATAATCCAGAATTATTGCCATTCTTACAAACATTAACTCCTGGTACTTGTATTGTTCTTCAATATGATTGCCAACCACCTACAAGTGCAACATTCCAAGGTTTTCAGGGAAACAACGTCATTATTTTATCTGACTTTGATTGTTTCCCAGGATTAGCACGTATTGCAATTAACAAAATTAACGTAATCTCTATAAATTCACCTGATTGTAATCGTTTCTGTTGCAAGCGTAAGCATTGTAGAGAACGTGATGAGCATGAGCATAAACATGAGCATGATCGTAGAGATGATTATTAAAAATGAATGAATAGAAATACCTTTCCTTTAATTTTATAAGCCAATTTGCAGAAAAACACCTATTAAAAAATAGGTGTTTTTTCTTTCCTAAATTTACTGAACTAAACATAAATAACAAACCATTTCCTATAGCGGACATATACTATTGTAAGGTCAGCATCCAAATGACCCAAATAAATACCCACGCCAAGAAATAAAACTACAAAGTATTTCTTGGCACCTTTTACATAAAATAAATAAATCTTTTTAAAATGTACAAGTTAATTATCAAATTATTCATATTATAGGTTAAAAGATCCTATACCACCAATCCATAAAGGTAATTGAAAGTGGTTCGTTTTGAAACAACCCATTCATGTGCTAATTCTCCCACAGCAAATTTTTTCATTCGATTAACCATCATAATCATTTCATATAATCTTTTTGCCCTAGACATCGAATCTCCTACATAACCATGACATAATTGAGGCCCGTTATAATATATAATCATGTACATAAATTTATCTGTGCTTTTTTGTTTTATCTAGATCTCTTTAAACTATTTCTAATTGTACTTCGCAAAAGAACTTTCCTTAATCAAGCTTGTGCCAGGTGATAGCCCAAACGGTAAGTGAAAGATGAATTATGATTAGTGTAAGCCAACATATTTGCTACCATATACTTTTGTACAGATTGTTTTTATCATTTTTTTAAAATGTGTTATAAACCTGTTCGCAAGTTGCGGCTGTTGGTTGAAAAAAACAGTGTTTCTTATAACGTCCGACCAAAGGCTGATTATACCATTGTTGAGGACAATCACCTGGTGGCCTAAAATACCATAAACTAAATTTTCCAGGCCAATACCTCTCTCCATTTATTACTCGACGAGCTAAGCGTTTTTCACTTTCTCTTGCTCTTTGATAGAAATAACCATGAGTAACAGCTTCAAATGCGTGTTCTTGGAAAATCATTTGTCTAATGGTACGAAGATTTTTAAAGTCGGAACAATTGGCTCTTATTCGGTTAATTCCTACATTACCGACTAGCAACATACCCTGAGTCCCTTCTCCTTCAGCTTCTGCTCTCAGTAATCTTGCTAAAAGTGCAATATCTGTGTCTGTAGCATTAACAACCCCCATGACTTCACCTCCATTATATTTTCTTCTTATAGTATTGCTTATAAGTTTGGATAATGACTTTTCACATCATATAGATTATTATGTCTACGAAATATGAAAGATCATTTCTCTTGAATATAAAGAATAATGATAAATAAATATAGATTGTTTCATGGAAGAATTTGTATTGTCTTTGTAATGGATCTTAAAGATGGAATGACAGGTGAAGAAGAATTGCTAAATAAATTCATGAATAGAGGTATTTATAAGTATTATATAATTTCAATAGTTGGGGTTACTTTTTTATATTTACTTTTAAAAAATATGATTCAAGTTAGTATTTTATCTTTTTCCGACATACGTCTTCTCAAAATAAATAGAGAGACATACGTCTCTCTTCAAAAAGTACTTTTGGGAATTTTAAATTGTCCCTCTTAGTATCAAACCTAGAACGGCTATAATTATCGTACTAATAATTATTCGTAAAATCCAAGAGGTATTCATGCTGATTTTTTCTAATTCCTTATTAATTGTAGTAATGTCTTTCTCGTTCATTATTATCCGAGTTTCTAAGTTACGAATATCACGCATGATTTCTTTTTGTTCTGATTTTAGACTGTCAATTTTCACATTTACGTCTTCCATATACTCACGCCCTTATAATATCTTAATAAAACAGTCTTCATATATTATGAGACAACCTTTTCCGATGTGAATGCATATGAATTATTTCTATGTCGAATCCTTATTTTATACATCTTTCCCACTCGTATTTATAATTACTAAACTAGTAAAAACACTTTTTAACTGACTAATAGTTGTACTAATTAATCATATTCAGCTGTCTTTTTAGAATCCAAAATGAGTATCAACTACATTCTTCATATTTTTAGTAATATCAATTAAAGAACGAGTGTTGAGAAAAAATGCTCTTTCAAAGGATTTTACCAGTTGCGATGGTCATTAATGTCCCTGTGTCTACACCTACAGAACATTAAATGGCTATTTTGTTCAATAAAAAAGAGAGCATCCTGGGTGGAGATGCTCTTAATGTATGAGGAAGTTCTAACTGAAAATTGGCATCGAGGAGGAGCGGTTAAGCTCGTCCTATACTTTAATATATGCCGGTTCTTCTCAAAAGGTGAAGAGTAAAAAGACACCTTAATTAGATGTCATTTTAGTGTATAAGAGGTAGCTACCTACCTTGTAAAAGACCTTTCTGTACCAGTATATGATTATCAATTCTCATTATACATAAAATAGATTTTAAATACGTTTATTGTGTATTCTAATAGCAGCTAAAGTAGGTCATAAAAATAACAGGACAACGAAAGATAAGGATAATAGTCATCAAAAAAATCAAGTAAGATGAATTATAATTCCGTTCAAATTAAGATTAATTATTCAATTTATATAGAACAAGGGATGAGAACCTATTATGGACACTTTTTATACGAACAAGAATATCAAATTAAATTTAATTGGTGATGTATGTGTTGATATAAATCCTAGTAGGCTTAATCATTACATCATTGATACGAAAAAACTTGTTTTTTAATTATTTCCCATATATTTAAATAAGTTCTATTAAATTTTTAAAACGTACATTAAGATTATACTCTTTCCCACCGGTCATAGATACTTTTACTCCACTCCTATATTGTTAATTTTTTGCACAATGCATTTCAAATTTACATATACTACTTATGCACATGTATTTAGATCGCATTTGGGCGTGTGATCTGAAACCTACTTTTCAAAAAGCGCTTTATAAGCGCTTTTTTTGATATGTAAATAAGCTCTACAATATGGTGTTTTTATACAAAAGACACACGGTTAAAAAAATAATTTCATATATTATATTGGCATCCTTTCTTTTTAGAGTGGATAGTCGTTACAAAAGGACACTTTCCGAAGTGCTCTTACATTTTCATACCAAATAGTGTTTTTATAAAAAACTTTTCACCTTTAAAGCAGACAAGCATATATTATTGTATGGGGCACTCCACTCCATACGTTCAACCCTTTTAGTCTAGATGCACACTTATATGTGTGCTCTTTTTTATTCACTTGAAATAACGATTTTGTTCAATGAAAAGAGAACATCTGGGGCAGTAGATGCTCTTAATACAATTGGAGTTTTAACTAAATAAATGGAATAGAAGCGATTAAGCTCGTCCTATACTTTAATATATGTGAAAGGTGAAAAATAAAAAGACACCTTAATTAGATGTCTTTTCAGAGTGCCAGAGGTAATTTATATGTTGGATATACCTTCTATATCATTGTATGACAATCAATTCTTATTATGCCTAAAAAAGGTTTTAAATACGTTGATTGTGTAGTTACAATTTAACAAAGAATAAGAACCTGTTATGGACACTTTTTATACGAACAAGATATTAAATTTAATTAGTAATGTATGCGTTGATATAAATCTGAATAGGCTTAATCATTACATCATTGATACCAAAAACATATTTTTTTATTATTTAACATATATTCTGACAACTCCTATTAATTGTTTGGAACGCATGTTAAATTTATACCCTTTCCCCCTATTTATAAACACTTTTACCCTCCCCCTCTATCATTAATTTATTTGCACAATTCAACTCTAATTTACATATGCTACTGTGTGCTACACATGCATCTAGATCACCTATGGGCAGGCATGATCTGAATTCAACCTTTTAAAGCGCACTATATAAACGCTTTTTTTCATGCGTAAATAGTCTCTACAAAATGAAATTATTATTACATTCCCTTCCGTATAACATTTTCAATCCGGTTTATACTATAACTGTAACTTTAGAGTTACACAACCTAACTTTTAGGGCCTAATTTTCTTTTGTACAACAAGTGGTTAGCTAATCAAGCTGGCTACTTTGTTGTGCTAAATGATGTCTTTACTCGAATTTACGCTTCACTTCTTCTATTAGCCAAGATACGATATTAAAATCATTAGCTTCAACTCGTTCCATCCCAATCACAGACCTTTATAGTGTAAAAATATCAGTATGTCCAATTTTTATAGATTTTTTGCACCAGAACCAAAAATAATTTCATTAAACCAATTTCATATTCACACAGAAAATCCACACTTAACTAGACTCATTTACTCACACCATCCTTTCTAGACGAGCATAAGATGTACTAACGAACGAAAGGGGGTAATTTTATGGGTTTTGGTTTTGGTGGAGGTTTTGATTTTAATAGATGTGATGATCATAGACAAGAACATCACAGAAAAGATGAAAGAGAAGACAATAGAAGACAAATGAATAACAATCCAGAATTATTACAATTTTTAAGAACGTTAACTCCTGGTACTTGTATTGTTCTTCAATATGATTGTCAACCACCTACAAGTGCAACATTCCAAGGTTTTCAAGGAAACAACGTCATTATTTTATCTGATTTTGATTGCTTTCCAGGATTAGCACGTATTGCAATTAACAGAATTAACGTAATTTCTATAAATTCACCTGATTGCAACCGTTTCTGTTGCAAGCGTAGGCATTGTAAAGAATGTCATGAGCATAAACATGAGCACGAACACCATCGTAGAGATGAATATTAAAAAATAAGTGAAAGAAAAATCTTTCCCTTAATTTATAAGCCAATTTGCAAGAAAAACACCTATTAAAAAATAGGTGTTTTTTCTTTCCTAAATTTACTGAACTAAACATAAATAACAAACCATTCCCTATAGCAGACATATACTATTGTAAGGTCGGCATCCAAATGACCCAAATAAATACCCACGCCAAGAAATAAAACTACAAAGTATTTCTTGGCACCTTTTACATAAAATAAATTTTTTTTAAATGTACAAACCTAATTGAAAATCTACACATATAATGTATTCTACCTTTCTATTATCTTATTTAAGGGATTTATCTTATATAAATCCCTTCTTTTTTAAGTATTTAACCATTCCATTTAACATACATAAAATAATTATTCCTAAAAACAAAATAAGATAAGAGCTTTTCACTCTTATCTTTCCCTAATATTTATTAAAAATTCTATTAAACTACTCGTTGAACACTAATAGCATCTAGGCTGGTCATATTAAAGTTGGCAGCAGCATCCACCCAAATAAGAAATCCATTCTCTATACGAATAAAGACTCCTGTTCCATCGATTTGATCTCCACCTGAAAAAACTCTAATTTTATCGCCTTCCCGTAAACCATTCAATCTTTTTCGTTCTTCAATATCCCCAATTTTTCTTACTTCCTCACGGCCTCTTTTCCTTCGATTTCTATTACATTCATCACATTCACATCTACGTTCAAAAGACATTTAACATAACCCCTTTTTCCTAAAAAACTTATTTGCACTATATATTATGAAAGAAATAAATTAATGGATTAGGTGTTCTTCTCCTAGCAATTGCCCAATTAGCTAATTTATTTAAAATTATAATTACTAATTTCAACAATTGTACAAGCCATTTTGTATTACTTACATACAATAACAGTGAGATGATAATCATCTTATACCCCAAAACCCTAAATTACCCGTTCAGTAACTATCTTTAAAAGATAGAAAAAAGGACAGTTTTTAACTGTCCTTTTTTATTTTTTACAAAGATGCATATTTTAAAAATCAACATCTGTTACCAATAAATACATATATTATCTACTACTCCAATACACTGTTAGATAAAACTTCTCTATCATGGAAGAGACTTATTTTCTATCTGTCAAGAATTTAGGTTCTTTCTTCACTGTTTGACATCCATTTATATTAATGGACGGTAATTACTTCCCTTCCATATAATCGATTCTACGCTTTTCATTTTAAACCTAGTATCTTTTCTTTCTTCTATTTTTTTTAATGTATTCATAAATTTTATCCATGATAAACGTTTCATGTTTTATCCAAATGGCTTCAGCTTCTTCTAATGTAACTACACTTACTAGTTTTTCAATTGCTGTGTCTTTAACTAAAAATGTAGCTACAGTACCTGTAGATGTCGAGTATTTACTGATAACTAAATCTATAATATTTTCAATCTCTAATATTTTATTATTATGAGAATTCTTCTCGATTTGACTACTTTGATTTGTTATTTCTTTTTCAGACAGTTTTTTTAATCGGGAATTTAGAATAAATTCAATATAACCTATTGGAGAATTAATATCTGTACGAAATCGTATATCCTCAATTATTTCTAATACAATTTCTTTATGGGCTTCCCATTTTTTTAACACTTTAGGAAACACTTTTTCTTTACAGCGTTCTTCAAACCTTTTAATTTTTTGTTCAAATGTATTGGGCTGTTGAAATTTATCTAAATTCTTTTCAAAATGAACTAAATTGTTATCTTTCTTTTTTTGTCCACAGATAATAAATTTTATTTTTTGTACTTTCCTCCCTAATTTAATTTCTTCAAATTCAAAAGAAATATCTGTATTTTGGTTCAATTCTTTTTGAGAGGGTTTTAACACACGTTGCTTAAAATTTGCATAGTTAGGGTATATATCCATTGCATCTAAGTAATACCTTAAATTTTCGAGACTAATTGTACGTTCTTTTAAATCTTCATATTGTTTTAGCAGTTCATAAATACGTATAGCGTATGTACTTTTCAATTTAATAACATTTGCTAATCTATAGCTTGTAAACTTGCTGCTTAATTCTAATAAAAATGGCTTTAATAATGGATCGAAACGCATATCGATTGTTCCTTTATTTCTGTTGTAAATTGCTGAAGAAAGCCAAGATACCTGTATCAACTCTTCCCCCGTCCGAATTTCAATTACTTTTGATAATAATTCCTTTGTAATTTTACTTAACTCCGAATATTTAGTAGATCCATTTAGACCAAGTAGATTATGAAAATGTTTGATGGAAAATGTGTAAGTTTTAAAATCCCGATCATTTGGTTCAATATTACTAGCCAAACAAAGTAATATTTTTTGTTCTACTAAATTTAAACGTGAATTTGCCTCAATTAAAGTATTTGATTTTGAAACAATATTATTTTCTTTGATCTGCAAATCTTGATTTTCAGGCATCCCTACATACGTCCCTTCTTTCTTACCTCTACTTTTCTATGAACTATAACAAATACATTCCATTTGTTATAGTTATTTTTTATTAATTTAGAAATCTAAATTCTGACTATTAAAATTGAAGAACCGTTTGTTTTATATAAAATTATTCGAAAAATCATTTAAATAGTAATGATTATTTTAAAAATATTTAGAGCTATAAAGTTTATAACCAAATTTGTTATCTTTAGAACCATTTATGTTAAAGTTAACCAACCAAATTTGTTACCTTTAGAACTATTTTTGCTAGAGTTAAGCAACCAAATTTGTTACCTTTAGCACCATTTTTTTGCTAGAGTTAACCAACCAAATTTGTTATCTTTAGAACCATTTATGTTAAAGTTAACCAATCAAATTTGTTACCTTTAGAACTATTTTTGCTAGAGTTAAGCAACCAAATTTGTTATCTTTAGAACCATTTATGTTAAAGTTAAATAACCAAATTTGTTATCTTTAGAACCATTTATGTTAAAGTTAACCAACCAAATCTGTTACCTTTAGAACTACTTTTGTTAGAGCTAAGCAACCAAATTTGTTACCTTTAGAACTATTTTTGCTAGAGTTAAGCAACCAAATTTGTTACCTTTAGAACTATTTTTGCTAGAGTTAAGCAACCAAATTTGTTACCTTTAAAACCATCCTTGTTAGAGTTAAATAACCAAATTTGTTACCTTTAAAACCATTTTTGTTATACTTAAAACCAAGTTTGTTACCTTTAAAACCATCCTTGTTAGAGTTAAATAACCAAATTTGTTACCTTTAAAACCATTTTTGTTATAGTTAAAACCAAATTTGTTATCTTTAGAACCACTTTTGTTATAATTAAGAATCATAACCCCTTATATATCAAGACATTTCATACTCTTAAAACATATAAACATATAAAACATATAAAATAATTAATATATAAAACAAGCAAACCAAAAAGTGTTGAATGCATATACTTATTATTATTTTTCAAATGAAATTTCCACGTCATAAAACCAAATTTGTTATATTTAGTTGAAATAGACAAATAAACGTCAATTAATTAAAATAGGAATATTTAACTATGAATCGAGTTATATATTTGGTTGAAATTTCATAAAATAAAAAAGCCCCCAAAAAGGGCCTTATGAGTTTCGTAAGAAAGGAATGTCTCCTATATACTATATGCTTGTTACAATAGGATGTGAATAAATACATAATAATCTCATTTGTCGGAGAAGTGAAGTAGCTTAATTGGATGGAGGGATAGTTGAAGGTATTCTTTGTATGGAGATGCTGTTTTATTAAGATGAAGATTAAAACTCAGTATCACGAACTTTTTTAGAAAAGTACCTGAATCTTTTTAAAAATAAGAAAAAATATAGATTGACACTCCCTTGCTTAAAGTTGAGAGCTTTAATTCTAAAGGATTAACGAACCAGACTCTTGGATGACTAAGAGTTCGCAATCCATTTTTTGTCGTAAGGAAATACATATAATGGTGTTTTTTATCGATTATGGGTATGAATGTATATTTGGTTAGCAATAATTTCGGTAAGACCCCTTTTCTTAATAAAACAATGATCTGTTCCTTAATGTTATTTAGATATTTACTTGTCTGATTGAGATACCTACGGATATCTTTTTTCTTTTTGCAATTACAATCGGTTAGGTTGAATTTTGTTCTCCTGCGATAACACGGGGCTTTGAAATATGAAAAGACCGCAAGGCTTTTTTAAAAAGCACTTTGCAGCCATATAATTTCCTTTCTTTTTTAAATGAAAGTCGATTGTATTCTTTTCTGATTCAAAGGTACAATATAAATATATTTAACCGCCTAACTTTTATATATGTTTCATCAACTCTTCAGGAATCGCTTGTTGACCTCAAGTGTACGTTTGTTGAATCCGTTTTCAAAATTATTTTTTACCTGTTTTATTTTGTCCATATATAAGATTAAGAAGCTGCATATATTCATCTTCTTGTCCGATGTCAAATCGTTTCCCTTCAATCATTTTTCCATATACTTTTTTAGTCATAATTAAAGAATGAATTGCATCTGTTAATTGATATTCCCCCCCAACACCAGGTTGAATGTTTTTTAATAACGGAAAAATATCAGGTGTGAAAACATATCTACCAATTACTGCAAGATTAGATGGAGGATTTACTTTGGGCTTTTCTATGATATTTGTAATATTCATGTAATTACCCTTTACAATATCCCCTTCAATAATACCATACTTCTCTATGCACTCATCTGGTACCGTATGAATGCCTATTACACTATTTTTTGTCTCTTTATAAATACTAATTAACTGATTTAAAGCAGTTTCTTTATCTGAAACTACAATATCATCTGGCAAGAGGACAGCAAAAGGTTCATTGCCAATAAATGTTTCACCTAATTTTATTGCCTCACCCAGTCCTCTCGCATATGGCTGCCTTATATAATGGATTTGAACATTAGGAATAGCAAGCCCTTTTAACAAATGGGTTTTTTTTTCTTTTTCTAAAAAAGCCTCCAATTCTAATGAATAATCAAAGTAATCAACTATTAAATCCTTTCTGCTAGAAAGTACAATTAATATTTGCTCAATACCTGAATTTACAGCCTCTTCCACAATATAATGAATCGCTGGTTTATTACCTATTGGAAACATTTCTTTTGGAATTACCTTTGTAATTGGAAAGCTCCTTGTGCCGTAACCAGCAGCTGGAATGATTGCTTTTTTTATCACTAATCTCTCGCTCCCTCATGTGTTTACAATATTAATATTCAGTAACCTCCTTACCTGCGCATGACGATTCCAAAAGAGGCTTTTACCTTCTGATTGCTTTCATCGCTTATATGAATAGGCCTTTCATTTGTCACCAATCCAACTTGTCCCTCAATATACTGTAACAACTAGTACTATAGTACTAAGTTTAGAGAGGTGATTATCATATGGATATATGTATTATAGGCTCTGGTTATGTGGGAATCACATCAGCAGCAGTATTAGCAGATTTAGGTCATGATGTTATATGTGTAGATAAGGATCAAGAAAAAATTCATTCTCTCCAAAAGGGGGAATGCCCCATTTATGAACCGGGTTTAAAGGAACTTATTCATAAAAATAGAAACCGATTACAATTCAGTTATGATATCGATAATGCTATTCAACAATCACCCGTTATTTTTATCGCTGTAGGAACCCCTTCTACCTCAAGTGGAAAGACGGATTTAAAATATATATACTCCGTCATTGATCTGCTAGTTCCGACTATAACATCGTATAAAACTATTATCACGAAAAGTACAGTTCCACCAGGTACAAATCAACTATTATATGAGACACTTATTAAACGTGGGGTTTCATCGGTCTTATTCAATATTGTCTCCAATCCTGAATTTCTTCGCGAAGGCTCTGCTGTTCACGATATGCTCAATCCAGATAGAACTATTATAGGTATCCAAAAAGGTGATACAACGTCGTTAAAAATTATGCAGGATATATATAAAGGGATTAGTGCTCCTTTCCTTTGTACAGGTTTAAATGAAGCAGAGATGATTAAATATACATCTAATGTATTTTTGGCTACCAAAATATCTTTTATAAATGAAATTTCTCGAATTTGTGATGCATATAACATTGATATTGTTGAAGTGGCAAAAGGAATTGGCTATGACTTTCGAATTAACCCTCATTTTCTTCAGGCGGGGATGGGGTATGGCGGATCATGCTTCCCAAAAGACGTACATTCACTCATTTATACAGCAAATGATAGGCACGTAGCAGTTCCTATTTTACAGGCTGTACAATCCATTAACTCCACACAGATAGATCTCTATATTGAAAAAATTAATAAAGCTATAAAAGAACCCTCTTCAAAAAAATTAACGGTTTTAGGAATTGCCTTTAAGCCAAATACTGATGATATTCGTAGCTCTCTTGCCGTAATGCTTCTTGAAAAGTTAATCCCTCATGGCTATGATCTACATGCTTATGACCCCAAAGCTTTTCTTCCTTCACATTTAAAAAGACAAGTTACCCAGCATGATAACCTAGAATCTTCAATTACAAATTCTGATTGTATTATTATCGCCACGGACTGGAATGAATTTAAAACACTTAATTGGAAACAAGTCAAACAAGTTATGAGGGGATGCACAATCGTGGATGGACGCAATTGCATTGAAAAAGATGAAATAGAAAAATATGGATTACAATATATTGGAGTGGGTCGATCATGAAAATACTTGTAACAGGAGCCGCTGGTTTCATTGGCTCACATTTGTGTCAAGCATTACTTAAAAATAGTGTATATCATGTAGTTGGAATTGATCATTTCATCGGTCCTACTCCAGCTACTTTAAAGACAGGTAATATACAATCCCTTGAATTGAATTCACGTTTTCAATTCATACAAGAAGACATTCTAAATACAGATTTATCAAAACTATTACAAGATATAGATGTTATTTATCATCTAGCTGCTATTCCTGGTGTGAGATCAAGTTGGGGAAAAGATTTTCAGCCTTATGTTACAAATAACATAATGGTTACACAGCAGTTGCTTGAAGCCTGTAAACACATAAAATTAGATAAATTTATTCACATATCCACCTCTTCTGTTTATGGTGAAAAATCTGGTGCAGTTTCTGAGGATTTATTACCTACCCCTCTATCCCCATACGGTGTTACCAAATTAAGTGGTGAGCACTTATGTCATGTTTATCACAAAAATTTTCATATACCAATTGTTATTTTAAGATATTTCACAGTATATGGGCCAAGGCAGCGTCCTGATATGGCATTTCATAGATTAATTAAACAACTGCTAGAAGATAAACCTCTCACAATATTTGGTGATGGAACACAAACACGTGATTTTACCTATATTGATGATTGTATACGAGGAACGGTGGCCGCTTTAGAGACAAAAAAAAATGTAATAGGTGAAATTATCAATATCGGTGGGAAAGAAAAAGCATCCATTTTAGACATCATTTCTATGTTAGAAAAAATATCAGGGAAATCAGCAATCAAAAACTTTCTAAAATCAGTTCCTGGAGAACCAAAGCAGACATGGGCAGATATATCTAAGGCCAGTACATTACTGCAATATTCTCCAACAGTTTCTCTATCCGACGGACTGGAAGCAGAATATGATTATATAAAACAACTATACAAAGGAGATTAGTTTATGAAAATTGCATATATATGTACAGAAAAATTACCATCTCCAGCGATTAAAGGTGGAGCAATTCAAATGATGATCGATGGGGTGTCCCCCTATATAAGTCAAGATTATGAACTTACTATTTTCTCCATTTCAGATCCAAATCTTCCAAATCAAAAAACACAAGATAATGTCAATTACGTGTATTTGCCTCAAAAAGACTATGAACAGCACGTTATAAGAGCCCTCCAAACCAATACATTTGATATTATACATGTCTTTAATCGTCCTAAAAATATACCTCTATATAAACAAGCTTCTCCACACAGTAAATTTGTATTAGGTCTTCATAACGATATGTTTGCTGAACATAAACTATCTATTTGTGAAGGCAATCTTATTATTGAAATGGTTACCGCCATTACGACTGTTAGTAACTATATTAAACAAACTGTGATTGAGAGATTTCCACAAGCTGAAGAAAAGATTTCCATTGTCTACTCTGGTGTTAATTTAAAACAATCCCCCTCCATCTGGACATCAACAGGAAAAAAGATAAGAAATGCATTTCGTACAAAATACGGTATCCAAGATAAAAAAGTAATTCTATTTGTTGGCCGATTATGCAAAAATAAAGGTCCAGACTTGCTCATTCAATCTATGAAGAAGATTATTCAAACGCATAAAGATACGGTCCTTGTAATTGTTGGTGGTAAATGGTTTAGTGATAACCGAGTAAATAAATATGTTAAAAGGCTATATAGACTTGCAAGACCAATTAAAGAACACGTAATTTTCACCAAATTTATTCCTGCAGATCAAATTCATAATATATTTCTAATGGGGGACATATTTATATGTAGCTCACAATGGAACGAACCATTGGCACGTGTTCATTATGAAGCAATGGCTGCTGGCATCCCAATTATTACAACAAACCGTGGGGGAAATGCAGAAGTTATAACAGATGAATATAACGGCTGCCTAGTAGAACAATATAATAATCCAATGGAGTTTGCCAGACTTGTTCAGGCTTTGTTATCTCAACGCGAATTTGCACAATGGATTGCTGAAAACGGAAGAAAAATTGTGGAGGAAAACTTTACATTTAAGCATACAGCAAAAAAACTAGATCAGGTATATAAACAAGTCGCAGAATCTACTAATCAACCTACTAGAAATCTAATACGCCCTCTCAAAATTCTAATTGTTTGAACTGCCCAGCATTTAACGTTTTTATGAACTATTTGAATTAAGGGATTCCTAAATACAGAAACTTAACGGTTTCTAACTAATTAAGCTATTCGTGTAGTTCCTAACGGTAAGAGGTGGGGCGCTTTATTGCTAAGATTCTGTCCTACATTAACATCTCAATCTTAATATGTGTGCTAAAAGAAGAGAGAATCTACTCAAGAAGATTTGGATGTTTAACGTTTTTATTTTGATCAAAACAATTCAAACATAACTAACTAGAAATAAAAAAATATATAACGGCGGCCTATTATGTATATGTTAAAGAACAAAAAAACGCTTGGAGAACCAAGCGTTTTTTTGTTCTAATTATTTTACGCGTCTTCTTCTTCACCATCATCGTCTTCGTCTTCATCATCTTCGTCTTCGTCTTCATCATCTTCGTCTTCTTCTTCTTCTTCTTCTTCTTCTTCTTCTTCTTCTTCGTCTTCTTCTTCTTCATCTTCTTCTTCTTCTTCTTCTTCTTCATCTTCTTCTTCTTCTTCTTCTTCATCTTCATCTTCTTCTTCTTCTTCTTCTTCATCTTCTTCGTCTTCTTCTTCTTCATCTTCTTCGTCTTCTTCTTCTTCTTCTTCTTCTTCTTCGTCTTCTTCTTCTTCTTCTTCTTCTTCTTCTTTTCTTCGTCTTCTTCTTCTTCTTCTTCATCTTCTTCATCTTCTTCTTCTTCTTCTTCTTCTTCTTCTTCGTCTTCTTCTTCTTCTTCTTCTTCTTCTTCTTCTTCTTCTTCTTCATCTTCATCTTCTTCTTCTTCATCATCTTCGTCTTCTTCTTCTTCTTCTTCTTCTTCTTCTTCTTCTTCTTCTTCTTCGTCTTCTTCTTCTTCTTCTTCTTCTTCTTCTTCTTCTTCTTCTTCTTCTTCTTCTTCTTCTTCTTCGTCTTCTTCTTCGTCTTCTTCTTCGTCTTCTTCGTCTTCTGTAAAGATAACTTCTGTTTCATCTGCATATTGAATTTCAACCTCTACACCATTATGTGTACCAGATTGAATTATTTCAGCTAGAGCTTTTAGAACTTCCTGTAAATCACCATCTGAATTAACACTAAAGCCATTTTCAACATCTAATTTTATTTTTGCTCTTTTCACATCAGCCATTTACCTAACTCCTTCAATATATTTTTATATATACTATGTTGAAAGAATATGAAAAGATTAATCTATTTGCGGAAATTTCATTATTCATTTTCCTTAGCACTCTTTACTAAGTTTGCTATCCACGGGCTTCTTAATGGATGATCGGGAGTAATAATTTTAACTTTTACTTTCGGCTTTTCTATTTGAGCTGGAACGACCCCATTTTGTTCTGGGTATTGTTCTTCTATTTCTATTGCATTTTGGGTCTCTTCATCTTTTACTTCATCAATTATTGTGGTTTTCTTCCTCTTCTTCTTTTTCTTCTTCGTCTTCTTCGTTTTTCTCGTCTTCTGAACCTCTTCATCCTTTACTTCATCTTTTACTTCATCTTTTACTTCATCAATTATTGTAGTTTTTTGTGGAGATTCCTCTTCTAAATCTAGCAATCCGATTTTGGGTAACTCCTCTAATTCTATTTCCTTAATAATCGCTAAATTCTCTAGCACCGAAGATTCATTTAGTACAATATTTTTTTGCTGCTCATACTCTGACAATTCCCATCCCATTGGCCCTGGTGGAGAAAATACAAATTTCTCTAAATCTAAAATAGGAATTACTATCTCTTCTTGTTCTGAACTCATTTCATTTCCCCCCGCTATTGCTCTTGATTTCGTGGTAAATATCAGAAAAATTTTGTAAAAATTCTTCTTTAGAGTCTTCAAGTGCAATGATATTTTGCAATGCCCAAATATACTTTTCATCAGACCAAGAACGCTTTTGTCCTAAATAGTATTTATGTGCAATTGCACAGAATAAGTGAGGGAACGATAAATCAGTCCAAAGAACGCGAAATTGTTTTTCTGATAAGGAATTTTCCGAATCATACGCACTCAACATATGAATTGCTAAATTAGTATCCCAAACTGACATTTTTTTCATCACTTTATTTAAAATGATACGCAGATCCCTCACGGGTAAATCACTTGTAATAGAATGTAGCTCTTTCATAAAAACAGCATCATCTATTTCTGCAAACCTTGCTAAAGTAAAATCTTGCTGACAAAAACTATTAGATGCAATAACTTCTTTTGTCCATTGGTCATAATATGGATCATCTATTTCTTGTAATGCTCTCTTACCACGTGCTAACATCTTATCGACGTATTCTAAAAACATTGTTGAAAATACATCATCTGGAAAGGAGAGTGCAATTCTTTTGTTTCCTTCTAATTCTTGTAATTTCCATCTGTATAATTTATGCCATTTTCCTAATCGACTCCGAATTTTACTTTCTTGCATCGGAATATATCCTTCTGATGCTTGATGAAATTTACCTGCATATATGAGTACCTTTTCTAATTGTTCTTTATTATAATATATGACTTCTTTCCCTTGATGCTTATCATATAGTACATACGCATACTCATCAGATCCGATACAAAAGCCCCCTCTTGTTGTTTTATGAATGTTTGTAATTGGTAATCCATTTTGAAGGAGATGTAAATGTGCTCCAGCAATAAATAGCATCCTTTTAGGGTGCATATGTGCTTGTTTTAATATTTTTAATCCTTCTTCTGTTTCAACTTCCCACATTGTTCTCCCACTTCTGCTTGATTGTAAAGTAATATTACTTACTTCAAATGGATAAAAGTTAAGGACCTTTTTTAAATGTTCATTCTCTAATCCAGTTGTTTCTTCCAACTTTCTTCACCCTCCTCTTAAATTTTATAAAACTTCCCCATACACTTTCATTAAATCCATAGCGACTCGGTTCCAATTAAATTCTTTTTCAACCTTCGCACGTCCATATTTCCCTATCTGTTTTCTTTTATTTTCGTTATTTAATAGATTAATTATCTTTTCTGCATATGCATCAGGATTCTCAAAGTCATTGACAATATATCCATTTTTTCCTTCTTCAATAACTTCAGGGTTACCACCTCGATTACTTGTGATAATTGGTAAACCCGCTGCCATTGCTTCGTAATGCACCCTAGCAAGAGGCTCTTGCCACTGTGAAGAGCAAACAAAAATATCTGACATAGCATAAAGTGTTGAAATATCCTTCGGTTTAACAAATTTAATAAAGACTACATGTTCTGGAAACATTGCACCTAAGGTATATAAATGTTTTACATAATTATTTACATTGTTATCTCCAAACCATTTTGAACCAATAAAAACCATTACGATGTCTGGATTCTTCTCAATTATTTTAGGAAGAGCTTGTAGCAAAATATGAGGACCTTTTACTTTGCTCAAGCGTCCAACAAACAAAACAATTTTTTTATTTTGTAAATTCAACTGTTTCTGCACATAATTTTTAACTTTTGTACCATTCGCGGTCCACGAAGGATAATATTCATTTACATCTACACCAGAATATACTGTTCTTGTCTTTGCTTTTGCAGTTTGAAAGCGCGAGGTAATTGTTTTTCCTATATAATCACTAACTGTTACAATTTTAGAAACAGCAGCAATACATGCTTCGCCCTCTTTATCACTTATCTTTTCGTATGCAAACATTTCATTATGCACACTTAACACGAATTTAGTCTGTGGTGCCGCCTCACGTAAAATTGTGACCCAATTGGGACGATTACATAAATGAACCACATCATATTTTTCCTGTTTCAAATGTTTAATAACATAAGGCAGATACTCCTCTTCTGGAAAACGTATATACCTTACACCTTTGTTTTTTTCTTCTGATTTTAAATTAGGATCTGTTATAGAAATAACTGTCACATTTTTACCATTTGAAGCAATAATGGAAGCAACAGAATCTATATAAATTTGAATAGCTCCCCCCCGTACAGCTGGTACAGGTAGCTTTTCAGTGGATATTATCGCCATTTTCATTAAATCGCCTCCCTGTTTCATAAAATACAACTTTCTTCATATGTTACGAAGGAACCCTTATATTTGTGAGTTATCAAGAATTATTTCATCTTTTATAATTGAATTTGGTAAATAGTACTTTTTCTTCTTAAAGGCAAATGGCTAGAACAAAAATGGTCATGTACCATACAGTAATAAGAAAGTATAAAAGGATGGTGGTATATGTGGAGAATCAAAATGAAGAAGCAATGTATACATTATCGCCCGAAGAGGAGCAAAAATTAGTAGCCTTGGCAGAGACAATGATTCAACATTGGGACATTCAAGCGACTACAATCGAATTAATACAAGGTGGACAACTAGCCTTAGTATGGAAAGTTCATACTGCAGATGGACCATTTTGCTTAAAGAGAATTCATCGCCCTGAAAAAAAGGCTTTATTTTCTATTCACGCTCAAGATTATCTTGCAAAAAAAGGCATGCGTGTTCCGAGCATAATTCCAAGTAAAGTGAAGCAGTTATATACAAAACACGGACCATTTTTATTTGTTGTTTATGATTGGATTGAGGGAAGACCATTTGAGCTTACAATGCAAGAAGACCTTGAAATGATTATGAAAGGGTTAGCAGATTTTCATGTAGCTTCTATTGGCTACAAACCGCCACCAGGCATACCTATCTTTACAAAACTGGGACGTTGGCCCAATCATTATATTAAAAGATTTCAACAGATGGAGATTTGGAAAAATTTATCCGCAACTATGCCAGATGATCCATTTTCACAATTGTACTTGGCTGAAATTGATGCTTTCATTTCAGAAGCAAAACACACACACCAAAGATTATTGGAATCTGAATATACAAAATGGACTGATGAATTACAAGAATTCCCCAATTTATGTCATCAAGATTATGGAACAGGAAATTCCTTATTAGATCCAAGTAATCAAATTTGGGTAATTGATTTAGATACAGTTTCTTACGATCTTCCTATTCGAGACTTGCGTAAAATGATTATTCCTCTACTAGATACAACTGGTGTTTGGAATGAAAACCAATTTCAAATTATGATTAACGCATATGAGTCAGTTTCCCCTTTAACAGCTGAGCAGAAGAAAATTATGTTTATTGATATGTTATTTCCTTACGAATTGTATGATGTGATTCGTGAAAAATACGTCAGAAAATCACCATTACTTGCTGAAGAACTTGCTGGAGCTATGGAATATGAAAGGATAAAGTCAAAGGCTTTAAACATATTAATAGAGGAATTTTAATACGCAATACAAACAGTTCTGGTAAAAAGGTTATTGTTATCTTTTTCCGACAGAAGGCCGCTTTCTTAAAAATGTGAAGGTGTGAAATACCAATTTTAGATGGAAAATAAATGTCGGTATGCAAAAGTTTACGTTTTTACTAGAAGCAAGAATAAGGATCCTTAATTGCGAGAACCATTGTTTGAAGTTGTTTTGTATTTAATCGTTTTCTTGCTATATGGAATCATACTTATAAAAAAGCAGGGAAAAGATTAACGTATCATTTTTTCACTGAAGAGCTAACTCAACTTCCAAAAAACGTTACGGGATGTAGTTATATCAAAAACGTGTATTTCTAGTTAACTATGTTCGAATTGCATTTACCAAAATAAAGACGTTAAAAATCTTAATCTTCGTGAGTGTGATTGCCCTTCTTGTAGTACACATAACAATAGGTATGTTAACGTAGGATTAAATCTTAAAAACGAAGCTATCCCTCTCTTAACTACAGGGATAGCTTAATCGATTAGACCCGTTAGGGAGTTAAATTAAGAGTGGCTCGGCAAGGTTCTGTTACGAAGTTCATTTAATAGAGGCATAGAACTTACACAGACTGTCCAATTCCAAATTATGATACATCTCCAAACAAAATATGTACAAGCCAAATTTATTTTTGGTAGATTGGCTATTCCTGATTATGAAAGGTATATTCCCAAAACCTTAAGTACTCTTTAAAGATTATGAGAATGAAATAAATAGCTATGCTTTTCTCTTTCACATGACACAGCTCAATTTGGGAATACGTGTCCTTTTAAAAAGGAGTTCGTAAATAGCCCCTTCTCAATAATATAGGGAATAACTCTAATGTATAGAATAACCTAATATGCATGGATTTAACACTCCCAGCCCTAAAGGAGCAAGGAGTGTTAATTTAAAACATATTAGAATCAACATTAAAAATCACATGTTATTCTATTAGTTTTTGCATTTTAATGGGAAACTTCTTCCACATCACCAATTGATTGAATTGATTCAAGTCTAACAGTAATTTTATTCGGAAAACCTATAATATTACCAGTTGAATTACTTATTACTTCTACATTTGGTCCAATAACAGTAACTAAATTTTGACTCACATTCATTATAATGCCTTTAATATGAATTCCTTCTAAAAACAATACAGTACGTAAATGAAGCAACCCATAGGCATATAAAAGTTCTCTAATCTCATTTGTTACTTCTGCAAAATTATTGTTAGAACTATTAACTACTGAATGATAAGAAGATTTCTTTAATTCTAAAGCCGTGTTAGGGGACATTTTTGATTTTAATAAACCATCAGAAAATTTTTCTGATTCTAATAAAGTATCAAAACGCCTTCTTGATTTAAATGGAGCGATAATCGGAATCGGATTTATATCAAATAATCTAAATTTACGTTTACTATTATCAGATTTTAAACAAAACTGACACATCTATGCTCCCCCTATAATAAGTATGTATTATATAGTAAGCAGATTAATTAAAAATGTACTGGGTATTTATAATACCCAGTACATTTTTAATTAATTATGCTCCTCGATCATCACTAACCGCTAAAATGTCCCTAATTGCAACACTAATTTGGTTTGGATTTTCAAGTGCATTTCCATTATTATTACTTTCTACTTCTACGCCTTCTCCATTACCACGACGAAGAGTAACAAAATTTGCGCCAATTCGTGTAATCAAGCCTTCTACGTGAATTGATGGTAAAAATAATACAACTCTTGCCCCTACCAATTGAAATGCTTCCAACAAAGTTCTAATTTCATTATTATTCTCTTGAAATTCTGCCATTCTCTATCTCCATCCTTTACTTTTAATTTTGACAACTAACAATGTAATTCTATTAAATTAACTTATTATTAGTTGTCAAAATAATATATGTTTAAACATACTAATTGAAATAGACAAGTTGGCAAAAACTTTTTTTAGTTATACGGTTAGCAGATTATATAAAAATGTACTGGATATTTATAATACCCAGTACATTTTTAATTAATTATGCTCCTCGATCATCACTAACCGCTAAAATGTCCCTAATTGCAACACTAATTTGGTTTGGATTTTCAAGAGCCGCACCACTTGCATTACTTTCTACTTCTACGCCTTCCCCATTACCACGACGAAGAGTAACAAAATTTGCTCCAATTCGTGTAATCAAGCCTTCTACGTGAAATGATGGTAAAAATAATACAACTCTTGCCCCTACCAATTGAAATGCTTCCAACAGAGTTCTAATTTCATTATTATTCTCTTGAAATTCTGCCATACTCTATCTCCATCCTTTACTTTTAATTTTGACATCTAACAATGTAATTCTATTAAATTAACTTATTATTAGTTGTCAAAATAATATATGTTTAAACATACTAATTGAAATAGACAAGTTGGCAAAAACCTTTTTTAGTAATACGGTTATTGGGATATAGTCTTTAAAACCCAATTCATAAAAAATCTCCCTCTTAAACAAATTTCATATTTAAATAACAAATCCACACTTAACTAGACTCATATACTCACACCATTCTTTCTAGACGAGCATAAGATGTATTAACGAACGAAAGGGGGTAATTTTATGGGTTTTGGTTTTGGTGGAGGTTGTGATTTCAATAGATGTGATGATCGGAGAGATCATCACAGAGAACATCACAGAAAAGAAGAAAGAGAAGACAATAGACAGGTGAATAATAATCCAGAGTTATTACAATTCTTAAGAACATTAACTCCTGGTACTTGTATTGTTATTCAATATGATTGCCAACCACCTACAAGTGCAACATTCCAAGGTTTTCAAGGAAACAACGTCATTATATTATCTGACTTTGATTGTTTCCCAGGATTAGCACGTATTGCAATTAACAAAATTAACGTAATTTCTATAAATTCACCTGATTGCAACCGTTTCTGTTGCAAGCGTAAGCATTGTAGAGATTGTGACGAGCATAAACATGGGCATGATCGTAGAGATGATTATTAAAAATGAATGAATAGAAATACCTTTCCTTTAATTTTATAAGCCAATTTGCAGAAAAAACACCTATTAAAAAATAGGTGTTTTTTCTTTCCTAAATTTACTGAACTAAACATAAATAACAAACCATTTCATATAGCGGACATATACTATTGTAAGGTCGGCATCCAAATGACCCAAATAAATACCCACGCCAAGAAATAAAACTACAAAGTATTTCTTGGCACCTTTTACATAAAATAAATAAACTTTTTAAAATGTACAAGTTAATTACCAAATGATTTTTATTATATAATTAAAGATAAATAGACCTATACCACAAATCCACATATGCCTCCTCAAAATAAATAGAGAGACACTAGTCTCTCTTTCAAAAAATACTTTGGGAATTCTAAATTGTCCCTCTTAGTATCAAACCTAGAACGGCCATAATATCGCATTGATAATAATCCGTAAAATCCAGATTGTATTCTTGCTGATCTTTTCTAATTACTTATTAATTATAGAAATGTCCTTCTCATTAATTATTATTCGAGTTTCTAAATTACAAATATCGCGCATGATCTCTTTTTGTTCTGAATTTAGACCATCAATTTTCACATTTAAGTCTTCCATACACTCACATCCTTCGAACATCATAATAGAACAACCTTTATATGTCATGAGACAACTTTTTTTGACATGAATGTATGGGGATTATTTCCATGTCAAATCCTTATTTTATACATTCTTCCCGATCGTGTTTATCATTACTAAACTAGTACAGACATTTGTTAATTCACTAATAGTTGTAATAATTAATCACGTTTGGTGGTCTTATTAGAACTCAAAATGAATCTCAACTAAATTCTTCATATTCCAAGTATTATTAATAATTATTACGGAAAATTCAGTTATAAGAATGCAGACAATAGTTATTAATTCCCTATGTATACCCTGCAGAACATTAAATGGCTATTTTGTGCATTAAAAGAGAGCATCCGGCACGGTAGATGCTCTTAATACGATTAGAGTTTTAACTGAATAAATGGAATAGATGCGATTAAGCTTATCCTATACTTTAATATATGCTTGTTCTTCTTGAAAGGTGAAAAGTAAAAAGACACCTTAACTAGATGTCTTTTCAGAGTGCGGGGGTAATTTACATGTTAGATATGCCTTTCTATATCATTGTATGACCATTAATTCTTGTTAGGCCTACAAAAGGATTTTAAATACATTGATTGTTTAGTTTCAATATAACAAAGAAAAAGCACCCGTTATGAGTTCTTTTTTATATGAACGAAATATTAGAAGGGGTGATCATTACATTATTGATACGAACTAGCTTATCTTTTAATTATTTTCCAGACATTAAAATAATACTCCTTAATTGTTCGGAATTCATGTTAACTTTATACTCTTTTCCACCGTTCATAAACACTTTTACTTCACTCCTATGTTGTTAATTTATTTGCACAATTCAAATTTCCATATACTACTGTATGCACATGTATTTAAATCACATTTGGGAGTATGATTTGAAATACACATAATAAAATAACTATATAAAATTTATTGATGTATATATAATCTTTACAAAATGAAATTTTTATCGTTTTCCGACAGAAGACTCCTTCCTCAAAAATGTGAAGGTGTGAAGCACCAATTTTAGGTGGGAGATGAATGTCGGTTGGCATAAGCCAACATATTTGCTATCATTTACTTGTACAGATTGCTCTTCGAAAACTGAAGATATGAGGTTGGTTGCAGAAAAACGTTGCAACCGTAAAATCTTCAACGTTCTATCGCCCCACGCTTCTCAAAATTGCGAAAACCAAGCTAAAGTAGGTAGTGTGGTGAGTCAGCGTACAAGATACTTATGTTCTCACCGTAGGGATTGCGGGTAGAGCCTGCTAAGATAACTCGTGGATACATCGGTGTTCGCAGGAATCTCCCACTTCAAACAGTCCGTTAGGACATTAAGTGGTGAGTAGTTCAATTGGGTTTCTTTTATTTAAATCATAATTTCCTTAAAAACTTTTCACCTTTTTACTGGACAAGCATATGTTATTGTATGGAGGCATCCATTCATAAAAATTTAACTTTCTTGTTAAAGAGCATACTTACATGTGTGCTCTTTTTTATTTGATATGAAATAACGATTTTGTTAAGTTTTGCTCCATCCATTTTTTATACATCTTTCCGCTAAACACATTTTTCCAGAAAATCCTATATTATTGAACAGGTTTATCGACTCTCAACTTGCAATTTTTCACTTTTGATGATGTAACCATCTATAATGGAAATATACTTTTTTCAAAGGAGACATCTAATGTATATATCAAACAGGATTGGCTTATTTAGCTGAATTGCAACTTGTCTATACTTTTTAATTGAACCTTTCTTTATTTTCACTTCTACAGCACCTTATAACTATTTGCATCATGCAATAAGTAATCTAGGTGTAACAACCTGTGGAGAATTCACCTATGAAATAGCTCCTTATGAAATATACTCCCCTAATCATTTTTGGATGAATCTACTCTTTATTCTTAATGGAATAACATTTTGTGTTGGAGTACTATATATCTCGACATCTAGAAAAAACAAGAATTAATAAAATAGAAACATTTTTTATACTTATAATAGGAGTATCCACTATAGTTTCAGGATTAATTCCTGCAGATGTAAACCTAATTGGACATTCTATTCTAGTTTGGATAGGTATGCTTACTGTATTTCCAGGACTATTTATTTTTGCTAAGAATCTTAAAAAAGCTAGAAAATGGACATATTTCTGTTTACTAAGCTTAATAGTAATAACAACCCTTATCTTACTTGTTTTTCTTTTCCCCTTACCTTCAGGTCTACTACAAAGACTTTTTACTTGGTTCTTTTCGTTTTGGGAACTGTATCAACCTACAAATTAATAAAATAAAGATTTTATTTTACTTTTGCTAGCCACCCTTCCCTTGTATAAATGCACCTTTTTTACATACCATATTAAAATCCAAATAATCCTCTTTTAGGGGGATACTACTATGAACAAGGTATTAAAATAAATTTTAATCTTCTTTTGTGCGTTGTTTTACATTGTAATGATTAGCTGGATTATCTATCTAAACTTTGTTTAAGAGCATTTTATTTCTCCAAGCAAGAAATCGATCTAAGCTCGAACATAAGTATTTGTAATTAGACATCAGGAGCGCTCTACAAGGCACTCTTTAGCTTTAAAATAAGGATTTTGTTAAAAAACTAAATAAAATTCCATATCCTGCTAATAATAATCACAATACAATCTGCTTCTTACCTAGGTTGTATCGAATGGAGCAGTTAATACAAATAACTGCTCTATTTTAATTTTCATTACATAAACTTAATATTTTTATCCATACTATACAAAACTCACGAAATATTTATACTCCTTAAATTCGTGGATGTAATGTTCTTAGAGCAGTTAGCTTATGCTAGCTGCTCTTTTGTATTGAGTTAAAAATAAGTTTTAGGTCTTATTCCTTTTCTACAACATATACTTTTAACCTAAACGTCCAGCTCAAAGTGTTACCTCCTATCTTAAAGAGTGAACTGCACCCCAATTGTTAGACACAGTCTAACAATTGGAGGTGCAGTTTTTCTATGGCTAAATTTACAGCTGATGAAAAAATACAAATCGTTCTACGTTATTTGAACGGGAATGAAAGTTATCGAGAAATGGGTAGATCGCTCGGTATAAGTGACACAATCATTTTGAATTGGGTAAACCAATATAAACAGAATGGTCTGGAAGCTTTTCTAAAACGATGTACAAATTACACACAACAATTTAAACTAGACGTACTAAACTTTATGATTGAAAACGGTATGTCCTTATTTGAGACGGCAGCTATTTTTAATATTCCTGCCCCTTCAACGGTTTCTGTTTGGAAAAAACAGCTCGAAACACAAGGAATTGATGCCCTTCAATCTAAGAAAAAGGGGCGTCCATCCATGAAAAAAGATTCAAATAAACAATTAAAACAACCTTTAGCTGAAGGGTCAGTCGAAGCACTTGAAGCACGCATTAAACAGCTTGAGATGGAAAATGAGTACTTAAAAAAGTTAAATGCCTTAGTTCAAAACAAGGAAAAATCACAAAACAAGACAAAGCGCAAGTAGTCTATGAATTAAGGCATAAATATTCGGTGAAGGCACTTGTGGAGCTAGCTACTATTCCTCGAAGCACATATTATGATTTAGTAAAGAAAATGAATCGTCCAGATGTAGATGCCGATTTGAAAGCTGAGATTAAAGCGATTTATGAGGAAAATGAAGGTCGTTATGGTTACCGTCGCATTCGTGATGAATTAACGAATCGTGGCCAGAAAGTGAACCACAAGAAGGTTCAGCGCATTATGAAAGAGCTTGAGTTAAAGTGTGTCGTGCGTATGAAGAAATATAAATCCTATAAAGGAAAAGTCGGTAGAATCGCACCTAATATTTTAGAGCGTAATTTTCATACAGATGCACCGAATCAAAAGTGGGTAACAGACATCACAGAGTTTAAATTGTTTGGAGAAAAACTGTATGTATCACCTGTATTAGATTTGTATAATGGTGAAATTATTACCTATACAATTGGTTCTAGACCGACGTATTCGCTTGTTTCAGACATGTTAGAGAAAGCATTGGAACGTTTACCTGAAACCCACCAGCTACTGATGCATTCGGATCAAGGATGGCATTATCAAATGAGACAGTACGTCCGGACACTTGAATCAAGAGCTATCGTCCAGAGTATGTCTCGAAAAGGCAACTGTTACGACAACGCAGTAATAGAAAATTTCTTTGGGATTATGAAGTCGGAGTTCCTCTACATAAAAGAATTTGAAAATGTAGAGCACTTTAAAATAGAATTAGAAAAATATATAGATTATTATAATATGAAACGGATTAAGGCAAAATTAAAAATGAGCCCGGTACAATACCGGACTCACTTTTATCAAGCTGCCTAATGAAATAACCGTGTCTAACTTTTAGGGGTCACTTCATTTTTTATTTAACCACTTTCATCTTTACATAAAAAATCCACACTTAATTAGACTCATTTACTCACACCATCCTTTCTAGACGAGCATAAGATGTACTGACGAACGAAAGGGGGTAATTTTATGGGTTTTGGTTTTGGTGGAGGTTGTGATTTTAACAGATGTGATGATCATAGACGAGAGCATCACAGAAAAGAAGAAAGAGAAGACAATAGAAGACAAATGAATAACAATCCAGAATTATTACAATTTTTAAGAACGTTAACTCCTGGTACTTGTATTGTTCTTCAATATGATTGTCAACCACCTACAAGTGCAACATTCCAAGGTTTTCAAGGAAACAACGTCATTATTTTATCTGACTTTGATTGTTTCCCAGGATTAGCACGTATTGCAATTAACAGAATTAACGTAATTTCTATAAATTCACCTGATTGTAATCGTTTCTGTTGCAAACGTAAGCATTGCAGAGAATGTCATGAGCATAAACATGAACACGAGCACAATCATAGAGATGAATATTAAAAAATAAGTGAAAGAAAAATCTTTCCCTTAATTTATAAGCCAATTTGCAAGAAAAACACCTATTAAAAAAATAGGTGTTTTTCTTTTCTAAATTTCACTTAACCGAACATAAATAACAAACCATTCCCTATAGCGGACATATACTATTGTAAGGTCGGCATCCAAATGACCCAAATAAATACCCATGTCAAGAAATAAAACTACAAAGTATTTCTTGGCACCTTTTACATAAAATAAATAAATTTATTAAAAATGTACAAACTTAATTAAAAATCTACACATATAATGTACTCTACCTCTCTTATCATCTTAAAAAAGGGATTTAATTTAAAATTAATCCCTTTTTTAAGTATTTAAACACTCAATTTAATCTACATGATATAATAATCCCTAAAAAAATAGGATACGGGGCCATTCCTGTTATCTTTTACTTATATTTATTTAGAGCGCTATTAAACTACTCGTCGAACACTAATAACCTCTTGGGTTGTCACGTTAATGTTTGCAGCAGCATCCACCCAAATATGGAATCCATACTCTATACGAATAAAGATTCCTTTTCCATTGATTTGATCTCCGCCTCAAAAAACGTTAATTCTGTCATCTTCTCTTATGCCATCTAATCTTCTTCGTCCTTCAAAATTCCCCAATCCTCACAGCCCACTTGAAGTGATACCATAAAGTTAGACAGATTATTTCATTAGGCGACCTTTTGGGCATGGGCCCAGTATTTTACTGGACTCATGTATTTTAGTTTTTCCTTACTTCTTTTATGATTATAGTACTTTGTTTACTTCGCTACTTATTTCTTAAATTGTTCTATACTTTTAAATCCCTTTCAATACAGAAATTCTGATTTCGTGATTCCAAAGAAGTTTTCAATCAATGTGTTATCGCAACAGTTTCCTTTATGAGACTTTCATTGTGTAATGCCACGTTTAGTATAGGAATGACGGTATCGTTTCGTTTGCTAGTTTCATACTTTGATCAGAATTGATCAAGAGTGTATCTATTGTTGAAGCAGGTGAATAAGTTAGTCTTGAACCAATTGTATATATGATAATTTCCCCATTACATAGGTCCAATATTGGCGATAGATATAGCTTTTCTCCAAATAATTTAAACTCCGTAAATTATATAACCCACTTTTCATTTTGCTTTTTAGCGTGGAAGTTGCGGTTTAAAATATTTGGTGCAATTTTTCCATCCGTTCCTTTATAAGAGTAATATTCTTTCATATGAACAGGAAATTTCAATCCCAAATCTTTCATGATACGATACATTTTTTATGATTCACCCTATTCCCGCGATTCATACAGTTTAATCCACTAATATTGCCACTCTAAGGTAAATATCAATATCCACTTTCCCCCCCTAAATAGCATTTTATCGCTTGTATTTTTTCTTTCGAAGAAAATTTAGCCATAAGAAAGTGCACCTCCGATTGTTAGACTGTTTCTAACAATCGAGGTGCACCTTAGTTCTTTATCAATTTCTATTACGTTCAACACATTCACATTATTTAAAATGCTATTAACCTATGCGTCGAACACTAATAACATCTAGGCTTGTCACATTAATATTTGCAGCAGCATCTACCCAAATAAGAAATCCATCCTCTATTCGAATAAAGACTCCTGTTCCATCGATTTGATCTCCACCTGAAAAAACGTTAATTCTGTCGCCTTCTCTTATACCATCTAATCTTCTTCGTCCTTCAAAGTTTCCCACTTCTCTCACCTCCTCACAGTCCGTTCTTCATCGACTTCTATTACGCTCAACACATTCACATTATTTAAAATGCTATTAACCTATGCGTCGAACACTAATAACATCTAGGCTTGTCACATTGATATTTGCAGCAGCGTCTACCCAAATAAGAAATCCATCCTCTATTCGAATAAAGACTCCTGTTCCATCGATTTGATCTCCACCTGAAAAAACGTTAATTCTGTCGCCTTCTCTTATACCGTTTAATCTTCTTCGTCCTTCAAAATTCCCCACTTCTCTTACTTCCTCACGTTCTCTTCTTCTTCTTCGGTTTCTATTACATTCATCACATTCACATCTACGTTCAAAAGACATTTAATATACCCCCTTTTTCCTAAAAATTTTATTTGCATTATATATTATGAAAGAAATAAGTTAATTGATTAGACTTTCTTCCTCTATCAAACATCCAATTAACTAATTTATCAAAAAAAAAAAAATAATTTTTAAAATTGTACAAGCCAATTTGTATGACTTACATACATTAACAAGGAGATGATCAACATCTTACTATACTCCAAATCCCAAATTACCTGTTCGTTAACTATCTTTAAAAAATAGAAAAAAGGTCAGTTTTCAACTGTCCTTTTTTCTTATTTACAATGATATATATTTTTGAAATTAAACACTCATTACTAATAAATACATATATTATATAGTGCTCCAACACACAGCTAAATAAAACTCCACTAACAAAGAAAGAGCTTATTTTCTACCTTTCAAGAATTTAAGTTCTTTTTTCATTATTTTATATCGTTTTATATTAATTTACGGGTTTTGATTCCCTTCCATATAATTGATTCTACGCTTTTACCCTACATTTATTATTCATAAGAGTTCCTCTCAATCTCAAAGAACTTTTGCAGTATAAAAGCTAGGATTCGGCAACTCCACCTGTGGTACAACCACAATTTTTTTAAAATTATTTACTGGTTCGTTGCATGAAGCCAACATCTCTAGCTGAATCTCATAAGATATTTAGAAAGAAAAAACTTTGAACCTCTTGAACGAATAGTTGTAATTCATCAGACACAGAAATAGACATATCAAAACGCTATCCCTTCCTATGATTCTTCAGAAAGTATAGTGCTTTTTGATTATAAAGCTATAAAAATATTATGGCTTGATGGATTATGTGGCGACGCCCTATATTAATCCTAATAAACATAAACCATGCTGATTGACTTAGATTATTAACTCTTTGTTATTGAAAATGTTGTTCCAATTTTGTCGGAAGTAATATTCCAACTATTTTTTCTAGAGAAAATAAAAAACAAAGATTCCGCTTATGCGAAGATCATTTATCTAGTATTGAGCATTTAATAATTATGATAAGTACAAGCATCGTAAGGAAGTGTATACATGAATGAAAAACATGGTTTTTGGGTGGAGTAGCATTTGATCCGAACTTATTGGGTCCTACATTGCCACCTATCTCGTCATTCACTTTACCTACGGGTCCAACAGGATCCATAGGACCAACTGGTTCTACTGGAATTAGAAATATTGGTCCAACAGGGCCTACGGGATTAACAGGAATTGGAGTGACTGGACCTTTTAGTGGGGTTATATTAAGTACTGCTGACAATTCAATAACTGTTGGTAGTACTGGTGTATATGCTGTAACTTTTTCGACAGGGGTTAGTGTATTTGGAGAAGATTCAGGAATTCTTATTATAAATTTTATAATAAACGATACTGTTAATTTTCTTTCTCAAATCCGAATCGATTTGGATCAGGGCAATAGAATTATGGTATCAAAAACAGTTTTACTTTCATTAAACCAAGGAGATATTCTTCGGGTATTAATTAGACTCTCTTCTGGACCTGTTTCTATTGGTGATGCATCATTGGTTGTTGAAAAGGTTGGCTAGATCCGATTGGCTCTCTTTTTTTAATTTAGTAAAATTATCTGGATTTTCACCCCTTTATTTTGGAAATATTTCTTTTGTGATGAAATCAATTCATAATCTCTCTTTGTTTTCATGCTGCATTTTCACATACAAAGAAACTTGCTTAGCAAAACAACCTTGCTGACTTCCATCAAGCTAATACTTAGAAGTCTCCAAAAAACGTAAATTTTATATCGTCACATTTGTCTATTCTATAAGAGTTCAGCTTACTTTTTGTTTTGGGGAACAATCAATTTCTTAACCTGATAGCGATATGGCGCCTCCCCTATTAGTAAAAAAACCTATCGATATATGACATTAGCTCATTTTAGAAAATTCCTTACCAAAAAGAAGCATATATGATGAAATGGACATATTTTAAACTATATTCCATTGGAAAGGTGCGGACACGTATATGAATTTACATTACAAGAAAAAGTTCATTATAACAAGCATGCCTTATTTTCCACATATTAATTTATCAGGCCTTCCTGAAGTAACAAGAATATCTTCATGCTTTCCTAAAACTCCAAAAACGAAAAAACCTCTAAAATCCCCCAAATCAAAAACATTGTGCTTTAGGCAATTTATAGAGCATAAAATCCAATTAGTTCCTCCTGCAAAAAAAGGAAGCATCAAAGTTGATAGACAGATATTTACTACGATTGAAAAGGTGTGTTCAGAAGTAGTCACTATTTCAGGATTTATCCGTAAGACTATTACCTATACAGCATTAGCTTATGACAAGGTAATTCCAAACTATAGGATCCAAGGTGACATTCCCTTTCAAGGTCTTATAGAATCAAAAGACATTAAAGAGGAACATCAATTTAGCATCATCGAAGAAAAAATACTCGGCGATGTTTTTACACGTGAAGCTAACTTTGAAAATCCAAAGAAATTCCATGTATACAAATCTCCATTTGCTTTCAATTTTATAGAGAAAGATGCTGTAAAAGTTTCTATAAAAATGGGTACTTAGTAAATTAATATTCTCTTATTTTGAATATTAATTTAGCTCATTACAAAGTCTAACTTTGCAATTACTATTCTTTCTAACATCACTTATTATCTGCTGAAAAAACATTTTCAAATGGATTCAGTACCTTATGTAGAATTTAAAATAATTATTTTGCTTGGGAGAATAAGTAAAGAAGATGAATTTGAAACTGATAATGCCACGACTAGTTACCTTGCTAGAAAGTCAAATAGAACTAGGGAAAGGTTTCAGAGTTAATGAACTGTTTAATAAAAAAGGGATGATTAGCAGTTGCAGAAACTAGAACAAATACCGAAAATGGTTGTATTGGTGCAACTCATACATGGTTTGTAAATCCAAATATTATGTGCTGCTCTCCAAAAGAGCAAGTAAGTAGATAAAGCCACTCAAAAAATCCATATAAACTACTTAAAAATTCTGTAGCTGAATATAACGAAAAACATATGTTACCAATTTAAAGGATAATATTTGTAGACCTACACAACAAATCTTTACACAAACATTACTTGATATTCAACTTGAAGGAGGTAAGAAAAGGAATACATTACCTGTATATTTATTTTAAAAAAAGTGCAACATCTATTGCACTTTTTTTAAAACTAAAAATCATGAACATTTTACCAATGTTGGCGATGACAGCAAATAAAACATTTACAAAAATGGTTATGGTGTTTATGTTCACAGCGATGATTATGATGCTTATGCTCACAGCAATGATTACGATGTTTATGTTCACAGCGATGATTACGATGTTTATGCTCACAGCAATGATTACGATGTTTATGCTCACAGCAATGATTACGATGTTTATGCTCACAACAATGGTTATGATGCTTATGCTCACAACAACGGTTATGATGTTTATGCTTACAGCAATCATTATTCCAATTCATTTTTATACCTCCTATCAAACAAGAGTTATATTATTCTATGTTTTAATAGCAAACATGCTTGTTTACTAACCTATATTAAATTCACAAAAAACTTCTATGTTTATTTATTCTTATAGAGTTAACATAACGCGATATTATTGATAATATAAAAGGAGTTTTTTATTCTTTTTTTGGTAATACAATTATAAAACAACTTTTCCTACTTGATTAATTTGTCTCTACTCTGAAAATAAAAATACATATTATAGGTTTTAATTATTCTATTTTTAAAAGAGAGTGCAATATTAATGTATTATAACAACCGATATTCCACGTTCAAATATCCGTATATCTATAATCTAAATTCTTCTTATTATTAGGTTCTTGGGTAAGTTTGAAATTTAAAATATATATGATATTCATTTTAAATTAGCATCACGCAGCTTATCTGTTGCAAGGAAAATACTATATAAAAAAAATGAAGAACTACTTAGAACAGAGGAAGGATAAAATAAAGCTTAAACTTATTTAGATCTGAAGCATCTAAGAACCTAGGAAGTGGATTAAGTACTATACATAAAAATCTCCTTTTTTCGAAAAGGCTAGGTATCATTTTAAATATGGATGTAATAATTCTAGAAGTTTTTATCATAAGGGCATAACAGTTTTAGAACAAAATGGGTCATTTCGGATTCGCTTGTTTGGTAAATAAATTAAATTCTAATGGTAAAGAAAAATTTGCTTTTTATTTGAAAAAAGATAAGAAGTGAGTTTTCCGTCTATTATTAATGATAATATTTAATTTTTAACACTATAAACGTTAGTCAAGCATATATTATAGTATTGGAATTGGTTTCACTCACTTATTTTAATTTTATAGTTTCCTTTCAAGAACACCAACGGACATTGGTGTTCTTTTTAAGTAGGTAGATTTTGAAAAATAAGAAGTTTTCTTAGTTACAAATTTATAAAACAAAGAAGCACTCAAAATGAGTGCTTCTTTGTTTTATAATGCTATTTGTACTTGTTGTACTTGTAAAACTTTTAAAGTAAGGTCTAGTACAATTTTTTCACGAAGTGTATCAAATGTTTCGTTTAATTCTGTCGGACAAGGGGAAAAGTCTAATTCAAAGAAATTAGCGCTGACTAATTCGCAATATGGTTGTTCGTTATAAACAACTGCATTTTCGAAGAAGTATTTGTCCAAACGTGGTAAATCACCGTTTTTTGGATTAATAAAATGGGATGTTGTGTCTAAGGAAGATGCTATTAAAGGTAGTGTTAGAAAATCACCCTCTGTTAAATCTGCAAAACCAGAGAATGGAACATTTGCAATGCGATCAAATAGCACTGAGTTACATCCATCACCTGCATATTCAATGTTTTTACGAATATACCCTTGTACAAATAATTTTGCTCTTGTAACTCGGCGGTAAACTGTGCCTGGTACTGGAGTAAATGCTACAGGAACTAACTTACATTGCGTTAAAAATACATTTTTAAGGACACGTTTAATTTCAGTTGCTGCAGGTGCTAATGTAATATCAGTTTCTACAACAATTTGAATTGTTCTTTCTGCTAAAACAACTGGAATTTTTACAATCGGTGCACCTGGAGTAAGAATTGGTGTTGCAGTCTCATCACTTAGTGGTGTTTGAGTTTGTCCTGCTGTTTGACAAGGTACATTGATTGGACATTGTTCGCTCATATTATCTAATCCCCTTTTTAAATCGCTTTAAATTTTAAAAACTGTTCAATGGCAATATATTCGTTTTCTTTATTGATGTATAAGCTTGTATAATAAGTTTTAACATTTTTTTATTTTTTGTAGATATTTTATGGGCTTTCTCATCAAAAATTTTAAAGTAGCAGGTTTCGGGCTAAAAAATGATTAAATGGGTTTTAACTTAGACTGAACAGCATGGATGAAGCCGATACTTCAGAAGCATTCTCAGCTACGTATTGAATATTTCGTGTTACCTCACTAATTAATTCAGCTTCAGACTCAACTTCATTATTTTGAACCTCTGCACTGTTCGAGATTTCTTCCATCTCTTTTGTAATTTGTTCTGTCGCAACACTTGCTTGCCCTACACTAGCAGTTAGTTCCTCAGAAGACGCAGCTACATGTCCTGCAGATGTGTTAATTTGAGAAATAATAGTACGTAACGACTCTGCCATTGTATTGAAACTACCGCCTAATTGACCAAGTTAATCCTTTGAACGAATATCTATTTTCTCGGTTAAATCTCCCTGACTAATTCTTTGGGCCGAAATAACTAATTGTCTTAGTGGAATAATAATGGATCTAAGTATGAATAAAATTACAATTCCACATCTTTATCAACTCATTTTAGAATATTTAAACAATAATTTTATATACATTCCCTGCATAAATTATTCATTTTCTTTTATATAAGACCTACTTTTTTCTTCTGATAAATTATTAAATATTGGATTATTATACATAACCCCAAAAACATGCGGTATTTTGTAGAATTTTGTCTATCAATATGTATGTACACCTTTTTGTAGTGGATATAGACTGTGAGGTGTAAGGAGATACCTTACAAAATAATAAAAAGGAGATTATAGAATGAGTAGATTAACAAAATTCTCAAAGTTAGTATTTGCAACTTTAATCGCGGGAAGTAGTTTAAGCACCCTTGTTTCGTCACACAGTGTACAAGCTGACACCTTAGATCCTAATTACCAAGACATTGTAAAATTCATACCACCTTCTAGTGCTAGGCCAACATTGGAACAAAAAAACACTATTGTTCCCGAATCAAAAGTTATTAAAAACCATTTTGTAAAATACTCTAAAGCACATTTCCAAACTAAAGAAAGTATACCAAAAGAGATTTATTATTCTTCAGAAGGCTTTAAGGGCTATATACAAGCAAGTATCGTTTGGGATATGGGAGATCATTTCGCAACACTATATTCCGGAACTGTTATTCGATGTTAGACTTTTAATCCCTTCTCTTCTAATGCTTATAATGATCGATAGCTCACTGCTAATACTGTAATATCTATTATTCATAAAATAAACCACAAAATCTTTCGATTTCATGGTTTATCAAATATAAAGATAATGCTAAACGAATACTCTAACATTACCTTCCCCAAAGTTAATTATAGAGTATTTTCAAAAAAAAGACACTCATGTAGTGTCTTTTTTATAGTATTTTACAAAGAATTCCGTCTACTAACATCTTTTTGTTGCGGTTATTCATTTATTTCACTATGATACTTTTTCATCTCGTAAATGCAAAAGACAATGATTGCTAAACTCCAACTGACACCATAATAATTATGTGTATAGAAGTCATATCCTGCCTTAATACCTTTCTCTATTACAACCAACGTAAACCCTAAAGCCACCCATTTGTTAATTTGGATCTTGATAAATGTTATAGAGATAATTATCAAAAATAAAATATTTGTAAGGTGATTTATCATTAGCTCATATTTTTGAATGTATACTGCCATCATACAAGCAACGATATTAGTCGCAATGCCAAAGGCAATCATTGCTCCCCAAACCCTGTCCGAAAGTCCCACTCCTGAGTCAGTCCCTTCCTAAACAAAATTCCTTTTCCTTAATTCGTTCCTACACCCTATTCAAGATATGCTAAATTATCCTTGTCTGATGAATATCTATTTATCTTTTCATATAGAGCAAACAAAATTTCTACTCATAATTTTTTCTTTATTAGACAAACTATGTCTAAGCCGTTTGAACTAGCGGCTTCACTCTTCTGGTAATGGGATAGCACAATTTATTGAATTGACTAACTCATTCAACCCACTGGCACCGGCAGGCAACAAAATAGTTGTCTGCCATTTTCATGTATACTTTTTCTAATTTCATTTCAAACCAAGTGTGTGCTGTACTGATTTCAAAAGGACAGAATTTCATTTTTTAAAATGTAAAAAAGATAAGGTCCTGTCTACTTTTGGTATAGGACTTTTTCTTTTCACACATACTATTTTTGAACCTGTTTACCAATACGTGTCCTAATGGTGTCTTGAATTCCTCCTAAAAAGGGCTGCAGATACGACTGCATGCCCTTTTTGTTTACGTTGCTGCTCTATATTTCATAAAATAATTAAAAACTAAAAATGTAATATTACATATTTTTTTCTGTTCAGATTATGTTAGGATTTACTTCGTAGTCGAATTATGGTTTCGTATCTAATTCAGCAATATGTGAACTGTTTACTTAAAGAAAAGACACCCAAAAGGTGTCTTTTCTTCTTTTAATCTAAAAAACATTTTTTCTTTTCAGTAAGATCCAAAAACCTCATAATTAAAGGCAATTTAATCATGGTACTCAAGAGTTTTCATCCATTTCAATATATCTATAGCTTAATTTAAAATCACATTTCCAGCACTATATTTGCTTTCCTACAGATTTTCTGTCTTGTTCTTAATTCTGTCAAAATCCTCATGTAGCTATACAAAGAATATATGCTAATATGATTTTAAGAAACTATGCGTTCCCTTAACCCTGTATCCGGCCCTGTATTTTTGCAGGGCCTTTGTTTATGCAATTTATTTATATTCTGCTTATAATAATTAATCATATCGACTTTCTTTTTAAATTATTTAAATGTCTATTATATTTCCTATGGATTTTTTTACTTGTGTTGTAATATACAAACTCCAAGTTAGTCTTATATGACCAACTTGGAATTATTATTGGATATCTAAATATATACTGCTCTAAACAAACATTAACACTATATACATAGTGTTAATATTATTAATTGAATATTATTAATAGTAAGTATAAACATTATCAATTTACTATATCTTACATTTATGTAAAAATAGATGTATGTTAAGCTTTTTCTAAATCTTTCCCCTAATAAAGATTTGAAAGTAGCATTTCATGATTCTCCTTACTGTTAATATGCCAGGAAAAAGAACCCTATAGGGTTCTTTTTCTGTTCATTACAACCTCTTTCTACTTAATACTACTATCTTACGTATCGCTATGCATATCTTGGACAATTCCCTTCACCTCAAATCGATAATCTATATTATGTTAAAAAATATTTCTATTAATACAGCTTGATTCATTTAATTGTTATATATAGAATTATAGTTAGATTCATCTAGCCAATCTACATTCAAATAGATTCTCATTTTAACATAACATAAATTCATTAAATATATAGGAGTTTAATATGACTGTAACTACATACAATTTATACGAATACAAAGATTACTGGAATGATTTTGAGATCCGTGAATACTTAGAGTTTCTAGATCTATTTAAAGCAAGATTAAAATTCTACTGTGATTGTGGATTTTACATTGGTATAGATACAAATTTAATTATGGATTTCCCCGTTATTTTAGATTTAATAAAATCAAAAGATAAGTTATTAATTAGCCGCAAAGTATATGATGAGTTAGATGGGTTGAAAAAATCCAGCAATAAAGCAGGTAAACAAGCTCGTTACGCACTACAGAAATTAGAAGAATATCAAATTTCAAACGGACCTATTTCTTTTATAAAAACAGATAAAACTTTTACTGAATCATTAAATCTTCAACCTGAATCACCTGACGACCTAATTATTGCGAGCTATATAAAAGAAAAAAATCAAAATGATAAAAAAGTTTTATTTTTATCAAATGATCGTGGAGCTCGTATACTTTCACGAAGTGTCCATTTAGATAACTTTGAACTCTCAGAGGATCTTATTATACCTTGTGATGAGGAGGGGTTAGTACTTATTGAATACGAACATTTTCTTGAATTTTTTGAGCAAGATAAATTGGGAGGAAATTATTCTTCTATTGAAAACAATCCTTACTACTATCAACAATTTAAAAATTTTTATTTATATCATAGAGAATACCGTAGATTCACAGATGAAAATGGTAAACTAAATCCTTTAGATCTTTTAAATTCCACTCTCTCACCATTTCATATAAAAAGAAAAAAAATGCTGAAACATTTGGCTATCAATTTATAAAAAACTATGGAGAAAACGAACAACGTTCATATGATAATGCTTTTAATACTATCTATACCCCTAAGCTGCCATTTGAAACAGAATATAAATATGATCATAGTTTTTTAAAGGGAATTGACTGGTTAGAAAGAGCAAAAAAGTTTTTACATAAACAAGGGGGATTATCCTTTATACCTACAATAATGACATTTAAACATACCTTTATTCAAGCCATACAAGAACATCATGAAAAGGGTGGGTATTTTTTTATAGATGAAACTATATACAAGAGATTTCCAATTATACTCAAATTAATTCCAGACATGTCAAATTTGTTAATAGATGAGTCTACATATCATTCATTACAAAAAGATCCAATTTACATGACTTTAAAATATTGTGTTGAAAAAGAAATTATTACGTTTCCATTTTCTCTAGAATCTACAAACATAAGTAACGAATTCGGAGAAGATACAAAAAAACAAATTACAGAGGAATTAATTTTATCTACCCTTAGTTACCACTATAGGCAGAAAGATATTCTTGTACTTTCAAGTAATGTAGAATTAAGAAATATGGCACGTTCTTTTCAATTCCAAGTATATGAACCTCCTTCAGAAAAAATCTTTTGTAAGCCAATGCAGCTTTTATTTCAAGCTACAAAAGAACAATTAATGTGCTTATATTACACAGATTTATAATTTCAACTTGATTCTCATAAGAAAGTCCCTCCTTTCTATAATTGAAAAGAGGGACTAAAAGTTGATTTAAATCTCTTGTACTATTGTTGTTTTACTCATTATACTTTCATTAAAATATGGCATATCTACATCTAATGAGACAGGTATATTCCCATGAATATATTCTACATTTTTTGCCTTTGATTTACTTGTAATTTCTTTATACTCCTGTTCTCTACCAATTGGTTTATTGAGTCTTGGGCACCAATATATAGGTCTCTCAATTGGTCTCTTACTTTCCTCTAATTTTTTTGCTTCTTCTAGCATTTTCTTTCTACTTTTTCTTACTACGAAAGCTACATAAACAAACACACATAGTATTATTTTCGTAAGCATCCTAATTCCTCCTTCAAATTCAGATAATCCCTCATCTATTTAAACATATTTTCCTTATATTAAATATAAACGATTATAAAAAGTTATATATGTAGGCTTGTTCTATTCCCCCTACATATATAACAATTTTTTAAGAACTAATTTTAAAAATACGGCCCTAGCATCCTAACTAAAAATGATTTTATCATCTTCTGACAGAATACTCCTTCCTCAAGCGTGTGAAGGGCGCTAGCCCAAGGGTATGTGGGGGATAAATGTCGGTAGCATGCCCAAAAATAGAAAGCTTGCAAAAGCGATTAGTGACGTGTCTTGGTCACAAATTCGAACCCTATTAGAATATAAAGCAAAGTGGTATGGCAAACAAGTGGTTGTGGTAGCTAAAACATTTGCTTCTAGTCAATTATGTTCCAATTGTGACTACAAAACAAAAATGTTAAAAATCTAACCATTCGAGAGTGGGATTGTCTTTCTTGTGGCACACATCACGATAGAGATCAAAACGCAGCACTCAATCTTAGAAATGAAGTGATTCGTCTTTTAACCGTAGGAACTACGGAGATAGCCTACTTAATTAGAAAACGTTAGGTTTCTGTACTGAGGAATCTCCCACTTCAAATAATCCGTAAGGATGTTAAGTGGTGAGTAGTTTAATAAATACTTCTATACTATATTGTTTAATATCGGAAACGTGCACTAAATTATACGTTTGTTTTATTCTATTAAAGCAATTATCTATTTCTTCTTTTTCCAAGATAAATTTACTAGATGAATATTCCTCTGATTCTGAATCATCTATTTTTCGTATTAAGTCAAACTGAATCATTTTCTCTAAACTCTTTCCACTATAAGCCCCTAAAGTAGTGATTATACAGTCTAATAATTCTTTTTCCGTTTCAGTTAAATATTTTATATCCTCACAATTCGCTTCAAGATTATCGTACTGATATACTTTGTATTTATCAAGAACTACCCTATATACAGGACCACGGCTTCCTATTTCACAATCCTCTTCAAACAAGTATGCCCCAGTAAAAACCTTACAAAATCCTTGTGCGTAGTATAACAGCCTTTGCAGAGCTAAAGGCGTTAAATCATCATTTTTAGATAGTATATATCGAGCAACTTCCTCAATTTTCGTTTCCTTAGTAGAAGTATTTTCCTGCAGCTTTGCAATTGCCTCTTTAGAAACCTTATATGCTTTTTGGGTAATTAAATCTTTATTTTTTTCCAGGATATCTAGCATAAAAGATGGTTCACTACCTAACCGCTTCAATATATCCGAGTACTGCTTTGTCGGAATATCTCCATTTATATACCTTGTTAAGGTAACTTCACCCCAACCTAACAGTAAAGATAGCGGCCGCTTTCCAATATTATATTTTTCTAAAATCTTATTTATTTGAGAAATAGTCACTAACTGTTCCTGTTTTCTATATACATGATCTAACTGTTCTAAATTATAATCCCGAATCTCAGAAACAAATATGTTCGATTCACACTCTTTACAGAATGTTTCTTTACCAATGTAACGATATTCCTTCCCTCTAATAACTGTAACTTTGGAGACATCTTTAACAGAATAATTTACCATATCACGACAAAACTCACAGAAAGTTAACATTAAAACACTCCTTTATTTTAAAACCTTAAGTCACTTATCTTTATCTAAAAAGATAAGTGACTGGTTTATTTCTTTTATGAAAAGAAATAATAATTATATATTTTTTTTCATTTTTATATTTAATTAAATTCGTTTTAATATATATTTCTACTAATTCCTTTTCTCCCCAATAATCCAACTCATATTGTGGACAAAAAATATACAATTTTTCATGAGCAAATTTAGGATTTTTATTATCAACCGCGTAACAAAAATCACGCGCTTCAATATTAAAAAGAATTTCTTTCTCCTTACTTTTGTCAATTTTATAATCCTCTATAAAACCAATATTTTCTACCCTTTTTTCATTTTGAGAAATCATATAATGGTCACTTTTAAGTAATTCTTTAAATTCTCCTATGTATTGCTCAATCTCTTTAAGTGTAAAATTAATGTGTTTTTTCGTTTCTCTATTTCGAAAGATTGTACGCATTAAAATTCTTTCCCCTTTCAAATCATACCTTACATTCACTAGAAACACAACAAAAAACGTATCAATTGATACATTTTACCTGAAGTAGACTTCAATCCTATGCCTCTTATAATGATTACATTCATGCCATTTACAAAACTTCTATATGATTGTTTTGCTATAATTCGCAAATTCATTAAGGTATCTACCTTAATTTCACAACTTTATTTAACTTCTGATAAGGCAAACCTTTATCTAATATAAAGCATGTTTGGCTTACCTCACAAAAAAGTCTCTTTTATCCCTTCAACTCTCATGATATACAACTCAAATAATTAATTAATTTATTTATTCTTTCCCCCTATACAAAATTTCTTTTTTTATTTGTTATTGTAAAAACAACTCGATGTTCTGATTTATTTGAAACCAAATAAAAAAAGCTTCTTTGAGCCGATTAATTATGTACATAGCAAAATAAGCTATTTACACTAATCGGCTCAAAGAAGCCCTTTCAAAATTAAAGTAAGAATAGAACTTACTTTTACAACTCAACCATTACACAAGGTATGGGAATAAACGGAATCAAATAAATTAAATTCACACCTATATATTACGTTATAATAGTATTGTTTTCAAGTGTATTTTATTAATTCCTATAGCGATTCTACTGTAGGAATATCAGCTGGCGCCCAATTTAAATTATTTAAACCTTTAACACGAACCATTTTAACTCTGTATGCTCAAGGGCTTTAGGAATACCTTCAAGGATGTAATACTTGACATTCTTTCAACCCTACATTATCGATTGCAGGCTTCCAACTAAGTTCTACACTATTTGAAGTAGCTTTTACTACTTGTACTCCAGATGGTTGAGTTCGCGCTTCTGTATCTGGTTTTTCATTATTTATTAGATTCACATCAATCACATTATAGAAAGCGTTTACGGTATCAGCTACATCCCAAACTGCTAATATGACATGATACCCACTGCGATCAGTTGGTACATTAATTTTATGTGATAGATTATTAGATGCTGCAGAAACATCGTGTTTTACAGTTCCTATTGGTTCAAAATCCGCTCTTGTTAGAGATTTTTTTGGATCCCATCCTTTTTTTGTAATGTAGTAATGCCACTGACTTGTTGAATGAGGAGCAGTATATTTCCAAGTGAATGTATTCTCTCCACCCTTAATTGTATTCTTAAACCATCGATCAGCTGTTTGTTAATCAAGAATTCCACCAAACAGACCTCCCGCTGAAGCAATTTTCCCGTCAACTGGCCCACTTTGTGGGAATCCTTTAGGTGCCTCTAAGCTTTGCGTTTCATACATTATATTCCCACAATTTGAATTCAACGCCCCATAATTTTGACTACATAAAGCCGCGCGGCTACCTGGCTTTTCAACGAACCCATGTGCATAGGCATTTTGGGGGATTAAGGTTGTCCCCATAATTCCTACTGCTACTGCAGCGGCACTTAATCCTTTTTTATTTGTAGCCATTGTTTTTAACTGCTTAAAGAATTTTTTGTTCATTTTAATAGTCCCCCTTACTAATTTCCTTACTATATTAAGAGCATGAATGTAAATGAAAGCTAAATATGCATAACTTCATACTAAACTATTTATTTATCTTTATTACATTTAAATAACCTTATAGTTTAATTATTACATAATAATTTATTAAACTTAGAAAGAAATTATTACAGTTATTGGACTTTCTTCCACTACCATCCTTTCTTACTTAAAAATTATAAATTACATAACCTAAATTAAAAACTTGCACTCCAATATAATATTCTGAAATTCACCCTTTCCAAATTTCATTTTTCTTTATCACAGATTACACTTTGTTCAACATAGAAAAAAGTTTCCTATATAATAGGAAACTTTTACGTATTACTAACCTACACCCCTAAAATTTCTACAATCTGACGAGCTTTAATATTATCAATATAATAATGCATCTCTAATCCCTTTCTTTCTGCACGGAGTACGATTCCTCTTAACTTTGCTAAATGTTGTGAAACAGTGGATTGTGGAAGTTTTAATATTTCTGTTAACTGTGTAACATTGCACATTTTATGATGTATTAATTCACTTATGATTTTTAATCGAACCGGATGTGCCATTACCTTTAATACATCTACATCTTCTTCGCGGATTTTAGCTAGATCATTATTAGATATTACTGTTAACATTTCGCATTCTCCTTTATTATTAATTTCTATTATCCTTATAAGTAATACTTATAGATCATTACTATTTCTCCTGTTGAGAAAATATATTCTTCCTCAATACAGATAGGATATCTATCTTGAAAACTGTTTTTTACTGTTCCAATGAATTGATGTCCTCTAATTTTTAACCGGAATATTCTTTGTTTATTTTGAAATAATTATTAAATAATCTATTACATAACTTTAAATGATACTTACCCTGCTTTAGGAATGATGCCATACTTTGTTCGAAGCCAATTCATCTCCCACCTACTCACTTCGCGTTCCTTGAGGAAAAAGTCTTCTTGGCTAAAATGATAAATTCAATCTTTGCTTTCTCGTATTGTAAAATTTATAAGGATAATCTCCCCATCTCGCTTTCTATAACATATATTATTTATCAACATAAAAATATGGAATAACGATCCCAATAATGGTAATATAAAGGCATCTTCAGTTGTTAACTATCACTCCTTTTTGAAAAGCCCTGTCTTTAATAACAGGGCCTTTTAAATTCCCTCAACTCTAAGCCTCTTAACTAAAATTATAAATGATTAGTTTGGGTCACCTTTCTATAAAACATAAAATGAGCCTGAATCGTGTAAAAACTAATTGCTAACCCTTATATGAAAAAAGGGTGGGTATCCCGTCTCTTTTTTTATACGTAATTTTGACAACTGCTTTCTTCTTTAATAATATATATAAGGGAATTAAGTAAGCTATACTCAATTCCTGCGGTAAAATCATTTGCCAACGAATACCTAGTAGAAGAATCCCTTATCATGTGGGGGATTCTTTTACTTTACTATGGATAATTTATTCTTGTTATAACAATTTTATTTTTATGCGATGTAATCGATACTATTGTTTGTTTCTATATATAGCTACCTAATTTTCGACTGTGCATACAGGATTTTTTTATTTGATAGAAAAGAAAAATGTTCCCTATACTAAAATGCGTACAAATATATGCAAAATTACAAATGAAATAAGAGCAGCCATGCATAGCTGCTCTTATTTCATTTTTATTCTCCTAATCTTCTATTTAGTTTAAATTATTTATCCTAGTAAACTAACAATCTGACATGCCTTGGAATTCACAATATGATAATACATCTCTAATCCCCTTCTTTCAGAGCGAAGAATTTTTCCACGCATTTTAGATAAATGTTGAGATACGGTAGATTGAGGCACATCTAATAGCTCTGTTAACTGTGTTACATTACAAATTTTGTGGCGTTCTAGCTCCTTCACAATTTGTAATCTAACTGGATGGGCCATAATTTTTAATAGTTCTACATCCGCCTCCGGAATTTTGTACATTTCATTACTTACTTGCATTGTTGTCATTTCTAATTTCTCCTTTTTTAATTTCATTTTTATTATCAATTCATAAGTATTTTTTTCGTTTAAGTATATAGTTCTTAATTACTATATTGTTTGGTCTTTGTCTCCCTGTCAGGTTTAATATATAAAAGAATTATGATGGCTAAAAACCCAATAAAAGATAGCATAGGTATCGAGATGAAACCAAACATATTCAAGTAATCTTCTGTACAAGAAACTCCTACAGAACATATTTTCATTTCATTTGTTGGAAAAACTTGAATTGTTATTTGATAGATGGCTATCAATAAACCAATGCATGCAAATGGGAATGCATATGTACTTACGTATGGATCTTTTCTATACATTCCTATGCCCAATATTAATACTAAGGGATACATGGCCATTCTTTGATACCAGCACAAATCACATGGAGGCAACTTCATCCATTCACTAAAAACCAAACTTATGAGCATTGCACTAGTAGCTATCATCCAAGCAATTGTAATGTGATACTTTCGAATTATTGACATTCTATATTCGCCTCACCTATTTAATTAGAATGTAAAACGTTTGCTAATATATGACTAGTTTATTTCTATGTTTCGAGTACCCTATTTCAATAGACTGTATCCAATTGTTGATATCTTCCCAATCATCCCTCTTTTCTTTTTAATACGGGTAAGAAAACTATGAAACCTTACTGTATTAATTCAACAGATGTCCTGTTTTTTTGTTTTGAAAATACAAGAAAACGCTGATCATTACAATATTAATTACACCAGCTGCAGCACCAATTTTAAAGATAACATACACATATTCATTACTACTAAATGGCAATAGACTCGCTAAAATAAATATTATTGAAATAATAAAGGATAAGATCATATTTCTTTTTTTCTCATTCAAGAAACCTCCATTTTTGTACAAATATTTTTATTACAAAATTCACATTGATTAAGTACGTGTTGATTACTTAATCAATGACGGTTATAATGGCGTGTCTCTTCACCTACAAATCCTTTTTTGCTCCACACGCCATTCTTTAATGCTTTTACTTCGTTTTCGCTTTCCAGCATTTCTGGCGACAGTGTATTGTTCTACAATGCCATAACCTGATTTGATTATATGTATCCCTTTACAAAATACATATACCAATTTCTTAACGTACTTGTCCTCTCTTGGTCCACGATCATCATAGACCATTGTTACACTTTATCTTTTAAGTGGTTTCTTTAGAAATGAAGATGCTTCCTTCCCCATCTTTTGTGGCGGGATTTTTTGAGATACAGACTCAGTGGTATCCAATAACAGGAGTCTTACTGTCTGTTTTTTCCCGTTTATGTTCACATCTATAGTATCTCCGTCCTTTATCTTTACTATCTTCCCCTTAACCGTTTCTAAGCCTTTTAATTTATCCTTATACACTGCTGGGATATCAACAGTACGTTGCCTATCTTCCCTTTCGTACGGTCTGGGCAGGTCTCGAGTCATTTGTTGTCCTCATAGAACTGCTACATGCTGTCATTTGAGATAAAAATAATGTAATACAAAAAGCATTAACTTATATCTTTATATTGCAATATCTTTTTCCTATATAAAGTACTTAAAATGATTGTACTTAGTAAATAAACGGTCTATTTATTTTATTTACTTCTCAATAATTACAACAAAAACAAAACTGTATCCACTTTGGATAGTCACTATAAAGCGCTCTGAATGTACGTTTTTCACAATTGGGACACTTTGAAACCATGTTTTCTTTAATCTCTTCCTGAGTTTTCAATTTTTTAACAGCTGTTATATTACTAATACACAATATAAATCACCTTTTTCAGTCTTGAAATCTTCATAACAAATGCAAAAGGACACACCTATAGCATGTGTGTGCGTAGGTGTGTCCTTTTGCAAGATAGTTTTTAGAGGTATTTTGTTACTTTCATCATATCATATTTCTTATTAATTTTATATATGAAATTTTAGATTTAATACTGTTATTATCTCCTCTCCTATACAAAAGTTATTCTCTTCTGTGCGGAGTCATATGTTAATTTTGCATCAAATGATTTCCCTTTTTTCAATTTAAATCCCTGAATTACATCTACCATATTCTTTTCTAATAACGTCTTAATCTGGCTTGTTGTGATTCTTTTTTCAAGGACCATACCTGAAACGGAATGCGGAAATAAAAATTACTCCAGTTGTAACGGTTCCAATTCGCTTTCCTTTCATTCGTTCTTTTAAATGCTCGTCACTAATTTTACGTCTTACTGTCTCCATGAAAATCAGAATTGAGCTTTCTGTGTGTAGCGCGGGTTTCTTAGCTTTGGATTTAATCAACTCATTTTGTTACTAAGAACTCAATTAAACTGTCTCTATTACTTACTCAAATATCTAACCATTTTTATTCACTAATACTGATACAATTGCTATCCATGTTACATGATTAGTTAAATTTTTCTTTTAAGTTATTTAGGTAATCTAAACCACTTAAATCAATAAGATGATTATTAATAAAATAAATTGGGATATCACTATCGTTTGCTAGTTGAAAGAGACTAGCCTTAACATTTTTTATCTCCTTAATACCTATATTACATGATAAGTTTAATCCCCAAATAAACCCTGTTAAATATTCATATAAAGTTTTTATATCTTGATAATAAAACCAAGATAGATCTTCTTGAATTTTAATTTTTAAAGCATCTTCAAAAAGATCTTTAAAAACAACCTTTAATTTTTCTTCTTCAATTTCATTTTCAAATATATATACTGACAATAAAAACTTAGCGCATAATAACCTTAACTGCCTTAAGAATTCCCACTTATAAAAATCTTTAACATATTCTATATTTTTTTCTTCCGTCAATTGTACCTTTTTCAAGAAATTCTCATCCATTAAAAGAAATTGGAAATAAAAAGCAAAACTTTCTGTTATCCCCTTAAATCCTAATTGTTTAATTTGAATATCTTCTTTTTCATTTAAATTTGAGTAAAATATAGCGTGTCCTAACTCATGTAAAAAACTTTGAAAAAATTCAGCGCTATTAGATTGATGTAATATAACTTTAATATTTTTAGGGACGGAAATAGGTAAACAACTAGGACTTGTAGCTGTAGTGCTTCTAATAATTTGTATACTTCCTTTTGTTATATCAAGTTGATATTCTTTTAACACAGAGAGAATTTTAGAGTATGATTCATTATTAATAAGGTGATCGAACGGTGAATATTTAGATGCATATAATAAATCATATATTTCTAGTCCATCTATGCTTCCAGTTGAAGAACTAATCACTTCTCTTTGTAATTTACTAAAACTCTTAGATGTTATTTTTAAAATATCTTGACAAGCTTTTTTTACCCAATTCATATCAATTTGATAATGTTTTATCCAAAAATCACTTATTGTTTTATAATTTAATTCTTGTTTTATTAATTCATTTCTCTTTTCAATCATATTTTTAAATATGATTGAGTAATTAGTATCGTCTTCCAACGCTTTTTTTACAATATCCATTCGTTCTACCCTATTATGTATATGCTGCATACGAGTAAAAGACCTTCTAAATTTAGCCGTATGCAGCATATACTCCTCGTCAGTCTCATATAATATATCATTCACATATTCCTGCATAAAAAATGCTATCTCATTTTTCAGATTACATATAGGTTCAATATCATAACGCTTTAATAAAGAATTTAAAAAATCTTTTTCCCACCAGTCTTCGTACTGGTTATATATTTCTACTAATGTTTTAGAAGAAATATTCGAAAATTGCTGATTATATATTTCTTGAGAAATCTGTTCCCAAAAACCCTCTAATTCTTTTGTAAGACTTTGAGCTTTATACAATATCATCACCCCATGTTCTTATACTTTTTATCTGGTTCAACTAGTTTATTATTATAATAAGCAATTAACCAAGACAAGCTCACAATAATACATAAAACACCGAATATAAGTCCCACACTTTGAGGGCTTAACCAATTTAATAAAATCCCTGTAAAAAAAACAGATAATTGCATTAGAGATGAATATGTAGCTGTATGGAAAGTAAAGACCCTCCCTAAAATTTCACTAGGAGTATATCTTTGGATTAACGTACTGTCTAAGGGAGTAATAACCCCACCTGCTGTTCTCATAATAAATAATAAAATTACACCTAACCATAGTTGATTTGTAACAATAAAAAATACAAAAAATATACTTTGAGTGAAATAAGCCCAGCCAAAAACCTTTTTCATTCTTTCTATATTGGAACTAAAATATTTAGCTACTAATAAACTTCCAACTAAAATACCTAGACCTTGAGTTGAATATAATACTCCAATACCGACGTCCCCTGCATTAAATACTTGTGTAGCGTATATTATAATTAAAACTTGATAAGCACCAGCTACAATTCCCCAGGACATTCCAACTAAGACTAGTGCACCTACAAGGTTATTTTGTAAAATAAATTTATAGCCTTCTACTATACTTTGCATATAAGTAATATCTTTTAATTTATTTTTAATTTTTATAATAGGTATTGGAGTAAAAAATACTATTGATGCACAGATAAAAAAAGAAATAGAATTAATTAAAAATGAAATTTTATATGAAGTTACTGCGGTTAAGATCCCACCAAGAGATGCGCCTAAAATTCCCATTGCACCATAAACTACATTTGATAGAGAATTAGCTATTATAAGCTGGTTTTCACTTACTATTTTAGGTATAATTGTTTGTCTTGCTGGAACAAAAAATATACTTGCTATTGAATTTAAAATCGTTATCGAAAATAAAGCTACTAGATTATTTGAAAATGGGATTACAAATAATATTAATACACCTCTAAATACATCCGCCAAAATCATTATTTTCTTCTTGTTAAAACGATCAATAATTACGCCTACAAAAGGACTAAGTAACAGCCTTGGTAGGGCACTTGATAGCAATATCATACTAATCATTAATGGAGAACTAGTATTTTTGTATATCAACCCCATAAGTGCTACAGAATAAAACCAATCGCCTAATGTACTTATTGATAACGCTAAAAATAAGTTTCTAAATGGAATATTACTTTTTAATAAATCCCTATATGTTATGGAATTTGATGTATTCATTACCTAAACCCCGCTCTCTTTTCAGCTAGTTTGCATCGACGGTACTTTCTCATAGACTAGCTCTCCATTTATATATGTTTTCTCTACGGATCCCATTATTATTTCATTCTTATATGCAGACCATTTATTTTTAGTATACATAACTTGCAATCCCTTACATTCAAAATCAGGATCAAAAATAAAAAAATCTGCGTCCATATTTTTTTCTATATATCCTTTTCCTTTTATATTAAATATTTCAGATGGTTTAAAAGCTAAATAATATGTACATAATTTCAAGGATTCCTGAACAGATAATCCTCTTTTTATTAATAAGGTGTATATCACCGAAAGCATTTCTTGTACACCAGGCATTCCAGGAGGTGCATCAGTGAAATTTCTTTTCTTTTCCTCGATACTATGTGGAGCATGATCAGAGCCTATACAATCTACCTTCTTATTTAGAAGATATTTTATTAAAAACTCTTGATCTGCAGCTGTTCTTAAAGGAGGACTTAATTTTATAAAGTTCCCAATTTTGTACATATCCTGATAAGTATAATAGAGATGAGGCGGAATAAACTCATATGTAATTGGCAAACCTCTATTTTTTGCATCTTCTATTAGTTTTACCTCTTCTATTGAACTTACATGCAGAATATGTAAACTACATTTTGTTTTTTTACAAAGCCTAATTAACTTTTTTATAGCACTGCCAGCTACGTTTCCAGATCTTTTAAATGTGTAATCTTCAATACTTTTTTCACTTTGTGCATCAATAAGCTCTGCATCTTCAGCATGAACAGTTATTTTTATATTTTTTTGTCTTGCTATTTGCATAATCTTGGTTAAAATTTTTTCATCTTTGACTATATTTTTAGCAGTATGATGTCCAGCCATAAAAATCTTAATCGAAGCTACATCCCCCTCGTTTAATTTTTGTAACTCATGAAGATTTGTTTCTGTACCAAGAAAGTGTAAACTAAATAGTGTTTTCGATTTTTTTTCAAATAATTTCTTTTTCTTATTTAATTCTACAATACTATCTGTTTGTGGATTAGTATTCGGCATATCAATAATATATGTGACTCCACCAGCCAATGCCGCTAAGGTTCCAGTCTTAATTTCTTCTTTATGTTCAAGGCCTGGTTCTCTTAAATGAACATGACTATCTATTAATCCTGGTAACAGATACTTACCCTTCATATCCATATAAGGGTATTCAGTATTTGAATGTGTATTCCTATAAATCTCAGTTATTTTCCCCTCTTGAATTAAAACGTTTGCTTCATATATCTCATCCCAGTTAACTACATTTATATTTTTCAACATAAATTCTTTCATAATTCATTACCCCATTTATCCAAATCAGTAAAAACCATTTCCTTACATAACTCAGTAGTTGGTCCCATAAGTGATATTGCTCTAACATCTCGATATAGTTTTTCTATTAAAAATTCATTGATATACCCTTTACTTCCCAAAACTTGTAGTGCTGAGTTAGTAATATTTATCGCACTTTCAGCAGTTAGGACTTTAGACTGCATTGTATAATATGCTGACAAATCATTTAGATTTTCATCTGAAAATTTTGCAGATTGATATACCATCAATTCCATAGCTGATAGCTTTATTTTCATTTCAGCTAAATAGAATCGCACAGCTTGAAATTTAACTAACTCTCTCTCTTTGGCATAGTTTAAACTAATTTCTAAAGCTTTTTTGGAGATTCCTAAAGCTACTATTCCAGGATGAAGAGCTGAACTCCTATTTGCCCTCATTATATTGACTCCTTCCCCAATTCCTCCTAATAAACGATTTCGTGGAATTTTACAATTTGAAAATGACAATTCACCTGTTTCTGTACCTCTCATTCCCATGCCGCTCCATTTGTCACCAAATTCTACCCCTAAATCACCCGATTCTATAATTACAAATGATTGGTTACTTAAACCAAACGATTCGCTCCTAAAACTTTCATTATTCTCAAAATCTGTTTTCACTAATACTGTATAAATTGCTGCTTTTCCTGCTCCAGTACAAAAGCTTTTTCTTCCTTCCAATACATATCCCGTGGTATCATTATTCCTTAAAACAGCTGATAAACCATGTTTATTGGCACCAGAATTTGGTTCAGTCCAAGCAGAAGCTCCTAAAGAACTCCCAGCAAGCTTTTTAAGATATTTCTCTCTTTGGAATTCATCGCCAAATTCCATTATTCTTTTTACAACTTGATAATGAAACATCATTATAATGGCTGTAGAAGAGCAATACTGTGCAACTTTCTCTATAGCATAAACTGTATCAGTTATAGTTCCTCCTTTTCCACCATATTCTGTCGGTATTAAAATATTAAATAAACCACATTCTTGCATTTCATTAATTAATTGTTCTGGAAATTTGTATTGTTGATCGCAATCTTTGGAGCTCTCTTTTAGCAAATCCGATAATAAATTTATTTGTTCATCTATAAATTCCTTATATAAAAAACTTTTCTTATCTTTTTTACCTAATGTTACATACATGATAATTCCTCCTTAATAATTACAGTTTGAGTAATAGACAGGGATGATGTAAAAATATTTCTATTAAGTCTTTTTATCTCAATTTTTTTTCTGTTTATTGTGTTCACAAACAAATTTTTATCATCTACTAGTTTTACATTTTGATTAACTACCGTTCCCCTTATCATAGCTGCAGTAGAAAGACATACTAAACCAGTAAGAGCAAAAGATTTATGCCAATCTGCAACTGAAATCATTCTAGCATTAATAGAATTCGCCTCTTTACTTTGGCTAATGATAGAGAATTTCGGAAAAACAGAGTCTGCATTAATTTTAATTAAATTTTGTGCTTCCTTTCTAATCAGTTCGTATTCTCTACTTAATGGAAGGTCAACACTCCTAAACAAACTTTCGGACAATAACAATTGCTCTTTATCAATGAAAACATACGGATTTCCCGCATCCACTATACTAACCTTATAATTTCGTTCATTAACAGTTACTATATCTACTAGATTTCCAGTTGGTAATAATGTTTTTGTTATAGATCCTTGAGGTTGTTCAAACGATATTTCCGTTTCTAAAGTATGCCCCGATTTTCTATTTATAGATATAATATGTTTTTTGTTAGTATTCATATTAATTACAGAATAATACGCTAATCTATTCCCATTTATTTTCAAATTGTAAAATATGGTTGCTGCAATCATTGCATTACCACAATTGCCATTAATATCAAAGATTCCTTTTTCAGGTATATATTGTAGAAATAAACTTTGCAAGTTAACAATTTTATTGGGATGTTCTGTAACTAAGGCTACCTTGCTTATGTTAGTACCTAAATATTTCTTGATTCTATCTTTAATATGAATCAAAAAATAGCTATATAGTTCACTAAAAATTTCGCTATTAAAATTTTCTATAAGACAAACTATAACCTTACTATTACCACTTTGTATTATTCCAAATTTTGATGGTGAATTAACTAAGGTCAACAAAATAGCACCACCTTTAATAAATCAATTTTGCAGTTTTGTTAGATTTAATAGTTTTAAATGATTCAACAAAACTATTAAGTACTACTATGGCCCAAATAAAGTGAGAATAGTCTATATAGCCCGCTTTATGTTGCATTATTATTTCCTTTATTTGCTTCTTAGATATTATGGTCTGAGTAAACGAATTGCTGGCTAACAAAGTAGATTCAACAAACTCAAATAATTCATTTTTAATCCATTCATTAATAGGTAACGTGAAAGGTTTTTTTTGCCTATTAATTATGTAATCAGGAACTACCTTTGATACAGCTCTCTTAAGCATCCATTTCTCATTATTATTTTTTATACAGCTCTCAGTTCTTAAAAGTTTACGTGCAATTTCTACTATCTCTCCTCTTAAAAATGGAACTCTAGCCTCTACTGTATGAGCCATAGATAATTTATCAAGCCTTAACAGATGATAACCAGGTAATCTTGTTTGTTGTTCCAAGTCCATTAACTGCTCTAAGGAGTCTAATTCAACAAATTTATTATAAAAAGAATTTTGGGGTATATTTTCCAATTTAAAAATTTGATTAAATTCATTAAGGTTACATACACCTAACTGATTAAAATATTCTTCTTTTCCACTTTTTATAAAACTTTTATAACGAGCATATCCTCCAAATAATTCATCTGAACCGTCACCAGTAAAAAGTACTTTATTGCTATAACTTGCTTGTTGAATTACTTTATATGTAGGGAGTGTTATTGGATCCTGAATTGGCTCTTCAATACTTTCATTTACGTTTTGAAGTAAAGCGGGAATTTCATTTGGTTTCAAAACAACTTCATGTAAATGTATTCCTAAGTCTTTTGTTAACCGTCTACCATATTCCCTTTCATCCGCCGCCAAATTCCCTGGATAGCCTATTGAGAAAACATCAAATTTTCTATCTGTGTATTTACTTAGTATGGAAGTTATTATACTAGAATCTAATCCACCACTTAATAAACAGCCAAAATTCACCTCATCCGGTACCATTGTTACAGTGTTATGTATAATTTTTTCTTCTAATATTTCTATAAGTTTTTGTGTATTATCTGGATATTCATTCATTTCTTTTCCAATCTTGCTATTATATTGCTTTTTCTGCACTCCATCAGGTCTTATAATTAAAAGGTTACTTGGTTCTAATTTATTAATTTGTTTAAAGAATGTTTTAGGTGGGAAAATTGCCTTGTAAAATAAATATTCATGTACTACTTGCGTATCTATTTCTAAATCTACAAAAGGCAAAGTCGCTAAACCTTTAATCTCTGACGAAAAAGAAAATTCGTTATTTTTATGATAATAATATAGTTGCTTAATACCAAATGGATCGACAGCTAATACCAATTCTTTTTTATTTTGGTCCCATAAACAAATAGAAAACATACCATCTAGATACTCTAGAAAATCATATCCATATTCTTCATATAGGTATGGTATTACTTCTCCATCACATTGGGTATTAAAAATATATCCCTTGGCTCTCAGTTTACTTCTTAAATCAAAATGATTGTAAATTTCTCCATTAAAAAAACAGATTACTTGACCATTTCTACTTTTAAAAGGTTGTCTGCCATTTGATATATCAGTAATACTAAAACGATTGGCTCCCATCGTAATCATTAAGTCCTTATAAAATTGAAAGTCATCTGGTCCCCTATGTTCTAGTGATTCACTCATAGATTTTATATATATATTTTCATTATTAACTAAAGAATTATTAAAAAAGCCAAATATTCCACACATGTATTAAATCTCCTTATAAACAAATAGTTTATTGCTACATCTATTGCCATACATAAATTTCTATTTGTATTCATTATTAAATCAAGAACACAAAACCCCTACTACTTAGGTAGGGATTTCACAATTAACTAGGGATAGCAATCTTTTCTGAAATTAAATATTCAATATTTTCTTTTCTTTCATCAGTATCCTTAGCTAATATTTCCTTTATTTCTCTTCTTTCCATTATTAAATTTAAAAACTCTTCATCATCTACTTCTAGCACATTGCATGATGTTGGCAAATCATATTTTTTTTGAATAAAAAATTTTGTTTTACTAGGAGTAATCTTCATAATCTGCTCGATACTAAGATCATCATTTAACACTTGAGACAAATTGTAATTTAACTCTATTACCTCATATGGTTCAAGCAATTTAACAGTATTTATGTCTTCAAATCTAATACTTTTATTTTTTAAATACTCATCTTTATTTTCTCTTGGCTTATCTGACAAAGTAGTCAATTTAGCACAGTATATTAATAAGTCAATTAAAACTAACGGAAGAGCGTTTTCTTTAATATACGAAGTGGAAAATTGAACAAATCTTTTTACTTCAACTTCACGACTCACAGAACCTGTAGGATACATTCTTAAAAAAAGATTAAAATACACATCTATATTTACAAACTTAGATATATAATGGAAAAATTCTTGAAATTCAGCCTTTCTTTTTTCCAACCTTTCAATTGTTAAATTTTTTACAGATTCATCTAAATGCTTAATATCTATTTTTTCAATTAAAATTTTGCTTTTATCATCTATTTCTAATAGTTGATAAGCGGCTTCACTATTAATGGTATAAAGATCTCTAAAATTAGGATTTCGCAAATAGGTAGCAACAAAAATTTGTAATTTACTAATCATTAATCTCACTCCTTATTTTATTAATTGCTTAGAAAATAATTCTCTTGCCCAATTTAGTTTTTCTTTTAAATACTCCACCTCTGGTAAAGAAGGGACCTCCGTTTCTAATTCCCACATTAATGCTCTTGGTTGAAATTTTTCCTTTTTAGATAAGTATTCTAAAATTTCGAAGTGATGTAATTGTTTTTCATAATAATAAGAATTTTCCCTTTGCTCCTCAATATTTCCTAAACTACAATGAATTTGAACTACTTTTTCCAAAGGTAAGCTATCAATAAATTCATACGGATCTAATTTGCTATAAAACGCACTCTGAGCAATATTCTCTAAACTCAATATTAACCCTACACCTGTTTTTTCTGTGATTTTATGGAAGAATTCTCCTGGTGAGAGATTTCCAATTGGATTATAGTGCATAACAACATTTTCTATCGCTAACGGACAAGACAACTGTTCTTGAATTAAATTAATATTTTTCGAATAAAAATCTACCTCTTCTTCCATAAAGAAAGGTGGCATTAATGTACCTGTATCAATGCCTTGAATTTTAGAGAAACACATATGGTCTCCCACCCACAAAGCATCTGAGATTTTCACTCTATTTTCTACCTTGCTAATTATAGAATCAGCAGTCCCGTTATAAGAACATGGTGATAGCACATTCGTATGTAGTATTAATGGTTTTCCAAATTGTTTTATATCTTCTATAGCATCTGGCTCTTTAGCATACTGACCTAAAATTAACTCATAAGCATCTACACTATCATTAATATACTGGTTTAATTCGTGATATTTAGGAGTATTATGAAATAAAATACCTGCATAAAAATCTTTATTCAACTTATTCAACCTCCTGTGTGGTAAGTATTATATTTTTTGCACTTTCCCAATCATTAATTAATGCAAAACTATAACTTAAGATACTATTTTTTTGCCGTATATCTAATAAAGATAGTTCTGTATATAGCTCTTCTATCATTGATGGAAGTACTTGTATATTGTTTTGATTTATTAATATTTTTATAAAAAGGCAAAAACTATGTTGTAATTCTAGGGGAACATCTTCCAGTTGATAATCACCTAATCTATAAATCTTTCCATATAAATTATCTTGTGAAATAAAGTTATTAAATATTTTTAATATTTCATTTGAATATGGTTCTGTAAAACTTTCAATTAAAATATTAAGAAAAGATTGTTCTGGTTTGTTTATTCTTTCATACGTCAATGGAAAGGTTGTTTTAGTAACAAAATTAGATAAATATTCATTTGTTAGAGTTCTATTCTGAAAAAATATATTTAGCCATTGTATAGAGGGTTCCTGGGAATTTCTAATTGAAAACTCTAAATCCCTATTGGACGCAAATACCAATGAACTTGTTGTAAAAGGTATATTGTATACATATTGAAAATTTTCTGCTAATAATGAAGATACCGTATATGAAAAGGAGGGCATCTTTTTTATATGAGATACTAGATCAAAAAGAATATACTTACTAGTAGGGTCAATACAATGATATAGCAACATACCATTAGGGGTTAACATTTCTTTTAACTTATTTATATATGCATCTGTATATAAATCATTTACTGGACCATTATCATCATAAAGATCAATAACAATTGCATCATATTTCTCTTGACAATTTCCAATGAATTCTCTTGCATCAGAATAGATTATATTAAGATTACTGTAGTTGAGATGTCCATGTTCCATTAACCCTTCTATTAGATCCTTGTTATTGTCTATAGCATCGAATTGACCTAACCAGCCCCATTTATTTAGTAATTGAATGACAGTACCTCCGCCCAATCCAAGCATTAATACTTTTTTACTATTTAATGAGTAAATTGGATAAGCTAAATAATCCCAATATCTCTTTGTTATTATTTCTTCACCCAAAATCCTGGAAATAGTTGCTTTATTATGATCATCAAATATTACTACATCTTGATTTACAATATCCCATTTTTGCATGCTAATTTCTCCATTCAGTTAGCATGATCTTCCGAAAAAGATCATGCTAATTCATGATATTACTTGTTAACTGTTTCTTTTACAGGTGCCATAATGTTTGAGTCTTTAAACACTTGGAATGATGTTGTTCTTACATTAACTTTTTTCATGGTTTTCACCTCTCTTATATCAGTTTATAAATCTAAATAAATATTATTTGTTAACTGTTTCTTTTACAGGTGCCATAATGTTTGAATCTTTAAATACTTGGAATGATGTTGTTCTTACATTAACTTTTTTCATATTTTTCACCTCCCTAACTAATTTCAATATTATCATATAATTTGTATTTTTTTAACAATTCTATCAACAATAAAACCACCTATATAAATATATGTTTCATAATAAATATTTTTGTAGTATTATTGTAAATACAGCAATAATTTAACATTTTAGTATTAGATTTTTATATAATCTAGGAGGTATGTCATGTTTTTAGGTTGCAGGGTTGCTTCATTAAGAAATCAAAATAATATCTCTCAAAAAGAATTAGCAAAAGGAATAATTTCTATAAGTCACTTAAGTAATTTTGAAAATAATAGGTATGTCATGAGTGAAGAAACCTTGATTCTTTTAGCAAAAGCTCTAAATGTTGATACTAGTTATTTAACTAAGTCGAATTATATAGATGATGATATCCAAAACAAATTAGATATAGTGTCCCAGTATTTATTTATTAATCCTAAAAAGGCAATAAGCATTATTTCAAAAATAAATCCCCCTATTAACTCAATAGAACTTGAACTTTCATACTATCTATTAAAAGGATATCTGGATTTCATAACTAACAATAATACAGATCTGGATGAGGTTTATAATTCACATATTATATATTTTGAAAAAATAATAAAGGAAAACTATAATGAATTACCCTATACGCTACAATTCTCAGCTTTATGTTTTTTTGCTTTTATGGATAGAAAAAATAATAATTTAGAAAAAAGCAACAACTACCTAAAAAAATTATTATCTTTGACACAATATAAAACCGATAAACCCTTTATACTTATGTGTATTGCTAAAAACGAGTATCAACAAAATAGATATATTGAAGCATTAGATTATGCCTACCAATCCCGAAGTCTGGCTGGAGAAACCGCTGACTTTGGAGTTATAGGGCAAATTTGCAATTTTATAGGGGTACTAAACTTAAGAATCTTTCAAACTAAAGAAAGTTTATTCAATTTTAATGAAGCATTAAGAATATCAAATATATTACAAAATACAAAACTAAAGAATACAGCCTTACATAATCTAGGAATACTCTATATAGAACTAGGAAAAATAAATTTAGCTATCGATACGTTAAAAAAAATAGATGTTGATGATCCTGACATAAATAATACTAATAAGTTCCTTACACTAATATCTTTAATAAAATGCTATTTAAGAATTAACGAAGTCAAGAAAGCTTCGTATTTAATAAATAAATTAAATTCTTATGTATTAAATGACAAACAATATTTCTTGTTGGAATCTCAAAAGGCTAATTTAAATTTACGCAACCAAAATGAAAGCGAATACACAAAAATAAAAAGTAAATGTTTAGATTTTTTTATTATAAATAATTTCATAGAAGAGGCTTGTAAAATTGCTAATGAATTAGGGGATTTCTATTTCAAAAAAAGACAATATAAAAAATCTTCAACTTTTTTTAAAAAAAGAATTAATTTAATAGACATGGGGCATAAAGAAAGTCTTTTTTATTTAAATATATTATAAAGTAGGTCCTACAAAAAATAATACTATATTACCGTTTTTATTATAATCCTCTGTCATGTTGGGAAGTTTTCAAAAGTAAGCTGAGCTTTTTCAAAATAAAATAAGAATAATTATTAATTGAGTATTATTTTTTAAAAATTCAATCTTCCTATGCAAAAATCAATTTGAGTTCCCTTGTTTTTTGAAGGAAAACCATTCAAAATTCAACTGGATTGGGATCATAAAAAAAACAAGAAAACCTAGTTACTATAAAAAGAACATAGATGAAACAATGCTGACCTACAGATATTAGTCCTATCTAATATTTATAGGTCTTTTAATTTTAAGTCTTGACGTTAGGATTGTGTTTGGATGATTGTCCATATACATACTGTTAAAACTAAATTGGTTATTAAGTCGAAGAACAGGCACTTATTTATGTGCCTGTTCTTTTTCGTCTTATTCTACATTAAAAGTTATATAGTAAACTCACTTATTTTTCTTCATCACAAAATCTTTTGGTTTTCCTTTTAGTTTGTAATACTTCATATTAAGACGAATAGTTACTACAGAGATTACAATAAACCCTATTACATATAACATTGTTCCTTTCTCCATTTCTTATTGTTTTGCGAACTTATTTTGCGCATATTTTACATGTTTCTTTTCAATATCCTTATCCGTAATATTCGCTCGCAATATTGTTTGATAGATATGCTGAATCTCGTCATTTGTAAGTTGCAGGTCTGTATAGGATTCGATGCATTTCTTTAGATCGTTATAATATAGGACATGTTTATGTTTAGAATGAACATTTACTCTTTTTAGACTGCATTTTGAATGAAACGCAGCAATAGAAGTACATGGCAGCTGTTGATCCATCACCCATTCAATTGCTTTCATATGTTTAAAGTTTTGGCGAAATGGATTTTGAAAAGAGTGTTTCTTTCTAAAAATACCTTGTGTCCATCTTGCTGCCTTCTCACTTCCATAGATCCGGCCCTCATAGTTCTTCGTCTCTATAACAAATATACCTGTTTCCGCGATTACAATATGGTCAATTTGAGTTGTATCACCATACTCTGTATAAACCGTCACATCATGTAACACCCAATACCTTTCGTGATCTAATTTGCTTAATATACGTTTTACCATCTTTTCTCCGGCTTTCCCTTTCCATTTTGGTGCATGTTTTTTTACCATAATATTAATCGGTATTAGAAGCACAATTAGAATTAATTCAAATATTAGTACTTTCATAATATAAGCCTTCCTTTCACACTCTTGTGTTTCTACGCATTAAACGATATACATGAGTTTCTAATCCTAAAATATAATATGAGATACATAAACCTTTTATCACCATCTCTATGAATCCTAATGCTAATGAAACAATGAGTCCGCCCCGAAATTGAAACGGTCTTGTCACCCTCCGATTCACTGGCTTTTCAATTACTCCAAAATTAGCCCAAGTTGGCAAACGCTTTTCTACATTCTTTATAGTGCCCATTAATCCGTATTTTAATGACAAAATGAAACATCCAATTAGTAAATATATAATAGAAGAAAAATAGATAGATAGGCCCATAGTGATAATTATGAGCAGCCAACCTATCAAGATAGAATTTCGTAAAGCGGCATATTCTTGATTTCTTTTCAAAACAAGCAATCCTTTCAAAATAAATTAAGTCATTTTTAAACACGAGAAATACTTTTCTAAGTAAAATATTATTTTAGTTTCTATCTTCCTCGTCTGTTTTGTAGGCATACCAGCTCTACTACAAGGAGTGTTCATTCTACAAAAGGAAATCCTTTACAACAAAAAACAATTAAAAATCGAACGAATTATCCCCTATATCAGAGGAGATATTTGCAGAATACGAAAGGAAAAATCAGATGGGTAGATAAAAGGTACTGAATGAACATTCAGTACCTTTTGCATCTATATATGTTTCTTTACATATTCGCAAATAACCATGGAGCCAGTACGGCTAACATACATAGTAAACAAGATCCCGTTATAACGCGATTAGACCAACGATAATACTCAGGTTGTTTTGTACTCTCATGAATTCTTCGTAAACGAATTCCTGCAATTAACATAAAGGGTGTAAAAATAAGTGCTGTTGATTTAAACAGGTCTAAAAAATCTGTAAAAATGTTCATAAACGAAAATACATCCGAACTAAATAAGAAATATACACTTAATCTCATTGCCATCATACTAACGAACGAGAAAATCATACTCCCCGTTGCCCATTTCATCCATTGACCATTCTTTGTAATTAACGCCATAACCATGACAATAACACCTAATATGAAAGAGATAGAAAAGATATTTACCCCTACTTTAAAAGCTGGTGCATACATACCCTCAACTTTTTGTATAATTGATGACCCAAATGAATCGTCTTTCTCTGTCGTTTTTGTTCGATTGTTTAATCCTTCTTTAAAAGATGAAGAAACATCATTTCCTTTCAATTCATTAAAATCCACTTTTACAGATGCATGAGCTGTATGTAAAGGTATGAGTACTAGAATCATAAAAACAAATATACATAAAACTCCAATCATCCCTTTTTCTCGCTTCACAACACATCACCCGCTAATTTTGGCTTTATGCTCTTTAATTTGATTTCATTTCCTTCTGCAACATAACGGAGATCTGCGGAATAATAGATATTGGCTTTTGTATATGCCCCCATAATCGCATTTGCAATTTCTTCTTTTTCTACTGCTACATATGTTTCATTTTCATTATAAAACTCTATTTCAATTCGATTAATATTATTATTTAATACTGTTATATGTAACTCCTTTAAGCTATTCAAACGATTTCCTAAACCGCACACTAGCTTAAATACCTTACTCGCAAGTGTAGGTGGCTTAACATACGTCGTATTAAAATGAATCGTTTCATCATCTATAACACCATCTTCCTCAACTGCGCACGTCATAATGAAAGAATGATTTTGTTTTTCAATTTCTTGCTGATTTAACTTGCGGTCAATAACATATTTCAGACTTGTTGAAAGATTTTCTATATACTCATCCAGTTCGGTATTTGAAATTTTAACCTCTGAGAATTCTGGGAAAATCATGTAAGCGTGCATATTAGAACTACTTTTACTTACACGTAATACCTGTACCTGTTTCTTTTCATAGCGCACCGTTTGTTCCAATTTTTTTACTACATTGTTGCTTATATGATCTATTATCATATTTCATCAGCCTCCAGTAATTTTAATAAAATAATTTTTACAATCTCATGTATATAAAGCATTGCAATATTTTGCTGAGGTCTCGAAACTCATATTTTATGACTAATAATCACTTTAATCTTAAAACATCTTAATATTACAATGACGTACAATGTTTCATTATAGTCGAATATTCTTATATGGTGAATCGTTCTGTTTCACTCATTTTTATAAAAATAAAATGACATTTTATCCTTATAAAAATGAGTGAGAACATACTATATTTCATGCTATTTATCTAAGAAAATTCAACTGAGAAATGGATGTTAGATAATCCTGAGTTATCTATTATTTCATTCAACTAATGTATAGAAATTGGGTAGATTCACCTCAAATTTTACATACATTCATATATTTTCTAGTAATATTCCTCCTTCTGTATAAATCCGATAGTACTTCTTATTAGATATGTTTATAACTAATGTTAGTCCTTGTTCTTTTTCAGTCCACTTTAACGCTTTTATCTCTTCTGCTTCTAATTTTCACTATTTAACAAAAAGAACAATTTCTATTATTGGTGCAATCACAATTGTTCAAGTTCTAAAAATACCGTTCATGTTCTCACTTAGCATTTACTTCTCCATCCAAATTCTTTTAGACCGATGTAACAAATAAATTGTAAACACTGACAATGTAATTTCCTTTATAAGAGTAGTAATACGCTCTTACTCTCCACTAATCAGTCTGCATTCTCTTGGTCAGCAAGCAACAAGACGTTTCACCAATACATTTCCCCTCTCGATTATGCAAATGAATCGTACTTCAACTAGCCCTTTATGATTTTTTTACTTTTTCTTCTATTCATTGAAATTAAATGAAATTTTTCCGCTAAATCATTTTTATATGTATAATCATTCATTCTAAATCTCTAGTTGCAATAAAAAAGGAAGATCCAAGTATTCCTATCACTTAGTTCTTCCTTTTCCCCTGTATAAACTACCTTCACATGATTAAAATCGTAGTTCTTCAATCGTACTCTCCGCTAACTTATCTATATCAGTAAATATATCATTCGGCTCTTTAGATTACTCTTTGGATCAACTAATACTATTCAAACATTATCTCTTTTCATCTTGTTATGTTATGAATCATAAATAACCCCACCTGCAAACTTGAAAACAACAAAAAAAGGCTTCTTCAAGTCGATTAAAAATGTGCATAGCAAAACAAGCTATATGTGCACTAATCGGCTCAAAGAAGCCCTTTCACAATTGAAACAAGAACAAAACTTGCTTCTACAACTCAACCACAACACATAAGGTGTGGGAATAAACAAAATTAAACGCAATAATAATATACCTATATATTATACAATTTAGATTTTCATATCAAGATTTTTTTAATATAAATGCACTCTACTCTTAAGAGCTACCTTAAGAATTCTTATACTACACCACTATATCAGAAAATTTCTAATTGAAGACACTCAATTTCTTAAATTACATGTAGGCTTATGCCTACCAAGATTCATCTCTCCGCTAAAATAGGTTTTTTACCCCTTCACATTTTAAAGAAGAAATCCTATGTTAAAAAAGGATAAATAAAAACATGCTATTAATTACAATCTATAGCTAAGAATACAAAATCATATTGTAGTTAAGATTTAAAAATAAATTTAGGAGAAAATTATGCAAATTCGTTGTGGAACATTTAACTTATATCAATTTTCCAAACCACCCATGGCATGGTATAAGCCTGGTTCAGTTTATTCAAGCGAAGCATGGGAAAGTAAGAAGAAATGGATAAAAGACCAACTTTTAAATATGAACTGTGATGTTATAGGTTTTCAAGAAGTATTTAGTGTCGATGCTCTAAGAGAATTAATTAAAGCGGCTGGATTTACTTATTTCTCAACAGTTGAGATGCTAACTACAGATCCAGCAAATAATACAGTATATACCTCTCCTGTAGTTGCAATTGGTTCAAAATACCCTATTACTTCTGTAGATCCAGTAATAGTCGCACCTTTCACTAGAGACGATCTCCCTATAACACATGATTTTAAATTTAGTCGAACACCAATCAAAGCAAAAATAAATATTCAAGATATTGGAGACATTATTTTTTATGTGGCTCACTTAAAATCTAAGCGTCCCGTAATTAAAACTCCCGATTTTATACCTAACGAAGCGTGGGATAAAATTGTATTGGACACACTAAGAAGCAGATCCCAAGGACATATAGCCTCCTTATTACAGAGAGGTTTAGAAACAACAATTTTATATTATGACGTAACAAACGTATTACAAACGCATAACCGTAGTCCAATTGTAATACTAGGTGACTTAAATGATGATGAACATTCAATTCCTTTAGAAGCGTTAACAAATAGAGAACGAGTGTATGAAATAAATGGAATACCCTATAATAAGCTTACATCACAAGAAAAACAAAGTATATATAGTTACACAATTTATGATGCTTTTGATATAGCACCTAACCCTACTGGACAAAAAAGGATTCCAACATATTATTATAATAAACTTGGTAATGTTTTAGACTATATCCTTGTATCTAATGCTTTTAATGAAAGAAACCCTTATAAAAACAGACTTTTGTACGTTTAAGATTCAATTGTGAAGAGGTATGTTGTTTCTTGGAAAAGCAAGTAACAATATCTGCTAGTTATTTTCATATAGATTGAAATGCAAGACTGTTTCCTTCTATTAACTATACCCTATTTTCATTCTTTTTTAATTTAGTCATTTAGGATAAGCAAGAATTAACTGTTGATTAGATCCAAACTCATTTATCTTTTTCCACATAGCCAGAAAATAATTTAATATTATATACCTGCAAGAGCTGCAATGAAAGAGTAACCGGAACAAAAAATCCCACTCAACAAGATTTCGGATATCGCAAAGCTGGATTCGGTTTAGTTGATACTTCAAAAGCTGGGATTGTGTCATAAAAGTAAATAACACCACGTCAAAATGAAATTTTTCAAGCTTCCATACTAACTTTATTTTATACTTTGATTGTTTGGTTCATCATATGTTTGGAAGAATTCTTTCCCTGCCTGTTTGCCAGATTGTTATTAATTTCTCTTTTAAATCCTGAACTGAGTAGCTGTAATTGCTCCTGCAGACATATCTCCAAATCTTTCAATGCTTGATAATATATTTTTACAGTTTCTAAATATTCTAAAGCTCCTACATATCCAATACCTTTGATTCCCCCCCCCTCAAAAACTAAATTTTCAAAAGGATAATTCATTTATATACCTCCTGAAAGATTTTCAAATAATTACGTAATGCCGATAAATATAATCGCTTTATTACAAAAATAAGTTAACTATTACTAAAATGTTTTACGGCTATATAGACACCTATAAACCAAATTTGTATATTCATATTTTTATACGTTCAACTTTGAATCTCTCTTCACTTATTTTTATTAAATACGCATCTGGTGAAGCTATTTCCCATGTTTTATCAAAGTCAAATTGCTTATCAAAATAATGTAATAAGAGTAAAGTGGTAATTCTGTGTGTTACTAAAATATAATTATTTTTATTATTTTCATTTATTATGTCCTTTATCACTTGATGCGTTCGTTCCATAACTTGCTGAATCGATTCTCCACCTTCAAATTTTGAATTTACACATTCAAATCGTTTCTTTAGTTCTTCCTTCAAATTTTCTTTACTACTTCCAATATTAATTTCATTTAATCTCGAATCTTTACAAAAACCCAAATTTAAATGTTTATCAAAAATTTCTGCTGTTTCCACAGCCCTTTTATATTCACTAGACATTATTTTGCATGTTTTTATATCTTCTGTTTGCAGAAGATATACTACCATATTTTCTACTTTTTCCCTTCCCTCCAATGTTAATGAACAATCGAAATCATTATCTTCCGCTTTACCATGGTGAATAATATAAATCTTTTTTTCATGCATTATTCTTTCCTCCAATTTATATTGATAGGGCATATCAACATATATACTCACCCTTTTTTAATTTTTATATTCATATGTGACTTAACAAAGTCAATTTTTAATTTAGATTTTCTAATAGTAAACACTTATACTTTCCATCACTGTATTAATTTTTATCCTAATCTATTTTTCGAGAAATGTATAACTGATTATTCAAACAGGTATATTCCTTTATTTTCAGGAGATACTGGGGGCTGAATCTTAAATAAAAAGGAGTGTTTTATATGTGTCAAAATCACAAGGGAGTTAAATGTAGTTTTATTCCCCATCTATCCTAGCCCATATGGCAAGAGCTGGCGTAGACGAATCACAAATGAGCATTAAAGAGAGTAAAGACAGTCGTACAAAAAGAAAACAAAAAACGATTCATGTAACAGAATTAGAAGCAGGTTTTACTGATAATACAACTGTAGCATTACAATCAGCGCATCTAGACGTGAAATATATGATTGCCAAAATAAATGGGTACAACGAATAAAATTAGTTCGCTCTGAAGGAGAATCTGATACTCAAGATGACATAGTTAATAAAGTATATGAGTACTCTGGTATTGTACGCGATTATTTTAAAAACGTTTTAAATCAAGATTCCATTGATAATCGGGGCTTAGATTTAATTTTAAATGTACACTATGGTACTAACTTTCTAAACGCCTTTTAGGATGGGATGAAATGACTTTTGGTGATGGGGATGGTAACCTCTTTATTAATTTTGCTAATTCTAAAGATGTAATTGGTCATGAATTAGCACATGGAGTAACACAATACACTGCAAATCTAGAATATTCTTGTCAATCTGGTGCTTGAAATGAACATTTCTCTGATGTTTTTGGCACCGCTATTAAACAACATTCAAATGGTCAAACAGCTCACGACGCAGATTGGTTAATAGGTAATGATATTATGGGCCCTAGTTTATTTGGTGAGGCATTACGATCTATGAAAGCACCTGGAACAGCATTTGATAACCCATTAATGGTAACAGATCCACAACCGGATCATATGAAAAACTATTATGACGGATGTTCTGATAATAATAGGGTTCATATTAATAGTGGTATCTTTAATAGAGTTTTCTATTTGGTTTCTATGGACATTGGCACTGATAAGGCTGCAAAGCTATGGTACCAGGCATTACAGAATCTATGGCCAACTGCCAACTTTAAAGATGCTGTAAAAGTATTGGTCAGAATCGCTCAAATACTTACGAAAAATGGAGATGTTCCTTTTGGTACTACACAAACAGTGCGTTCTGCATTTAGAGAAATAGGTCTATAGAGAGTGTAATACGAAAAATAGAAGATTATATTTTTGAACTATCCACAAAAAGAACATAATTGGCTGGAAGCAAATGTTTTCGATCCGACAATGACTTGTTTGCCATACCATTTTGCTTTGTATTCTAACATAGATCGAAATTACGACCATGTTACTTCACTAGTTGCTTTTGCTAACTTATGATTCTTTAACATATACGACACTTGTAATGTATAACATGATTAGGGCACCATTCTTATTAGAATGATGCCCTTTATCTCGTCAATGTTTTCCCTTTTTAAATAACAGCTTACGCTGCACTCTGCTAAAATAACCCTATCAACTTAATACTAAGATGATAGGGCTTAACAAATTTCAATATATTGTTTAATTCATTAACTTCTTTATTGCATACTAGTTTCCATTTGGAAGTTTTTTCTCTTACAGGAAAGTAATACATTTCTCATCAACATAGCTAACATTACTGGACCTACACCACCCGCTACTGGTGATACCCATTTCGCTACCTTTTGTACGCTCTCTACATCCACACCACCCTTTAAAATAGGTAATTTTTTACCTGGATGAACGATACTTTCTTTTATTCCTACTTGAACAGGGTTAAAATCTATTACACATGCTCCTGGTTTTACCCAATCCTCTTTAACAAAATCTACTTGCTCTGTTGATACAATTAATAAATCTGCTTCTTTACAATGTTCTTTTATATTTTCTGTTTTTGTATTAATAATTTTTATAGGTGCTTCAGAAGGTAGAATAGTAACCGCCCCTATTCTTGCAACCATATTTGCAATAGGGTTTGATGAAAGAAAAGTCCAATCCATCAAAATTACAACATTAGCTTTCTCTAAACTAATTCCGTAATAACTTAACACTTCTAACACAGCATGTGGCACACACATAGGCACATTTATCTCCGAATTACTAGTAGGAAATAATCCCGAAGCATTATAAGGATGCAATCCTTCAATTTCTTTGTTAGGACTGATTGAGTTAATCACATTTACTACATTAATATGATCCGGTAAGGGAATTAAAACAATAATACCATGGATACTGTCATCATAATTATATTTTTCAATTACTTTTATAAGCTCCTCTTCTGTAATACTACATGGTAAAACATCTTCTTTTACCATGTAACCTAATTTTTTTGCCAAATTTACATGCAAACTAAAATTAGTATCTGTTAATAATTCTCCACCATTAACTTTGATAATTGCTATACCTGGAATAATATTATTTCTTTGAAGTTCTAGCACTTCTGTTTGTAATTTTTGTAATATAGGTAACTGTACTTCTTTTCCTTGGATAATTGTTGCTGACATATTTCATTCTCCCTTTAATTTTTATTTTAAAATAATGCACTAATTCCTTTAGCTGTTAATAAAGATAAAACAATAATCGGATACATAAGAATCCAGCTAATTATAAAAAATAATAACCCCTTTTTTAATTGAAGACCTTCTCTAATTTTTAATAAACTAATCATCCAAATGGAATATGGTAGTATTAATAAGACTGATGTCACGACACCTGGCATATATTTCAAAAATATAATGCTTGAAATAGTGTGCATAATCCCATTTGCAAAGATAATTGCCAATGCTAACATTATTAATCGTTCTAATAATCTGGTTTTATAAAAATAATACAGAATCACGATTATTGTTACAAAAACAGTTAATAATACAATGGCAATTAAAAAAACATTGGGTTCATAGAATCCTTTTCCTACCTTATTATCTAAAACTTCTCTCATCAAAGGTAAGAATAAATATTCTTCCATATTATGTAACGCGAAAATAATAGGAAGTATCCAAACAAACTTGTAGATCGTTTTATATACCATATATCCTCTCTCCTTTAAATGGTATATTGTAATTGTAAAAATTGTTGAAAATGTAACGCAAGTTCTCTACAATTCTCTTTATTTCCAAACATAGTATAATGATCCCCTGGAACCTCTTGCATTGTACATCTACCCTTAATATATTTATTCCATTGCTCTTTTTCGATATATTTAATTTTTAATAAATCTAATACAACAGGGTTTTCAGTTTGTAGAGCTTTAAACATTATAATATCTCCCTTAAAAACTCCTTTCGGATGATATTGTTTTAGCATTGAATGATTATATGTCCAGATCGAATAAAAGTGAATTAATTCATTTTCATTAATAGTAGATGGAAGCTTATTATCACTTTTCATTTTCCTAATAGTTTCTTGTAAGCTATTTGAAGCATATTTTTCATTTTCTTTTAATTGCAAAGCATTTGTTTGATTAAAATACATATCCACTATATAAGGAAATGCTTCAATGTATTGTATATCACTTAATGGTGATTGATTATATGCATGAGGTGGATGGCTATCAAACATAACAATGCTTTCTACCTTTTCTCCAGCCTGTTCCAACTGTAATGCCATCTCTAATGCAACATTTCCACCAAAAGAATAACCGCCAATTGTATATGGTCCATATGCTTGAACTTTTTTAATCTCTTTTATATATAATCCTGCAAGTTCCTCTAAAGATAACTCTTTTTCTTCTAAGGATTTGTATGGGAATTGGATCCCATATATTGATATCTCCTCATCTAAATATTGAGCTAGATCACGATAACAGAACACCGTTCCACCTGCTGGATGTACAAGAAAAATATTTTTATCTGTAACTCCTTTCTTTACTCTGGTAATAATTTTTGATGAAGGTTCAAGTAATGACTTAGTTTTATCCAGTTGTTTTTTTATAAAACTAGCAAGTTGGTCTATAGTTGCGTATTCGATAAAATCATCAATTGAAATTTCAATATTAAAAACATCTCTAATTTCAGACACAATTTCAACAGCTGTTAAAGAATCTCCACCTATTTCATAATAATCATCATCATAGGCTATAGAATCCTCTTCTAAATTCTTAACCCAAATATTAGATATATTTTGTCTAATTGTCTCGATATCCTCATTATTCAATTTATTATCTTTAATATTTGTTTCTAAAGTTGCACGCTGTTTAGTCGATTCTACCCAGAAAATTTTTCTGTCAAATGGATAAGTTGGAAGAGAAATTCTGCCCGCTTCTTTCTTTTCAAATAAAATTTTCCAATTTACTGTAAAACCATAAGACCAACACTCACCTATTAATCTCAATAAAGAATTATAATTCTCCTCATTAGTATGTTTTACTTTTCTCCCTTTATAAATGGTAGATAAAGTATCAAAATTTATTATAAATGCATTTTCATTGATTACCTCAGTGTATTCCAAGTTGTTTTTAAAGATCTCGCTCCAAAAGTCAATATTTTGTGACATCTCATTTAACTCTAATCCATTAGAAGATATTATTGAAATAGCAGGTTTAGAATACTTAATATCATTTACATCTATTTTCTCATTTAATAAAATTTTTCTTAACATTTTAAGAGCGTCCTTTATGACAAATGCTCCTGAAATACACGCAGCTACATAATCTTGCACTCTGTTATGACAATATATAGAATCGGGATTGATGCCTATTTTTTTCATAAATTGCGTATATCCATACATATTTGCAAAATCACTTAAAACCTTTTTTTGTTCACTACTAAGTGAATCATCATTCCATTCATTTATATTCAATATTTGATTGGAATTAATTACAATCCCAAATACCTCTGAAATCTCTGACGAAATAGTATCTAATAAAGTTTTAAAATACGGAATATTATTGTACATCTCTTTATAAAACTCTTTTGTTTGAAAATCAGATAGATTCCATAAGCAATTTAATTTATCTACTTTCTCCCCTTCACAATTCCCTGAAGAATCCAAAAGTTTTTCCATAATCTCAGATTTTGTTTTTCCGACAACAAAGCTTCTATATGCAAATTCCTCTCTTCCTAATGCTAATGTATATGCGGTATCCGACAGGGAAACATTAGCATTCTCACCAAGAAAATCATATAAATTTTCTCTCATTTGTTTTACTACTTTAGGACTTCTACCCGATAAAATTAAAATCTGATTTTCTAATTTCCCACTTATTTTTGAGCGCTTTGGTGCCTTCGATAAAATCGCATGACCGTTTGTTCCACCTAAGCCAAAAGCGCTTACCCCCGCATAATTTAATCCACTATTTTTTAAATCTTGCATAGATGTATTTACATAAAAAGGTGAATCCTTAAAGTTAATTTGTTTATTTTCTTTAGAAAAGTTTAAACTTTTTGGAAGAACGTCATTTTTAAGGCATAGTGCTGTTTTTATAACACCAGCTACACCCGCTGCTGCATCTAGATGACCTATGTTAGTTTTTAAAGACCCTATTGCACAATATTGCTTCTTGTCTGTATCTTGAAATGCTTGACTTAGGGCCCTTATTTCAATAGGATCACCTAAATGAGTGCCTGTCCCATGTGTTTCTACATACTGTATTTCACTTGGTGAAATACCTGTAAGAGAAATTGCCTCATCAATTACTTTTGCTTGGCCTTGTACACTTGGTGCAGTAAATCCAATTTTATTAGAACCATCATTATTTACAGCTGTACTTTTAATGACTGCATAAATGGAATCTTTATCTTCTAACGCTTCTTCTAATCGTTTTAAAGCAATTACTCCACATCCATTACCTTTAACAGTACCTGAAGCGCTATCATCAAAGGCCCGACAGTGTCCATCTTTAGATAAAATACCACCCTCTTTATACAAATAACCTGTTGTCTGCGGAACTGTAATACTTACTCCTCCTGCAAGAGCAATATCACACTCTTGATTAATCAGACTTTGACACGCTAAATGTATCGCAACTAATGAGCTTGAACATGCTGTTTGAACGGTCATACTAGGGCCACGAAGATTTAGTTTGTAAGATGCCCTAGTACATAGATAATCTTTATCATTAGCAATAAGTAATGGATAGTTAATCCCATCTTTAAAGATGTCCTCATTATTTAAAAGGTTCGACAATAAATAAGAGCTCATACTCGTGCTTCCATATAAACCAATTAGTCCATCAAATTTATTTGGAATATATCCAGAATCTTCTAAAGCTTCCCATACACATTCTAAAAAAAGACGATGTTGCGGATCAGTAATTTTTGCTTCATAGGGATTAAAACCAAAAAATTCATTATCAAATCCTTTAATATTATCCAAAACTGCTCCAAATTTTTTATATGATGGATTTTTTAGCAAATCCTTAGAAACTCCTGCTCTCTCTATTTCGTCATCATTTAATAAACGAATAGATTCTTTTCCGTCTTTAATATTATTAAAGAATTGTTCTATTGTATTAGCATCCGGAAACCTACCAGAAACTCCTACAATTGCTATATCAGTGATCTCTACTAAATTTTCATCCGTGTACATTTCTGAAACTCCTCCATAACATTATTTTTATTTTAACTTTCTATTTAAAAGTGCTTCTTTTCTTTTTAGTCCACGATTATTTTTTTTAGTATTCTCTTCTAAATGCGAATTTTGTTTTATATATATAGATAATTCCTTTATATTTGTGTATTCGAATAAATCAACCATAGAGAAGTTAGATATATTAAATTTTTCAACTAATTTATAATAAATTTCAGCAACATGAAGAGATGTACCACCAACATCAAAGAAATTGTCCTCCAGTCCTATATTTTCAATTTTCAGAACATCTTTCCATATTTGAAGAATATCAAGTTCTACTTTGTCTTCCATTTTTGGAATTGGTACTGAAACTTGGTTAATGATCGGCTGAGGAAGTGCCTTATAATTCACTTTTCCATTAACTGTTAACGGTTTTTTATCAATTACCATAAATAATGAGGGAACCATATATTCAGGCAACCTTCCCTTTAAATATTCCTTTAGCTCATATAATACATGACTCGAATTCGGTTTAACTATAACATAGGCTACCAATCTTTTATCATCATCAGAAAATTCATGCACATCTACTACACAATCTTGATACGAAGGGTGTTGATTAATAACAGTTTCAATTTCTCCTAATTCAATTCTATATCCTCGTAATTGAACTTGCTTATCAATTCTCCCTAAATACTCTATTTGTCCACTAGGTAATATTTTTCCTAGATCTCCGCTTCTATATAAAAATTCTTTTCTATTAGGATAAATTGATTTTTCTACAAACCTCTCATCTGTTAAGCTTTTTTTATTATAGTAACCCTTTGTGACACCCTCTCCACCAATGACAATTTCACCTGGGACTCCTATTGGTTGAACTTGCATATCATTATTAACAATATATACATTTAAATCCGGTATAGGCTTACCTATAATACTACCGGCTTTATTATTTAAATCGTTCATTAAAACTTCATAATAAGTTACATGCACAGTAGTTTCAGTAATACCATACATATTTATAACTTTCGGATATTTGTCTCCATATTTATCAAACCAAGGTCTTAACATTTCAAAATATAGTGTTTCGCCCCCAAAAATAATATAGCGTAAACATAATTTTTCAGAACCTTTATATTCAGAATCCTCTTTAATAAGATGTTTAAAATATGATGGTGTTTGATTTAAGACTGTTACTTTTTCCTTTAACATCAGTTTATAAAATTCATCCGGAACTTTAGTTATCCATTCTGGAACAATAATTAACTTTCCTCCATATAATAACGCACCAAAGATTTCCCATACTGAGAAATCAAATCCATAAGAATGAAATAAAGCCCAACAATCTGTTTCGTTAAATTGAAACTTAGAATCTGTTGCTAAAAATAATCTAACTACATTCTTATGAGTAACCATAACACCTTTAGGATTTCCAGTAGAACCAGATGTATAAATAATATAAGCAACACTAGAATTATCATATGTTGGCATAAGATTATACGTAGGATATTCATCAATTGTAAGTAAGATTTCTTCTATTATTAACTTATCAATAGATTGATTACATACCTTGTCTTTAAATAATTTAGTTGTAATTAATGCTGTATTATTTAAATCGTTTAAAATATATTCCATTCTTTCCTGTGGACAAGAAACATCTATAGGAACGTACGTTCTTCCTGATTTCAACACTCCTAAAATTGTCGCTATAAGTAAATTGGAGCGTTCCAAAGATACTGCAACCATTTTTATATCTTCCGAAAGGGATAAATTTAAATAATGAGCAATTTGATTCGATTTTATATTTAGATATTCATATGTCCATTCCTCCTGATCGCAAGAAACAGCAATCTGATTTGGGAATTGTTTAGCCTTCGATTCAAAAATATCTATAATGGTATCTTCTGCATTAAATTTTCTTTCATTACAATTAATACAAATAGCTTTTGTTAATTGATCATTCAGTAATGAGAGAGCACCAATATTACTATTTTCACTATTAATGATCTGATTAATAATATTATCATACACATCCTTAATTGGAATCTGATCAAAAAAGGAATTATATTCTGCATTTACAACATAAAAAGAATCATAGTTTTCTACATTACAAGTAAAAGCAAATTTTAGATTTTGTATTTGTAATGGCATTGGTGTAACCATACAATTTTTTAATTCAAAAGATAGTGGCTGTTTATAAAAAGTAAAAGCATTGTTAAAAGAATCTAAAGGTAAAGATTGTTTAGCAAAAATAGCCGGCGCATGTAAATTCAAATCAAAATCTTGATATCTAATTAATGAAATCACTTTCTTTTTAATCACAGAACATAGTTCCTCAAAAGTGGTAACTTTCTCAAAATCAACAGTTAATGGCAGTGTATTAACAAAATATCCTACAATATTCTTAAATTCTTTTTTAGGACGATTTGCAATAGGTATTCCTACCACAATACGATTTTGTCTTGTCAATTTGTAAAGTAAAACACAATATATAGCTGCAAAAAAACTAAAATCTGTAAAATTATGCTTTTTTAAATAAGACTGAATTTCTGAACTAACATCTTCATTTAATGAAAACTTCGTACTTTTCCCCGATATTATTCCATTCTCATTACGTGACTTATTAATTTCCTTTAATTCAAGACCATCAAACGCTTTAAACTCTTCTTGGAAATAATCAATTGCTTTCTGTGTTCTAATCGGACTTGATTTATAATTCGCAAAATCAAAATATAACGTTTTATGATTTTCCACACTATATACATCCGACTCTTTGTTATCGTTATATAAAGCCATAATATCATTCAAAAAATTAAAATAACTGTAACCATCCGCAATGATATGATCTGCATTAATTGTCAAATAATAAATATTTTGAGAAGAACTAAATATTTTAATATCATAGAGAGGCCATTTAGAAATATCAATACAATTAATGTTTTGTTTAGAAATATATTCTCCCACGTGAACATCACAATCATTTTCTGTATATTCTTCTGGTAAATTAACAATTTCTACATCGTACTCTCTTGATGACTCGTATACTTGTACAGGTTTGCCTTCTTTTTCTACTATATGAGTTTTAAAAATCTCATTTCCATTGATAACTAACTCCATAACGGATTTAAATTTTTGAACATTGAATTCCCCAACAATTTTATAACAAAAACTAAGATTATACGCTGGATCATTAGGATAGATCTTATGGTACGTATAAAGTTTTTTTTGTACATTTGATAATTCGCTAATCAATTTTTCGTTCATTTTTCCTGCCACCTTCAACTAATTTCTGGGATTTATATGGTACTATTTAACAATTACACATCTTCAAAAAAATGTCAACCGCAATATCCAAATATTCTCTTATTTACTTTTCAGATAAAATTTAATATTATTTATAATGCATAATCTCAGAAGAGGAGGACAATTTATGAAAAAATGGATTCGTATTTTCCATCCTAAGCCACAGGCAAAATTCCAATTACTGTGTATTCCCCATGCCGGAGGAGCAGCTTCGGCTTATAGAAACTTGAGTAATAAAATAGGAGCAGATATTGAAGTACTCTCGGTACAGTTACCTGGGAGAGATGATCGTTATAAAGAAGACACTATTGATAACATGCAACCATTAGTATCCAGCATACTTCTTGAGTTGGCTGAATATATAAATAAACCTTTTGCTATTTTGGGTCATAGCATGGGTGCATATATTGGATACGAGTTAACTAAATTATTATTCGAAAGGGATAAAATTAAGCCACTCATTTTGTATATCTCTGCCGCTTCATCACCTGATACACCAAAAAGTAAATTGATACATAAACTACCAGACGCATTATTACTCAAAGAACTTAAAACCTATACACAAACTCCAGACCTTTTATTACAAGATAAAAAAGCTTTTTCGTACTTTTTGTCATATATTCGGTCGGATTTTAAAATTGTAGATTCCTATAGCTGCAATAACTATAACTCTATCAACTGTCCTGTTAGTGTATTTATCGGAAATGAGGACCCTCATGTTGTTAATCACAATAATTGGAGTAAATATACAAATAAAGATTTGGATGTCTATTCTTTTAAAGGTGATCATTTTTATTTAAAAACAGATGGAAATATAAAAAAAATTATTGAAATTATTAATATACAGATGTGGAAAAACTATGAAAACAATGTATAACCTATTTCATCCAGATGAAGTTCATGTTTGGAAATGCAAAATTAATGAATTAAAAAAACATATCAAATTATACACTACTTGGCTTTCTAATGATGAATACACCTATGCAATTCAATTTAAAAATGAAATTCGTCGACAAAATTATATTATCTGTAGAGGAATTACAAAATATATTATTTCCTTGTATACACAAACCTCTCCATCAAATATTGAAATATCATATACCCAATATAGAAAACCCTATCTAAAAAATCAGAACCTATATTTTAATATTTCTCATTCTGCCGACTTAGTTGTGATTGCATTAGCAAAGAAAAAAATTGGAATTGACATTGAAAAAATAAAAGTACTAGATAATTATCAAAAAATCGCTTCTCATTTCCTCAACAATAGGGAAAAAGGAATATTTTATGAACTAGATACTTTACAACAAAAACATTTATTTTTTACAATTTGGTCCTCTAAAGAAGCCGTTGTCAAAGCTTTAGGTTATGGACTACATTTCCCTTTACAAAAAGTAAATATACTACAAACAAATGAACAAATTGCAAATTCAATATTAATTGAAAATAGCTATTATACTATTCATAATAGTGCAATTTGTGCTGGCTATAAGTCAGCGATATGTAAAAAAGGGATAATACAGAGTATATATATGTATGATTTGAATTCTTAGAATGGATATAGTATTAAGAGCATAGCTTAGTTAAAACTTTGGAATAAGATCTAAAAGAGTTACGCAACGAATATAAAGTATCAGAAGTAGACGTTTACGAATAAAATATACTCCCCCCTTGCACTTAATGAAGGAATATAGGTAAAAAATGAAAAATATATAATTACAATAATTGCTTAATTATCAAAAAGGAATTAACTCCAACCATATTTAATGTAATTTCTTTAAACACCAGAAAGTTTTTACTACTATTTTGGCACAAATCATAGTCAAAACTTATTAGTAAAAATAGCAGATTAACTAAAAAGATTGTAGGTTTACTAACTTAATTCCAGCATAAAAAACTTAAAATGTGAAATTACTTTTCGTTATAGTTACTTATATTCATTATTTGAGGATATCGTGGGGTAAAGTACAAAAGAGTGCAAAAGTTTTCACTTCTTTGCACTCTTAGCATATCTTGTTTACATGCTGCCTTTTAGAACTAAAAACGTAATTCAATTGTGCTTTTTATTGCTTTATAAGGAAAATGTAATTTAATAAAACTATCTAGTGTTCAACATACTTATTCAGATACTTTCTCTATCGCATAAATTAATGTACCATAACATTCTTATCAGCAGGTAGTTTGTTTAATTGTGATTTAGTGCTCTTTTGTACAGCAATTCTTCCCATTGCAATACATATAGTACTAATTGAAATAATAAGTAAAGTTTTCATATCGTGTGATAAATCAATTCCACCAAAAATTATTGTATAGTATCCATCAGCTACATAGGTTGCAGGAAAATAAGAACCTACAGTTTGATAGAACTCTGATAGCATTGCTTTTGGAACAATTACTCCAAAAGTAACCAATTGTAATGAAAGCGAAATAATATTAAACACCATGCCCGCAGGACCAAATAGAATGACAAACATTTGTGTTACACTTAAGAAAGAGAAGAAGACAAGTGTTTGGAACATCCATGTTGCAAATATATTTGTATTCAGTTTTATATCAAATATAGCCATAAATAATAGAGTAATAACAGCTAAAATAATTGATGCAAGAACATTAATAATCTGCCTTGCTACAAATATAGACCATTTTCCATAAACGTCTCTTAATAATGTTGCAACACTATTAAGGTTTAAACTCATGATCATAGCGCCAACCCAAGATGCAAGAACAATTAATAACGGAAGCATGGTTGCTGCAAATCCTTCTGTATTATTTGTTTTTTCAATATTTGGTTGAACAGAATCAATGTTTAGTGCATTCAATATTTTCGTGATACTTCCCGATAACCTTTGAGCTAATTCTTCTGATGGTATCCCTGCACTTAATTCATTAGGTAAATTTGAAATAGTAAGTTTTTGTTTATAAGTGTATACATTTTTATTAATTGTTTTCGTAATATCTTTTGTTGCTCCTTCCATAATCTGCTTTGTTAAAGAAGAATTTGCCTGATTAATAAAATACTTAATTTCTGTATTTTTATTTTTCACTAATAAATCCGAGAAATTCCTAGGAATTTGTATAACCATATCTAATTTACGTTGGTTCATATCTTCCTTTGCGGAAACTACAGAACTGTAACCTTTAACATTAAATTTTAAATTCTTCTTTAAACTTTTTTCAATATTTACCCCCATTTGCTTATCCTCGTTCACTACTCCTACTCTTAAATTGTCAACTCGATCAGTAACACCATCATATGCAGTCATCCATACACAAAAGAAAATTAATAAAAAAGAAAATGCTGTTGCAATTCCAATAAAGGTTTCACGATGTTTAAAGAAACTTTTTAAGGTTTTCATTTTATATCTCCCATCCGTCCATTTAAAGCAAGCACTTACTTTCATTTGTCATCAAAAAGAACTAGGGAGTTAACCCCCTAGAAAAAAGTTGGACACTATGTTTTAAAAAAGCCTCTTTAGAGTTTGAAAATACATTATCACCAAAGCGCGAGTTAGAAGTAAAATAACCGAAATTCATCCAAATAAAGTTCATGGCTTGAGCTTCCATATCGGTTTCAATGAGTTTCCCCCTTTTACTCATCTCATTAAAATACGAAACTAAACTTTCTTTTAATTGCTTAGGAATTAACGCAATGGTTTCATTGAGTTCCGGAAACATTCCAGCTTCTCGAAAACTAATCAAAATCAAATCTTTCATTCTTTCTATGTATGTTTGATACCCCTCTGCAATTAACAACAAGTCATGTTCAAGGTCCCAAGTTTTTTCCTCATGCATTAATTGATCTAAGACAATATCACGTGACAAGTATTCAATGGCTTTTTCCATAACCTTTTTTTTATTTCCAAACTTTCGAAATATAGTTACTTCATTTACGCCCGCTAGTTCTGAAATAGCACGAGTTGTAGTGCCCTTATATCCATGTGTACGAAATAATTCTAAAAATGCTTCAATAATACGTTCTGATGTGTTTGTAATTTCATTCATTTTCCATCCAACTTTCAATAAATCTTATTAAAACTTTTAACAACAAATGCAAGCAACCACTTACTTACTTTTAAAGGATAAAATATTCATACAAAATAGTCAATATTATTTTTAAAAAAGATTTTAGAAATAATTTTGTTAGAAAAAATTTTATATCCACAAAGAACCGTTAAACATGAGTATTTCTCACTATATATAATATTACATTTCACTTCTTTTGTAAGACTTGCTGCAGATTTAAACTCCCCCACTTTCTCTTCTAATGATCGAAAAACTTCAGGTTTTTATAGATGGGTCCATCTGCAAAAATCACGAAATCTTTTAACCATACATCCGTTCCAATGTAAAAATTTGTTTTCGGAAGTTCTTGTACTTTTCTGTTTCAACTAACAATGACAAAAAGTATCTGCTAGAAGGGTCCGTCTAACTGTAGCATTTACAATACGTCCCTTTACTTCGCTAATTTTGGCAAATCGAACAAGACCTAGTTTTGGCAATTTCATTTTGCTTTTTATAACGGCAATGTTTTCATTGGTTTGTTTTGTGGTATACGATTGTACGTTGTTCTTCTTAGATTTAAAGCGCGGGGCGCTGTTTTGTTTTTTGAAAAAGCGTGTATACGCATCCGCAAGGTTGCGATCAGACGATTGAATCTCAATACTATCCACTTCTTTTAGCCAAACAAATTCTTTCTTCATGGCGGGAAGTTTGGCAGAGCATGTACCATATGTGAAACCTTTCCCAGTTTCTTTGTATGCGTGGAAATAATTGAATATAAAGCGAGAACAACCTATCGTTTTGTTAATTAGAATTGCTTGTGCTTGATTTGGATAGATACGAAACTTATAGGCTTTATTAATTATCATTTGATTCACCTCCATTTCGGTATATGACTATCATATACCGAACCTAAATTCGATTGGTAGTGAAGTAACACTTTCTGTATGTGGAACAATTAAGATGGCTCCTTGCCATCCCTTGTTCAAAGCCAATTCATCTCCCACCTACTCACTTCGCGTTCCTTGAGGCAAGAGTCTTCTTGGCTAAAATGATAAAATAAAAAGTATGATTGAAGTAGTTTTATTTTACTCAAATCATACTTTTTCTATTTTAACTCTATTATTGTCAAAAGTTATTGTTTCATAAATTCATTTGATACATGTATTTTTTAGGTTTAATATATTGTTTAATAGATTATTTAGCAATAACTTCTTCTTTAATTTCCCATTCCAATAAACTAATTGCTGTTTTGGCAGAGTTACTAGCTATTATTGGTGTTTCCCCTGAACTTATGACATAACCTAATCTATAATAACTACTAGATACCTTTTCAACTTTAAAAGGTAAATTTACTGTGCTGACTTGTTTAATTCCTGGTGAACTTTGTGCAGCTTGAACATTAAATACTTGTGTATATGTTCCCATTTTTTCAGGCATATAAAATTGAACAGCTGCAGAACCTTTTCTATCAGGATTAATTTTTTCTGATTTCCCAATAGCTTGCAGTACAATATTTTCAACCATATTTACACCAGTTGATATTTTCACTAACTCTGGAATGCAATCTCCAGCTAGTCTAGGGTTAATTTCTACTAAATATATGTTACCTTCTTTATGTATAAACTCAATATGAGCAGCTCCAAAGTCTAAATTAAAGGTCGATAATAGATTAATGCAATATTCTTCCAATTGAAGTATTGGCGCTAATTCTGGGGATGTTACGTGTCCGGCTTCTACTGAATGTTTTCCATAAGTTTCTTTTTGTGTTACAGAAATTAATTTCCACCCAAGATCAGTAAATAGCATTTCAGCTGAGTATTCTTGGCCCATAATGTATTCCTCAATTAACCATTTTCTTTCAAGGATATAACCACGTTCATTCTTTTCTCTCTGTATTTCATTTCCAAATGCTGTTTTTAGTTCGTCAGTATTATTACAAATTGATACACCATTACTAGCACTATCATCTACAGGTTTTAGTACACATGGGAAAGAAATATCAAGATCATCCAAGTTTGTATCTCGTTCAATAATGTAGAAGTTTGGTTGTTTAAACTTTAAATTTTCAGCATTCTCTTTGAAATGTTTTCTAGTTAAATTTTTATATCTAACTAATTGTAGAGCTTCGATATTATGTCCCGGTACATTAATATATTTTGCCAATTCTGCTACAGGCAGTAAATGATAATCATCAAAAGCTAAAATACCGTCAAACTTTGTTGAAGAATCATCTAGTTTCCGAATCATTTCTTTTACATTATAGGTATCAATAGTAACAATCTCATCTGCTATCATTAAAGGGTTATCAGTTTTTATACTATCATATTGAGCAGGATCACTTGTCCAAAAATGTACTTTATACCCCTTTTCTTTTGCCGCATACATGGCTTGAGACCCAGTTCCAGTAGTATTTGTTTCAATAAACAAAATATTTTTCATTTTATATTCCTCCCAGCTCTTTATTATTAAGATATTGATATTCAAGTAATCTAAATTATTTTTGTTGTACTAATTCCTTTTTTTAAAAGAATCACCTCCTTTCAATTAAGTTTTAAAAATTGACTTTTAAGTATACTAGACTATGGATTTTTCCTTTTTCAACTCATATACACCAAGACCTGTTAATATAACAGGTATAATCAAGAATATCCCCACCATACAATATGCGTTTATTATATTCTTCTCTCCAATATATCCAATAACCAACGATACTATAATTCCCAACGCTAGACTTAGCATAGATATTGTTGTCATAATGCGCCCTATAAAATGATCGTGAGTATACTTATATACAAGAGATTTAGATAAAACTTTAACATTTCCTACAAAAAAGCCAATTAGAATATAAATAACGAAGGCAACGGGGTATGTATTAGATAAACTAAACAATATAGTGAATGATCCTAATAGAACAAATGATAGCATTAAGTAGTACGGTGTTTCTTTTTTCTTAGCTAACCATAAACATAAACCAACTGAAATAAAACTTCCTATTCCAGCAGCACTGTCAATAACTCCTAATGTTAATTCGTTTCCATTAAGAATCTCGTAATTAAATGGAGCAATTAATATATTTATAGCGCTAAAAAAAGGAGTTGCTATACAAGCTGTTAAAGCAATATAGAATAATCCTTTGTTTTTACCGAAATAAATCCATCCTTGCTTTATGTCTAATAGATATTCTTTTACACTTGTTGTTTCAAAAGTATCTTTCTGTCTGACTGAGTATAAATGGAGCATTCTCATATATATAAAAGCCCCTATTAGATAAACTGAACCTGCAACTATTAATGTAACACTTGTACCTACATGTTTTAACAAACTACCTGCAATAATAGCTGAACTTAATAATCCTACTTGCCAAGCTGCCTGAGTAAATGAAGTACCTTGCATATATTCATCTTCTTTTAGAATTTGTTTAATCATGCTTTCAGTTGTCGGTCCTAAAATATACCAAATTATATAACTGAAAAATATCGATACGTATAGAATTGATACTGAAAAGAAGCCGAAATAGCTAGATAACGGAATGATCATGATAAAGATGAACCTTAATACACTACATATTATAGCTATCTTTGCTTTATTAAAACGATCAATTATTACACCCGCTATAGGAGATAGAAATACAGATGGTAGCATCGTAATAATCAGCATATAACTTATAGCCATTACTGAATTAGTATCTTTAGCCACAATTACTATACTAGTAAGACTGAAAATCCCTTCACCAAACATAGAAATTAATGATGCAATAAAAAAAGAAGAAAAATTTCTATTCTTTAATACTGAAAAACTATTCATTTTCTCACTCCTTAATCTAAAAAATAAAGTAGTTGTAGAAACCGTTGTAATATTTGAAAGAAGTAAAAATACTATTCCATCGACTAGAATCTTATAACATCCTTTCATGTCGTATGATACGACATGTGAGAAATAATGTCAAAATATTATTTTGACTTTTTTGATATTATTAAAGAGTTGCCACTTAATTAAATACGTTTTGATTGGAGGCTCTTAAATTATTTTTTGACATTATGCTATTTTTTGATTACTATTTTTAATAAATATATAGCAAAGGTGAAAACTATGGACGTAAATAAAATAAATGAAGCGTGGACAGATGTATATTACTACCTTCACTATAAGCATGTGGAGATATTAACTCATCAAAATATACGTTTTATGCAAGCCATTTATAAAAATAAAAATATTACAATATCCTCTCTCTCAAAAATAATGAATCTATCTCACAATACAGCCTCTGAACATGTACAACGCTTACAGAAAAAAGAATACGTTGAAAGACGAAAAAATCCTAATGATGAACGACAAACATATGTAACATTGACTAATTTAGGAAAGCAAGTATTAAAAAGAAACACAGAGTTAGATGAGGAGAAAATAAGACAGGTATTGGGTAAATTAGAACTTAAAGAGCAAATGTTGATCTATGAGGCACTTCAATTACTCAGAGAAACTGTAATAAAAGAATTTTCTTAGTTTTTAATTCAACAAGGTGTTATGTTACTGTAACGTAAGATTAAACTACACTAAAAAAGAGTTATTTTGATAAAAAATCAAGTAACTCTTTTTTATTTTTCAGAAATAATAAATTTATTTGACTCTTTCCTTTTTTTCCAATATAATGCTAATTGGATGTTTTGTTTTTCCATTAAAGGGTTATTTTTCATTAATACTAAGGGGGAATAAATTTGTTACCAGAATTAAGAGTATTACCAATTGAAAGCGTATTCTTACATGAAGAATATGAATTAGATCGCCTTCTAGGAATTAGTCAAAAGATAAAAAAAGAACAAAAACTAAAAAATCCACCAATAGCATTACAAATTAATGAGGATAAATATTTAATTCTGGACGGTGCACATCGTACATCTTCTCTTATAAAACTAAATTGTAAAAGAATAGTAGTTCAAGTAGTTGATATAAATCAGGTTACTATTAATGCCTGGGCACATCATGTTCCGAATGATGCTTTACTAATTGATGAGTTAAAAAATAATCCGGGCATAGAGTTAAGTGCTCAAAAACAAGTAAACAGTTTATTAGCTAGCATTCATTTTAACGACAATGTATTTTATCTATACAATAAAAATTCTTCTTTAAGTAATATTTCAGAAAAGGTTTCTAGGTGGAAAGAAATAGTTAATTCCTATACTGATAAGTATGAGTTTAAAAGAATTCATAATAACGAAGTATTACCTACAGAAGGTATCACTTTTAAATATCCAGCATTAGACTTTACTGAAATTGTTCGTATTGTTGAATCAAACTTATTATTACCAGCTGGTGTAACAAAGTTCTCGTTAGACTGCGGGCGAGTTTTAAACTTGAATATACCATTAAGTTTTTTAATAAGAGAAGATTTAGATCAAGATAACTGGAATGAATTATTAAAAGATTGGGAATCTTCAATCAGACTATATACAGACCCTATATATCTTTGTGAGGCCTAAAACAAAAATATATTATTTAAGTACATAAATATTTAATGCTGTAAATAATTTATTTAATTTAAATTTAAAATTTGGAGTGAGAATCTTATGTTTTTTGATAGTATTACTGAATGTATAGGAAATACACCTGTAGTTGCTTTAAATGACGCTTTAATCCCAGAGGGGAAAAAACTTTTTCTGAAATTAGATTATTTTAATCCTAACCTCAGTGTTAAAGATCGAACAGCCCTTGGATTAGTCAAGTCAGCCCTTGATAGCGGAAAACTAAAAGTTGGCGGTGTCTTAATCGAGTCCACTTCAGGGAATTTAGGGAAATCATTGTCAATGCTCGGGGCTGTATATGGATTTAAAGTCATTATAGTAGTTGATCCTAAGATTAGCCCTAGCATTTTAAAGTGGTACAAGGCTTACGGTGCACAGGTGGAAATGGTTCATAATCCTGACTCTTCAGGCGGATACCAAAAATCTAGAATTCAACGCGTTCAGGAATTATTAAGTAAATATCCAGATGCGTATTGGCCTAATCAATATGATAATCCTAATAATCCTGCTTATCATTATGAGACTACCGGAAAAGAAGTTTTAACATTACCTATCGATTCTGTAGTTGGGGCAGTAAGTACAGGTGGACATTTATGTGGAGTGGCTAAACTTGTTAAGAAAGAAAAACCCCATATTAATATTGTAGCATGTGATGTACAAGGATCCGCTGTTTTTAATAATTGTTTTAGTCCCTATTTAATTAACGGCGTAGGGTTAAGTTGGCGAGGAGGAAATACAAATTTAGAAGTAATAGACAAAATTGGAATTGCAAGTGATCAAGAGGCAATATCTATTTGTAGATTATTAGCTAAAGAACATGGACTTATGATTGGTGGATCAGGTGGTTTAGCCGTATTTACAGCTTTATCTTGGTTAGCAAATAGTGATGCTAAATCCGCATTAGCCATTATACCTGATACTGGAGTCAATTACTTAGACCAAATTTATGATGATGAGTGGCTTATAGAAAAAAATGTATCTTTAATTGATAGAGTAGAGATCAAAAAAAGAACTATGGAACGAAAATTCAAAATGCCTAGTGAACTTCCTGTAAAGGAACTGGTTCATTCTTAAGTTAAATTCTTTAAAATACAACATTTAAATAGAATGAATGCAAGCCATATTCTATTTTTCTTTTTAATATTATAGTTTTCTAAATCTCATAAAAAGAGAGCTTCTGTACAAACTGGATTCTTTGTAAAACACATTTTGAAAAAATTAAGCAAAATAAAAAGATGAGTTCTGTTTAATATAGAACTCATCTTTTTTATTCCATCAATATCTATATTGGCTATAGTACGACATATATTTATTAATATGTTGTGACAACTGAAAAAACACAAAATTATTTATATATGCTTCATCTTTCAGATGCTCTCCAAAAAAGATTCTTTTGAAGCGCCCTTCTAACAGCTTTCTTTTTTACATAAATTTTCTAAAATTAAGTTTTCTGATTTTTCAGTAGCTCGAGCTTCTTTAGTATGCTCACTGAACTGATTGAACTACCCCTACTTTCACTTCGTTTAGAAGTGAGGGATTCCTAAGTAAAGAGTTCTATCGAACTCTAATTGATTAGGCTAACCCCGCAGTCCTTGCGGTTAGAAGCCTTATCGCTTCATTCTTTAGATTGATACTTGCGTTAATATCCTTATCATGGTGTGTACGACAAGAAGGACAATTCCATTCACGTAGGTTTAGATTTTTAACGTCTTTATTTTGATATCCACAACAAGAACATAATTGGCTGGAAGCAAATGTTTTCGATACGACAATGACTTGTTTGCCATATCATTTTGCTTTGTATTCTAACATGGATCGAAATTGCGACCAAGATACCTCACTAATTGCTTTTGCTAACTTATAATTCTGTAACATATTCGATACTTGCAAATCCTCTATACCGATCACATCGTGGTTTTTGATGATTTCAGTTGAAATTTTGTCCAAGTAATCTTTTCTAGCATTTGATATGTATTCATGAATTCTAGCTACCTTTACTCGTTGATTATTCCAGCGAGAAGATCCTTTCATTCTTCTAGAAAGAACACGCTGTGCTTTCGCCAATTTCTCTTCTAATGATCGGAAAAACTTCGGATTTTCATAGTGTGTTCCATCTGACAAAATAGCGAAATCTTTTAGTCCTACATCTATTCCAATGTAAGAATGTGTTTTCGGAAGTTCTTGTACTTCTGTTTCAACTAATAGTGACACAAAATATCTACCAGAAGGGTTCCGTCTAACTGTAGCATTTACAATACGCCCCTCTACTTCGCGACTTTTGGCAAATCGAACAAGGCCTAGTTTTGGCAACTTTATTTTGTTCCCTACAACGGCAATGTTTTCATTTGTTTGTTTTGTGGTATAAGATTGTACGTTGTTCTTCTTAGATTTAAAGCGCGGTGCGCTGTTTTGTTTTTTGAAAAAGCGTGTATACGCATCCGCAAGGTTGCGAACAGACGACTGAATCGCAATACTATCCACTTCTTTTAGCCAAACAAACTCTTTCTTCATGGCAGGAAGTTTGGCAGAACATGTACCATATGTTAAACCTTTCCCAGTTTCTTTATATGCGTGATCCCATAGGGATAGGAAATGATTGAATACAAAGCGAGAACAACCTATCGTTTTGTTAATTAGAATTGCTTGTGCTTGATTTGGATAGATACGAAACTTATAGGCTTTATTAATTATCATTTGATTCACCTCCATTTCGGTATATGACTATTATATACCGAACGTACATTCGATGGATAGTGAAGTAACACTTTATGTATGTCGAACAATTAAGATGGCTTCTTGCCATCCCTTGTTCGAAGCCAATTCATCTCCCACCTACTCACTTCGCGTTCCTTGAGGAAGGAGTCTTCTTGGCTAAAATGATAAATTTATGCCCTTTCGTTAAATGAACTTATTCTTTTTTTATTTATGAAGGCGTATCATTTAATTGAGTTATGGTTTTCCGTCCTGAAATATAGTAGGCTAAAATTTTATATGCGAATTCCTCTAAAACCATAGGGAAATTTGAATTTCTCTTTATGTGTAAATAACCCTTGTGTCGTTTGGATCCTTTTCTAATCCTAATTCTACTTCTCATTATACAAGAAATACCCCATAAAATATGGCTACACTTCTAAAAATCCTGATGAAGTTCCAATCGCTATAACAAGGTCTGTGTTATTTAATAATTTTTTATCTTGAAGTTGCTCTAACGCAGCTATTGTAGAAGAAGCAGATACTTCAAGAAATATACCCTTTTTCAATAAAATTTGTTGAGCTTGAAGCGCTTGATTACTAGAAATAACTATGGCTAAACCATTAGATTCCGTTAGTGCATTCCAAGCTTGAAAAGTTACTGTTGTACCATCCAATGACTTTAACATTGTTTCTCCCAAAAATTCTTGTGTATACAAGGAACCTTTTAATACCCTTGTTAATCTAGGAAATGGTTCAACTGCTATCATATTCGGTAATGTAGTTATAAGTTTACTTTTATACATTTCTTTAAATCCTTGCCAAATCCCCCATAGCAGATCCCCTCTTGATACAGGTATAATGACTTTTGTTGGTACTAATCCATTTAATTGGTGTAAGATTTCATATGCAATGTTTTTATAGCCTTGTACGCCAAAAAAGTTACTTCCTACAGGAGGTAGTATATAATTACTTGCAGGATAAAATCCATCTTTTGAAAGTTTATGTAATATGCTCCATCTCTCATCATAAGTATCGGTAATTATGGATTGTGCACCATAATTTTTTAATAGAGATAAAATTTTTTCATTTAAAGAGTCTGTAGCAATTACAGTACATGGCATATTTGCATAAGCAGCATAAGCAGCTAATGATACTCCAGCATTTCCACTAGATGCGATTGCAACACCTTTACACCCTTTTTCAACGGCTCTAGTAACAATTAAAGAACTCATTCTATCTTTATGTGAACCTGTTGGATTCTGTCCTTCATATTTTATATACACGTTACCATACTTACTGTTATCTAAAGGGATAAGAGGCGTATTTCCTTCACCTAAAGAAATATAGGTGCTATACGGTAATAAACAAGTATTATCATAGTTGGTATAAATCACATTTAAATTAGAAGGCAGTTTTTCCGCTAAACATTTTGGACACCCCTCAAAGAAATCATTTATTTCATAGGTGGCAGAACAACGTAAACATTGAAGCGATTGGATTCGACTGTTTTTGATAATTTTAAATACCATACTGTGTTTCCTCCTATATCATATAATGATTATATTTAAAACAATTTCTTTAATGAACCTGTTCCTCCTATTTGAGAATCCCACAACTGAAGTCGCAAGCCTGAATCCTTACGGATTAACGAGTGAGATTTTTGAATGACTAAACACTCGCAGTCCATTTCTGTTTTAAACAGCCTTGAAAATAAGAGCATTTCATTGTCCATTCTAAGCCGGACAAAATAAGTCCTTAAGTTAATTGACTATTACCATCAATCACAGTTGCGTAGCGAATAATCACCATTCCAACGATATCATGATGTTTCTCAAACCCACATTTACAATTGTATTTTCTGTCTTACTTATGGATATTTCTAAGGATTTAACTTGTATAAGTAGGGTTCACATATTCAAGCTTAATACCAACTAATGTCGTTTTATACTCAATAAAATTAATAATTTCACAGCTTACTTTGTCGTCTATATTTTTTATCTATCTTTGTTCCTTATCATCATATCGGCGAATAGCATACAATCTCTTACTTTCTCCTATTATATACAGAGTACCACAAACCCTTCAATTTTTAATCGTATCCTGTATATAATCTCACTATCACCCCATCCCTAAATTCAATGGGTTTTCTCGTTCGGAGATGGCTGTAATTTTGATTTAGATAAATGTTCAATTTCTTGACGAAATTCATCAATCAATTCTCTTCTGTATTCTTTAGACCTCTGATTAGTTTTTACCATCTTCCATAAAAAAGAAGCTATATTCATTTTGTTTTTTCATACCTTTTATTCTACTATCTTTATTAAATTCCCTTACAAAATTGTTCCATTGATACGTTCTTTCCTCAGGATAATCTATTCTTGTATTCTTCTTTCTTTTCTTCCCTTCTTCATAGAACTTTATTAAATCCTTTACTGACATATCAAAATCGCCTTTACGCTCTGCTTCTCGTAATGCCACTGCCACGTCTTTAGAAAATGAAAAATTCGGAACATTATAGTAATTCACAAAGAATTCTCTAGCCTTTTGATTAAATTTAAATCCCTCAGGAATTAATTTAGTTTCTAAAGTAATTTCATTGGATTCTATGCTTTTTCTCATATTAGCATTCTGTTGACGAGAATCAACTACTGACTTTCCTTATAAGAATTCTTTAATCTTTCTTTCTAATTCCGCTTTCGTTTCATAAAAAAATATATTACATTCTAAATATATTTTTTTAGTTCCTCCTTATACCAATAATGTTGAGTGAATTCTTGAATTGACATTCTTTTATCAACTGCAGGTCTATCCACTTAATCCCCTCCTAAAAAAGTTTATGTATGATTAAATTTTTATTGCGACTCCCACGACTAAATTGCAATACTATCCACTTCTTTTAGCCAAACAAACTCTTTCTTCATAGCAGGAAGTTTGGCAAAGTATGTACTATATGTCAAACTTTTCCCTGTTTCTTTGAATACGTGTGATCCCATAGAGATAGGAAATGATTGAATACAAGACGAGAACAACCAATCGTTTTATTAATTAGAGTTGCTTGTGATTGATTTGGATAGATACGAAATTTATATGCATTATTAATCATCATTCCTTTCACCTCCATTTCAGCATACATCTATCATCCAACAAACATATATTCGATCGATATTGAAGTAACACTTTATGTATGTTGAACAATTAAGATGGCTTATTGCTCCCTCTTGTCCGAAGCCAATTCATCTCCCACCTACTCACTGGGCTTGTGATCCTTCACGCTCCTGAAGGAAGGAGTCTTCTTGGCTAAAATGATAAAATTAAAAACATCCTCTTAAAATTATAACCACGCTTATTACCAACTACTTGATCTGATTTACATTTCCTACAAACAATCCGTCTTGTTACCCTTTCTTTTTGTACTGTCATGTTCAATCATCCTTATAAACTTTAAATTTCAATAAATCAATTATAAAATATATGAACCACAATAAGATACAGATATTATCAAAATAAGAAAAAAAACCTAAAAGCCAAGTTCTTTTTCTTATTCTCCAATGTAAACTTTTTATTATTAGTTTACATTCATTTACCCTTAAATATTTACTTCTCACCGAATCCCCTGATATCCTCAATTTATATAATAAAAGTATACATTCAAAACACTGTAAATAAAGAGGTCGAAAATCGATGAACAAAAAACCACATCTCATTGATGTCCAACCCATCCGTAGCAAAGAACAAATCGAAGATATGAAATGGGCTCTCAAACGTCATTATTCCGAACGAGACTATATTCTACTTCTTATCGGCATCCATACTGGATTACGCGTGAGTGATCTACTCCAACTCGAAACACAAACCATAATAAAATTAAAACGGAAAAAGAGAAAAGAATTCAAAATCAAAGAAGGAAAAACAAAGAAAGAACGCATGATTAATCTTACTTCCATTTTTGATGAGGTATACTCTTATGCTCAAAATCTAGATAATACCTGGTTATTTCCTTCTCGAAAAGGAGACAAACCCATTAGTAAGATCCAGGCTTATCGAAAATTGCAAAAAGCCGGAGATTTTGCCGGTATAGAGTCCATCGGAACTCACACCATGCGCAAAACCTTCGGCTATTGGTTCTATAAACAAACAAAAGATGTAGCGATGTTACAAGAAATACTTAATCATGGCACACCACAAATTACCCTTAAATATATTGGAATCAATAAAGAAGAAAGAGACAATATTTTAGATACATTTTATATCTAATTTAATTATTACAAAATAAAAAAGCTAGAAAAACTAGCTTTTTTATTTAAAACTAACTAAATATAATTTTATATCACTAGTTAGTCGTTTCTTTTTTACGACCTAATATCGGATATAAATGAGTTTTAATTCGTTTTAAATAATAATAAGTTATCCCCATAAGTGTAAAAGTTTGTAATGTGAAATGAGAAATATATTTATAAATAGCTGGATAAGCATTAGAAAATTGTTTTAAAGCTTCTGGATCTGCAATATTCATTACCATCATAATAGCAACTTGTGCTAAAGACATTACTACCAAAATAAAAACAAGATAGCCAAACATATGCAATCTATCTAAAGGCCCATTATTTTTATTATTAAATTTTTTAAATTCTTCTGGTTTCGGAAAAATACCAAGAACCCCATCAACAAATGCAAGAAATGCTATTGCTAATAACATAATAATTATTGAAACATTAAATATAGAAAATACAGCTGTACCAATAAAAGAACTAATACCAATTTCCTTATAATCCGGTAACACTGACTGAGTAATTTCATCTTTTGTTTTTGCCAGAGAAGTCCTTGCTTCAAACGGAAATAATCCCATTAATACAGCACCAACCCTTCTCCATAAATTCTTATTAGATTCAATAATCATCTCATCTTCATCAATAAATGTTAAGGATATCTTTTGAAAATCGGAATCTCCATAATATCCAACTTTTACAATTCTTTTTTTCTTCATCTTTTGTTTTTTACTAGTTTCATAATTATTACTAGATTGGGGAGAAAAATCATAACTATCATCTATTATTATAGCTTCCATCTAAACTTCCTCCTTTTTAATCATTAGAGGATGTCTACTTAACAAATTTTCCTTATAATAAATATTAAAATAATAAGTACCTAAATCTTTAGCCGGAAAATTTTTCATTTTAAATAGATATACAACAGGAGAAATATTACTTTTACTTACCTTCACTGCCCCTTTTTTTATAACTCTTTCTTTATGATCAGGAGTCGTAAAAGAAATGTCAAATTCCACTTCTTTTCCTTCAGAAACACCATCAATTCCTAAAACTAAGTAAAAAGATTCTTCTATTTTACTTGGTACAACATTCACCTTTAAAATATCAAAAAAATCAAAACAAGAAATGCTATTAGAATTATCAACCTCAACATTCTTACATAAAAAGATATAGCGTAATTTAATATCCATGACAAAAACCTTCCTAATCCTACATTAATATATACTTTTTACCATTATATAATAAAGATCTAAAAAAGTCTCTTCAGATCTTTTGAAAAAACCTTAAATTCATATAAACAATTAATTAGTCTTTAAACAAACCTAAAAACCCTTTCCGTTTTTGTTTCTGATTTTGTCTCTATATATCCCTAATACTTTCAAGCAATAACTGATCTCTTTTTTCTAACCTTTTCTCTATAAAGACTTCTAATTCACCATTCTTCTTCTCTACTTCAATTAATTTTCTCTCACTATTAACTAAATGTTCTTTTGTAGTAACTAATTCATTCGTAATCTCTTGTAATTTTTGAACTAATGCTTGATTAAACTGATTTTGTAATTGCTGGTTTTCTAATACTTCATCCAATTTCTTTTCTAATTCTGACTTTTCTTCTTTGGAAACAAATAAATCAAGTTCTCCATTCCGCCATGCCCTAACTTGATCGTAAGACCATTTTTGTATATGTATTTTTTCTTTTATTAGTTTTAATTCTTCAATATTTTCTTTAGAGTACCTACGATGTTCTCCCTGAATTCGCTCTGTTTGTATATTAAATTCGTTTGACCATACTTTTAATAGATCGGGAGTAACTTCTAAACTATCAGCAACAATTTTCGGTGTGTACATTTCTGATTTTAGTTCCTCCTAAAAAACGAATTGATTCCGAAATACATATCGATTTCAAAATTAGATACTCATTACTTCTAGATAACAACATCAAAATCTTTTTTCTATATACAAGATTTTATGAAAAAAAAGAATAGTAGGGATCCCTAGAATCCCTACTATATCAACCATGTATAAAATCTTATATATAAGATAAATAGACATACAGACAAGAAACCTTGAAAACAAACGGATTCTATCCAAATCCTTGCTACCAATAATAGGACGTTATGTTAACCAACCATGAATATTCTATTCATTATTTTTTTGCTATAAGGAAAATGGTACAGTTGCTTTGATTTTATAAAAATATTAAAACTATTAATAAATTATTTTTATATCAGAATCGATATTGGTAATATTTTCATTTATAAACTAATAATACATATATAGATTGACCTTATTTATACTCTGATTACATAACCCTTTGTAGGAGGAATTCAAATGCCAAACTTAGTTGGAACTTCTAATGATCCAAATGTGGCTAGCGTTTTCGGTAGTAATGAAGCAAAAACACCGCCCACTATCGGAGGAGGAGCCGGTTCTGGTGTATTCGGTTTGACTGTAAGCCCTGGTGCAGCTGGAGTGTTTGGAGCAAATAACAGTAATAAAGGTGTAGGTGTACAAGGTAACGGGCCGGAGGCAGGAATTAGTGGATTTAGTGAAAATGGCGCCGGTATTCGCGCACATAGCAATACTGCTAATGCTGTTGAAGCCTTCGCACATAGAGAAACGGGTGTTGGAATTTTAGCCATGAATTCTGGAAATATAAAACCAGGAGATACAATACACCAGGGCCATGGAATCCTTAGTGTAACGACTGTTCCAGGAGCTGCTGGAGTATTTGGTGCTAACAACCATGAGTCCGATGGTACAGGAGTTCAAGGTAATGGACCGAAGGCAGGAATAGCAGGATGGAGTCCAAATGGTAATGGTGTTTTAGCCCTAAGTAATAATATTGGTATTGTTGCCCAAGGTGGTCAGCTTGCTGGACGATTTGTAGGGGATATCGAAGTAACCGGAGATGTTCGCTTAGTTAATGCAGACTGCGCTGAGGATTTCGACATATTAGAATCAGAACATGTTGAGCCCGGAACTGTCATGGTAATCGATGAAACGGGTGCTCTACAAGAAAGTCGAATATCCTACGATAAAAGAGTAGCAGGGGTTATCTCCGGTGCAGGTAATTATAAACCTGGAATTATCTTGGATAAACAACAATCACAAAAAAAACGGTTACCTATAGGCCTCCTTGGCAAAGTTTATTGTAAAGTGGACGCACAATATGGAGCAATTGAGGTTGGTGATTTGTTAACAACTTCCGAAACTCCTGGTCATGCTATGAAAGCTGTAGATACACAGAAAGTGTTCGGTACAGTAATAGGTAAGGCCTTAAGTGGTATCTCCAATGGAACTGGACTTATTCCAATTCTGATTGCTTTGCAATAAACAAATTAAGACTTCTTTTTTGGGAGGTACTTTTATGGGTTATGGTATCGATGAACCTCCTGCAATTCGAGCTGATTCGTTCCCTGCAACACTAAGCGGACCAAGTGGATTTCGTATCCTGATCTTAACGTTTGTTGCATGGGATGTGATTAAATTTACTGCGTCGACTACAGGAGAGCCAGATCGGAAACTTGAAATTGGGTCTGGTACAACTCAGACAGAATTTCTATTTACTCCTACCAAGTCAGGTGTAACTTACACATTTACCTGTCAGGGCTGTGCTAAAGCGTTTGATGGAAGCACTGAATTCTGCTCACCAGTGTCAAGACCGATAACCGTTGTTGCTGCAATTAATACAAGAAGCTTCAGACAATTTTTAAAAACTAGTGGCGTTAATCTTCACAATGAGGTTAGTTTACGCGCTCTTGTTACCGATTCCTTAATCAGCCTTAGAACTTTGATGGGGTTAGGAGGATAAAACTACAATGTTCAGTTTAAGATCAACATTAGCTACACGACATTTACCACCAGGATATAATATCAGTAAAGGTATAGGTACACTTTGTGGACCAAGACCGATTAGCATTACCAACTTACAAAACTTACCACCAGAATCTATAACCTTTAATATCCCAGAAATAATCGGTGAACTATTACTTGGTGACATATATGGTCAAGGAACATTAACTCTGCAAAGTAATGGTATGTGGTCTTTAAAAGGGCACATACATAATGGGAATTGGATTGGTCAAAGCTATCGATTTGGAGCTTTACTCGATTTTATTGATCCAACAGGTGTTGCCTATTATTTTTATCATGACGGAAATGTTGCTGCGCATGATGATAATGATTATCTTACTGTAGGTTACAAAAAAGAAATTGCTGATTATTGGGAACAAATAAAAAAATCCAAAATTTATCCGAAACTTCACTCTAGTACTGAATCCCTTGATGCTTTTCTTAAAACACTTTCTGTTTTAGTTCCATTAGGTGTATTAATTCTGGCTCTTACTTCAGGTGCAAGAACCGAAAATGATCCGAGACATAAATGCGTAAAAATTTCTACAGGTCCACCATATGAAGAAGATCCTTATTGCTATTGGACTGATTAAAATACCTAAACAAAATTATTCCAAAAAATAAAAATTCAAAAGACAACAAATAAATATTACATATTCGACTTATATTCTTATCTGTTAATCTGAAATATCGCCTATTCAACTTAAACATGTACTCAAGGAAACTGCTCGTGATGTAATAAAAAGAAACTCTGGTCCAAAAACAGGGGGAAATGAGGCAACTGAGGGAGTAGATTTAGCTACTGGTTATGGCCTGGCCGATACTTATGCAGCTATATTAAAAGTACGTTCACAATATCACTAAATATAAAAATAACACAATAAAAACCTATACTTTTCTAGCTTAAGGCTGATTGAAAAACTATATTTCATCACTACTATAAATCCATCGGAATATAGTAAACTATATTCCGATTTTAATGTTAATTAATAAGCAATAATGCACCATTCTTCTCTATTTACCTATTATTATATTTTTTATAATTTATTATGATATAGATATTGATTTAAAGTGTTTTGTTCAAATTATTCAATTGAGATTTTTTAGGTGTTCAAGATGGTTATTTATCATCCTTTTCTAAATTAACAAAATTTTCAAATATAAGAGACACATATTTTAAGATTCATTGTATAATAAAATCAACCCGTGGTTATAGTGTTTGCTCCGATTCAAATTATGAGATAGTTTTTTTAACTTTTTTACATTATCTAAAAAGAACTTGTAGGGATTCCTACAAGTTCTTTTTGTTTTTCTGCTTAAATAGTACAGAATCTTTTAACTGTTCATTTTTCATAAAAATAGCGAATGCTTTTTGATCTACCTAATTAATTTATATCAGGACTTTATTATTAATTATCAATTTTTTTATAAATGATCAGACTTTGTTTTAAATCATCAATCATTATTTCAAACCAACACTAGTATCAAATTTTAAATATTATCTTGGCTTAACATTAATAGTTACTAATGAATTGCTTTTTATAATTTCACCATTCCCATAAAAAAACAGGTCCTTATGTACTTTAGCATAAGGGCCTGTTTTACAAATATAAGTAATTAATAGATTATGTTTTATCATACTAAGTATACTCGTACATATAGCCATATATAAGAGTTTAATGGACTCTCTTTATTTAAATATGTCCTTCTTTTTTTAGATTGTTTTTAGTCTCATTTACTCGATCTTCAATTTCTTGTAGGGCTTCATTATATTCATTTATTCCTGCTATTTTTTTAATCATTTCTTTGTTTTCCTTTGAAATAACAAAATTATCAATCACAATAATTTTGTTATCGTTTATGATATTTCCATAATCATCAAATGAAATACTTACATTAAAATCAGCGTCATTTTTAAAACCAGGATTGAGTTTTACAGGAACAAAGGATGAACCATTGCCATTTTTTTGTTTAATATAAACAACATAGTATTTATTTTCTTTAACCGGAATCGAGCTTGTATTTGAACTTTTTTCTTGTTGATAACTTTTTTCATTATTTGTATTAGTTACTTCTTCTTTTTTTTCTAAAAAGAAGAAGTAAAAGTAAGCTCCTAAAGATAGCAGGAGGATAATAATTAAAAAGCTAACCGTTATCTTTTTATTATTCACCCATTTAATCTCCTTTTTCAACATTATTTTTCTATAAGTATCTGTTTCGTAATATTATATTCTTTTATGCTTAAAATAATACTGATTAATATTATGTCGAAAATTGTAAGTCCTATGATTGTTTTTACAAGTAATAAAGTGTTACTTGTATTAAAAAAGCAAATCGCAAACGTAAAATTCCAAAATACCAATATTACCAAGTAAGCGAGATAATGTTTCTCGAAAAAGTTATAACCAAAAATCCATTGTAATGCTAAGGATTTTTTGTTCATTTCTAAATAATACATAGAAGAGAAAAATAGTAAAACAGCTGCCAAGATTACAAATAGACTACAATAAATTGTGGCTAATTGTAGCAATTCTTTGTTATTTGCTATCTTTAATTCCACATTAGAATAAGCTACAGAAATAGGTTGCCAAACCTTATCAAAATTATGCTTCTTTAAAGTATCTTGTGTTACTTTGAAAGGATTTTCACGATCGCTATTTTTAGTATAATAACCATATCCCATAGAAATGCTAGTTGCCAAAATGCGTGAATCAAATTTACTATTTACTATTATAGCAATTGGATCAGTTATTTCATAGTTATTCTTTTCTGCCATATTTGTAGAGAAGGTAAAGTAAGATTGATTATTTTTAACATATAAAATATTCACTTTGGGAGGGATAGAATCTGTTTCATTATATATACCTTTATAATCTTTTGCTATAGTACTTTTAATATCATTTTCGTATTTCTTAAATTTTTTTGGTACAATGACAGTTATTTCATTAGAATTAGGGTCATCTGAAATTTCCACCCGTTTATTATCAACTCCAATAATCGGATTTACAGATAGATAATTTTTGTTAATTTCAACTTTCTTTCCATCCATTCCCCAAGGGTTTGAGCCTATAGGAATTCCAGAACTAGCCATATAGTAAGCAGATGGAGAAATATAAAAAGCCCCCTGTGACTCTAGTTCTGTATATAATAATTGAAACTGTCGCTTTTCTTCCTCATTTTGAGACTTTAATAGTCCTGGTTCAGATTCTGAGATTACTCCTAAATAAGAATAGTCTTTTAATAGAGACCATTTTTTTTCTTTATCCACAGTACTTTTAAGTCCAAGAAAAGAACTAATTCCTTGTTGTAATCCCAATGTAAGAAAAATAGCTAATACAAACCGAATAATAATATTTACATAAAACAATAGTTTTATAGGTTTTTTATTTTTAATCATTTGAGAAATATTTATGGTTTTGGTCCCTAACCATGTAACGATAAATATTAGTAAGATAATTAAAATTAGTGGAGTTGTATTGTTTAACCAAAAATATAGAAAAGGGAACAATTGTTGGAACCCGTTATAAAAATATAAGTATACTAATAGCCCTGAAATTCCTATAGATAATGAACTTAGGAAAACTATAATATACTTCCTAAATAAAAAAGCCCCAATTTGCCAGAAATTATATCCTAATAAATATCTAACTGCTATTTCTTTATAGTTATTAATCACATCATATAACATTGCAAGTGCTATTAATAAACATAATATTAATGATGCTTTGTACATCATATCTTGATAAGGATATTGGGTAATTGAACTTTGAGCTTCCTCTTTTGAAATTTTTACAATAAATCCATATTCAGATGCTATATCTTTTAATTTTTCTGCGTTTTCTTTTCCATTTAAAGTATATGTACCTTTGATGTCCTTTGTTTTTTCAGCGGCAATCATTGGACGAATTTCTATTGGGTCAAAACTATGAAAAATTTCAAGTTGACCTACTTGATGATTGTTATGAGTTTTTATTGTTGACATAAAATCATTTTGATCGCTATTTATATTTAAAAATTTACCAGCCTTTAATTTTAATCCCTCAAAGTATTTATCATTTTCAAAAAAGGCCACATAATATACTGTCTTATCTTTGTTATTTTTATCCTTTTCATAAGATATTCTTTGGAAGTTTACGTTCGCCTGTTTTGCCATCTTTTCTAATAAACGAAAGTTTTCAAATTTGCTTTTTTGAGAATCCCCATTTTCCACCATTAGATTCCATTTTTCACCTGTACTATCATTATTAAAAGATTGAAATTGAATATATTCAAATTGTTTTATAGATAAAAAACTTATAACTATAAAAGTGGTTATAAAGAGAAGAAAAATTAATTTTTTCATAACTATTCCTCCCTTATAATTCTATTGTTCTTGAAAAGAATTTAGTTAAATCTTTGTCATGAGTCACCATAATAATTGTTTTTCCCTGTTTATGTAATTTCTGAAACAAGGATACAATAATATCTCGGTTCTCACTATCCAATGATCCAGTTGGTTCATCTGCTAAAATTAAAGAAGGATCTTTAAGTAGCAATCTAGCGATTGCAACACGTTGCTGTTCTCCACCACTCAGGGTATGTACTATTTCCTTTTCATAATCAACAAGACCTACTTCTTTTAATACTAAAGATATAGCATCATGTTTTTGTTTTTTCTTCAATTTTTTATGTTTGAGAGCAATTTCTAAATTTTCATTTACTGTTGCGTTATCTATTAAAGCGTAGTTTTGAAAGATAAAACCTAAGTGATCTCTTAATAAAAGTCGTTTTATTTTTCTTTTATGTATTTCTTTACCCATTATTTTTACAATACCTGAATCAGCTTCTTCTAAAGTACCCATTATATTTAAAAGAGTCGTTTTCCCCTGACCACTTTTTCCGACGATACCAATGAACTCGCCTGATTTTACTTCTAAGCTAAAATCTTTAAAAATAGTTTTTCTATTAAATGCCTTGCACATATTTATTATTTCAATCATATATTTATCACCTTTTCAAAGCAAAAAGGGATTTATTAATATATATAAATCCCTTTTGGCAACTAGTATTATAGAACGTGCTTATTATAACTAACAGCGTATGGTCCGTTAAAATCTAAATTTAACATCGACCAACCTCCAGGATTTGCAACTGGTCCATAGTAAGTTACACCGTTTTTGGTAATTGTACCATAGTGTTTTAACGAAGAATGTAAATAATGGTTATACCACTGCATTTTTGATTGATTATATCCATAATCCCATGTTTCTGCAGCTTTTGCTGTTATTGGTACAACAGAACCTACTGCTAGTAATCCCAATAAAGCAAATGTAATTGCTTTTTTCTTCATGCATATCTCCCTCTCTTTTGTTAATATATTACATGGATAATTATACCATAAAGATTCTAAAAAACAACAATATTCTAAAAATTTCTCATGTAAGACTATTATGATTTGTATTTATGGAGAGGAGTATAGATAGTAATAGATTGCTAGAAAAAATATATTTTAGTCTAAACATTTGGCGGGTAAAATCTTTGTTATTTTAGAAAGTTAAATTACTTAAGTCAATCAGATCCTTATTTTCTTTTTTATTTAATTTATTAGTAAGATTTATTCATTTTTCTCTTTCTAAAAGTAACTTTTTTAATGATTCTTTAATTTTTAACTTTTCGTATTCAGTGCATGGTTTTTCTTCTACTTCTGTGACAAGTGGATAAACTTGTAGCAATAATTCATAAATATCTTTCATTTACTATTCAACTCCTATATATTTTATCTTTAAACCGCCATTATACATTTCTCTTACTTTGCATAACAAAAAAAATTATCTCATTGAATAACCATATAGAGATAAATTTTTCATTTAGTAGGACTCCTTGATGAGTATATTTGATAACCTAATTAGGTGCAAAATGGATTGGGTATATTCTCTATTTATCTTATTGATTCCTATGTATCTTAATGTGATTTTTGATGTAATACGATTTAATATTGTATTTCCACCTATTGTAGCACATCCAATGTGAATGAAATATAAGTTTTACAAAACATACAAAATATAAAACTCAAAAAACCATTGATATCAGTACGTATGTATGAAACCAATGGTTTTGTAGGATATCTATCATTCCATTTTACAAATTATAAAAAGGTATGAACTTAGCTTACTTTTAAAGATGAACCTTCCTAATAAAAAATCACATATTATCAAACTATACACCCAAATGTAATTATTTATTAATGGAGTTATCTATTTCATTTAACAGAATTAGTATCTCTTTTACCACATGGCGATCAAATTCTTGTTCTCTATCTTCATCATGTGTTCCTTTATTTAAATAATTCCATTCTAATGAATGCATATTATTTTTTGCTAAAATAGTATTTAATAATGGAGATATTTCATTAAATTTTTCTATTTTATCCTTAGAAAGTTGTTTATTAAGTGCTTGAACAATACTCATTAGTTCTGGGGGTTTCCCAGGAGAACGCATTGAAACAGAAAGGTTAATATTATAATGTTTGGCAAGTCGTTTCCAAATTGTGTTGGTTAGATTTTCTAGAGCTCTTCTACTATTTGCTAAACATTCTCAGACTTGACCTTCATCCAATCTTTTTTGTGCAAGGATTAGATAATTTCTAGGCTGATCTAATTTAATTACAATCTTTTTTGATTCATCGGTTTTAAGAAAATCTATCCGTGTAACGGTTTTATTGTATTTAGCTTTAGGTATGTTGTTTTCTAATTGCTTCAAAAATTCCTCACCATGGGTAGTAATGATAAGTTGTTTTTCTTTAATATCATCATCACCTAAAATAGTTTCAATCACCCCTTTTCTGTGTTCATCATCAATAGCATTTACTACATCATCAAAGATCAAAATAGGCAAACCATCTTGAACATTTTTAGCTAGTAATATTGAAAGACCTAAACATCTTATATGCCCTTCACTTAGAACATGTAATGCATCCAGATCTTTTCCATCCTTGTACTGAATTGTAATTTTTTCACCAGCACTATCTGGTAGTTTTAGTTTTTTTAGAAAATCACATGGATGATCATACCTGTTGATGGCATTATAAAAGTCCAATGCCTTTTTATTCAATTGTGCAGTTAATTTTGCTGGTAACTGTTGATTATATTCATCCAAGCGTTTTTTTAGAGATAAATAAGCTTTATTATATTTTTGATTACGCTCCATTATCAACTTTTCTTGTTTTACTTTTTCTATGAGCTCTTTATTTTCTTCATCAAATTTTTTAATTGCTATTATTGCTTGTTCTTTATCTTTTTCAATGGATAAAAGACACCTTTGAACTTTACAAGAGACAAAAAAAGAAGAGGGATTTCTTCCCTCTTCACCAATAAAATCGAACATATTTACAATTAAGGAAGGGCATACATCCATCAAAAGATGAAAGGAACAATAATAGTTCACCTAGTGAATTATAACACAAAAACACTCCCATTAATAGATAATATTAACATTTATGGAATAGTTGTGACAGAATTGTTAAACATCTTAATATTAAAAGGCTTTATATGTATATAAATAGAAAACGGATATTGTAGGGATAAAATATAAGGGGGATATATGATGTTTACAAAAAAACAAAAATTAGTAACAGCCGTAACAACCTTAACATTAGGATGTGGATTTACTTTCGGATTAACACCAGCTTTTGCAGATTCCAATAAGTCGTCGGTAAGCACTACACCAATTCATTCTATTCAGAACCAAGAACAAGAACCTTTTACTGGATATGTTATTTCAGTAGATAATCATTACTTAGTAGTTGCCGCTACTTCTACAAAGGACGAAGCACTTGCTTATCAAGATGATTGGTGGGAATTAGTTTCTCAGAATAAGATTTTAAGAGTTCCTATCTCAAGTGGTGAAGACTACACAATAGGTGATAAATTAAACGTATATGCAGTTGGTTGGACTGCATCATTACCGCCAATTGCTGTAATGCCTACAATTGAAAAAGTAACTCAGTAGATAATGTATAGCATGATCAGGGCATCATTCTTAGAATGATGCCCTTTATTTTACCAACGTTTCCCCTTTTAATAACTTTGTCTATTGTTAGATAAGAAAATGGTTGCAGTAAGTAACTCCCACAACCTTTATTTAATAATTGATCTACTCCTTACAAAAGAATACTGAATATAATAATAGAAAAAATCCAATCCCAAATAAAATACCCCCTAATATTTGGAAAACATTCATATAATTATTTAATATAATATTATATGTCGATGTTTCTACATCACCGCCTAAACTTTGCACCCAAGAATGAGTAAGGTTATTTGCAAAGTCCAAACTCTTCACAAGAAGTATAATGCCGATTAATACGATAAATGTTAAAACCACATTACGTATTTTTATATTCTTCAAACAATTACCCCCTTTCCTACCATATTATCAAACTATGAAAAAAGAATCCTTAATTTCAAGGATTCTTTTTCTTAACATTAAATTAACGATATGTCACAAAACATATTCCAACAGGTCTTAACGCTGTCCCGTTTCCAACTTTTTTATCACCAAACCATCCAGACTCCCATACATCAAAACGATAACCAGTATATTCTGCATAAGCTCTAATCTCAGCATATCTTCCATTTGTATCAATTGTATTACTTTGAGTTACAGAATACTCAGCTGATACATTAAATCCTACTCCTGCCGAAACCACACTTGCACTTACACCTACACTTGCATTCCATGAAGCAGCAATTTTTGAAGAAAAACTTAATGTTAAAGAACCTGAATTACCACTTACTTTTTTTAATACAGAACTTCCACAAGCTGAAGTAGCTGTTTTATTTTTAAGATAATATGAAGCTGGTGCTAAACTTTGCGAGTAATTATTTTGATTATTTTCGTTTGATAGAGACCTTACAAAAGTAAGTTCAGCTGGTATAAGATTAGATGGTTTTTCAAAATCATTCTCTTCTATATATTTTTTAACAATGTCTTGGTTTGTAATTTTAATAGTTTCAGTATTATTCTCCAACGATACAGTCCTCTCAAACTCTTCAACAGAAACACTGTCCAATAGCTTATCACAACTATTAACATGAGTAGGTGCTAAAGGCTCTGAAGAGCTTTCTGCAAAACTTACTGAGGATGTCTGCAAAATAAAAATTACACATACTAACGACGACACAAACTTAAAAAGAAAATCTCTTTTTTTCTTCACATAACCACCCCTTATGTAAAATTTTAACATAAATTAACCATACCTTTTATGGATATATTTGTAAACTTATTTAATTTTATAAAGTTTTAACAGAATTTTCCGTTAATTAACAATTTCATTCTTATTATTCATCTGCATAGTTTATCAATATTATAGTAGAATAGCATTTGAGAATCTCCCTAACAATATAAATCCCCCCTTCTCCAATTCCCCTGAAGCTAAGCAATTCGTACATCCTTACTGCTCTTTTGTTTTTATCGTCACCTTTTCAAATCATCTTCATATGTTGTATATAGATATCTCCTTTCAAATTGCAATGATGCCTCTTTCAAGTCCTAATGTACGCCTTACAAAGAGCACTTTTGAAAAGTGCTCTTTGTACTTTCTAATACACTCACTCGATAATAAAGTAATTTTAATGTATGAATTGTAACGATTTGCACACACTATAATTGGAAGGCTTGAATCATTGTCATTGCAAAATGTTCAGCGCTTCCGCTCCTTAAGAGAACAGTCTACGCAACTGTTCTCTTTTCCTTTTTTTACAAATATAACAAGGACAAGCATAGTTAACTATGCTGCGATCAATTGCATTGCAACATTCTCAACGTTCCCTCAACAATTTCTCAATATTTTTCATGGACAATAGCACACTTCCTCAACGTCATTAATATCTTAATATTAAATACTGAAGGAGGTGCTAGAAAATGACTTGGTTCATTATTTTAGGATTTATGCTTATTTTAAGTATAGGCGGCTTTCATACACATAGTATCCATATCATTTTCAAAATAGATTCAGATACAAAAGCTATGCCAAGTTGGTCTTTCGTTAATAAAATAAACTTCCAAACATTTAAAGGATTGTTAAAAAAAACAAACAGGAATAAACTCAAAAGCCTTACCATAGGAGAGCTGTTTATCCCTTTAAGTCTATTCAATAAATTATTTGGAAAAACATTAATTTTTCTAATCCTATTCTTCTATTCTCAATTCTTAAACTAAATATAATATGAGATGAGTAAAAGAATAGCAGTTGCCAACCATAACAAACAACAGACCGCCTATTACAGACGGTCTGTTTTAAAACAAATTGACTATATCGACAGAATAAAGATATCTTAATTATTCAGAATATTCTTATTATTCATGAAAAAAATCGTAGTTAAATATAAACTATCTATTTCCTGTTATTATCAGATTAAGCCTTTACAGAGAAAAGGGGGATATTATGACTGTTCAAGAAAAAAGTAATATGCAACTGATGGAATTATTAAATGAATGGTATGAAAAAATTCGTTTATATCATGTAAAAGAAGCAAAACAAACATATCTACAAGTAAAGGAAAGTTTAAAAGTAATAGAAACTGATCCATATTTATCATTTTATTACTCACTACTGGATTTCAGATATAAAGTCTTGGTAGATGGAGTGAGTATTACAAAAGATTCCTTTAAGAATATAGAAAAACTCCCTAATATCGAAGAGGATTTTTTATTTTTAGCTTATTATTATCATTTCTTTAAGGCAATCCACTTTACAATTATAGCAAATTATACTGAAGCAAAAACACACTATGAAAAGGCGGAAGAGCTTTTAATTGATATGCCTGATGAAGTAGAAAAGGCCGAGTTTGAGTATAGATTTTCAACTTACTGTTATCAATCTTATCAACCATTTGAAGCGATTCAACATGTAGTAAAAGCCAAAAAAATATATTTGAACCATGTAGGATATGAAATTAATACTGCTTTATGCGACAATGTATATGGTTTAGCCTGTATAGATCTAAGAGAATTTGAAAAAGCGGAAGAATGTCTCAATACGGTTATTGATGTTTTTAATAAGCATGATGAGGAACATTTATTATTAAGAGCACGTTACAATTTGGGCTGGTTATATAATATTCAAGATTTATATCCATTGGCGATCCGACAGAGTTCTGAAATTATAAATAAAATACCGCATCATTTTAAAGCATTATTTGTCTTAGCAAGAGCATATTATAAATTAGAAGGCATTGAAACAGCTAAAGCATATATCAAGCAAGGAATAAACTATACGAATGAAGCAGGAAATGAGGAATATAAGCACCGTTTCGCAGTTTTAAATGAACTACTTGCAGAATTACCTAGAATTAAACTAGAAAAAGTAGTTACAGATGCAATTTCTTATTTTGAAAAAGAAGAAATGTGGGATTGTGTAAAAGAATATGCAGAGATTTTAGCAATTCAATTTTATGAGACAGATAACCATGTTAAGGCGAGCAAATATTTCTACATTAGCAGTAATGCTGGTAAGAAACATTTGAAAAAAGGAGCGTTAAAGTAATGAAAAAAATAAAAAAAATTGTATTAAGTATGGTAGTAATAGGTGCATTAGCATATAGCATGAATAGTTTACATGCACCTCAACAATCTTCTACTAATGGTGGAGATACACCCGCACCAACAATACCTAGTGTCTCTGTAGAAGTATCTATTGATTGACGTCATACATTTTTCTCGCTTTAAAAAATCAGAAAATTCAACCTTTTAACAGATGAATATTGAATCCCTAGTCCGAAACAGTTTTGTTTCGGGCTATTCACATTACTATACTTGTACGTAGGAAGATATACTAAAAGCAGACGAGATTTTCTATACTTGAACTCCCCCCACTCACTTCGCGTTCCTTGAGGAAGGAGTCTTCTTGGCTAAAATGATAAAATACGAGCATCCTATCACCAAATATGGGATGCTCGTATATATACTTCTAGTTAATAAGATTTAAATCTACTTCTTAGAAAAATCATAATTCTATAATCATTTATTATGCTTACAATGTATTAGCTAGATTACAAGATCGCAAAATGATACCCACCCTTTGGATACCTAAAGGCGATGGGCTTTCTCGTTCGGAAAGGACTGTAATCTCTTCTCTTTTTGAACTAAGGCCTTTAACTTTTTCAAATAATCGATTTCCATACGTAAACATTCATTTTCATCTTTTAATGCCTCTATAATCCCTTCAATAGCTGCATTATCTAACTTTGAGCTTGTTTTTTCCATAGCTGGACCCCCTTTCTTCTTTTTATGTAGGAATTCCACGACCTTTAAATCATATATTTCCCTTCATCTACGAACTATTCCAATAAATTCTTTAACACAAACAATTAATTTATTTCATTTGTTTTTATTTTCTTTCTCAAAATTTCAGATATATCTTTTGAAAAATCTACTGTATTCCTCCCATATCTATCTCCCCTAAATGAATCGTAATACATATTATACCCAACACATTTATAAGCTTTAATCGTATTTTTAACAAAACCTACTTAATTTTAAACAGATATTACACTTTATTCTGTCAACTCCTCCTATATTGATAAATATAAAACATCTAATATATTTGACATTTCAATGACTTATGACAGGAAAATATATACATTAAATTAAACCTAATGTATCTTTGATTTGTAAGTCGTAGTTAGTTGGCCAACTTTCAATACACTTTAATAATTAAAAATAAGGGGGATTTAAAATGAATCAAGTATTAAGGAAAAGTAAGAAAAAAATGATGTATCTAGTCGGTTCACTTCTAATTTCTCTATCAATGTTTTCAACTACAAGTTTTGCAGCTACAGAAGGTGCTGTAAAAAGTGTTACAAATGGCAACTATACCGGTATTGCAGCTGATATAAATCTACCAAAATCAGTTGTTGTCAAAGATGGATATGTGAATTGGTATTTAGGTATTGGAGCATCTAAAGTTGAAGGCGGTATTTCAAAAACATCAAGTGGATATAAAGTATTTCTTAATTCAGGATATAATGAATCCGGTCAAAACAGTAAGTATTGGAACACACAATATGATACATCAATTAAAGATGGTGATCGAGTAAACCTTAAAATAATTAATAACGGAAATGGTACGGTTACTATGTATGTAAATGGAAGCCCTAGATATGCAAATCAGCCTGTATATGGCTCATTTTCTCAATACGAACCAGTAAAAATGGTTCAGGGCGTGGAAGATACTGGACGTAATTCTTTTAGCCAGGCCAGCTTTTCAAACGTACTTCTAAGAACAGATACATCTGGATCTACCTACAAAAGTTGGAACGGTTCAATTTCTTCCTCATTTTCTAAACACGGTACTTATAGTAACAATTTCACAGTTTATTCTCAAGTACCCTTAAGCGCAAGTTTACGCTAAAGAGGTTATGTGCATAATAATGGTTTTGTAAAAAAAGTAGTTGCACTTTGCAGCTACTTTTCTATATGGATTAAATTATAATAAATATAGAAGCAAAAATAAATTACATCTTTCATACTTTAGCTTCTTTGAATTCAATAACATCTGATCAAAGTTCCTCTTGTAGTAGCTAAAACATGTTTTACTATTAATGATGCTACTCTCCTCATTGAAACTTTAATTCCATCTCATTAATTTATCATATTAGCCAAGAAGACTCCTTCTTCAAGGAATGCGAAGTGAGTAGGTGGGAGATGAATTGGCTAAAATGATAAAACCTGTTTGGTAAAAAATCCCTTCACAATTTGTGAAGGGGTCAGTATACATTGAAAGGGTGCTTCCATTTTAATATGTAAAAGAAAAGACTGGTATTGATAAAATTAACCTTTTTGTTTTTAAAGTTTTTAATTCACTATAAATAAATTATTAGGATTAAATTCATCCTATACAGAGTTTTTGTATTCTTCACTATATATGATAAATCATAATTTTGAGTGTAAACTGTTGCATCCAACATTTTATAATCTTCTATATTCATTAATATAGAAACCCTAATTACAGGAAAAAGGAAAGAATGTTGGTGGCTCCTCCCTTTTTGCTTATTTTTTAACGATCTAATGTTTTATTCTATAGTCCAAACTATTTTTATTAATGAAACCTACTGAAATTCAAATATACACAGCTTGAGTTAGCAAACAAGAAATAAACACTTCATTATTATTTCTGCTATATTTAGAGGGACTCTTTTCTAATACAACAAGAAAGCCAAAAAGAACTTGTAGTGATTACTACAAGTTCTTTTTGGTTTAAAGCAAATATATGTGATACATAGAATATCTCATTATTTATAGCGTGGAAAACATATTGATAAGATTTAATTTCATTTTATAACAACTTCTAATATTTATTATTTTAAATTTACGCTATTTAAGAAGTGAAGATAATATATTATTTCTCTTCCTTAAAAGTAATAATTATTTATTTTGTACAAACAATTTAAAACAATATCTATATCACAATAAACTATGAAAATTGTAAGTATAGATAAAGAAATGAAAAAATTAACGTTTTACAACGAATGTATATACACCATTTAAATCTCCATTAGATTTGTAAGCTGCTACTTGGGCTGTCCCTTCCCCTATAGTTGTGACCTTATTTCCGGAAAGAGAAACTACGTTGCTTCCATATAGAATGCTAAAACGTGAACCAGTCATATAGTAAGTACTATTAAGACCTAATGAAACAGTAGTGTCTCTTGGTTGAACAAAGTTTGATACTTCATTTTTGACCATTGCTGGTTTTTCAGCTGCAAGTACACCTCCAGCACCAGATAACATAATACCAGTAGATACAGCTCCTATTACTAATTTCTTCAACATAAAAATCCCTCCTATTAAATAATCAGAACCTTTATTCATTTCCGAAGGTTCTGATTAGAATTATACAATATAATCCAATATAATTATTTAAATATGCAATTTTACATATGTTAAAATTTTGTGACTAACCTTTGATCATCTATGTTTTAGTTAAGTTAGGAGATAGTTAAGGAAAGGATGATGTTATTTCTATTAGTTCTTTAAAGTCATAAAAGTTTATTAGTAGTTTAGCTGTCCTTCTATTATTTTAATAGTTTATTAATCCATTAATGATTGAGGAGGTTGTTATATGAAATTTTTAAAATGTACTTTTATTTTCTTTATTTTATTGTCAATGATCCAATTCGTAGATTTAGTCCATGCCGAACAGGATGGAGAAAACTATTATACAATTTTATTAAAAGAGGATGGGAACTATAAAAGTGCAGAAGAATTAATTAGTAAATATAATGGAGAAATTTTATATTCTGTTAAGGAAATTGGGGTTTTGCAGGTAAAAGTAAAAGAGAAGGATATGAAAAAAATCAGTCATAGCTCTATTATTAAAAATTTTAGCAACTCAGTAAGGGTTAGTGATAAACAACCAATTTATGATAAAAATATTGGCGAGTTAAGTAATAGTAAATGGGATTATCAATGGGATATGAAAAAAATTACTAATGATGGTGAAAGTTATAAAATATTTTCTGGAACCAAAAATGTAACTGTTGGAATTATAGATTCAGGTTTGGATCAGGAACATCCAGATTTAAAAAATAATATCGTTTTTGGTTCTAAAAATTTAGTTCCAAGAAATGGACTAAGAGGAAGAGAACCGAATGAAACTGGAAATATGCATGACACTAATGACATTTTGGGCCATGGTACCAGTGTTGCTGGACAAATCGCTGCAAATGGACTGTTAAAAGGGGTTGCTCCAGGAATAGGTATTAAATCGTATAGAGTATTTGGTGGATTAGGAGGCGAGTCAATTTGGATAATGAAGGGTATTGTAGAAGCAGCAAAAGATGATGTTGATGTTATAAATTTAAGTTTAGGAACATATTTGTTGGATGGAACATATTTATTAAATGGAGAGAAATATGTAGGAGATATTGCGGAAATTGAAGGTTATAAAAGAGCTATTAATTATGCTAAAAGCCTCGGGAGTGTTACTGTTGCGGCCAGCGGTAATGATGGTTTAAATGTAAAGGATAATAATCAAATGAATGAATTTTTTAAAATGAATTTAGACTCTAAGGATATAATTTTTGAAGGGAATGTATTGGATATTCCTGCAAGTATACCAGACGTAGTCACTGTATCTTCAACAGGACCATCAAATGAAATTTCAGTTTTCTCCAACTTTGGAGAAGGATTTACAAATATAACGGCTCCAGGTGGTGATTTAAGATTATTAAGTCAATATGGTCCGGAAACTTGGATTAAGGACAAACTTTTTGAAAAGGAACATATTATGAGTACTACTATAGGAGGTTCGTACTCTTTTAAATTCGGAACTTCGCTTGCAGCTCCTAAAGTTTCGGCGACATTAGCCTTAATAATTGATAAATATGGTTTTAAAGATAAACCATATGAAGCGGTTCAATTCCTTTACAAGAATGGTGTAGATAAGCAAGATAACAATACAAACTTTAAGCCAAAAAGTCTAAATGTTTACAGAGCAGTAACAAAATAATTATGCGTTTAGAAAATGGATAATTAAATAGTCATTTTTAAATTATGTGATAAATTTTATTTTACTCTTGCTATAACTTGAAGAGTACAATGTAGGAAAAGGAAAAAGAACTTGTAGAGTCGCTACAAGTTCTTTTTCAAATAATGTACAAAAGGTGAAACAAACTATCTCATAACTTGAATCGGAGCAAACATGTTGACCACGGGTTAATTTCATTATATACCAAATATTAACATAAGAAGTATTGATATTTGAAAATTCTGTTATTTCATACATAAAAATGAAAGTTCGTCTCCCCTTCCGAAAAATCTCAACTATTTATTTTATATATACCACTTTAAATCAATGGTGATATCTTAATAAGGTAGTAACAGTATAAGTGTAGGTAAATAAAGAATAATATAGGATTCTTACTAAAAAACAACTATATAGCTATACGTAACTATTAAACATAAGGTTATCCATCCGTCTCATCAGTAAAACAACAATCATTACCCTTTTTCTTTTCAATGGTTTAAATATGAATTAATGTATAATTTCTATATAACAAAGAATAAAGCACCTACTTTCATAGGTACGTTATTGTATTTGATTAATTGTGTATCTGGTTGCAATTGCGATCGTCCCTAAAAGCAATATACCAAATATTACGTCATCTGTTGTTGTGCAATTAAACATACTACTTCTTCTCCACTAGAACATTCTTTTAGCACTTTCACCTTAATTTTTTTATCTTTTCCCTACGATATCTACAGTTTATAAGGTAGTTGAGCCCTTTTATTCAACTACCTTATAATACGTTCTACATTATATTAAAATATCTACTACACTAGTTGAATATATGCTAGGACAACATGCAAACCAAATAAACAATTAATTCAGAAATATTTTTAGAAACTTTATTATCTCGCAATTACTTTTTTTAAAATAAATCAAAAAATTTTTCTTTACTTTAAATTCCATAGTTCATATAATTTTTTATGGAATTACATTTTTTTCTAAATAGCTCCTCATTTCTAAGTATTCGAAAGGGCAATTAAAAATTATTATACCCTTATGTTTAACCAAGTAAAATAAAAATCCAGTTTTTCACAAGGAGAAGTGACTGCATGCAAGATATTTTAAAGCTATTTCCGAGCGTTGACGGAAATGAAGAAAAACAACAACTTTTATTAGAATCTATGCAGAAAATAATTAAAAATCTTGACCGATTAAAAAATGAAGAGCGAGCTACTTTAGGTAAATGTGAGGAAAAATCAGAAGGATACTACAATAGCTTAATTCACCAAAGTCATATTCCACTAGCTGGAATCACTATGTCCGAGGTTATAGAAGAGCTAAACCAATTTATGAATGGGCATCCTTATCCAAATAAAAATTACTTGTCTAACGCTGTACCACTACCAAGTATACCTTCACTATTAGGTGTAATAACCATGTCCCTTTTAAATGGTAATGGTGTTTGGGATGTATATGGTCCAGGGGCAGCAGAAGCAGAAGTAAAAGTGGTATCCATGCTTTCAAAACTGATAGGTTATAATCCACATAGCAGTGGCGGCTATACAACATGGGGTGGACAAGGATGCGTGTTTTCGAGCTTGCGCTTAGCAATTTCTAAACAATTCCCATCAGCAAAAGAACATGGTGCTCCACAAAATGTATATTGCTTTGCTTCTGAAAATGCACATTATAGTTTATTAAAGTCAGCTGAAGCAACTGGCATTGGGTCAAATCACTTAATAAAAGTGAAAACTGATCCTTATACAAACTCTATGGATATAGAAGATTTAGAGAATAAAATGATACAAGTTATTAAAAATGGTGGTATCCCCCTTTATATTCTAGCTACTATGGGGTCAACAGATACTTTTACCATTGATGATATAAAGAAAATTAAAGAGAGTGCTGAAACAATACAGGAAAAATATAAATTAAAACCTATTTATATCCATGCTGATTCTGCAATGGGCGGATTCTATAGTTTCTTTAATAATTATAGTTTTGAAGAAAATCCACTCGCATTTGAACCTAATGTGAAAAATGCCTTACAATACGTACAAGATAAAATGCAATATATGTCCCTTGCAGACAGTGTATGTTTTGATTTTCATAAATTAGGACAAACACCTTATGCTTCAAGTATTCTAATCGTAAAAAATCATACTGATTTACAACTGATGGACATTGATCAAGATGATACACCTTATCTTGGTAATAGATCATATGGGAGTTATCATACAGGCTATACCTTAGAATGTTCACGAGCTGGTAGTGCTATTCCGATGTATATCAATCTATTAGCCTTTGGAATTGAAGGATATCAAAAATTATTAGCAAATTATATTCGTGTAAATCTATTATTTAGAGAGAAGTTGCGCAAGGCCCTACCCCAAGTCGCAATCACAAACGATTTTACATATGGACCAATTACAACTTTCCGCTTCTATATGAATGGAGATGGCCAAGAAAATTGGGAAATAGAACGAATAGGCCTTGCAACAAAAGAAGAGATTGAGGATACAAACCGATTAAATATAGAACTATTTAATTACCTAGGAAAAAATCGCGATCAAGTATTTTTTGGTGATACAACTCGTTCTTGTGTAGTAGATGTAATAAACAGTTATGATAGAAATCCGATTTCTACATTAAAATTCTTTTCTATCTCTCCATATACAACTGTTGAATGTATAGATGAGATCGTAGAATTTCTTTATAAACATATTTCGATTGCTACTAAACAGATTCATTCATATGTTTCATAACCATATTTGTTAGCGCTTTAATAGTTAAACTTAACCAAATGAAATAAAATTTTTAATCCTTTTAATTACTATTCACTATATCAGGAAAGAGGAAAAACATATGAATATTGAGCTACTTGATACACACCACGTGAAAGACGCAGCACATTTACTTGCACATTCTTTTGTGAATAATGAACCTCTTGTAAGCAATTTACAAATTCCTTTTGCTCCTTTTCACAAAATGTGCGAAGAAATGATGAAACAAGCTGTATCTCAAGCTATGTCATTTGTAGCAATAGAAAATTTTCAAATTGTTGGGGTTCTTTTAACAAAAAAAGTAACTCAGCCACTAATAGATGCAGATAAAGCGAATGAACTATGCCCACAAATGGAACCTATTTTTCAACTTTTAGATACATTAGAGACAGAATCTATTGAGTTTTCTCATTTAGATAAAGAAAAATTGGTCTATCTAGATATGGGCGCTTGTCATCCAGATTGGATGGGAAGTGGTATAGTCACTACCCTGCTTTCACATGCCATTCAAGAAATAAGTAAAAGAGATTTTGATTTTATTGCTGCTTGTACAAATAAAATTTCTCAAAAAATCCTAAAAAAACTGTGTACGACCTATGAAATGAATGAAATAGTGTATAGTAATTTTCTTTATAAGGGAGCATACCCATTTGCTAATACAACAACTTCCTTAACAGCTCAATTACTATATATACCTCAATCTCAATTCGTCATTGAAGCTATATAAATTTGTGAAGAAAACTAGCTGTACTTTTGTGCAGCTAGTTTTTATACAGAATAAGTTAGTGATAGACATCTAAGTTAACATAAGTGTGACCTTTCACAATTTAACTTTCTCAAATTTACTAGCTACTTTCTCAGCATGCCATATTTCTCTGCTTAACCTATCTAAAGATCACCTTATATTTCATCATGTTTTAATTTCATACGCTCAACATCTATACAAATAACTTAGACACCTATCTCTATTTTAAATGTCTAATCTTTTACTTTTTAAGTAACGAGTGATACATAGCCTCTCACTCTTAAACATTTTAAAACACATTACATTATCCCCCTTAATATCCCCCATAATTCTGACGGTTACACTTCCCTTCAGCTTCGTTTATCTATTCATATTCCATCCCATATATTTACCTGATCTTCCTCAAAGAATCCAATATAAAATTCATGATAAAAGGAAACAAACGTTTTATATGTAGGACATTTAAGAAAAAGAGTGAGAATTAATGGATTTCCTTTTCTCCTCGTCTTTTTTAGAAGTTCTTTCAGATCTATTTCTATTGCATCCCTGCTACATAACATTCCACTAATCAACATCATATTATATGGATTCTCAAAAATTCTACCAGATTATTAAAGGAATCTCCTTTTCCCTATCGAATTATTGTAGAGGAAAGGAGAGGAATACATGGAAATTCTAGGATTAGATCCTCGCGCATTAGCGACTTTAGGTGCACTTGAATACACCAATCGACGCAATAAATTAATCGAAGACTCGGAGAATAACATATACGAGTGTAAAGAAATAAAAGAAATACTTCAATCACTCCCTAAAGAGAAGCAGATTGAGGTTTTGGAGAATCAAGCTCACTTTGAAGCTGTGGCAAAGATGATTGAACAAAACAATTTAATTCTTTTAGAACAGATGAAAGCTCTGCAGCTAATTCAGAAATAAGAAATTTATGATTCATTAATTCTACATACGCTTCCATAAATAATGCATCTTTATCTATACCATCAGCCTCTGTTTTTACAGGGGCTTTTGTTATGCGTTGATTTATAGTTTAAGTTTATTTACTCCTCTCAGCCACTTATTATATTTTTTAGAACAACTAAACAACACCAATACGCCAGGGTACCTTTTAATTCTCTTGAAGTTTCATATAAAATACACTTATTTTCAAGAAGTAGATAATCTTGATGAATAGAATTATATTTTTGTCTATGTATGATTAAAAAATGAAACTTTTAATAAAAAATACAAGTTTCATTTTTATATTTTTTGCATAAATAGGATTGTAAATAGTTCATTTAAGAAGGGATGTTAAAGATATGGATGAAAGTTCGATTAATTTTTTGAAAATAAATGAATTAATGCATAAACAAAGAAATCAGAGAAACTATTTCCCGCATAATCCTCCACCTAAAAATACTCCATTAGTGAAATTTAAATTTAGAAGCACTTTAGATTTCTATAATTATTTTCTTAATTGGGTATATATATGGGTCACAAACAATACATCAAAAAAGGATTTTTGGTTTAGTCCAGCTTATATTGGAATGAATAGTGTACGTGGCTATATTTGGGATGGTTCTCCTGAAGATATTGGAGCAGTTAAAGAAATTGAAGTTTATGAATCTGAAATTGATAGTTTTTTTCCGAATTTAAGCTCTTAATGATATTTATAGTTATTTAATGGTATATTGTAAACATTTCATTTTTATATTAACATTTATTATTTTAATCTTAAATCCCGGAGACATTATTCTTACCTAACGACATGGAACTGGAGCATTACCTCTAAGTACACATGGCTGAGATTATGGTCCTGACCGATACAGACTCAATTATTCAGAATATGATTGAGAATGAACAATAACGACACCTAGTGTCTCGCATCCGCCTATTGTTGATTTACCAATTATTACAGGGTTACTTACTTGTTTTCAAGGAATTGTAAGGGCTGTCTATACACTCTATTAAAACCTAAATATATAGGAAAGTTACTTAGAAATTCCAGTTTCCCATAGCAAAATGCATCAATTTCCTTTGCAATAGAGATTATAAACAATTGTATGTTACTATTTTTATATAAAGCAGGAGCGATCCAAAGGTATTTTGTAACTATTATGTAGTATCATTTTTAAGAATTCATGTCTACTTTAAGACTTTCTTAGTGGTGATGGACATGTAGTGCTCTCTATAATAAGTTTTCTTCCACAAACAAAAAGAACCATAACCTTACCGAAACGGCAAATTTATGGTTTAAATCACAATTTTATCCGTAAAGTTCTATAACTTTTTGCCACCTACTAGTGATCAAATAATATCCCCTCATACACACATGTCTTTGTTTATTTCTTTGAGATAATTTGCAGCGTTATCTTTTAAAGACTCATGAATTGATGTTTTTTAAAAATTCATTTTCTAATTCTACTATCTTTTGTTTACGAGCTTTTATTTTTCTTACGGGCACCCCAGCATACGTATACCAATCATCTAAACTTTCTTTTACCATACTCATCGCGCCAACTGCTGCTCCTTCTCCTATTACTACATTGGGAAAGATAATAGAATGCGCACCAACAATGGCATGCTTTTTTAAAATAACTTTTCCAGCTTTCACATTTTTATATTGATGTGGAACAGTCGGTCCCATTAATGTATTTCCGCTAAAATCATCAATTGCTGCATATACAATTGTTTTTGATGAAATATTTGCAAAATCATGCATTTCAATCCCCATTTCTCCTCCAAATAACGCTGTATATGCCGCTATATGCGAATAACTTCCAATTGTAATTTTGCCACTTAAAATGCAAAAGTCATCGATTCTTACATTATTCCCAACAGATATAGCACCTGGATTATATATGCTGGTTTTTTTACTTATTAATACATTTTCCCCGACAGATAGAAAGCCAATTTCGCTCAACTCTTCTTGACTATAAAAACTATTCATCTGTGGAAACCCCCTTCTGCATTAAACACATTATAATTTTCTCTACGATTTCTTTTGTCATTCCTTCCCATAAAGGTAGACTAATGATTCGTTTTTCTATTTTATTTGTATTTGTTAAATCTGTAGACTTATATTTTTTAAAGAAATCTTGTTGATGACAAGATGGTGAAAAATATGATCTAGCTTCTATCTTTTGCTTTTTCAACTCTTCTATTATCTGCATATTGTTAACTTTTTCTGAACAGAGGATAGGCATAAATTGATGAATAACTGCTTTTGTCTTTTGAACTTGCCAGCCTTTTTTTATTAATCCCGTACTTTGTAATAACTGTTTATACCATTCAGAGATACGAGTTCGTTCTTGCGTTTTTTGATTCCATTTATTTATCGTTGTAATCCCAATAGCTGCTGCATATTCAGTCATTTTACAGTTAAACCCCATCATCGTACATTCACGATTATGATCAAATCCAAAATTACCCATTCTTTTAATTTGATTTATCTCTTCCTCATTATGGCTATATATAATGCCACCTTCACCAATTCCGAAAGGTTTTGTTGCATGAAAGCTATATACAATCATACCACTAAAATTCTGCCCGTAATGTATACCCTCATGCATTAATCCAAACCCTGGTGCCGCATCTACAACAACCGGAATACCCTTTTTCTCTAATTCTTCATAGTCTTTCAAGTCCATCCATGATCCGAATGTTGCATATGGAACAACAACTGCAACCTCTTCTTTTAATTCATCTATCTTATCCAAAAGTACCGTTTTATCCATACACCAATCATCTAATGAAATATCAATAAAATAAGGCTCCAATCCACACCAAATAGCTGCCAATGGAGTAGCAGGGAATGTAAAACTAGGCATAAGAGCATACTTTCCTTTTTTTCTTTTCTTACATTGAATTGCCGCCATTAACCCTAGCGTTGCGTTTGCTACTGTTGTAACTGCTCCCCTGTTCTGAAAAAATTCAGACATAATTGTTTCTTCAAAACGTTGATTTATAGGTCCATAATTTGTATATATGTGGGATATATCAATTCGCTCTAATTCATCTAAGTACTCGTTTGCAGGTACAATTGACGCACGTAAAAAAGGAATATTCTCCATATGCATCTATTCCTTTCTATCATTTCCGGACAATATAGAGCATATCCGTTTCAGATAATCCGAATTTCCTAGCAATTTCTATTCCTTGTTTCTGAGCTATGTTATACAATTCCACCTTAAAGCCCGCATCTGTTAATCGTTGAATAAATCCCGATCGATTATAAATCCTAACATGATCTTCTTGACCAAAGGCTATTTTTCTCAATAATGGCGTTACAATAGATTTATCCTCTATAATAAAATCTACATTCATTGCGATTGGCACTTGAATAATTCCCCATCCATTTGGCTTTAGTACCCTATATAATTCTCGCATTGCTTTTTCATCGTCAGGCACGTGTTCTAATACATGACTACATAAAATAACATCAAAGGTATTATCTTCGTATGCAATTCTCGTAATATCAATTTCCTCCATTAAAGAATCCTTTGGTTCTAAATCCCCACATATATAAGTAATGTTTTTAAACTGGTTAAGCCATCCTCTTACCTTCACTTCAGGTGCAATATGAAGCATAGTATAATTCCTACTTAACAAATCCGTTTCTGTTTCAATGTACGCACGATACAACCTGTCACGATCCATCGAATAGCAAACTGGACAGATACCTGTATCTTTATTCCACATCTCAAATTCATATTTTAGAAAATCATAATGTGCTGGCCAAGGTGAAAATTTTTCAAATTCTTGATTGCAATATTGGCAATAACAAATATTTTTCTCAAATATATGAGTAACTAGTTTAATTAACCCACTTTTTATCTTTTCATTATAAATTTGATCTAGTTCTCCACTTCTTACTGCATCCTTAAGTATAAATCCCGCATTCTCCAAACAATAAGATAAGCTCTCTTTATAATCTTGTTCAGTATTTAAAAACCCACTATTATGTGCATCTGTAATTAATTCAATCCATTCTTCAATTGTCATCAATATAAAGTACATTTGTTTTTGATTTTGTCCACTATGTTGTCTAAAGTAGCTAAGAGGTTCCTGTATATAAACTACTTTTCCTTTCCTCATCATATCTAACCAAGTTGCAATGTCATTAATAGAAGAATACGCTTTCCCCTTAAAATAACCAAATTTCCCTCCAAAAAAATTGCGATTAAACAAAACCGTTGTCGGTTCTCCAACTACGTTTTTCAAGTTTTTCAACATATAATTTCCTAGTGTTTCCCCTTCAAAAATTGTAGTTTCTGTGGCAATTTTCATATTCAATGTAGAGGGGGGTAATACTTCTCCATTCTCATCAATCAGTTCACGGTACGACGTCACAAATGCAATGTTTTCTAATTCAAAAAAGTATTTCATCATTCTCTCAATCTTTTCAAGATGAAATAAATCATCGTCTAATAAAAAATTTATATATTCACCAGTAGCAAGCTCTATACATTGATTAAAATTTTCAGCCACCAATGGATTTTCATTTTTAACATATGTTATACATTTATGTTCTTTTAAGTATGGCTGGATCATTGTTTTTACTTCATCATTTGTACTATCGTCAGAAATTATAATTTCAATATTTTCATAGGTTTGATTCAAAGCACTTTTGAGGGCTAATTCTAAGTAATGAGGTCTATTGTAGGCAGGAATTAGTATACTGACTTTTGGGAGGTGCGAGTTGATATTCATACGCTGTTTTTTCTTTTCAATATTTATTTTCTTTAGCTTGATTTGTTGATAGTAGTCCAATGAATATAATATGGATGATGGAACAATTCTTCTTGCATAGTCTAGAAAATTTGTAATAGCTCTGTCTAACTCCTCTTCGGAGGATAAGAAACCATATTTTTCTCCAGCTATAATAATACTATGAGAAAAATCCTCTAACCCATCCATCATTTTATTAGATTCATTTAACTGCTGATTTGAATGTAATCGAAAGTAACTGAGTGTCTCCGCTATATATACTGCTTTCCCTTTACTCAGTAAGGATAACCATGAAGCTACATCTACGTTGCAAAGATACCGCCTTTTATCAAATACACCATACGGTTCTGTTAAATCACTTTTACGAAATAAAACCGTTGTCGGTTCTCCTATATAATTCTTTTGATTCATAATCACCATTTTTCCTAATTGTAGCCCATCTATAATCGTATCTGTAAAAAATAAACGCATCGTTGCATAAACATCTGGCAATAGGTTTCCTTCTGCATCCATTACTTGGCGATGGGATGTTACAAGCTTAATTTCATTATCTAGGTCATTTAAAAAGTATTTCATCATTTTTTCAATTTTATTTACATGAAATAAATCATCATCCATTAAGAAATTTATATACTCACCTTTCGCTTTATGAAATAACATACGTGAGTTCTCAAATTGTCCAAGAGTTGACTTATTTTTTATATAAATAATATTTGAATGATCATACAAGTACTTTTGTAACACTTTCTCTGTTTCGTCGTTTGTACTATCATCCCCTATTATAATTTCTATATTAGGATACGTTTGTTCTAATACACTACATAAAGCTTTTTCAAAGTAGTGTGGACGATTATACGTAGGAATTAATACACTTACTAAAGGCGTTTGATTTATTTCCTTTTCATTTGTACCATTTTCCATTCTATTCCTCCGCCTTTTTATTTATTTTCACTTTTGAAATAGACATGCTACTACAAATCTATTTATTAGACGAACTAGATCTGAAAGGTGTTGCGAAAAACAAATAAATAGCTTTAAAAACAGCATCTATGTTGACATAGTGTAGAATAAACCTGGATAACTTTTTTCGTCCCATTCTATTTATTTGTAAAATGCGGCATTCTTTTTTCAATAAATGCCTTTACCCCCTCCTTCACATCCTCTGTTTGAAATACTTTTCCAAAGTAACGCGCTTCAATCTCAAGCCCTTCTTGTAAAGGTACTGCTGCCCCTTCGCGAATTGCCAACTTCATATAGGCGAGAGCTGGAAGAGAAAATTTACTTATATCCCTTGCAATCTCTTTTGCTTTATTTAACGCCTCTCCTCGAGGGGTAATGTAGTTAACCAAGCCTATTTCTTTTGCTTCTTTAGCTGTAATCGATTTCCCTGTGAACATCATCTCTTTTGCTTTCCCTTCTCCAATTAATCTAGGTAAGCGTTGGGTTCCTCCAGCCCCAGGAAATAAACCTAACGTAATTTCCGGTAATCCAATTAAAGATTGTTCTTCTATTACCCTTAAGTCACAAGCAAGTGCTAATTCACATCCACCACCTAGTGCTAACCCATTAACAGCAGCTATAGTCGGTTTAGACAGATTCTCTAGTTGCTTAAGAGGTTGGTGCAATTCTAATGATTTCATCTCGGCATATTTTTCACCTTTGCCCATCCAATCTGGAAATTCTTTTATATTCCCTCCTGCTACAAAGGCCTTTTCTCCACTTCCAGTTATAATTACGACTGAAATATCATTATCAATTTCTATTTCCTCTAATACATCTACTAATTGTTGAACTACTTCTAAACTTAAAGTGTTGACTGGTGGATTTTGAATTGTAACGACTGCAATACTTCCTTTTTTATTACAAGTTACTACTCGTTCATTCTTCATAAAAAATCCCCTTTTAAACTACCTAATTTTTCACAACACCAAGCATCTTTACTTCACTCACCATCAGCCTAAATTTCCAAATATGGTTCCACTTTTAGAAATTCATCAATTTATTGTATGAACTGTAGAAGCATAAAATGAGCAATCCTTTCTTGGCACCATTTTTTAATCTCAACATATTTTCAAATTGTTCTTTTACTATATAATGAAGGCTCAAGGAATAATATATACGAGTGTAAAGATATAAAAGAAATCCTTCAATCCCTCCCTAAAGAGAAGCAGATTGAGGTTCTGTAGAATCAAGCTCATTTTGAAGCTGTGGCAAAGATGATTGAACAAAACAATTTAATTCTTTTAGAACAGATGAAAGCTCTACAGCTAATTCAGAAATAACAAACTTATGATTAATTAATTCTACATACGCTTCCATAAATAATGTATCTTTATTTATACCATCAGCCTCTGTTTGTACAGGGGCTTTTGTTCTGCGTTGATTCATATTTTGAATTTGAATAGTTTCTTTTACATGTATGAATAGATCTTCTAATAATCCTGGTGTAGATTCTAGTTCTTGCTTTTCAATTTCTTCTGTTACAGCACTTATAAATTCCCATAGTACTTTTGCACCTAATAGTTCTGCTAATCTTTTTTCACGTATTTCAAATGTTTTCATGTTCATGCAAATACACTCCTATAATTTATATATAATGATAAAAATGTTATGTTCTTATGTAAAATTGCCCAAAACACTTTCTAAACTTACATTTCTACAAAATCGCTACATAAACTTAAAAATCTAATATTATTCAACACACTTCGTGTTGTTCGGAATCAAAAAAAATTGTTTGGACTGTAACACCATAGAATTTCGCTAATTTTATTTTTATATTATCTCGTGGGATTCTCTGGCCATTTTCATACATCTGCAATGTACTAATACTGATTCCCACTGCTTTTGCCACCTCTTCTCTAGATCTCCCATTTCTTAGATTAATTAAATTTTCAGCTACTCTTTCATAATTCATACATTCTCACTCCTAAAACCACATTTCGTGTTGTTATTTAAAATATAAACTGCACGAAATGTGTTGTCAATAGATATTAATTATCAATTTTTAAAAATTTTAATATATTAACACATATTGTGTTAATATATTATCAGGTGATAGAATGAAAACGTTTGGAAATATAATTCGTGATTTAAGAAAACAAAAAGGAATTACGCAAAAAGAACTTGCTCAATCGCTTCAACTAAGTGAGAGTACAATTGGTATGTATGAACGTAACGAACGTCAACCTGATTACAATACCTTGATACGTATAGCAGATTACTTTAAAGTATCTACTGATTTTCTTCTAGGGAGAGATTTTTATGCCGAAGAGAAAAGAAATGATTCAGAACTAGATCAATGGTTAAATGATATAAAGCTTGCTCCATCCCAAAAGCGTGAAGAATTAAAACGTTTTTGGAATTTTATAATGCAGGAAGAAAAGTAATAAACTAAACCTTCACCTTCATATGGGTGAAGGGCATGAATTTGATCCTCTCTGGGATCATACGGATACAATGAAATGGCGTTCTATCAACGAATAGAGCGTTATTTTTATGCAGTAATTTGGTCACCAAAGTTATTGAGGAAAATAAAATTTAAATTACAAAATGTATTAACAGAGAATACGATCCACTCAAAACAATCTGGTTGAATTACGAAAGGTAATAAATCCTTCTACAGTAAATGAAATGTGCAAAGAAAATATTAAAAGAGTCAATATTGAAACACTAGCTAAAGTATCGGATTATTTTTTAAAACGATATTAGAGAATTATTCGTAACTATAATATAAGATGAGGAGAATGCTGAATAAGGCCAGCTTTTTGATGGAATTTTTCTGACGTCGGGAACCATGTGGACAGATAGGAGGTCTAAATTCAAGCTATTCGAAGTATAAAATTTTGTTATCTCGCATTATCCCTTACAAATTTGTCCATAAAAAAACAATTCACACTCCCATAATATCCTTTCATTTGTTATAATTATATTCTAATATATTAATTAAAGTGAATGAACTGACTGATACAGATGACAATAAATCTAGTGATCCGTTTATGAAAATAAAAATAACTCGTGATGACTTTAATAAAATTACATTCGATCACTTTGATTATAAAAATATACCTAAAGTCGTTACAAAATACTGGGAATCTCCTGCGTATAATAGAATGTAATTAGTATCAATATTCTTATTTGAAAGGTGGCGAGTGCTATGATGATTTTTGATGATATCAATACACCTATTGCTCTCTTTTTCATGTTTTTCATTATGTTTCTTGGGAATAAAGAAAAAGATGCCAGCACGTTATGTTTATCACTTTTATTCGGTGGGATGGTAGTGGATTACTGGCTAAATATAAAAGGACTAAACGATACATATATTGGTACCGCTTGGAATGTATTCTATTGTATTATAATGATCATTCTAATACCTATGATGATTCATAAGACTATTAAAGATATAAAATACATAAAGGCAAAAATAAAAAGAAATCGAGCTATTTAAAAATGCGACCGCCCGTAATAGGCGGTTTTCTTATTCACCTCTATTCATCTTTCCTCTTAAATCCACTGCCGCATGCCCCAATCCTCCCCCCCTCCGCAAAGCAAGTACTAAAAAGAAGGTACGTAATTAATATGTCAAACTACTATTACGAACGGTCTAAAAAGTGCTATCGGACTAAACGTAACCACCACCAAAAATGCAACTGCGAATGTAACCGCCATCCACGCTATCATACGTTCACATCCGGCCCTTTATTCCGTAATGCAGACACCGATTTCATCCAAGTGTACGCGCTTAATCAAACCGACGAACCACAAGAGGAAATTGCTGTACTTACAGTAGATGAATTACGACGTTTACTTGATGCTCAAAATAAACGAGGCTATAGTGATTTTCAAGATTACGTTATTATGAATCTCTTATAGACACATTCTTGCGTATCAGCGAAGCGCTGTCACTTACAGTTAACGATATTGAGTTTTCAATAGTAACTACCTCCGATTGTTATTGAATTCTTTTTCCTATGTATAAATCCGACCTCTGAATTGCTTCGTAACGTTAATTACAAAAAAGCTTCAAAACTTCTTTTCGTATATCTTGGAAGAAGCGCCGGTAGAAAGATGGCCAGCTACTACTCGTCTCTCACACTATTAAATCCGACCCAAAGTCGATTTGGTAACGGAGAAATTGAAAAAAAATGCAAAAAAGACGTGAACCGAGGTTCACGCCTATATTTCAATTATTCTTCATCTTCGTCATACAGAAAATATTTAGCTATCTACCACCTAGCCTACACTCTTAACTTTTGAAGAATTTAAGATACTTAACATCCTCATCTTCAAAACATCTTCCTTCTGATTTTTTGTTAGCAAAGTTGAAAAACTCTTTTGCGATTTCTAAATCACCCAATTCATACGCAACTTTTCCTGAAATAAATTCTTTTTCCCCTGTATCAATACGCATAAATCCGGTTAAAAACATTTTATCTGACCATTTTTTTGCTGTCTTAAAATCCTTTACAATAAAACAAGTATCAATAATATCATTCACTAAATCATAACTTTCATTATAAATACCTTTCGGATTAGGCAATACACTCCAAGCCTCTTCTAATAATGTAATAGACTCATTATGATTACCTTTATCAAATTCATCATTACTCTGATTAACGAGACTTTCGAATTTCTCTTTTAAAGGTGATTGTAATATAGCCATATTGCTCCTCCTTAAATAATGTCTTTAATCAAGTCAAAATATTTATCATCTTCTTCAAAAAATATCTTGTAACCTTCTAGCATGTATGCTTTTAATAAATATTCCTTAGCTTTTTCAAGTTCTCCACATTCGAACAAGCTCTCTCCCAGTCTCAATAAAATCAATGGATTCGAAATACCGTCTGGACAGTTTAAAGCATTATAAAAATTACTTTTTGCCATTTCATAGTCATCTTTAATAAGATAAGTGTCGCCTATTACTGTATATAACCAAGTACTTGCTTCCCAATCCGTCTTTGGTGCTGGCACCATATCTAAAGCCACCAAATATTTCTCCAGTGCTTGATCAAATTGTTCTACTTCAAATAGAATATCTCCCTCTTCACATAGTTGTACAATTTGATTGTATATTTTGTCATCTAGTTCTAGTTCCAATTCCCTTTACCTCCAATTATTTTTTAGTTGGTGGCAAATATCTCTCACCTAATTTAGCGCCTGCTGATCTATTTAAACTAAAATGATCCAATTCATAATTAACAGAATCTAGCATCCATTTTCTAACTTCCTTAGACTTTGCTCCATAATGCCTACCAATACTATTCCACCACGAGACAGCATCGGTTAGATGAGCCATATCTGATTTACTAAGATCATACCACACTCCATCACTTGCCTTAAATTGCATTTTACCGGCACGTGTTGTCCTAATTCTTGGTGGATTTTCATTTTTCATTTTTTCTATTACTTCACGGCCCGTTCTTGATTTCTTTCCAGGTGTCTTTCCTAAATATTGTTCTCTTAAACTTTTAACTTTTTTAGGTGACGATTTTTTTATAGTACTAGCAGATCCATTTGAAGAAGACTGGAATTTTTGAAGAGTATCCTTAGCATTTTGAATTGATTTATGTAAAACAAATCCACCATGTCCAACCACACCAACACCAGCTACTGTAGCAACTCCATTTAATGGAAGAACAATTGGTGATGCCAATCCACCGGTTCCTATTTCCGCCACGATGGTTAAGAAATTAGAGCCACCTATAAGTGAAATACCTTCAAAAATTTCTATAACAGATCCTACCATCGATAAAGCATTTCCAGTAAGCCTTCCAGCTTGATAAGTTATCTTGCTTTTTAATTTATCATTATCAGGCGTTTTAAGTCCAATAAAGTTTTCCGCTGCTGCACTGCCAGCACCTTGAAAAAATTCGATAACACCATTCAAATACTCCCAAGCACCAATAGCTGTTTTTTCATACCATGATCTATTATCTTCCTGAGCCTTTAAAGCCACTTGTTTTTCTATTAAATCCATTTCTTTGATTTGATCTTGAATAGCTTGTTCATACATAATTTCTTGAATAGGTGTTAGCCATTCCATGTTTAATTCTCTCGTACTAAATGTGCCGCTTGCAGAACTAAATCCTTTTCCACTCTGTACTTCTGCAAGGCCTGTAGCAATGCTAGCAGCTAATTGAATTGCTGTACTATAGTTATTACTAGATGTTTGATTAAATTCATGTAGATGATCTAGCTTTTTTTGCAGTTTTTGCCTCATGACAGTAAAAAGATTCGCCATAGCTTCCATACCAGGGAGTGGCATAGCTTGACTGATGTCTTCCATACTTGCTTTCATTCGGTCAATTTCTCGAATTTGTTCTAGCAACTCTTGTTCAATAACATCAGTTGAAGCTACCTGTGATTCGAAATCATTGGGAAAAGCATTATTCTGACGAATTAACTCTTCACATAAAAAAATAATTCCTTGAGCCAAGGGGCGAAAGGTTTGGACAAAGAATGTTCTTGCACTTTCGTAAGTTTGACCTTGTAAAACAGTATCACCTGCAAAAGCGTCAATCGACTGAATGGCTTGTTCCATCCCTTGAATGGTAGCCATACATACAGCATTCATGCTTTGAGTCTGGTTCTGTACTTCTCCCAAATACATATTTAAACTCATGCATTGCCCCCCCTTGCTAATTGTTGTTGCTGATAGGAAATCTCATTTTCTAAATCACTAAGATCTCGTCTTTCTTTAAGTAACACTTCTTTTTTGTTTTCGAATTCAAATGTAAGTTTCCGCTCAATGTGTTGTGCTTCTTGACAGATATTTGTAAAAAAATGAGATAATTCTCTATCTCCATGCCAATTTTCTAAAATTCGGTTAAACAAACGACGATTCCGATTTTTCCATTCATAAAAGTCCTCTTCTGCTTGCTCTTGAGTTTGAATCGCGGATTGATTTCGGTCCTGTTCTTCAAATACACTTCGTAACTTTTGATTTAATTGTTTGATTTGGTTTTCAATATCTTGACTCATCTTTTTCCTCCTATCGTTTTACCTTTACGAAGGTGGTCACATTAGCGAAAAGTATTTTGAAGTTCGTTATCCATTCTCTCAAATTCGTTAGCTACCGAATGAATATTATCGACTGCCTGTTGAAAGGCGGCACAAAATTGTTTCGTTAAATCTAAAGCTTGCTGATTTGCTTCTTGTGCTTTGGAATTAACAGTTAGCGTAGTACGATTCGCCTTCGTTATAGAACGATTTATCGCACTTTGGATAATATCAGAAGCATTCCTCATTTGCGTTGCGATTTGTTCTGCCGTTTGAAAATTACTTTGAAATTGTCCCATCGCTTAAACCCTTTCCAATATTTTTATAGAAAATTATACCATATGGGATTATATCACTGTAGCAACTATTCAAATTTATAACTTATAATTAGTTAATGGCTTCCCTTCAACAAATTTTAGCTTTCTTTTAAATTTTAAAATTAAATCGCTAAACAAATAATGTTATATGACATGATTATTCATACATGCTTCAGCCTTCAAATGTCTAAAGATGGTTATCTAGCAATAAGAGATAATTATGAAAATAGTTGGACAAATTCATTTAAAAAAGCAGATGAATTTAGGATTGATCTCATCATTATTGACGAAATCGATTGTTTAAATTTTCCCACACTATATACAACGACATCACACTACTTCCGAAAATTACTGTCTTATTTGTATCAGACGCCAGCAAATGGCAAAATATAATTCATTGTAAACTATCGAATCCATTTCCTACCCATACTATATAATAAATTAATCCAAGACTCCGGCAATAACATATATGAGTGTAAAGAATACTTCAATCACTCCCTAAAGAGAAGCAGGTTGAGGTTCTTGAGAGTCAAGCTTATTTTGAAGCTGTGGCAAAGATGATTGAACAAAACAATTTAATTCTTTTAGAACAGATGAAAGCTCTACAGCTAATTCAGAAATAACAAACTTATGATTGATTAACTCTACATATGCTTCCATAAATAATGTATCTTTATTTATACCTTCAGCCTCTGTTTGTGCAGGGGCTTTTGTTATGCGTTGATTCATATTTTGAATTTGAATAGTTTCTTTCACATGTATGAATAGATCCTCTAATAAACCTGGTGTAGACTCTAATTCTTGTTTTTCAATTTCCTCTGTGACAGCACTTATAAATTCCCACAGTACTTTTGCACCTAGTAGTTCTGCTAATCGTTTTTCACGCATTTCAAATGTTTTCATGTTCATATTTAAACACTCCCCTTATCTAATATTTTCTTAAAAATATTTAATAAATTATTTCGTTTTAGGAAAACAATATAGAAACATAACTTATCACGCTCTAAATTACACAAAACGTGACATTAATCTTCAAAAAAAAGAGTCCAATCAAAATTTAGTGCCTTAGCTATATTCTTTGCGACAGGAACACTTGGATTTCTTTCACCACTTTCAATCATTGCATACATACTTCTAGATATTCTTGCCTTATATGCAATATAATCCTGTGTTTTCTCTCTATATTTGCGTTTTTCTAATAACCATATCCTCATTATTCCCCTCCTTTTCTTGTCACAAAATGTGTAACTATTGATTATATTACATAATAACAAGTATGAAATCAATGTTTTTTACACATTTCGTGTACTTTGTTAAATGTTACAAATTGTGACGTTATAATTGATATAGAAAACACATAAAAGGAGGTAGCATATGTTTGGCACTAGACTACACACTCTTCGAAAAGAACGCAAACTGCGTCAAGAAGACATGGCAAAACAACTAGGGATTGCCCGAACTACATATGCAATGTATGAACAAGGAAATCGTGAACCCGATTATAATACATTGATAAAATTAGCCACTTTCTTTGAAGTATCAATTGATTACCTCCTCGGTACAACTGAAATAAGACAAGTTACAGACATACAAGATCCTGACCTTTATCAATGGTTTAAAGATATAAGCAATGCGACTCCTCAAAAGCGTGAGGAATTAAAAAAGTTTTGGGAGTTTATAATACAAAGAGAAGACTAAATTATTTAAAAGACCTCCACCTTGACAGGGTGGAGGTCGTGAGTTCGAGCCTCTCCGGGGTCATACTGAAACCTCTTGATATTCAAGGGGTTTTCTTATGTATAACAGTTGATTAACTGCGATGAAACAGCTCTTTTGGGGCAGAAACTATTTTTTTAAATCTTATCTCTAATTTAATTTATAGTATACGAGGGATCTGCTGCACTTATTTTTCGACATTTCCGCAATATAAGTAAAAGTAAAATAGATAGAGCAGGGCAATATCGATATACAGCTACTGTGTTAATAATAAATCCACTTTTACCTATATACAAAAATACTACTTTTCGAATATCTCCAAATATAGTTATTGAAAAAGCTATAATATTACTGTTCCTTGCAGCTATTACAATCTATTTATTATTTATAAAGCCTATATATTAGAAGTTGTTTTTTATTTTCATTATAGGAATCTTCCTTTCTTTTTGATTACCATTATATTAGTAAACACTGTTCGTTTTTCTTCATTATATTTATTTTCTTAAATCAATAGTTAGCTCATCTGGCCCCCCTATGTTCTTATCCAAGTTATCCGATACTTTCAACCTGTTATAACAGGTTCACCTCCTTTGTTATTACAAATTTTCTACTGTTCTCCATTCGTTTAAAGAGGTTCCTTAATGATTAAAAATCAAGATGTTCTGCCCCCTAATTTAATCGATATAACACCACATAAAAAGAAAGTATTTACATTTATTAAATAACAATGTTAAAATTTTGTAATGTTGAATTTTAACAATTTCAACCTATTTATATGAAAAAATGATTAGTTTTTGGAGGTTCTAAATGAGGACATTAGGTATAAGGGTTGCCCCAAAATGCATATACTTTTCCGTTATTGAATCAAATGGTGCAATAGATATCTTAACAGTTGATAGCATACATGTACCCAAAGCTTTAGATGTGCCAAGGTCCCTTTCTTTTATTCGTACTACAATCATCTCTATTATACAAGAGTATGGAATTACAAAAGCTGGTATGAAAGTATACGAGGGGAACGCACAAAGAACAAACCCTTTCCGCTTAAATATAGAAGGTGTAGTACTGGAACTTTTAGCTAACTCTTCAGTTGAAAATTATTTTGAAGGGTATATCAGCTCGATTGCCAAAAGATTAGAATCGAAGCCTCAAGAAATAAAGGCTGTACTTGATGCTGAACAAAATCCTTTAGAAATACCAGATTGGTCTCAATATAAAAAAGAACAAAGAGAAGCCATTTTAACAGGCATTGCCACTTTGTTTTAAAAAGCAGGTGAATTGATTGTCATTATTAGTAACAACAGAACTTAAATTTAAACCGATAAAAGAAATTGGACAAGAAGGAAAAAATTCCGATGTTCATCTCGTACACGACCCACAATTAAACGCTGAGTTGGTTGTAAAACGAATTAAGAAGGATAGTATGAAAGTAGAGGAATACTTTAAAGAAGCTCACATTTTATATAACTATCCACACCCTAACATTGTTGAAATCAATTACGCTTCATCAGAAGAAGATTATGTATATATTGCTATGCCACATTATAAGAACGGATCTATCAATGCTCTTATGAAACAAAAATCCTTAACCGTTCGTGAGATTATTCAATATTCTTTAGACTTTTTATTAGGTCTACATTTCATTCATACACAAGGGCTTATCCATTTTGATGTCAAACCTACTAACATATTAATTAATCACTCCAATCGAGCTTTAATAACCGACTTCGGATTAGCCAAATATATTGATATTGATGCTACTGCTAGTCCTGAAATGACATATATGCCACAGCAAACACCTGAATCCATAACTCAGCAGGATCTGACTCTTCACGCCGATATATACCAATCAGGTATTACTTTATATAGAATGTGCAATGGTAATGACGTGTTCAGGCAACAACTAACTCAATATCACTCTATGGATGCATTTGATGACGCTGTAAAAAAAGGAACTTTTCCAAATCGAAAATTTTACTTACCACATATACCAAAGTCACTTATCAAAGTCATTAATGATATGATGAAGCCGGATCCAGACAAACGACCACAAAACCTTCTCATTACAATAAATGCTTTATCAAAAATTGACAAAAATTTAGATTGGGAATACACTATTGATAACGAATCGCGAACAGAAGTTTGGTCGTTAGAGAAAGAAAAAACTAAAGATAGTATAATTTTATCCTTTAATGGGCAGGAATGGTCTACTAAAGGCGAGAAATTATTAAAGACATCCGGAAATACTCAGCAAATTCATGCTTTTAAACACACAAGTATCACTTCACAAGCTGATGCATATAATATAATAGCGAAAATGATTTCTAACCACACATAATTAATATAAAAAGGAGGATTGGTTAAATGAAAAAGATTAGTGTAGGAATAAAAACTATATCGCGAGAAAATTTAGCCAATCCGTTCCTTAACGATACAGTTAAAAGTCGATTAAAAGCTAAACAAGCGGTTAACCTTGAAAATAACTCAACGGTAGTCAATTTAGGTAACGGCTACGTAAAACGAGTAGTTATCGATAAGTCAAAAACTTATTAATAAAAAGAGAGTAAGTACTTTTACTTACTCTCTTTTTTCGTCTTTTTAACCTTTAAATAAGATAGAGACCATCACTTGATTCCTCATTATGTATAACCATTGATTATGTCTTTAATTTAGTCTCTTAGCAATTTTTACGTGAACTATTTCACCTTTCGCTTATTTTTCTTAAACATGTTTTTTATAATCACATGCAGATCGTCTAATTCATCTCCTTGTAATATATCTGATACATCATTGCTGCTAATTTTTCTCGGACCTCTAGCCCCTTCCATCATATAACCTTGTTCATTTAATTTAACAGCTACTTTCGAAACATTATTATCTAAAGCATACTCATATATCGCCGCTGTTTCCAAAGAAATCACTTTATAGTTTAAAACCAATTCAATAAAATCATTTAATTTTTCAACCTGCTCTTTCGCTTGCTGTAAGTTCATTTTTTCCTCCTCACTCATCTCCTGTGAAATGTGAATATATAAATTATATCATTATTTTCAACTTCCATTATAGAAATCACCCAAAAGCAGGATAGAAGAATTAATGGAACATTTTTCAGGTATTAAGTTGAGTTGTTTGTTTTGTATATTCAATGTAGTATTGCATTAATAGTATGCCGTACTGCATTGCAAAGGTACAGTATATAAGGACTCATAGAACGTTACTTTAAAAACCATATTTCCCCTAAAATTTTGGAAAGGAGCTACGACAAGCTCTATCATATATTCTTTTAAAACATTAACATGCTCAGCAATATGAATTATGAAGAAAAAAATACATGATAAAAGGATTTGATTACTTTGAGAGAAAAAAAGATGATAAATACTATTAACACTGATTCAAAAAAACTCCCCAAGATTCCTCTACATATACAAGAATTCCAAATTTTAAAACTATTATTAGAAGAATTAGTACAGGACGAAATAGTATTCATTGAAGGTTTTTCTAAATATTCTTTAGATGTCTCTTCTAAAAAGTCTAAGGTCACCCTTCACCTTAGAAGTGAGATTTCCCCTGATCCAATCTTGGTGATTTCTGCAATAAGCATTTTCCCAAGTAATCAAGGGAAGGGAAGTATTGTTATTGAATGGTTTAAGACATTCGCGAAAGAAAAAGGCTTTGAACGATTAATACTACAGGAAGTTGTAACTGAAGAAGGTTACAACTTTGCATTAAAAAATGGGTTTACAAAAGTGGTTAGTCTATACACAGAACTATTTGGTGAACCGAACAGTATTGACGGGGATTATGAATTTACATTTAATGTGAAAAGTTAACGAGTATTTTTTGTGATAATGTTGACCTTTTATATAAAACTATCCTTATTATTTTTTACCCTTAGCCTTTTGTTTATCAGCCATAATGATTCCTCCTGTTTCAAGTTTCTTACACAAAAATGCAGCAAGAGTAAGGTACCTTACTCTTGCTGCATTCTGTTCCTTCACATCCTAACAGCATTTTATACCCCCCACTGCTCTTTTAATTTATTCACAAGTACCATAGCCTTCCCACTATCTTTATTTATATCTGGATGAAACTCTTTTGCTAATACTCGATAAAATTTCTTAAGCAGCTTCCATTCCGATTCTGTGTAGTTACTAATTGAAGACTTTTGATAACTACTGTCATCCGATCTATTGTAGTTACTATTAAAATGTTCTTTGTAACTACGTTTCTGATAATCCTGTCTTGCTTCATATTCATTTTGCAGATGCTCTCCATATTTCCTATTTCTCATTTGTCCAAAGATGTCATAGCAACGATCATAAGAACCTTGTCCATATTTACTTTCAAAGGCAACCTTCTTCTTGCGATACGTACCAAAAATCTCGCTTTGTTCCCGCGTTATCTTATATTCTTCTGTTTGTTCAAATTCAGCCTTTACCCTATTAATGATAGGCTCTAACTTAACATAGACCATATCCCACAATTCTTTCTCTGTGATTCCCATTTCTTCTAACTTTTGATTTAATCTCGTTTTGTTAATAAAATCCCCTGGCCACAACTCTAACAAGCCATAATACCCCATAGTAGCAATGACCCACTGTTTCTTATTAACTTTCCCCTGCTCTCTATAACTATGATGAATACTTATTTTGTAGGCTTTCTTAATCGGCCTTTCAATCCGTATCGCCGTACGATAGCCATATAACACTTGTCCATTGTCCAGATTCATTTTCGTTACTTCTAATTGCTTATATGTGGGACTGATTGATTCTTTCTTTACACTGATTTCTTGTATCACACAAAACATCATTATGCTCCTTCCATGTAGTTACTATGTCAATATCCTTAGTAACTACTATAAAAAATAATAGACATGAGATACACTCACGCCTATTACTTTCTATTTCCGTGTATTAACTTGCCACAATACTTTTGGGATGTCTCCGTCACTCTCCACTTTCCTTATCCATAAATGACGATATAAGGTATCCACCAATCACATAGATATATCATGAACCTTCAACTTGTTCTTTCTGTTCTGCTATCAATTTCCCCCTCTTCATAGACTGCATATTTTACCATCTTATTTTCTTAATAAATTCTAAATATTTTTTGGTTTTCATGACCACATAATCAAAAGTCTCTGCCTTAGCAATCACCTTCACATCGCTTGGCTTTATTTCTCCCGTATAATGTTTTTCTCTCCATACTATCCAGTGGCCATTAATATAATCTATATACACATCGGATATGCGGCTAATCGTTGTAAAATACAATTGACCTGATATTCCTACAAGTAAACCTATACTTTTTGCCTTTCCATCCATTTGTTCAATATCCGTTTGTTGGATACCTAAACTTCTGGCTCCCACATAATCACTCCTTTTTATATTTATTTATGTAAAAGTTCCCCCACTTCCCCCACTTAGCTTTATCCCTTGTGGCTCTAAGACTGAATGTATTCCCCTTCTAAATCCCACTTGTTCCCGTTCCCCCAGTTTAGTCCGCCTTTTCTTACTAAGTGGGGAACTGGGGGAACACGGGGTTCCGCCGTTTCCCACCGCAATCCCTTGGTACTCTAAGGCTCATACCCTTTTTGGGGAACTGGGGGAATATTTTCAAGAAAATTTATTTCTCTTTTCTTAAATGAGGATTCACAACTATTATTTCTTTTTTTCCTTCTTTAATTTTTCGAATACAATTCCTTTCCTCTAATTCACTTAAAAGAACTCTTAACTTATCTGATTTAATTCGCTTCTTTGTAGCCTGTTGAATATCTCTGTAAAGAACTTGTGCGGATTCCTTCCTTTTGAATATGTTCCAGACGATTCAAGCCAAAATAACGGTTAAAAAATAGCGGTTATGCTCAATTCATGAGTTAACCGCTTATATTCACATAATATTCCGTGTTTTCAAGTGGTTTTAAGCCACCCTATGTATTATTTATCAATAAGTTGTGATAAAATCTATTTGATTTTAATATTTTTTGTTGTCCATATGAGAGTTGGCGCTTTCGTATGGATTTTTTATTTCTATCACTCTTTTCATATTAATTTATTTAACCAACGGTAAATTACGCATGATATTAGCACGCTTTAATATTTCAGCTGCCCTTTTCTCCAATTTGCTTATAGCTTCTTTCTTTTCTTCCGCTGTCTCTGGACGATAATATCCACTTCTGCCAATACAATTTCTTGAACCTATTAGGTAACCATGCTTTTCAATTAATCTTCTTACTGTGGCCCTAACCTCTTCATCAGTTCCTCCAATCGCTGCAATAATATCCTTAACGGTTCGAGCATTTTCCTTTCCATAACTAATAAGTGATAAAACCTTATGCTCCCGTTCGGTTAATGTATTTTGTTTGTTATTCATATTTATTCTCCCTTTCATAGATTTGTAGCTTGTCCATCTAAACACTGTAATTCTTTCTTTGTCATCCAGCGGTCCAGTGTTTCTTTTCGAAATAGTTTTCTTCTACCTATACGAATACATGGTAGCGAACCATAAATACTTTCTTTGTAAACTAAGTCTAAAGATACACCTAAATATATAGCTGCTTCTTTTGCTGTAAGTGTAGAGCGTTCCATTAACTCACCTCCTTTTTAATTTCTTCAATTACTGCAATAACTTCTTGCTTACGTTCAGGTTTCATTTCCTTTCTCATCCAATGATAAAAAGTATTTTCATGAATCCCTAATCGTTCTGCTATAATCCATGTTGGTATTTTCCCCTTGATTTGTCTTATATCTTCATTACGTTTAAACAATCTTTTTCACCCCTTCACATGTACCTCTTATTTTCAAGATTTAATGTTGTAGTTGTTGTACTTTCATTTTAATTTGATATACTTTATATGTCTACAACTTATATCCCGAAATTTACGCGGTACAAGAAAGGTGTATATATATGAATGAAATTATTTCATTTCCTACTAACTTTATAGTTCTTTCTGATTATGAAATTAAAAACGATGTTGTGCTTCCTACAAAAAAAGCGCTAACTGATTATAAAGAGGGAACATACAGAACGTTCAATCCTATTTCAGATGAACAAGTTATTTATGCAGAAATTGCAAAAATTGATGTCGATGACAAAAAATCTATTTTAAAGTTTGTAAACGAATTTGGTATACCTACAACTAGCAACGGTTCACATTTAATTACTGATAAAAACCATATTTTAAATCTTGCATTAAACTTTACAGAATTATATTTAGGGATAAATTTAATACAAAGTCGCACCAAAACCTGGGGATTTTTAAAACAAGAGAATGGTTTTTTTGAAGCTATTTATGAACAAGATTGGTACCACCAAAAAGTACTTGAATCAGCAAATATAGAAAAAAATAACTATACAATTAATAAACTAATTGAATTATTACTTTCCGAAGATCTCTATGATATAGAGGACAAAATTGAAAGCATCACAAATACAGACACATATAAATTTAGAAACAGCAATAACACATTCTCAAATATCTCTACAGAAGAGAAGGTAAAAGAGGTTTATGTAAACAAAATAAATAGATGGTCTAAAGGATACGATAATTTTTCCATAGTAAATGGCCAAATAAAAAAAGAACTACTTTTTAATGACCTGTTTGATGTCGCAAACTATCAATTATCTGAAGCCATATTACAAAATAAAGAATTAAAACACTGCGAAAACTGTGGTCATTTATTTGAGCCTGCACATGGTAGCCAAAAATTTTGCTCACCATTACCAGGACGAAAAAGAAGTACATGTGAAAACACCTATAACCAACGTTTAAAACGACAACGAAAGAAAGAGCAAGAACAGGCAAAGAAATAATTCCATAATTAATAAAGGAGGTTTACTTATGAAAGGCTCTCTCGAAAAGCATGGTACTAACTGGCGTATACGTGTAACAGTAGGATATAACGAAAAGGGCAATCCTATCAGACGTTCGAGAATAGCATCTTCAAAGAATAAGCGGGAAGCAGAAAAAGAACTTGCTTTGTTTATTGCTGAAATAGAAGCAGGTGAATATATAAAGCCGCAAAAGATGTTATTCAAAGATTTTGTTGAGGAATGGAAGAAGAAATATGCTATCAATAACCTTTCTCCTCAAACATATGAAACGTATTGCAGTCATTTAAAGCTACGTATCTTACCTTCTCTTGGGAATATGAAATTAGAAGATATAAAACCTATGCACTTAATCACTCTTGCAGATCACCTTAAAAACGATACTCGTAAGGATGGTAAAGAAGGTCCTTTATCCCCCGCTACTATTAATTATGTAATACGTGTCATTAAAAATATTTTTAAACGTGCTCATGAGTGGCAGTTAATAAGAAAAAACCCTGCTGAAAAGCTTACAAAGCTAAAAGACAATTATCAAACAAAAGAGCCTTATGACTTAGAAGAAACAAGACAAATTATGAGCCTTTTGGAACAAGAAGAAACAATGTATCAAATTCTATTCCAGTTAGCCATTATGACAGGATTTAGACGTGGTGAATTATTAGGATTGGAATGGAAAGATATTAATCTTGAGGATGGCACTGTAACTGTACGCCAATCAGTATCATATGCAAATAGTCAATACTATATAAAAGAGCCGAAAACGAGAACGTCAAAGCGTACGATCTCTATACCTACCTCTCTCGTTGAAAAGCTGAAAAGATATAAAAATGATTGTAACGAAAAACGGTTATCTTGCGGTGATCTATGGGAAGCTGGTGAATATTTCTTTGTATTTTCTTCTTGGCATGGTAAACCCTTATATCCAAGCCATATTACAAAGAAGTGGCACAAATTTACGAGAAGCCATGAACTAAGACATGTTAACTTTCATGGTTTACGCCATACATCTGCTACCCTTCTATTAGAAGCAGGAGAAAACATGAAGTTTATTTCCAGCCGTTTGGGCCATTCAAGAATTAATACAACTATTGATATTTATACCCACTCACTTCAATCGGCAGACAAAGGAGCATCAAGTAAATTAGAATCTTTAATTACTTCCATAGAACCAGCAAAAGTAAATTAGAGTGCAATGTATATTGCACTCTTTTATTATGTAAAAAAGTATTACATATTAATTTTTCTTTTATAATTCTAATAGTTCTTTTTCTGCAATCAAATATAACAAGTTAATCAGTATTATGAGATGATATAATGGATAATGATACATAGTAATTTTTTGTTCTATATAATTTCAAAATAAAACAACTATTAAAAATCGAGGTGCATTATGAACATATTCATTGATTCAAATATCATTTATAGAGACCCTTTTCTAACGAAAGGTTTCAATAACGTTCTGAACAGATTAGCAAAACATGAAGATGTTACATTATTCATTAGTAAAGCTGTATATATGGAGGTTCTAAGAGGCCATAAAGTTTTCCTTGAAGAACAACTAAAAGCTGCTAATAAAATTCATAATAAAATAAGCCGATACTTAATTGAAGATAAGCAGAACTTTACTATTGACATCAAACTTGAAGATTTATTACAAGACTTCGAGAATCAATACCTACAACTTCAAGAGGAAGCAAAACTTAAAATAATTGATTTTGATAAAGATGTATTAGAATTTGTCGTTGAAATAGATATGTATGAAAAAAGCCCTTTCATTAAAAAAAATGAAGTACAGAACAAAAGCGGTGAAATGATTCCTTATAAGAAGAAAGAAATTCGGGATGCAATTATTTGGTACTCATACCAAGTTTATATTAAAAATAACAACTTGGATAATTGTTATTTTCTCTCCAATAACACAAATGAATTTGGCGATGAAAATGCAAAAGACATTCCAAATAACGAACCTTATAATCTCCATCCAGAACTTAATACTGATCTTTCTATAATTCCATATAAAACTACACAAGGTTTCCTTACCCACAATGATGAAAAAGTAAAGGAATTATTTAAAGATATAAATGAACTTATTTTGTCTGAAGAATTATCTGAAAAAATTGAAGAAGAACTTAATAATGGATTCGCAGAAGAACTGATTGATAAGTATTTTAAAGAACAAATTTTATCAGAAACACAAAATTTCATCTCAAATAAACAACCAGATGATATACATGATGATTACTTTATGGCAGGATATATTGATCCTAATGTATCCTCAGATATCCTTAACGTACAAGTTGCTGAAATTGAACTCTATGGTGGAGAATTAACTGTTGCATTAGATATTGAAGTTGATGCAGATGTAGATGTTTATTTATTTAACCAAGGTTATGACGATAGGAATGAAAAGTTCCAATACTATGCTACAGATACCATTAAAGTTGAAGAAAGTATTATCTTTATTATCCCAATCAATACTGAAAAAGAATTAATTGAAGAGACATTTTCTTTAAAGGAATATATAGGAGACGTTGAACCTAACAATTTAAATATTGAATTCCTTCAGTGGACTAATACAAACCATAGAAAAATGTTCGACATCGAGCCTGATTTTGAAGAAATAAAATAGCAAACAATATCATTCTATTATTAAGGATTAGAAAAAGTATTTAAAGCAACTACTTTATACTGAAAAAATCACTACCTTAGATTTGCCCCTATTAATCGAGGCTCTACAAAATTATAGAAAACAAAAAGAGAGTATTCATATACAGATGTATACTCTCTTTTTCTATATGCTCCACCGAAAAATGACATTACAAATCAGTTTTGTTACTGCCATAACACCCTTAAGAGCTATATTAAAACGAAATACATTACTCATAAGTTAAAATTATTAATCAAATTATAGAACAGGTGCAAATAACTGAGAAGCCTTATTTACTTTACTACCTTTTTATTTTCCTTTTTCTCTTCATATTAAATATCTACTGTAATGTATTAGTGCTACTATTCTTGACACATTATGATTTGGGGCAGAAATGGGGCAGAACGCTGCAATTTTATATCAACCTCAAACTTATTCAAGCCTTTACTAATTCGATGAAGCACTGCTACACCAACGTTTATCATCCATCATCTGTTATAATCATAAAAGATTATCTACTTTGACAGGGTGGCGGTCTTGAGTTCGAGCCTCTCCGGGGGCATAATTGTAGAAACCGTGTCACATTAACGTTTGATGTGTTTTTTATTTGTTTACTTTCATGCTCTATAGAGCCACTGGTCATAGAATTGGTCACATTACCTACAAAATCTCTTCTATTTTATTAACTGCATCTTCTTACATGGTTGGCAATACATGTGAATAAGTGTCTAATGTGATTTTGATATTACTATGCCCTAACCGTTCGGAAATCACTTTCACACCTTTAGCCAATAATATAGTCTCATGCGTATGACGTAAATCATGGAATTGAACAATTTATTAAAGTTGGTAAAATCGTATTCTAATAAAAATTCCAAGCACTACCGTGACTACATATTATTTTTTTAAAAATAAAAAAACACCGAACAATTTTGCTCGGTGACTAACAGGTTGATTTAATGACTTCAATTAAACTTTTATATGCTTTAAACTTGTCCATGCTTTCTTTAAATTTAAATATTTCGGGATTTATGTTATTTTCCTTATCCTCGATATCTAAAACATCATACTTCAATATCAGATTTTTAAACTTATGATTTTTCTCATACAGCGAATTAATAAGAATTAGTTCAAATTCGGCATTCGACCATTGGGCACGTAACATACCAAAGTAATATCTTCTATCACCTATTATTGGTTCACGTCCCGTCTTCTCTTTAACTTTTTTCTGTTCATGCTCATCATCAACTACATTATTTACTATAAATTTTACTATCCTATAGTTGTTTCTCATGTAATGTCCAATATCATTTCCATATTCGTCATGAAAGTCTTTATAAACCTCGTCTAGATCCTCTTGTTTAAGAATGGCATCACAAGCAAAGAGCTTATTTAAATATATTTCATCAAATTCATCAACATGTTTCCAATGACTAAAACGTGAAGACTTCTGCTGTAAAAAATAGTTATGTTTTGCAATGTTCTGTTTGCAAATATTTGTTAGCATAGCTATGGCTTCTCGACCAGTAAAAGTTTTTTTATCATAATAGTCATCTATTTTAATATTATTTACAATTTGATGATGTAAGGAAAGCATATTAAAAAAGGCATTGTCTATTTGTTGAACTTTTGCTGTAGTATTTCCTGTTTCAAATTCTTCACGTGTTAATTTAAGTTCTTCCCTTTGAATAGCGATCGTATGTATTACAAAAAATATGCTTGCTAAAGAAAGCAACCCTACTGTTGTTCCCCCAAAGAAATCTCCTATGGTACCTAATGAATCAATTTGCTTTACAGTAAATCCTGTGTTTGAAACTAACATTATAACAAAGGGATTTAATACGGCAAGTATAATAGTTACTATACCTGCTATAGACCATACACTTTTAACTTCTCGCTGACCTTCTTTCAATCATCTTCCCCCCATAAAACATATGCTTTTATATCATTCCACACCTTTTATTCATTATATCATTTTATAGTTTCACAATACTATAAATTAATTATCTAATTGTCTATTCCTTCACCAGAAAAAAGAGAATACTTTATATAAGCATTCCCTCCTGAAGATTATAACCTATAATTAACTTACGATAGTCCATCTGTGGCATAGAAAGCTGCTAAAGAAAGCAATGTCATCCGATTTATTTTAAGACTTTCACTATCATATACCACTACTTCAAACCTTTCTGTATTCCTATTTTTTCTTATTTGTCCCAATGCTGCAAATGGTACATTTTTGTATTCTTTCAGATACCTTTGTATATGATGAAAATATCCTATTGCATCAGGACTGTTTGCTGTAAAAGCTTCTTCAAATTTGAAATCTACTAAAACATTGTTATTTTCAATAGTTATCGTAGCTTGCTTCTTTTCATAACTCACTGATTCCAAAAAACCATATACTGTTTTTGTTTTCATTATATCGGTATCTTTTATTCTATCAGCCATCTTACTACTTCCTAGCCTAGGTTTTACAGAATCATCAACTTTTGAAGCATTTCCCTCATCACTTAAGTCTAAAACAATAGACGTATCTGGTTTAGGCGAAGTATTTGTGACTCTTTCTTTTTTCGAACTATTTCTTCTTTCTTCTCTTTTTCTTCTTTTTTCTTCTTCAGTCATCATTAGTAAATCGAAAGCTCTGTCTAGTGAAGCATTTTTTTGTTTCCTAGTTAAAATCCCGAAAACTTCTCCTTCTTTGTATGTCCCTGTCTTTCCTTTTACATTATCAGTATGGTGGTCACATTCAGGAGAATGTTTTTGGAATCTCCAATTTCTAAAGTATCCACGATTTAGCAAACTATCATATACATAACTCATTTTTGCATCGCATCCTTCAGTAGTACAAAACAAAAAACCTCGATACTTATCCTCGTATTCTTGAGTTGTAATTAAATTTACGTTAATGGTGATTTCCTCCAACTCAGTACGATAAATTACTTCATCAACACTTGCCATTATGCTCACCTCTCTTAGTATAAAAGCGCCTTTTAAAAAGTTAGATTTTTTCGAATATACATATATTAATATTTTATAACCCTTAATATACTTTGTCAAAATAAGTAAAAGAAATATATGATAGGTACTGAAGCATCGCAAAATAAAAACAACTTATAAATTACTCATATATCGTTAATCTTTAAACTCTCTTTTATTGAGGGAGTACGCAAAAAAAAGAGAGCCATTTAACAGCTACCCCTTTTATCAAACAATATCTTCATCTCTTATATATTAGCCAAGGTAGACATACCTATATTACGAATTAGAAATAAGCACAAGTGTTAAATTATAAGTCATCCCTCTGGAGAGTTTTGAATATGCCCCTCTTCAGGGGTATATAATACTGTAAAACAGCATTCTTTTAATGAGTAAAATGTTATCTTTATGAAATAATTTGTTCCTAGATTTAGCCGCTAAAATTGCGGTGCACCATCAAATTATATGTCAGTATGTAAGCCTAACATTTTAGGATAAGATTACTTACATTATTAAAAGAAGAAAAAGTGCAGCATATCGAAATAGAGAAAGAACTACCTATTAAAACCACGGATGTTAACAGAGCACTAACACAACAAAATAACAAAGTAGATGCAAATGGAACTTTAAAATAGCAAGATTCAATCTCTGTACTAAAGTACATTTTTAATAAGTTAATATCACCGATAAGAAAAGCTCGACAAACAAAAGATACCCAATATAGGATTCTTATGAATCAGTTCATATCAAAAAGTATCAACTTACTAATTCAAATCTATAGGTCTGAAATAAACCTTGATATAAAATGGGTGATAACTTATTTCATCGTGACTTTATTTCAAAACTACAGAAGAAAGAATTTTTTTCATTTTAAATGTAGCTATCTTGAAAATAAAGTTTGATAAGAATATCTTTCCATATCTTACAACAAGAAAAAAGAAGCTATTTCTAAATAATTTACCCATTAAGAGGAATAGTAATTATTATGAATCTTCAACTTGAAGAATACGAAAGGAGTTAGTCATCATGAGCAATGAACCAAGAATCAATGATCGATTTCCAATCAGAAGTGAAGATCAACTTTCATCACCTATTGTGGATCCCATCCATGAATGTGCAGAAGCTGTTTATGTTCATGGATTCATTCCACATGCAATCATTAAAGTATATGCGAATATAAATGAACTTATTGGTGAAGATGCACCTTCCTTCGGATTCGGACAAATTAATCTAAAACGGCCACTAAAATTAAGTGAATCCATCACCGCAACGCAAACTGTAGGGAATACAACAAGTAATCATTCCAAAGACCCAGCAATTGTATCCGCCTACGAACCAATTAATGGCCAGTTCTCTAAGCCAGAGCTTGGTAAAACTCTTTATGATTGTGGAGTAGTAGTGCCTACTGGAAATCTAGTTCCAGGTGTCAAGATACACATCGCAGAGGACGGAACAGAAATAGCTTCTAAACCGACAAGTACAACCTGGGATAGCGTTGTGACACCGCCGTTACACAAAGACAAGTTGGTTACTGCACAACAAATTGCCTGTGGAGATGACCTGGCCAAACAAATTAAAAGCGATTGGTCTGATCCAGTTAAGGTCCTACCAATACCAAGTCCAATACCAAGCCCATCTGTAGACCAACAATCATTAATCGTTGGCAACGACACCGTCACATTAAACAATCTGCTAGTAGGTGCCCAAATTGAAATTTTTGATAACGGCAAACGGATTATGACAGGGATGGCTGCAAATGGGACAAGTAACTTCTTCCCCGTGAATCCACCGATTCAATCGACTTCAGCTATAACAGCAACTCAGGAGTTATGTGGACACGTGGGTCAAACACCAGGTGCTGTTAAACCTAATACTGAGCTTACCCCCCCAGTAATCATAGGTCCAATTTGCCAAGGAGCACAGTTTGTCGTAATTCGAAATACAGTGATTAACTCTAATGTTGTCATTTTTCGTAATAATTCTATTGTCGGTTATGGTGGAGCTGTAACAGGAGACTTGATTTTAAGTCTTGGAGATAATTTTACATTGAATGCAGGTGATGTAATTACAGCCATACAATACATAGGATCAACAATCAGTCCTATATCCAATAGTGTCACAGTAGTTGAGCATTTAGAAGTTCCATCCATTGAAATCCTAGGTGGGGAACCCTTTTTTCAGAATGGTCAGTTAAAAATTGATGGACCTGTTTTCCCGAGAGGTCGAGGAAAAGGGCCAGTTATTAATATCCAAACTTGTTGCAACCATAGTGTTAAGATCCTAATACAATCCTCAACTGGAGAAATAGTTGCAAAACTAAAGCCATTAGAACTGTTTCCAGGATACTTTACAGCAAACTGGGATTGGCAAACATTGCAAGGTTGGTCAGTGCCTTCTGGGATTCCAATTGGTGAATATTCCATCATTATCCCTCCAAACGGCTGTCATCATAGAGAAGCTCAAGCAAAATTTTATATTATTTTCAATCCAGACGACGTTGGAGGCCCATCACGTTTTTCCTTCAACGATACTGCAGTTTGGTTTGGAACTGACAAAAATCAAACAAGGTCCCTACTTTATAATTTACACCCTTATGACTCTAGGGTTTTTTCTATTGCAATCCAAGCCGCTAAAGGTGAAATTGATCCTCTCAAAGCAGCAATTTTAATCACCCATGCAGAGGATAAACTTTTCCAATATAGCCTAGACTACCATACGAACGATGTAGTCGATTTAATAGAACACTTCAAAGAAGCCCAATGTGCCGATGATGCCTGCTGTCTCACTGCCTTACTCCGTTCAGTGGGTATTCCATCTCATCCTGTCACAGCAGATGCTGCTATAGAGACAGGAGCTGCAAACTGGACCTTTGACACTTGGGTTGAGTTTTTAACACCTGTACCAAATGGTACAGAGTGGTTGGTTATTCATCCTCATCAGTATCCTAATGATCCCCCAATGTCCCGAAAGGATTTTGGGGCAAATAAACCTGTCGCTACTAAAAGTTTTAATGACATCATTGTAATGGCAAATGAAAACTGGGATTGGAGTGAAGCTGGAGATAATTCTCCTGACGTTACATTCGATAGAAATAATTGTAGCGAACCCGAACAAACATTAAATAAAAAACCATGGATTGGAGAATTATGTGAAATTTATTGGAAAAATCATTGGGATTGTCAAAATGCCCTTAGGCATCCCTTTAGAGCCCAAATCCATTTTGAAGACATTGAACGTCATTTTGAAGGGGTAATTTCTGGTTCAATTTTCCTTTTCAATGAAGGAAATAATCGAACGTTCGGTCGTATGGGAATTGAATTAGTTAGTCATCGTACTGAAAATAAAGCATTTCCAGAAGAAATATTTGACGAAATTTCAAACAAAATAACATTGAATCCCATGGAAAAGCTACATGTTCCTTTTAAACTCCAACTACCATCAACTATAGCACCAGGTCAAAATATTTATCTAAGGGTTCGAGTAGACGAACGAACCGTAGAACTTCATCCGATTCAATTTCAAAGCGCCTTCAAAAGTCAAATACACTCGCCTAGAATACTTCAGATAGGTGAAGTATTTGAGATTACCGCAGTTGTAAACAACATAAGCAATCACAATTTAAATAAATTAGATCTTGAATTAAAACTGCCCTATGCAATTCGCAGTGACCATTCACTTGAACTAAGAATAGAAGAACTCCCACCTAAAAGTGAACATGTATACTCTTGGTTAGTCCAAGCCGTATCACCTATGGATGCTGGAACAATTAAACTAACAATAAATGCTTCACAAGGTGGTTCGAGTTTGTCTACTATTAACGTCACTGTCACTAATACGGAAACGCATTTAACTAACATTTATCCAGGAACACATACAAAGTATAAAGATTAAATGAGTTTACAAAGTCCTTTCATTTTACAATATAAACTTGGTATAAAATGATATAAAGATGAATCAATTCCTAATTATATATTTCATTTAGAGGTGTTCTACGCTTTCACGTAGCGCACCTTTAAAACTTCCCTTTAGAAATCTATTTTATTGAAAATTCTTTTTATTACGAACTGCTAAAATGGATTCTCCAGCTTGTGATGACTTCGACTAAAGTAAGGGACCGTACTTTTATGTTTAACATTTAATTTATATATAATGATAAATGTTTTTAATTTCCTCTAAACAACGTTACAAAAATCTCACTGAAGTCCACTGTAACTCCCTTTTTCTTTAATTAATCGGTAAAAATAAGCTATCGTTACTATCAATTTTCATATACTGTTTCCCTTGCAATGTATCTAAGCGCTGAATTACATCCGAACGTTTCAATCTAGTTTTTTACATACTTTTCAAATAAGAATTAAGGCGATTTCATTTTGGTAAATTCATAACTTAAATAACATTACTTATCCCTATCTCCCACCCACTTAACAAGAATTTCCTCCTTCGTTTTTAACATACTAAGACCATCAGAAAATTAGAAGCTTATATATTTCTTATTTATGTTTCTTTTTATATAAACTCCAATAATCTCTAAAAATATATAATTTTAGACATAAATTTACTTATAACGATCCTATTTATTGTAATTTTCTATATTTTTAGATAAAATATATCCAAATTCTGTTATTATTAATACATATACTGTAATAGAATGAGGAGGATACAATGGATACTTTAGTCACAGAATATGAAGTAGTCGCTAATATGTTAAATGATTGGTATATTGAAATCCGTGCAAGACGAATTGATAACGCTCACCAGCTAAAAGAAGAAATTGATAATAGAATGAAAGATGTCTCGGATCAGAGTTTGCACTTATATTACTCCCTATTAGATTTTCGTTATAAATGCATAGTAGATAATTTAAATATCTCAAAAGATTGCTTCGACAAAGTAGAAACTTTTCAAATTCCAAATGATAATATATTAACCTACTACTATCACTTCTTTAAAGCAATTCATGCAAGTACCGTAGGCAACTATTCAATAGCAAGAGATCATTATGATAAAGCAGAAGAACTTCTAAATGAGGTATCTGATGAAATTGAGCAGGCTGAGTTCTACTATAAAATTGGTGCCTTCCATTACGATATTTACGAATCACTCCAATCAATTAAGTATGTTAACAAAGCTAAAGAAATATTCTCTAAACATGAAGGCTATGAACGAAATATTGGATTCTGTGAAAACCTTTTAGGCATGGCATGTACTAACTTAAGAGAATGGGCATTAGCGGAAGAACATCTTGTAAAAGCAATGGATCTGTTCCAAAAAATTGGAGAAGAAAAATTCACTATAATGGTTCGTCATAATTTAGGTTTATTATATGCAGGGCAAAATATGTCTGAATTAGCTATTCGCTACCTCTCTCAAGTATCTGAGAAGAAACCTAACCACTATAAAGCAATTTTCATCGAGGGCAGAGAACACTCTAAACTAGGAAACCTAGAAACTGCTAATACTTTATTTGAAAGAGGATTACAACTCTGTACAGAACTAGACAATGAAGAATATCAACATCGATTTAAAATTTTGAGAGACATTAATAATAATGTCCCCGCTGAGAAATTAGAAGCTACGGTTCTTGCAGGAATTGAATACTTTGAACGAGAAGATTTATATGAGTATATCTATGAATGCTGTAATGCTTTAGCAGAAAAGATTTTTGAACAAGGCCAACATGCCAAAGCAGGTACATACTTCTATAAAGCAATTCAAGCTAAGAAAAAAGCCGATGCGAAAGGAGCTTTAAAATGAAAAAGCTAATTAAAGTGATGAGTATTGCTGCTGCTCTAATGTTTACATTGGGAATTACATCTCAAACAGATAGTCACGTAGTAAAAGTCGTTCAAAGTATGATGGCAGACGGAGACCACGGTGGTTGATGTCCTTTGACCCGGAATATATTCCTGGGTCTTTTTTATTGATACAAGATATAAGTCGTTAGTTTAAACTATATTGTTGGGAAGGAAGGCTTATAAAAAGGAGGGGGAAAATGATTAAATACCCAGGAATTTCACCTTGTATTAGATCCGTTGTAATATTTTTCAAAAAGCATCTGTTAATAAAAATTCTAATCTATCTAAATAAATTAAAAATTCCGGTTTATTATAATCCCTAATAAAATCCCCTCAAATTAGAAGTGTAACATCCATGTTTACTCACAGTCTTTTACACATTCTACTTTAAGGGGAGAGTATCCTATATTCTTATATATTCTCATAATAATTTGATAAACTAAAGAAAATTTCTATGAAGCTATGAGTTAAGAAATTCTTTGTTTACAATTAGAAAACTAATTAACTATGTCATAAATACAATAAATATTACATTATTATAAAACGATATATTTATTATTAACTTTAACCTATAATGTATCGATATTAGTAAGCTTTATTATAATTTAATATGCAGATCGTTTTGGGTTTGCTAGTCCCCATTCTTTAATTTGTGCCACCACTCTCCCTCTCATCTATTCAATCAGTAATTTTATAAAGCTCCCGTTTAAAAATATTCCAGTTTGTACGAATATGAAACAAATTAATAGATTGACAACAACTAATCTTTAAGTTTCACATACATGTATTGTCTTAAAAATTTCTTAAATTATTAAATCAGCAAAAACAACATACTTAGAGCATTGAATAGAATGTCCTTAAATGTTGAACATAAAAAAAGAGCGGTGTGTATTTTCCGCCCACAAATTAGAGAACATAATCGTTTTAATATGTGTTATTTTTTAATAATATCTATATCATTTACTTTTTTAAACTCAATAACTGCGGTTTCTATATTGGCACTGTACTGATTAAGGTACTCATGTGCCTTATTTAGAGCTTCAGGGTCGTTTGTTTCTTTAAACAAACTAATAGCTTTTGCTGCCAATACAAGGTAACGCGTAGCTATTTCCAAATCTGTATGGGCGGAATTGTATTCATCAGGTATTTTCATCTTTTTGATTTCTCTTTGTGATTCTTCTAGATTTTTTACAGTGTCCTGAATATTAAGTATATCTGTTAATATAGTATTTGCTTCTTCTTTCGAATACACTACATTACCCTTTTCATAGTAGTTAAAGGCGTTTTCAATAGCTTTTTGAAATTGTATAGCATCATGTTGGAAGCCTTCAACATTAGATACAATTTGTTCTTCATACGATTCTTTTGATATAGGTACGCAACCTTTAGTTAGCCAAATTAATACAAAAATACAAATTACACTTCCAAACATTTGTGAGATAGTAGCGTCTCCGTTACGAATCCCTGATATTATAACCCATACAAAAACAAGTATTAGCAGAATACCGACAATTAGTCCTAAATTCAATTTGAATTACCACCCTTTTGAAATGAATTTTGTTAAAATTATATATTTATATATATTTTTATTATAATTAAAATTATATATAGTTCAATGTTCTTACTAAACATAGTTTGTAACGACTCTCAATTCAACGCAAGGGGATTATTTTAGAAATGGCATCAACCCGCTGAGAAATTAGAAGCTACGGTTCTTGTAGGAGTTGAATACTTTGAACGAGAAGATTTATATGAGTATATCTATGAATGCTGTAATGCTTTAGCAGAAAAGATTTCGAACAAGGCCAGCATGCCAAAGCAGGTACATACTTCTATAAATATTAACAATGTAATACTGATTGGATACATTACCATTATTTTCACTCCTTTCAAAATCATAATTAACAACATTTAGTAATTATAATATAAAAGAAAAAATTTTTTCCATTTAAAAGATTCTTTTTACATTATATTTAAAATCCCCCTTCATAAAAGAACATACGCTCTTTTATGAAGGGGGCAATCACAGTGTATGACTATTCAATCCTAACGAATAGAATCATCTTATGTGTAGTTCTATGAAGTTTTTACGATTCAGTAAGTTGCATCAAAATGGGATTAGACCCTATGCATACAAAGTTAGCAGTAGTCGGTGATGTAAATAGAAGCGGTTCAATCGTTCTAGCCGCAACTCCACCCTTAAAAGCATTGAGTGTAAAAAAGAATATATGGTTTGGTATTTAAGAATGCAAATCAGACTGTATTTGATACTATGGAACATTATCCCTTATATTTTTCATTCCTACTGCTACTTATGTTATTTCTAAATTAATATGTTCATAATTAAAAAAGAGGGTGCTCGCAGCTCCCTCTTTTTTTAGATAATTAAATATGCTCTCCATGATCCATAAACACTTCAATAGTTTCATTTTGTGATACGTCTTTTGCATTAGTAAGACCAAAAGTAAAAACAGCGGATAACATCATCATTAATAAGATTGCTTTTTTCATTTTAGCGCCCTTCTTTCTATACTCTTTTTGTCTGCATCTAAAGCGATGTGTAAATACTTGCTGGCTTTTTCGTGATTTTCTGAACCATAGAATATATTACCTAAAAGATAAGCATATTCTTTTACCCAATCATATAATTCTTCTCTTTCAAAATACGAAATACCTTCCATGACCACCTTTTCTAATTCTTCTTGTGGTGCATAGTTATGTAATGCTTTTAAAATTTGAAAATGATGACGATAACATAAGTCACTAATCTTATAGCCATTCTCAATATATTCATTAGCATTATGATTGTGACCTAACTTAAAATGTTCTCTTGCTAAAAGAAACATCGTTTTAGCGTTGTTTTCTAATGATTCCTCTAAATGCTTAATTGCTAACTCTGACATGTTTTGACTTGCATATAAAAGTCCTAAATTGTGCTTTACACGTTTAGTAAGACTTTCGTCATGAGATTTTTGGAAAGTACCCAATGCTGAAAGTAAATATTCTTCTGCACTTTCGAAATCACTTAAGCGAGTGTGTGCCATCCCTAAAGTATTCAAACAAGCAGCAGTTTTTAATTCATACCCTGGACTAATTGAAAATACTTCATTTGCCTTCGTAGCAAATTGAATTGCTAGGATTGGTTTCAATATGTGATAGTAATGAACTGCAAGCCAATAATTAAATTCAGCTTTTTCGATTTCATCATGCATGTACTCTAAATACTTTTCAGCTTCTTCAAATTGCATTCTTGCTTCACTATGGTTTGCTGTATTAGTAGCATAAATTGCTTTAAATAAATGATGATAGTACTCTAAAAATGTTTCTGTAGGCTCTTGTAATGGCTCAATTTTATCCAAAATATCTTTTGAACTATCCATATCACGAATTAGCAGATTATACCGCGCATTCAATAAAGCATAGTAGACTAATATTGTTTGGTCTTCCTTAATATTATTGATTTTATCTGCGATCTCTTCTTTTATTTTATTAGACTGTAATACACGTTGTGAAATTATAGCTTGATACCAGTCGTTTAATAATTTTGTGATTTCTTCTTTAGAAATAATTTCAACATTCATATACGCTACCCCCTTTTGTTAAATGTTACCACAACATACTTGTTTATATAAATGATTTTTTGAATATTAAAACTTGATAAATTTTTTCGAATACTTATATTAAACAATGTTAATTTTAGATTTATTTAACTACCCCCACTTTAAATAATTATCTGTTAGTCTTACCAATCCAATTAGTACAACAGTTAACATGATACACAGGGAAGATTTAATTGAATAGAAAATATATTTTGAATAACTTCCCTTAAAATTAGTATCAGTATCCCTCATTCCCTCGTCTACCGATTTTAATATCCGTATTTCTTCAAGTACACATATATATGATTTGATTTTATACGAAAAACCATGAATTATTAAAAATTTAGTTTCAGATAGAATACGTAGACCATAGGAGTTGGTGTTTCTTAATCCAGAATACATTACTGGGTTTTTTTATCATTTTAGCCAAGAAGACTCCTTCCTCAAGGAACGCGAAGTGAGTAGGTGGGAGATGAATTGGCTTCGAACAAGGGATGGCAAGAAGCCATCTTAATTGTTCGACATACATAAAGTGTTACTTCACTATCAATCGAATGTACGTTTGGTATATAATAGTCATATACCGAAATGGAGGTGAATCAAATGATAATTAATAAAGCCTATAAGTTTCGTATCTATCCAAATCAAGCACAAGCAATTCTAATTAAAAAAACGATAGGTTGTTCTCGCTTTGTATTCAATCATTTCCTATCCCTATGGGATCACGCATATAAAGAAACTGGGAAAGGTTTAACATATGGTACATGCTCTGCCAAACTTCCTGCCATGAAGAAAGAATTTGTTTGGCTAAAAGAAGTGGATAGTATTGCGATTCAGTCGTCTGTTCGCAACCTTGCGGATGCGTATACACGCTTTTTCAAAAAACAAAACAGCGCACCGCACTTTAAATCTAAGAAGAACAACGTACAATCTTATACCACAAAACAAACAAATGAAAACATTGCCGTTGTAGGGAACAAAATAAAGTTGCCAAAAGTCGCGAAGTAGAGGGGCGTATTGTCAATGCTACAGTTAGACGGAACCCTTCTGGTAGATATTTTGTGTCACTATTAGTTGAAACAGAAGTACAAGAACTTCCGAAAACAGATTCTTACATTGGAATAGATGTAGGACTAAAAGATTTCGCTATTTTGTCAGATGGAACACACTATGAAAATCCGAAGTTTTTCCGATCATTAGAAAATAAGTTGGCGAAAGCACAGCGTGTGCTTTCTAGAAGAATGAAAGGATCTTCTCGCTGGAATAAACAACGAGTAAAGGTAGCTAGAATTCATGAATACATATCAAATACTAGAAAAGATTACTTGGACAAAATTTCAACTGAAATCATCAAAAACCACGATGTTATCGGTATAGAGGATTTGCAAGTATCGAATATGTTAAAGAATCATAAGTTAGCAAAAGTAATTAGTGAGGTATCTTGGTCACAATTTCGATCCATGTTAGAATACAAAGCAAAATGGTATGGCAAACAAGTCATTGTCGTATCGAAAACATTTGCTTCCAGCCAATTATGTTCTTGTTGTGGATATCAAAATAAAGACGTTAAAAATCTAAACCTACGTGAATGGGACTGTCCTTCTTGTTGTACACACCATGATAGGGATATTAACGCAAGTATCAATCTAAAGAATGAAGCGATAAGGCTTCTAACCGCAAGGACTGCGGGGTTAGCCTAATCAATTAGAGTTCGTTAGAACTCTTTACTTAGGAATCCCTCACTTCTAAACGAAGTGAAAGTGGGGGTAGTTCAATAGTACAAGATATAAATCGTCTGTTTGAATTATATAGTTGAGAAGGAATGCTTAATAAAGAAGGAGGATTATGATGAAATATCAAACAATATTTCCCTCATTAAAAAAATCGCTTTTTATCTTTATCCTTTCTTTCAGTATGTTAATTTTCACACTCCCTACCTCTATCTTTGCACAATCCAATAACAATGCAAATCCTGTTACAAATTACTATGTATCTCCAACAGGAAACGATCTCAATCCCGGTACATTAGATCAACCTTTTGCTACCATTCAAAAGGCTGCTAACGTCGCTAAAGAAGGAAGTACAATCTACATAAGAGGCGGAGTTTATAACCAAAAAGTCCGTGTCAATCATTCTGGTGCCTCAGGAGCACCCATTACTTTTCAAAATTACCAGGATGAAAAAGTCATTCTTGATGGTTCTAAAGTCAAGTTAGAAGATGATGGGTTATTTACAATAGAAGACAAAAACTATATTCAAGTAAAAGGATTAGAATTTCGTAACTTAAAGTCAACGAAAGTTAACGAAACCCCTATTGGTATTTATATCACTGGAACAGGAAGTTACATCGATATTAAAAATAATTATATTCACCACATTGAAGCAAATGTTAAGGATGGAAATGCACACGGTATTGCTGTATACGGTACTTCATCTAGTGCACAAAATAATTTAAATCATATTGTCATCGATAATAATGAAGTAGCAAATTTGAAATTAGGATTGAGTGAAGCAATTGCTGTGAATGGGAATGTAGATTCCTTTGAAGTTACCAATAACAAGGTACATGATAACAACAACATTGGAATTGTTCTGATTGGACATGAAGGCGTATCTCCAGTAGCTGCTTTAGATCAAGCACGGAATGGAGTTGTTCGTAATAACATTGTCCATCACAATTCATCCATCAATAATACGAGTTATAATGAATATTCAGCTGATGGTATTTACGTGGATGGCGGGAAAGAAATTATCATTGAGCAAAATCAAAGCTATGAAAACGACCTTGGTATTGAAGTAGCTAGCGAACATGCAGGAAAAAGTGCAAGCCAAATTACCGTTAGAGAGAATACGATATCCAATAATATCATGAGTGGCATTGCAATTGGTGGGTATGACAGTCAGCAAGGATATGCCGAGAATAACACGATTACAAATAATATTATTTATAAAAATGACACAAAAGATCAAGAAAGTGGCCAAATCGAATTAAATTACGATATCCGCAATAATGTGATTACCAATAACCAAATCTATGCGAGTAATAGCCGTATTTTTATTAGCAATAATTTTAATAAAAATACTGGGAACAAACTTGATTACAATCATTACTATGGTGAATTCGATCAAAGTAATGGCTTATGGCAATGGAAAAGAAAAACATATAAAGGATTTTCATCTTATCGAGCAGGTATGACCCAAGAAGGAAATGAAGAACATAGTGAATTTAGTAAATTATCCCCTGTGTTCAAATTAATTTTAAAATAAAGCAAATTTACTAAAACAATATTACCTTAGCTCACTTCATCTCCCCTCTCCTATAATGTCAAGGATGAATTAAAAGTTGCAGTTTCAATTGAAACTGCAACTTTTCCATACTTATAAAGACTCTGTATTTATTCAGTAGGTACAGAGGCGTATACATAATGATTTAGTAAGCCGTAGTTAATTTCGCTTAACAAAAAATATTTATCTCCCCTTCCTTACTTCATTATTTCAATTAGGAAAATGTGGGGAAAACACTCCAGATAAAATGATTAACTCTTTTTTCTAAATTAGTTATATTACCCCTTATAATAAAGATATACATATATCCTACTACACTTCAAGAAGCTGCCATGCAAGTCATAGATGTTTTACTCCTTACAAACTATGAAGGTGAACATTGGTTTTTCCAAAAAGATTACCAAGTAACCATCTCCACCGTTGATGGATTGGAAAGCATACTTAAACGAAGATTAAATAAAATAGAAGTCCCAACTTTGACGCTAGAGGAAATAATCAATGGTGTCTATGAACTGCTCCCTGACATTAAAGGCAGTAGTAATGAATATTACAACAAACAATAAACAGTGGAGTGTAACAATTGGCTTAATTGGTGACGGACAGGAGATCTATTCTGAAGAAGAAGGTGGTATCGTCCTCTGGAATAATGCGATCGCTGGAAAAAACGTGACTGTTCACTCTTCTAGACATCCTAATTTCTTATTCACAAATGCAGCACATTATAGAACACATTCTCAGCTACATTTAAACTCATCTTTCCGTGCTCATGCAGCTTTAAAATACTATGAAATTATTAATTCTTTATTAGATGCTAATTTTGAACAAACAAAACAGCTTATTCATAATCTACCAATTGGACATTATCAACTTTTTATTACACGTGATTTAGGCAAAGCCAAACTTACTTTTCATCAGCTTTATCAGGATGATACAAAAACAGTTGGTTTTCTCTATGCTGGTGGCGCTGATCGTCAAAAAGAAGTCCCTGTTCTACCAAGAGATGAACGATATGAACGCCCTAGTAAGATCGCTCAATACTTTAACTATCCCGAATCCCAATACTATTGTATATCGCTCAACTATAATGGCTCAACTGAATTCCAAACACAGGGACTTGAACTAGATATGACGCTCGTTCATTGGGATGATGATCTATTTGGTAGGGGCAGCACTATCAATGGGGTGCCGAAGATCCATTACAAATTTAACTCAATGCATATCGAGTTATTTTAACAAGAGGTCGGGATGGAACAATTATTTACATACCTCCAAAACCCATTCTAGATGAGATTTGGAGCTTATTTATAAATCATTTAAATATTCCTGAATTAATGCTTTAATACTTATGACAAGAGACTATATTCTAGACTCCCTCAGAATAAGAATTAATGACATTTACGAAACACATAATGAACAAATCATTTGAGAAATTCTATCATGTCAAGGTCGCGGGAGAGCTATCCACATACACCTTGGCATCTATTTAGCTAATTACAAGATGTGAAAAACGTACTTACTCCCCTTTTCATTAAGCAGGTAGCGATTTCCTTTACACTAAAAGAATGCTTATAAGATATCTCAACTTTATTACTTAACTTCCAGAAAATGCGAATCAAGAATTTATTATTATAAATAATCTAAAACCTTATTTCATTGTGTTATACTAATAAATAGTTATTTTATTAAAAATTACATATGGAGTGATATTATGCCTATTCAACGAAGCGGTCCTGTACCACCTTTTTTTGAGTACGTAACTAGCAAAGCTTTAATTCCACATTATAATGGAAATACAACAACTACAATCACAAACTTAGGCATCCACGAATGGATTGAAATTCCTAGATATCAGAGGGGAATTTCATGGCAAATGGATAATGTTGAAGAGTTTTTAAGCTCACCTTCCATTTTGTTAGGAAATGTAATCTTGGCCCAATTTCCACATAATGATCGATTTCCTAACTTCCCATTCAATAATTATCTTATACTAGTAGATGGTCTCCAAAGATTTTCGGTTGGTACGATGATATTAGCTATTTTACATAATAAAGTCTTTCATGCTAATGCACCGTATCACTCTTCTAATTCAAATCATTTTACAAATTTAAGTGCTAGGGTCTTTCCTCTTTCACCAGTGTACTTACATAACGATAATGAGTTTTCTAATCATCCTAGAAATGCAATTGCACATCAATATAGACGACTTAGGGCTGAAGTAGAGACTTATATCGAAAACATGCTAAACCAAGGAAACGGACTAAGATTAGCACAATATATTCAACAAACTTTTCTGAATAGGCAAGTAGCGGTTGATATTTATTTCAATTTTAGTGGTCCTATTGAAATTATGAACACATTTTTAGGAATAAACACTATAAGGGTAGACTTGGGTCCTGTTGATTTATTAAGAGCCTTAATTATTGAACAAGGTGCTTCATCTGGCTGGACAGCAGTACAGATTGACGATATTGAAAATGATTTCACAGGAATATTTACAACTAATGATAAACCTGATTCCAGTTTACTTCCGTTTGTTAATGTTCTTCTTAAAACATTAAATTCTAATCCCAATAGGATATTCCCATCGTGGAGTAGTAATTTGCAACTAACAGAAGTTGATGATTTTCTTGATTTTGTTCAAACCTTTAAAAACCCAGCTCAAAATAGTTATTTCCAAGAAATAAGAGAATGTGGTGCAATTCCTTATGCAATTCTTATGTCATATTATTATATCAACGTAGTTCATAATGGTGCGAGTAGACCTTCATTTTTAAATGGAGGAAATTCTGAGGATACTGAATTAAAAGCGCTATTAATCGCTAGTTATAGAGTATTACTAAATGGTACAATAGGTAGAACTAGGATTTATGCTGAACAAATTATTGAAGGAACACTTATTCATCCATTGGGTGGGATAGCTGACCAAATTTCTAGAGATTTTATTAATATAACTACCCAACAACAACTAGATTTGCAATGGTTAGTGTCCGCTCTTAATAAGGTTGATAAAAATAAATCGAAGCGCGTGTTTAACGCCATGTTATTACCTATGCATGGAGCGTCAGTCACGGACTTTTATGCAATAACTTTTGGTAGAGCTGCAGCTAATTTTCATGTAGATCATTTAATACCACAAAGCCTACTAAATAACGCACAAGGTAATGAAGGGGAAACACTAAGAAACTTTGCACCATTACCTCAAAGTCAAAATAGAGAAGCTAAAGCAACACATTGTTCTTCAAAATTATCACCAAATGGTATTTATGCAAACTACCTTGCTGGAGGAAGTCACTTTGTTCATCCATATGGTCAATGGTTAGTAGATAACTATTCATCATTTCCAAATCCTTCCGATTTAGATCGACCAGAGCTATTGGAAGTAAATCAGCAACCAGATGTAGGTACAGAAAGAATTCAATATATTGCTGATATACTAATTAATAGAATGTAGTAATTATCTTCTCTTTTTCTTAATAAGAGGATATCCCAAAAGGATATCCTCTTATATTTTTTTGTCTTCCAAAGATATGACTAACATACTAGTTTCAGAGTATTATATTTCACAACCTTAATTTATCTTTCTGTACATTTAAAAATTGATATTTATACGCGAGTTACCAAAGGCAAGTGCCAAGAAATGTAGGTAGTTAGTCAATAACAATGGTTCATTTAATTGCCCTTCAGTATTGTGAGTGTATCACCATGCCTATGCAATGTCCATTATAAAAGAAGTGTAAAAAACGTTATTCTTTCTAAAAAGATACTAGAAAGAATAACGTTTTTATGAATTTTTCGATTCAACATGAATTACAACTTTTTGCAGAAAAATTACAACAACATTTTACAATTTCATACATAGACAATTATTCAATGGTATTATCTGTTCCTTTAAAAACTTGCACCAGAACCTTTCTTAGATACTAGTAGGTTCGGAGACTAAAATTGTTTTAATGGAATTAATCTCTTTTCTTTCATTAGTAGTTGGATCAAATCCCATTAAGTTACCAATAGCTGTATCAAAATTTTCAAGTGCTACCTTTTCCGTAATTAAATTCGATAATTCTGGGAGGTCTATAGCACAGGATAGAGCCTTTTCCATCATATGATGCGCTTCTCCAGTTCCAATAATTGTAATACCTTTTGATAGTAAATCAAACGGTTTAACCGTAAACTCATAGGTATCATCAAACCCCATTGGAATAAGTCTTCCGCCTTTTTCAATTAACGGATATGCCCAGTCTAGTTGATTACCTATGGCATCAAAAATTACATCGAATTTTCTTCCTTGATTAATTCGGTAGATTTCTTCTAAAGTAAGTTTTTGCGGATGATATACATATTTAGTTATTTTTCGTGCAGCTTCTGTTCTAAAGGGACCAATTTCCGTGGCAACTGTAATTCTAGAAAGCTTTCTAGCAATCATCTGAACTAATAGTCCAATTGGCCCAGACCCTAAAACTAGAACGGATTCATCTGGTTTTATATTAGCTTTTTCTATAACGCTAAGAACACATGAAAGAGGTTCAATTAATGTTGCTCTCTCCCATTCCATTGAGTCAGGTAATTTATAAATAAATCTATCTTCTCCAACGTAATACTCTCCAAAAGTCCCATGAGAACCAATTCCTAGCTGCCATTCATCAAACTCTTCGCAATAGCATGTTAAACCTTTTCTGCAGTAATAACATTTCCCACAAAACTGGGTAGGATCAATTACAACACGGTCTCCCACAGTTACATTTCTAACTTCTTCTCCTACCTCCACTACAACCCCAACCGATTCATGTCCCATAACCATATTTGGAGCGGCATACATCTTCCCTTTTAATACATTTAAATCAGTCCCACAAATCCCAGTACCATAAATTTTGACTTTTACATCATTATTTTTTTGTATTTGAGGTTCTTCCACTTCTTTATATTCTAATGCTTTATTTTCAGTCCATACCAATGCCTTCATACTTTTTCACGCTCCGTTTCCAATTAATTTTCTCCAATAAATTTTGGTGTAATTCTTTGGTAGAAGCTGCTATACATGACTGCTGGTTAATATAACTAAGATCTGTTAAAAGAGTTTCATCTAAAGAGTTACCATATGCGTCAGTAATAATTACTCCTGCTTTTTTCGCTAGAAATACACTAGCAGCTATATCATATGGAAAGAGGTGTAAGACTTGACCATTTCCTACCCTTTGAAAATCTGTTAACAAATCTGGATAATCTTTAAGAAGTCTATTCCCGATATCTACATATGCATCCATTTGACCTGTAATAATTCGTGAAATAGAATAAGATGCACTATTAAATATAAATACACCACCATTATTTGCTGACTCATCAATTAGATGTCCATAAGCATCAATCATTAAGTTAGTAGGATGACCGTTAAACTCAAAACTCCAAAACATATTCTTAATATCTTTACCCTGACTTAAGTTTGGTAATTGGCTATTATAGCCTTCAAATTCAATGGAATTTGAAAAAATATCACTATACATGTAGTTACCTGTTTTCAGTTCCATTAAAAACGCATATTCAATATCTTTAATTTTAGAGTTGTCCTTGTATTTTGCTAAAGCAATAGAAATACAAGACATTTCAAGTCCTGCAGCTGCAGGGCGAGTACCATCAATTGGATCTACAATTAAAATATATTGTGGATTTTCTCCAAAAATCTTAAGTCCACCATCTTCAGTATAGAATGCAACCGGTTCTTTCTTATCTGCTATATAATCTAGAACCGCATTTTCTGCTGCAGCATCAATATTAAACTGCGCATCTCCACCTGGGGAATATCCATTTACCAAACGGTTTTTCAAAGTTCCCTTTTGACTTTTCACCTTATCATATACGTATTTTCCTAACTCAATAATATAGGTTCTCATTTGATCTCCTCCAATAGATGAGTTAATTTATAACACAATTCTTCTGCTTCACTTAGAGTAATAGTAAGAGGTGGACGAATTTTAAAAACATTTCCGTAGCCATATCTAGACGTTCTGATAATTATGCCATGATCCATAGCACGTTTTGCAATATGATTTGTAAGCTCAACATCGGGTTCATTATTATCTTTTACTATTTCAACCCCAATCATTAAACCTACACCCCTTACATCTCCAATAAACTTAAATCTTTCTTTCATTTTTTCTAAACGTTCCATTATATAATTTCCAACGACAGTCACGTTGTCCAAAAATCCAGGTCTTTGTAATATATCAATTGTGGTACATGCTGCAGCAGACGCCATTACATTGGATCCATAAGTAAAAGAATGATGATGACCAGGCATTCCCACATACTTCTCTTCGGTAAGAATAGCTGCAACTTGGAATCCAGTTCCACCTAATCCTTTAGCTACTGTCATCATATTAGGTTGTACATCAAAGTAATCAGCAGCAAACATCTTACCTGTTCTACCAAATCCAGTTTGTATCTCATCAAAAATTAATGCAATATCGTGTTCTTCACATAATTTTTTCAATGCTTTGAAATATCCTTTTGGTGGAACAATATTTCCTCCATTTCCTGAGATCGGCTCAACCATAATAGCTGCAACATTCCCTGTACTTGCATATTCAATAAAATCATTAATCCTCTCCACACATAGCATTCCACAAGAATCAGATTTTTGATTATAAAAACAACGCATGCAATAAGGGTCTGGAACTTGCAATCCAAAGGAAAATTGAGGTGGGAATGGTTCTCTTCGAAAAGCATTTCCTGAAAGAGCTGACATCATATATGTTTGTCCCAAATGGCTGCGGAACAAAGAAATAACATCACGTTTCCCAGTATTGTATTGTGCCATTTTGATAGCACCTTCATTTGCTGCTGAACCACTGCTAACTTTTGGGTGTGCTCTTGTGAGATTGCTAGGAGCAATTTCAACAAGTTTCTCTGCTAATTTATTTACGGGGTCTGTTTGATAGGATGAAGTAACATGAATAAGATTATCCATTTGACTTTTTACTACGTCGATCACTTCTTTATTACTGTACCCTAAATTCAAATTGAATGTAGCTGATGCGCAGTCAAAATATTTATTTCCATTCTGATCGTAAAGGTAGATACCTTCCCCTCTCTCCATAACAACATCGTCTACTTTGTAATACAGACTGTCAGGGTTTGTTAAACTTTTAACTTTACCATTCATTTTTACAACACTCCTATTATTTTAGTAATGTTAAAATTTGTTTGTTAGGGGCCCCACCTAACAAATAATGGATTATGACTGTATTTACTTATGCACCAAATTTCGAAAATTGTTATTAAATAACAGTCTCATAATATAATGTGAAATATCCATACTACAAGTTAATTTAAAGTAAATTATGTTGAGAAAGTAAAAAATAATGAATTTTTAGAAAAAACAAAATAAAAGGTAGTATAATTAAAAATTATTACCATCTAAAAATTTAATTTTAAAATTTTAATTTTTTCTATATAACAATATTGGTAATATCTAGATATTAAATATTTAGTATATGCAATTGATTTAAACAATAAATTACTTATAAGGGGGAGAAATAGTTGTTAAAACGTTTACTTTGGATAAGCTTCTTTTCGTACATGTTAATCGCTTTTACCTTAGTCATCATTGGTGCAATGCTACCTGAGATTCTACTTCACTATAACCAAAATTATAGTAATGGTGGTTTACTCATCTTTGGTCAATTTGTTGGTTTTTTATTTGGTGTACTTAGCATGCCTTTTCTAGTTAGAAAACTAGGACGTAAAAATGTTGTTCTCCTGGGTTTAATTATGATTAGTGTTGAACTTTTTTCTTTTTTTCTACCAAATTGGTATTTTCTTTTTCCATTAGTCGGGTTAGCAGGATTCGGGGCTGGATTAGCGGAATCTTGTATTGGCACAATCATCTTAGTTACATTTCAAGAAAAACAAGCCTCAGCAATGGGTAAACTAGAAGTTGCATTTGGATTAGGCGCACTATTTATGCCACTTTTCTCTAGCATACTTATAAGTAAGGGTATTTGGGAATATGCATTTTTGATATTGGGGTTGAGCTCATTTTTAGTTATGGTTGGATGGAAGGTATTGTCTTTTGGTGAAGTAGATGAATTTCTTATAAAAAATACAAATATCAATACACCTGTTAATAAAACAACTGGTTCTTATACTAAAAAGACGTTTTTAATCATTACATTTTCTGCAATATATTTCTTCTGTTATGGTGGGAGCGAAGTATCTATTGTTCATTTTTTACCTTCACTTTTCATGGAAGAGTGGGAAGTCCCTAATTCTCTTGCAACACTGACGGTAACTGTTTACTGGACGGCAATGGTAATAGGGCGTGCGTTAACAGGTGCTATCTCTGAAAAGCTTACCTATAACAAGTTTTTACTTTCAATTAATATCGGCGGCTTAGTTGTACTTATTTTGCTAGCCATTAGCGGTAATGTTTGGTTAGGTTTCTTTCTATGCTTCTTTCTGGGTTTATTTATGGCAGCAATGTTTGCGATTGCCTTAATTATCACAAACCTATATTTTCCTGGTCAAACAGAAAAGACAACTAGTATATTATTAGCTACAAACGGCCTAGGTGGCTCGTTGATCCCAATCATTATAGGACAAAGTATGGATAAGTACCCTGTCCAAATTACTTTCTGGTTATTTGCCTGTATCATGTTACTAATGCTCATATTGACAATTGGAATTCAAGTTTTAGGAAATACTCATTTATCAGTTATACGAGAACATGAAAACAATCATAAAATTTAGATTCTAGAGTCTTGATGTAAGTATATAAAGAAGGACAAGCATAATCATAGATTTCCGATAAACCATATTTTATAACACCTCCGGGATAAAAATCCCGTGGATTTTCAATAAAGAACGGCTTAGTTTTTCATTTTGAGGATATTTGCTTTTCTTAACTTCATAGTAATGTGGTAGCAACACATCGCTATCAAGCTAACATTATACAGCGTCTAGTATAGTAGAGATTTTTTCTTTTTTTAAAACCAGACTTAGAGAATTTAAAGGTTTGCATGCAAAATGAAACCCTATCGGGTTTCATTTTTTGAATTAGGCCGCTTGACTATCAGAAATGGTATAATTATAAACGACACTTAATATATCAAAGATGTTTTTTCTCGTATCGATGAGATTTCCGCCCATTTTGCTGTAGGAGGTTGAACAGGCGAATGAGAATCTTTGATAGTTCTTGGGTGTCTTTTTGTATGGCTGCATCCTCCTGCACCTGGATAAACGAATGAAAAGGAATCTGGAAGTTGAAATGCAGTTGAATCTAAAATACGAATACGCTTAAAAACAGAAGTATATGGAGAAGAAATCTGTATAGATGAGTTCAATTTTTGGCTTAGTAGTTCAGCTAGTATGTGTTGTAAAAATTGGACGGCTGCTTGATTAAATCATTGGGTTCAGTCCCTCGGGACTGATGAGCACTTCTGTCGAGGCTTCTAAACAGCTAGATAACTGAGTTAAAGACGTCGTAGCGATATTTTGGTTCATCCATACACATAAAGCGACTAAATCTTTTGCTTGATACTTACTAGTTCGTTGTACAAAACCAACATCTCTAGCAAGATCCCGTAAGGTATTTGGAGATAAAAAACTTTGAATCTCTTGAGCAAATAGTTGTAATTCATCAGACACAGAAACAGACATAAAAAACGCCACCCTTTCCTATGATTCTACAGAAAGAATAGCGTATTTTTTCATTTTAGGGGGGATTTTGTTTTATTAGCTTGATAGTGATGTGGCGGCACCCCTATAATTACATATAAATGTTTACAAAAGGCTTGTCGTTCCCTTTTATATTTGATTGACATTTATATTACTCGATATCTAAATTATCTTGCTATTTTATCATGTGCTTTCGAATTTGTTTCCCCATTCAAATTACTGTGTTTCATTGAATATATGAAATATATTAAAGCACCAATTGTTATCCAAATACTGAAGTACACCCATGTTCTTAATGGTAAATTTAGCATTAAAAATACACAACTTACAATTGAAATGATTGGTAATATTGGTACAAACGGTACCATAAAGCCTCGTTTTAAATTTGGATGCGTCTTACGCAGTATAATAACTGATACACCAACCAATGCGAATGTTACCAAACCGCCAATATTAACTAAATTTGCTAACTCTTTTAAGTCAATAAATCCAGCAATTAAAGAGCTTCCTATTCCCGCTAATCCAATTGTAAAAGTTGGTGCTCCAGTCTGTTTATTAATCTTTGCAAGTGATTTTGGTAACAGTCCATCACGACTCATAGCAAAGAATACACGTGTTGCTGCATACATAGTCGAGAAAATAACAGCCATAAGACCAATTACTGCCCCAGCAGCAATTACACCAGCAACTCTATCTTGTCCTACGACTTCCATTACATAAGCCATTGCTTCAGGTACATTTAATTCTTTATAGGAAACCATACCTGTCATAACAAGGCAGACTATAACATAGATAATTGTACATATAATTAACGATACAATAATACCAATGGGAAGATTTCGTTGTGGATTTTTTACTTCTTCTGCCGAAGTTGCCAGTATATCAAACCCCATAAAAGCAAAGAATACTGCTGCTCCACCAGCTAAAACGCCACTTAAACCGTATGGTGTAAACGGTGCCCAGTTCTCTGGTTTTACATAGAATACACCAACTACAATAAATAATATAACCATTCCAATTTTAATTAACACCATTATGTTATTGATACGTTTACTTTCTTTTGTACCACGTGATAACATCCATGTAATTATTAATGTAATGACCACAGCTGGTAGATTCATAATACCGCCTTGTGATGGAATCGATAACAGTGATTTGGGTATCTCTAACCCCAATCCACTGGTTAAATTGTGGAAATATCCTGTCCAACCACTAGCAACCGCTGCTGTAGCCACGATATAAATTGAGAGTAGCGTCCAACCCACTAAATGTGCCACAAACTCACCAATCGTTGCATAAGAGTACGTATATACACTACCTGAAGTCGGAAGTGCAGATGCAATTTCTGCATAACATAAAGCGATAAATCCACATACAATTGCTGCAAGTACAAATGAAAAAATAACTGCAGGGCCAGCATCTCTTGCTGCTACTAATCCGGTTAACACAAGAACCCCCGTTCCAATTATTGAACCTATTCCTAACATAATTAAATCAAATAATCCTAATGTCTTGGTTAAGTTCTTACTCTTATTATGTTCTAACAGTTGTGTAACAGATTTCTTTTTTAATAGCTTCCTCATATCCTCTGTGTCCCCTTCAAAAAATAAGGTGTATTTTTCTAATAATTGCTTTATGCATAATTTTGTATAGATCTAGTTAATTTAAAACGATTCAATTCTAGTTTTGAGTTATGTGGAAGATTTACCAACACCTTTTCTCCTAATTTTCATAGGAATCAATTCCATAAACACTGAATCATATGGGGTATTTACCTTATTATCTTATCTACCTATTTGATTCATATGGAGACTACCAAAAAGTCTAGAATGTTCTTCTTTTTCTGAAAATTAACAAGTCACTTTATTTGTCGTGTTTTGTCGAATTATATGAATTATTCTAATTAAAGGTGTTGTGTTTGTAAAGTATTATTTTTTTGAAATCTCATATAATAAAAACAGATGCTAGAAAACAGCATCTGTTTTTATTCATAAATATCTATACAAACGAGCTGAGGTGAAGTGAGTCTAGCTCAGTTCTCTTTTAAATTTGGTTTCTCATAATTTACTTTAATTGTTATAATTTTCTTGAATCAATTAAACTATCTTATAATAAGTACTTAATTATACTGGAGACAATCATAGATTTTATATCAAGAGTAACATCTGGATATTATTGGAGTTTATATATTAAAAATCAAATATAAAGAGGTTTACTTAATGAATTCGCAAGGTTCACCCTTATTATCTATTTCAGGGAAGCTATTTACGTCACTTTGAGTGCCTTATACTACTTGCTGTCCTCGTAGGTGCTTAATAATTCTTTAAAGACTTTTATAGCACGTTTCTGACAGTCGACATTAGACTCTCCTCCCATTAAAGAAAAGTTGGGGTCTAAGAATAACTTTTATATCAAAGAGAATAATTCTTTATGCGACATTCGTTCCTCTTCAGCAATAAAAATTCTCTCTTTCAAGTCCTCAAATACTAAAACTTCTTGTCCTATTTGCTTCGCTAACTGCTGAACAGTTAGAATTGAACGATTGTATGGACTTGAGGTAACAACATCGATTACCTTGTAATACATCTGTTATTCGTTGAACATCTAATTTTCCTTTTTCAGTTAATCCTCTTGTTTTTTCTTTTCCAGATTTCGGTGAATCCCCATGTCTCACCATATATATGGAAGTTTTCGTAATTCCCTCCATTTTTTTAAGTTTCTTTACAATTAGGAGATTTATGTATTCATGATTTGGGTTATTTTTCATTGGTAGACTTAGATCAAATGGATCAATGAGGTACATACTATTTTTCTCGTTTGAAATTAAACACGAATGTATATGTGAAAAATCTAAACCTGGATATCCCAGTCAGTAGTCGGGATTAGATTTGGCTCACTGCATTAGGGAAAATTTCCAAATAAGTAAATAGTGGAATAAATCTCAATAAAATATACACAATAAACATATTGAAAAGTCTTTTCGAGGGGAGTCTATGTTGTGTTTCCTATTTTTAAATTTTTGAAACAAGGACGTTATTCTGTAGATAATCAAGACAATAGAACTTCAAATATACAGAAAGAAAATGTAGAGAATCATAACATCAACTGTGACCTATTCCAAAACATAAATAATCTTCAAAAAAATTTTCAACAAGCTCCAGATCTGGTAATTCGTCAATTTCAACTAGTAAATAGATCAGAAGCTGCTCTAATATATTTATCAGGATTAACAGATACACAATCTATTCATAATAATATACTGTCCCCTTTGATGCATACAACGTTTGAAATTAGTAATGGTCTCCCTGTCACAATAGGAGAAGTTCAAATAATTAATACTTGGAATCAATTCGAAAATGCTATTTTTCAAGGGGACAGCATATTATTAGTTCACGGTCTAGATGCAGGATATCAACTAAATACAAAAGGGTGGCCACAAAGAGATATAACAGAACCTAAAAATGAAATCTCTCTAAAAGGGACTCATCAAGGATTTGTAGAAACGTCTAGTCAAAATATAGCTTTAATACGAAGGTATATTCCTAACAGAGAATTAGTATTAAAAGAGGTTTTTATTGGTAGTAGAGGAAAGACCAAAGTATCTATTTTATATTTAAGAGATGTAGCTTCTGAAGATGTACTTAAGGAATTGGAAACTAGAATTCAAAATATTGTGGTAGACTCAATTATTAATACTGGTGAAATAATCGAGTTTATTGAGGATAACCCCTATTCACCATTTCCACAGTTCCTCTTGACCGAAAGGCCTGATTCAACTGTATCTCACATTCTTCATGGGAGATACGTCATTGTTGTGGATCGAAGCCCAAATGTATTGATTGCTCCAGTAAATTTCATCTCTTTCTTTCAAGGGATAGATGACTACAACACACGTTGGTTAGTATCTTCCTCTGTTAGATTACTACGTTTTATAGGTTTTTTTATAGCTTTATTATTACCTGCAACATATGTAGCGTTTATTTCATTTAATTATGAAGTTATCCCTGTACAGCTCTATTTATCAATTGCAGAATCAAGAGAACGTGTTCCGTTTCTTCCAGTGATAGAAGCTTTACTTATGGAGATTACCTTAGAAATGATGAGAGAGGCTGCCCTTCGTTTACCCACTCCCATTAGCCAGACCGTAGGGATTGTTGGGGGTATTGTGATTGGACAAGCTGCTGTTCAAGCAGGGATTGTGAGTAATATTATGATTATTATTGTTGCTGTTACAACTATAGCTTCTTCTATTGTTCCTAATTATGAAATGGGTTTGGCAATAAGATTATTACGTTTTCCTATGATGTTATTAGCTGCTTTATTTGGAATTGTAGGTATTATTATCGGCTGGATGACTATAATTGCACATCTTGTAAGTTTAGAATCCTTAGGTACTCCTTATGGTAGTCCTTTGTCCCCTTTTCACATTTCAGGTATGAAGGACACGTTTGTTCGCTTTCCTTTGTGGTCAATGAAGAGAAGATCCAAAAATATTACAAAGAATCACAAAGAAACTAATCCTGATAAAGGGTGAAAATATGAAAAAATATGCACATAATGACATCACTGTCATGCAATATATTTTTATTATTAATGCCTCACAAGTGGGAACTGGAGTCCTATCCCTTCCAAGGGTACTTGCAGAAAAAGCTGGCACAGATAGCTGGATAGCACTATTTATTGGATGGTTTTGCGCTATGACCGCCAGCATTTTACTAATTCAAACAGCGAAACACTATCCAAATGATACCTTATATGAAATTCTTATTCGATTTTTTGGGAAAATCATTGGTAGCATGGTAATTATTCTTTATATGATATATTTTGCTTTTTACGCATGGACAGTTCTAATTAATGGCATGCTTTATATTAAGGCCTGGCTTCTTCCAAAAACAGCCGACTATATTATTTTGTTTTTGTTCTCTATTCCAACCTTTCTGGTTGCACGCAATGGTGTTCGGGTAATAGGTCGATACTGTGAATTATGTTTTTATATGACAATGTGGATTCCATTTTTTTTCTTTATACCATTAAAAGATAGCAATTGGTTACACTTTCTTCCATTATTAAAGGAGGGTTGGAAACCTATATTTTCGGCTGTTCCATCTACTATCTTTTCCTTTATAGGATTTGAAATGGCATTTTTTTTGTATCCTTTTTTACAAAAAAAGCAATATGCAACGCAAGGCATTATTATAGCAAATACCTTAACATTTGTATTTTATCTATTTACTATAGTTATTTGCTTTTTATACTTCAGTCCAGATGCAATTTTAGAGTTTAATCAACCCGTACTAAACTTACTTAAAGTTATTGAATTTCGTTTTTTAGAACGGTTTGATATGATTTTATTATCTATTTACTTACTTGTCGTCTCTACTGCATGGATTCCTTGTGTATACGGAGCTGCGTTTTGTTCTAGTCGACTAATTGGAAAACAAGATCATACTCTTCAAGTATTTATTTTATTATTGGCAGTAATTATAGTAACGTTTTGGATTCATCCCTCATGGAATGAATCTGAACTATTTCAAAATCTCACATCGAAAGGTGGAATTGTATTAGCTTTCTTATTCCCTGTATTTTTATGGATATATAACTTAATCTACAAAAAATACTTTCGGAGGGAAGCACATTGAAGCAAAAAATATTATGCTGTGTTTTAATTCAGCTACTGTTACTCACAGGGTGTTCAGATTTAGACCAAATGAATGTAGAAGATGTTACACTCACGCTTATACTGGGTTTAGATTTGGATGAAAATGATAATTTGAAAGTATACTTATCCAGTCCTGTTTTCAATAAAGAGGCTAAGATTAAAGAGGAACAATATGGTGTAAAATCTGTTACTGTGCGAAACTCTCGTGAAAAATTTGATACCATGGTTATGGCCTTGACATCAGGGAGCAAGACACAACTTATTTTGATTGGTAAACGACTTTTAAAACAAAAGAAGTGGGCTGATTATTTAGATCCTTTTTATCGAGATCCCAAGAACACGGTTACTTCAAAAATTGTTGCTGTGGATGGATCTGTTTCAGACATAATTTATTATGCTCCTAAAAATAAACCTCGTCTTCCTATATTTTTGACAAAACTAATTGAGACTGGACATAGAAGAAATATTACTGTAAAAACGACTCTTCAAGATTTTCATAACCAAACAAAAGAAAAAGGAATGACAGCGAGTGTAAGTGCACTTAAAAAGGATAATAATTTAAAGTTGACAGGTTCTACATTACTTGATGAACAGAATAGATATAAGCTAACTATTACACCAAAAGAAAATTTATTATTAAGCATTTTACAAAATAAGATACAGGGAGAATTTCCATTTACTATTGCCGTACCACTACAATCTGAAAGCAAAGAAAAACATTGGTTAAGTTTTAATGCTCAAGGTACCAAAGTAAAAACAAGCGTACAATATAAAGAAAATTTTTTGTTTAATATAAATGTACATATGAGAATTCTAATTTCAGAACGACCGTTCCCTTTTAATGTTAGGGATAAAGCGGAGAGATTAGAAAAAAGCATTGAAAAGGAGTTGGAAAGTGATTTAGAACATTTCATTAAGAAAATACAAAAAGCAGAAATTGACCCTATAGGATTTGGAGTGTATGCACGAGCGTATACATATAAGGATTGGAAAAGGGTCCAAAAGCAATGGGGAAAAGCATTATCGAAGGCTGATGTTAAAGTTAATGTACATGTTAAAATTGGTGGAATGGGTACAATCAAGTAAGACGAAGTCAAAATAATAATTTTTAAGCAATTCTTGGGTAGCACCACATTACAATCAACTTAAAAAAATAAAGTCTCAAAAAAGAAATAATGAACCGAAATCTTATGAATAACTATGAAAAAATAAAATTTTTATTATGGGGCGCCTTAAAATCTTAGGTTGATAGTGATGTGGCGGCCCCCTATAATAAGTATCTTTCCACAAAGAAAAGACACCCTAAGGTGCCTTCCTCCGACTTGATAACCACTTTAATTTTAATAATATGTATTGGACTTTCATCCAAAGATAATTCTAACATATTTTCAGAAAAATGAAAGCGGATTCTTTAACTTACTTAATTACTTTGTCCATAACCTCTTTATATTTGTTAAATTGGGCATCTTCCATATCACCGTTCATTTGTATAAGAAAGTTACCTTTTGCGTAAGTATGAGAAAATAGCATTTGATTACCATTGCCTAAATCATCATAGTATTTCTTAGCTTTTTCAAGATCTTCTTTGTTTTTAAACTCAAATATTCGACCGCCACTATCTTCACCTAATGCTGGAACAAGAATGCGCTTTGCTTCTTTTCTAGTATTTCCAAATTCTTTTTCTGGTAGGTCACTAGGATTTTCAGCTTCTAATCCTGCGGCTTTAAATTCTTCAATTACCTTACCAACCGTGACATTACTTGTCATTGATTTAACGCTGTCACAAGCAGCTAAACCGAATAATAATAGGGCACCAATAAGTAATACTGCTAATCTTTTAAACATAGTTGTTCATTCCTCCTAATGTAAATAAATCCGTATATATAATAACAAATTATTAATTTATATATTGTCATATATTGTCGAATGAAAATAAAAAAAGGGTGTACCCATGTTCTAAAATTAACAAGACTTATAATAAGCATTATAACGCAAAGGATACAACCTATAATATCAATGCTAAGAAATAACTTCCCCTTTATTGTTTTCATTCATAACTATTCCCTTCCAGATGCCACTTTAAATTTATAATTTTTAATATGATAATATACATTTTGACCTTTAACCATTTTTTATATTTAATTATTTTTGTTGGTTCTGGTGCAAGAAATACTGTTATTGTGTGCACCAGAGTAGCAAAATAGCAATAACCCCTGAAATTAAAATTAAACCTGAACAGATTGTAGAATCCACTACAAAATATAGATTTTAATTATATTTCTCAACAATCAAAATTACTTAATGTAGTAAAATAATGATCGGGTTGGCACCCCATACCATATTACGATGGTTCCAGTCGCAGGAAGGCGCCTTTGGGTGTCTTTTCTTTTGTTTGAAACACATTCTGGCAAAATACCTGTATCTTTGTTAATTTACGACTCACATAAACCAACAAACTTCGTATATATAATTTGTTACCCTAAATGGGTTGAAAATACGAACAGTTATAGGAGGATTTTGTGAATGGTAAAAACAGCTTGTGCAAGTATTATTACTGGAATTCTTTTAATATGTTCAACAGGATGTGCCACCCAAACTGATTCTATTACAGCTAAAACTCAATCAATAGATGATGGCACATATACAACAAAAGAGATCACAGACGCATTTCCTGTAGGAACCCCCATAACTACTTACATTCAAAAAGAAGAAAAACTGAACGTAAAACATCTCACCAATATTTCACTTACAGATGGTGGCGTCGGTAGAGTTCTGGAAGCAACAGATGGTTTTGTTGTCGTATGTGGGAATGAAAAAGGAGTTTTTGATGTGTTAATATTTAAAACCATGGAAGATGTAAAGAAATATGAACAGAGTTTAAAGCGATAATTAATATCCTTCTTATGCCTTTTACACAAACATTGTCCTCTTGCTATGGCTTTTTCTAAGTACAGTATAATTGCGTCATGAATACACACACGTTATAATAGTCACCTAATTACATATTAAGAGGTGCAGAAAATGAATAAAACAGAATTAACAAAAGTAGTAGCAGAAAAAGCTGAACTTACACAAAAAGATGCTGCAGCAGCAACACAAGCATTATTAGATACAATAACAAATGCGCTAGCAAATGGAGAGAAAGTACAGATTCTTGGTTTTGGTACATTTGAAGTACGTGAAAGATCTGCACGTACAGGACGTAACCCACAAACAGGTGAAGAAATGCAAATCGCGGCTTCAAAGGCACCTGCTTTTAAAGCAGGAAAAGAATTAAAAGAGGCAGTGAAATAATTATATACATTGAAAGAGTCCTGATATTCATATCAGGACTCTTTCAATAGCCTTTTTGTTCATAAAACAAAAAAGTATCATCCAATATATATTAGATGATACCCCCTTATTTATAAACGTGGTATTTATTTATATACAGCTAGTTTTTGTAAAAGTTGTTCTTTTATAACCTGCCATTCGCTTGCAATAATACTATATACAACTGCATCCCGTACATAACCATTTGGCAATTGTCTTTCGTTTCGCAATACACCTTCTTTTACAGCACCTAGCCTTTCAATTGCGCGCTGTGCTTTTTCATTCCGTAAATCCGTTTTTATTTGCACACGTAGCATGTGTAACTCTTCAAAAGCATATTGCAATAACATATACTTACACTCAGTATTTATACTTGTACGATGTACACTTGGATGATACCACGTTTGCCCAAGTTCAACCGTTTTGTTCTCATTTGAAATACTGTACAAACGTGTACTACCTACAATTTCATTCGTTTTTTGATCTACAACAACAAATGGTAAATCCGTTTCCCCTTCAAAACCTTTTATTGCTACTTGAACATACTGCTCCATATCTTGATAACTATCCATTTTAGCTATCAAATACGTCCATATTTCCTTATTTTCTTCCACAATCGTAAATAAATTTTCGACATCATTTACATGCATCAATCGTAACATGGCTCTATCATTTACTATTTCCATAAACTATTCCCCTTTTCAATAGATGCTCCAATAGTTGGCATTTCACAATCATTTTTTCAAATGATTGTGAAATTGGATATAAATCGAATGATTTGCTACAAACTTAAAATCATTAAATATTTCCTTGCCCTTCTTACTATAATTTTCACGTAATTATATCTATTTTAAAAGGTCCGCCATATATATATTCTCTTTAACTAGTGGTATGGTTTGACACACTATTTCTACAGCTTTTTTATAAACAGCATCATGTTATTTTAAACCTACATTGCTGGCTGTACTCCATCACTATCAAGCTAACAAAAATGAGAGTTATTCCAAAACAATAAATACGAACAACACACAAAAAATTTTCGTTCTGGGAGTATTATAATTTCTTAACATGATGGGCATGTGTGGTAGGCACCCTATTTTGAAAACCAACGCTTATAATCAAAAAAAGCTCATAAGTATTTATATTGGAAAGTGGGATACTTCACCATCAGATGGTATTAAAATATTGTTGGAAAGTCCTTTTTCATTGATGAAATTTTTTAATTCTTTTCTAGTTAGTAAGCAATGGTTGACAGCTTCCATATGAACAACGATAATAGTTGAATTTTGAGCTTCCATGTATGTTTGATAAATATCTTCTTTAGTCATAATTACAGGATTTCCTTGAAGAAATTGTGCCCCTCCTCCATTTACAACAATTACTTCCGGATTATGCGTTTTAAGCACCTTTTGAACATCAGTACACCATATTGTATCTCCTGCTATATAGAGTGTTTTTTCATTTGGGTGCTTAAAGACAACACCTGAAACTTCCCCCATAAGATGCCCTATGTCTCCTGTACCGTGTTTTCCATCGGTTTTAGTTAGTGTAATGCTCCCCATATTAATGGCATTAGTTAATGCTTCAACGTTCTGAAAACCTTCTTTTTTAATCGCTTCCACGTCTTTTTCATTTTGTGCATAGATTTTTATATCTTTAGGTAGAACCTCTTTTGCAATCTGGTCAAAATGATCAGGATGTAAGTGTGTGATGATAACAGCATCAACCTGAATGATTTCTTCTATAGAAGTTGGTAAGCTAACCAGAGGATTTAGCCTATGTTGATTTGGTGTATTAGGAAACGGTGGAATTGATCCTTTTTCAGCTAAAAAAGGATCAATTAGAAACTTCTTATCACCATAATGTAAAACTAGCGTTGCATTTCGTATGAGTCTGATATCCATGAGGTACTCCTCCTTTTGCAAGATTTATTAATAGTATAGAATAAGAAGTAAATAATTTTACATGGTCAAAATCAAGTGTTTATATGGTTTGACTTGAAATATGAAAGGATTTGAAACGATGTTAGATGATACAGATAAAAAAATATTAAGAGAGTTATCGAAGAATGGTCGTATGTCGATGAAAGAATTAGGAAGAAAAGTTCATTTAACAGGACAAGCAACGTCTTCTAGAGTAATAAAGTTAGAAGAAAACGGTGTCATAGAAGGTTATACAATTAAATTAAATAAACAAAAATCAGGCTACCCTGTACATACATTTATAAACATATATACAAAAGACGTTCAACATCAGCCCTTTTTATCTTTTATAAAAACACAACATGAATATATTATAAATAACTTTAAAATTAGTGGTGAAGGTTGTTATCTTCTTGAGTGTAAGTTTTCTTCTAATGATGTACTAAATCAATTTCTAACCCAACTAAACCAGCATGCCAATTATAAATTATCCATAGTAATTAATTAATATGAGCCAAAAAACATTTGGTGATTTTTATATTTAAGTTATCGGATTACATGAGCCAGTATAAGTAAAATCACGTGAGAATACGCACAAAGATAACTCGAAAAAAGAAACATATACCTGCAGAAAATGAGAGGTTATGTTTCTTCTTTAATATAGTTTGTAAGATATATAAAATTAGAGTATATATAGTACAAATAGTCATTGATTTGTACTAGCTTTTCCTCATTTCACATTAGAAATTGAAATGGATGAGAACAGATTTGGAACGCTATTCTCAAAAGCTAATGTAAAGGAAGGAATGAGTTCATGTATTCTTTCTTGCATTGGTTTCTTATCTACTTCTCCAAATTCTTTCAAAAGCTCATTCTCTTCTGAAGACTCATATCCATTGATTAACATCCTTAACATATCTGAGTTAATGATTTCATGAGGCGAATGAACTAGCCCATTCATCATTATATATTTTTGGAGCATGGATGAATTCCCCTCATTCGCTTGCTTTACAGCTTGTTTAAGATATAAATCAAAATATTTCTGTGCAAATTTCACACCTTTTAGTGGAACAGCACCTACATGTTCAACACCTTTCCAACGTAAATCCGCAATTGAACTCAGCCACCATGCCGGCTCAATAGCCTGTTGCATACGTTGCAGCACCTTGTGTTCGAATCCAGGTTTATGAGTAGAATGTTCTTTTAAACAAGTATCTAACATTTCAGCTTCAATGGCGGCTACGGTCATCCCTTGTCCGTAAATGGGATCAAAGTTACAAAAAGCATCACCTAACACTAATAATCCAGATGGCCAATTTTCCATTTGTTCAAAATGTTGACGAGTTGACTCCTGCGCTCTAAATCCTCTTGGGACACTAATTGGTTCTAACTCTTTAATTAACTCCCTCATCATAGGGGTAACTAAAGAGTCCAGTTCTTTTTCATATTCTTTTGAATTGGTTGGTGGATAGTGCGTACCTCCAGCAACAAATAGTAGCGCTTGAGCTATGTTATCTTCAATATATAATAACCCTACAGCACCAACGTTTTTAGCAGGATCGCCTTCAGAAATTGCACTCAATTTCTCTTTGATATGTGAAGGTACTTTATAATATCTCGTGCTATATCCAAAATTCACCTTTAAACGTTCTGGTTCTGGAACATCATATCCCATAGATGTAAGCCATTTATTGAGTTTAGATTGACGACCACATGTGTCAACTACCAAATCGGTTAACACAGTTCGCTTTGTTTTTAATTCGTCTCTTTCTTGAATATGAATTCCAATAACACGCTTGTGATCAGACGAAGCTAAAAGGCCTGTCACCGCTTGCTTTGAATAAAAATGTACATTAGGAATTTCTTGCACACGTTGGCGGATTGTCCATTCTAACAATGCTCGACTGCTCGCTGCACCTTTTCTTTCTATAACTAGCTCAAGTGCCCCATAAGGAGAAAATCGAATCATTTTATCATTCTTGACATTATGGGCCCCTAGATTTAATAAATCATCAACATATCCAGGAAAGAAACGGTTCATAATTATTTCTCCGCGTGGTAATACACGATGAGGATGAAAGTCTTGGGGGGTACCTGGACGTTCAGATGGTTTTTGAGGTAACTCATCTTTTTCAACAACTATCACTGTCTCAAAATAACTAGAAAGCACGCGTGCAGTAAGTAAGCCTGCAATACCAGCTCCAATCACAAGTGCCTTTTCTCTTTTTTGCTGTTGATATAGTAATTGACTATCCATCAATAATCTCTCCTCTTTCTAAAAAGTATGTTTGTTCAGCATGAATCTATTAAAACTTTTCCAGAAATCAGAATAAACAAATGATGATTCTTCATTACTTCAGTAAGGAGCACGTTGATATAATAGTTTATATAGGGAAACAAAAACAGATACATTTCAAAACACTACATTCTCCCCCTATTTCAAGTGAGAAATAATTAACGTGATCATTAGAATTGTAGTATCTGATAGCACCGGTCTTAAATATTTTGTTTTTTCGATTATCAATGTGTCAGTAAACCCAGCACATTTATCGTTATACTTTCAAGTTTAGTTCTCTTAAAATATATATGTTTATATTTTTTAGATATACGATTTTAAATCCTTCTGAAAACCCAATAGACAAATGCTAGTATCATTCCATTACAGAATTCACCCTAAAATAGTAATCTGTTGAAAAACTCACTTTAACGAACAGGTACCTTAATTAGATAACTTTATTATCTCTGCAAAGGTATTACAATTTTAAATACGTTTTTCAATCCTTTGAATCCAGTAAAACAATTCATTTGAATAATAAGATTTTACTGCATGATAGAATACCTAAAGCGCTGTTGGTATTTCGTTTCATTATGCCCTATTGGGGTCTGCCTCCAACATTCATATTATTAAAATTACGTTAGTCCAAGTCAGAAAAAGTACATTTAAATGAGTATCTTTTTAACAAAATTCAAGTTCATATAACCTGTATAAATGCCCACCGCTTATAATAGTTTTTTTAATACTGCTTTATTCCCCCTTTAATATTTTTTATAATTTGCACCTTAAATGTATCACTTTTATTACCCTTATAAATATTTAGGGTTTTTAGAAATATTTATTTGATTTTTAGTAATATTAGGATTCTATTTTATCAAATAGAAACTAGAGGGTTTGAGAGAAGTATGTAATAATGCATAATAAATCAATCAGATATTATGATATACTTTCAAAGAGCTGATACAAAATTTCTTTAGATTGGAAAACTAAAGTCTTATCTACCTATTTGTGGGGACGCCTTATGGCGTCTTTTCTTTTTATTATAAAAAACCCCCAAGCATTCATATGCTTAAGGGTTTATCAATTGAAAGGTAGAGCTGTTTGGAATTCTTTAAATTAAGAACAAAGTGGGATTACTCCTAAACCAATTAATAAAGCTGCAGCAAACGCTGGAATTGGCGCGGGAATCTCGATACCTTCTACAACTAAAAAGTATTGACCATTTACTAATTTAAAACAAACTAATTGCATGGCTAATCCTCCCTTCTGTTAGGATTAATACATTATATTAAATAATCTTATTATTGATATAATTAAATGGTTTGTTTTTTAGAAAATGGGTAATCAATATTCCGGGGAAGCACATTAAATGATCTCTCCCTTATTTTCAAAAGGACCTGCTCAATTCATACATAAAAACATAAGGTAAAGTGAACCCATTAAAACACATGGAATGACCCCTAGTCTTTTTCTCTTATCTAAAGGAGGAACTATTATTATGGGATATGGTGGTAGTTGCGGCGAAGGCTGCGGTTTTGCTGGAGGCTTTGCTTTACTCGTTGTACTCTTTATACTATTAATCATTATCGGATGCAGTTGCTTCTGCTAAAAAACTATTAGAAAAGGCACCTTAGGGTGTCTTTTCTTTATGCGTAAGAACCTCGCCATCTTATGGAAATGGCGAGGTTCTTATCTATATTATTTATTATCTTGTTCCAGGCTTTTATCAAGATTAGAATTACCATCATTATGGTAACGTTGATAGTTCTCTTCATGTAGCCTTTGTTGTTCTTGTTCAACTTTATCGTTTTCCGACAGAAGACTCCTTCCTCAAAAATGTGAAGGTGTGAAACACCAATTTTAGGTGGGAGATGAATGTCGGTTGGCATAAGCCAACATATTTGCTATCATTTACTTGTACAGATTGCTCTTCGAAAACTGAAGATATGAGGTTGGTTGCAGAAAAACGTTGCAGCCGTAAAATCTTCAACGTTCTATCGCCCCACGCTTCTCAAAATTGCGAAAACCAAGCTAAAGTAGGTAGTGTGGTGAGTCAGCGTACAAGATACTTATGTTCTCACCGTAGGGACTGCGGGTAGAGCCTGCTAAGATAACTGGTGGATACATCGGTGTTCGCAGGAATCTCCCACTTCAAACAGTCCGTTAGGACGTTAAGTGGTGAGTAGTTCAATATTAATATCTGTTTCATAAATACCAGTCAAAATAGATTTAATAAAAAAGAATATCATATAAAAAATTATAATGGCTAATGAAGCAGCCCATTCTAAAAATGGACGGTGTAGATATGCTCCTCTTATTATAAAATCAACAAAAGCTATAAATAGGACAATAATTCCAGATTGAGCCCAAATTTTCATTTCGATTTGTTGAATTCTTTCATCTGGATGTGTACTGAGTGAAAACCATTTTTTTAGTTTTTCCACTTTAAAATTCCTCCCAAAATAATTTATCTAAACTTTTATCTAATGTTTTAGCTATATGAATGCAAAGGTTTAAAGAAGGGTTATAATTATTACTTTCAATAATACTAATGTTATGTCGTGTAACATTTACAATATCGACCAATCCTTGTTGGGTCAGACCTTTTTCAACCCTTGCAATCTTCACTTTACTTACGGACATTAAATACACCTCACTTGTAAACATAACTTCATACCATAAATCTTATATTTTATATATTAAATTATTCACAACATAAATGAAATATATATTTTACATTAAGTCATGTATAAGTTGCACAATTCTATGTTTTTGTATTTAAAACTATCCTACAAATATTAAAACAGGCAATTCTTTCTGTAGAATCATAGGAAAGGATGGTTTTTTTATGTCTGTTTCTGTATATAATAAATTAGAACTATTTGTTCAAGAGAGTCAAAGTTTTTTATCTCCAAATACCTTACAGTATCTTGCTAGAGATGTTGGTTTTGTGCAACGAAGCAGTAAGTACTAAGCAAAAGATTTATTAGATTTATGTGTATGAGTTGACCAAAATCTAGCTATGACTTCTTTAACTCAGTTATCCAGCTGTATAGAAGCATCAACAGAAGTACTCATCCGTCCGGAGGGACTGAATCAACGTTTTAACAAGGCGGCCGTACCGCTACTATTTTTACAGCATCTACTTTTTGACAAAGACAGGCCTATTTTCTCGTTTTGAAGATATTTGCTATTGTTAGCTTGATAGTGATTGGGTACCTTCAGCATTTCGAAGAAAACTCTCGCTAAGAAAAAATAAAATGAGCCGTCCATATGGACAACTCATTTACATGATTTTCGTTATTAGGAGCTATTGCAAACTAATTCTATTTTGAGTAAGGTCAATCTTTGTTTTGTTTTTCTAACAGTTGAATAACTTTATCTAACTTTTGCTCAACTGAATCTTGCTTTTTGTGATTACTAGAATATCGAATTATACGTATAATCCCCCCAAGCAATGCACCGATGATCATTAATATAATAGCAACTCCAATGTAATAAATAGAGTTTTCTAAAGGCATTATACAGAACCTCCTTTTCCCTATTTTACCATTTAAAAGGAGTGATTTGTTGTTTGATTTTGGTTGTATACTCTATACATGTCATGTTCGTATAACGTCTCATTATCGGTAATAAGAGCAAAGATACCCCCCTACTTTCGGAAAGAAATCTCCTTTTTCTTTTAGTTATTTGCGTATCCCAAATGTAACCCCAAGAGATTTATGTATCCGAGTTTTAGTGTGCTTTATATTAAATATGTATAATTGCATAATAATTCCTTATATAAAGATATTGAAATTTACATTTTCCACCTGTAAAATACAGGATGTTAAATAAATACCTAAGGGGTTGTTAATATGAAAAAATTTATGAGCATGTTAGCTATGTGTTTTGCACTTACACTAGCATTTTTACCATCTGTTTCAAAGGCGGATTCTTCTCCACTACGAAGTGTTAGCATTAGTGCTGTAGGCGATAATAACAAAATGTATAGTGCAAGTTCTTACTTATCTATTCCTGTTCTTAAGGGCGATTACCTTTATGTGAAGGTTAGTGAAGTAGGTAGACCGGATTCATATTCAGAAGCTTTAACTGTTAATGGTATTAGATATGCAGGAAGTTCTTTAGACGAAGTTAGTTCTTATAATGGTCCATTCGGATCTGAAAAAACATTTAGATTACGTATCAAGGATTCGTATATCTTCTCAAACACATCGAATTCAACAAACACTATAGCTTTTGAAGCTAGAGTTCCTTTCTCAATGCAAGTATTATCTACAAGTATATCGGTTCATGTAGAATAATTAATAACATTATTATTAAATAAAAAATACATCCCTATAAGGATGTATTTTTTATTTAATAGAACATAAATTGAACTTATCTTTATATAAAACTATCATCAATCTCCGTTAAAAAATTCATCGTATTCTCCTTTACGTGGTACCCCCGATTCATATTATTTCGCCTAATTCTTTGTATGTTCCTTATTTAATTCTAATTTACTAACGGGTTAGCGTTATTGCAAATCAAGATAATAAAACCGCACCTCCAATTATTAGATAACTATCTAATACATTGGAGGTGCGGTTCACTTAGGTCATTGATGTTTCAGCTATTCTCTCTATTTGAAATCTTGTACTTTATGAACTAACAATCTGGTGTATATAGATGATTCTGTTTTATAGGATGTGTTTACACGTATAACAAAGGGATAATACGGATAAGTTTATACTAAATGAACGTGGTTCAAGTCGGAAGAAGGCACCTTAGGGTGTCTTTTTTTGTACATAATAAAAGCCTCACCATCCTATGGAAACGGTAATTCCTTTAAAACAAATAATAATTGTAAATATATTAATTTTACATTACATTAAAAGTTAGAGAAAACTCTTATACTAATACAGTGCTAAATAGTAGGTGAAAAAATGGAATTTAACGATTTGGGTATTACCATTAAAGAACTTAGAATTAACAAAAATATATCACAATCCGAATTATGTCATGGAATATGTTCACAAAGTCAAATTAGCAAGATCGAAAAAGGTGTGATTTATCCATCTAGCATATTGTTATATCAATTATCTGAAAGACTTGGTATTGATCCAAATAATATATTTGCACTAACTCAAAACAAAAAAATTAAATATGTAAAAAATGTAAAATATGTAATAAAAGATTGCTTAAAACAAAAACAATATAAAGAACTTTATGAAATAGTAAAAAAGGAGAAAAACTTAAATAACTTTCAAACAAATGAAGAGAAACAATTTCTAATATGGCATGAAGCAATTGCTATATTTGAGGTAAATAGATCAACCAAAACTGCTTTAACTCTTGTAAATCATGCATTAAAACTAACTTTAACCAATTCTGATTTTTTAACAGAAAGAGAAATACATATTATGCAGACAATGGCTATTTTTCATGGGGAAAATAAAGAATATGAAAAAAGTATTACGATATTAAAAAGATGTTTAACGAATTTTAATAAGTTAGATTTTCCTAGAGATAAAGAAATTAAATTAAAAATCATTTTCAATTTAGCAAAAGGTTTAGACTTCACATATCAACATGAAGAGGCAATAAAATACATTGATAGGGGCATCAAATTAGCAATTAATCTAAATACTTTATACCTATTAGGTGAACTATTCTATTTAAAAGGTCAGTGTTTATTAAAGATTAAACAACACAATGTAGAAGATGTTGTTTATAACTGGAAAAAAGCATTATTTATATTTGAACTAACAGAAAAAGAATATTATATAAAAATGGTACAGGATAAACTTATTGAAATACAAAATAAAAAACCCTCATAATTTCGTAAAAACTACTTAAAAAGCCCACAGGAAAAGTTCCCGTAGGCTTTACATTTATAAACATATTATTATTTTTTATAAAACCGCATCTCCAATTATTAGATAACTATCTAATCCATTGGAAATGCGGTTTACTTAGGTCATTAATATTTCAGCTATTCTCTTTATTTGAAAATTACATCTACCATACTAATTTAATATTATATTCCTGAAGCCAACTATTAACTTGAAGTAAATAATCTATTATACCTCTTGCATCATTACCTGAAATTACTTCGTCTTTTCCTTCTGCAATAGCACGAACTCTTTCTACATTAATTAATGGCAAAATAGGTGATTCAGGATTGTTCAACACATGTAACATCCAATCACTAATACCTTGTAGATAAGAGGCATCCTTGGTGCTTGGATATGCACTTTTTTTGCGATAACGTACATCCTCTGGAAGTACATTTTCAAAAGCTCGACGTAAAATACCTTTTTCAATATTGTCTATGCTTTTCATTTCGAATGGGACATTCCATAGGTATTCTACAAGCCGGTAATCGCAAAATGGAACTCGTACTTCAAAGCCATTCATCATACTTGTGCGATCTTTTCGTTCTAGCATAAATGGCAAGAAACGTGTAATAAACATGTAAGACATTTGACGTTGCTTCATTTGCAGATCACTTTCACCTTCTAAAAAGGGAACCTCAGCAACTGCATCTTCAAATTTTTGTTTTTGATATTTTTCAGGGCTAATCTTCGCTTTAAAATCCTCTGATAAAATTTCTGTACTATACCATAAATTAACACTCCAAGGGAATATCTCTGCATCTAGAAACTTCTCTTGATGGAACCATGGATATCCTGAGAATACTTCATCTGCGGATTCGCCTGAAAGTGCAACTGTTGCGTCTTTTTTCATTTCCTTAAATAGCAAATAAAGAGACGTTTCCAGTTCTCCAACTCCAGGTAGATCACGCGCTCGCATTGGAGTTAATAAATACTCTATTAAACTATCTGATCCTAACTCTATAGAATGATGCTTTGTTCCTACATATTCAGCCACACGTTTCACCCAAGGTTCATCACGATCAAAACGAAGGAAGTCTTGCTCAAAGTCTTTTTCATCATTGATGAAATTCAGGGAATATGTATGAAGGCGTTCCCCTTTATTCCCAAATTCATTTCCTGCTAAACCTGTTAAACCACTGGAATCTAAACCTCCGGAAAGCATAGATACCACTGGTTTATCAGCAATTAACTGCCGTTTAACCGTATCTTGTAAAATGGAGCGGATTGTCTCGACTGTTGTATCAATATCATCTACATGTTTTTTACTTTCAAGTTTCCAATACTGTGTCGTAGTCGAGCCATTAGAGGTAAACGTCATATAATGGCCAGCACGCACTTCATGTATATCCTTGAAAATAGCATGACCAGGAGTACGTGTTGGTCCAAGGCAGAATATTTCAGAAAGTCCTTCTTTATCTACCTCTGCATCTACAAATGGATGCGAAAGTAAAACTTTTAACTCTGAACCAAAAAGAATTGCGCTTCCCCTTTGAGCAAAAAATAAAGGCTTCACACCTAGATGATCACGACCAAGCATCAATTTCCCAAATCTTTCATCCCAAATACCAAAAGCAAAAATCCCATTTAGATGTTGAACACAATCTTCTTGCCATTCTAAGTAAGCATGTAGTAATACCTCTGTATCCGACTTGGTCTGAAATTTATGACCTTTCTCCTCAAGTTCTTTACGTAATTCTTGATAGTTATAAATTTCTCCATTGAACGTAAGGCCAATCATATCATTTCCATCTTTATAGAGCATAGGTTGAAGGCCACCTTCAGGATCAATGACGATGAGACGTCGATGACCTAATGCCGCTCGTTTTGAAAACCAATGCCCCTCTGCGTCAGGTCCTCGGTGAATGATAGCATCTGTCATTTTTTTTAACGTTTCTTGTTCATTAGACAGGTCTTTAGACCAGTCTATCCACCCTACAATTCCACACATAGTGTCTACCTTCTCTCAAATAGTATAGAAACCGACTAAAATTGAATATCAGTCGGTTTTCCGTAAAAAAATCCGACTAAAAACATCTTTTAGTCATGTTTATATAATAAAATGAATTGAATAAAAAATCAAATAATTCAATCAAGAAAGAAATCATCGTCCGATTAAAAAATTATTACCTTAAACTTTCATTTTTATCTTAAGTGATACAGTTGCATTCTATTATAGTTATATACTAGAAATAAGAATGGTGTATGTTATTCTATAAGAAGCAAATAGAGGACTTTCTATTAGGAGTTACAAAATTACAAATGAACTAATACAGAATGTAAAGATAGAAAACTTCGCTAAATATTTCAAGGATAGGGTGTAGACAATGATCAAATTAGAAAAAGAAAATAAAAAAATGAAAATCATTCAATCTGCCACAATACTGTTCTCTACGCGTGGTGTCCGTAACACAACGGTTGATGAAATTGCAAAGACAGCTAAAGTTGGTAAAGGTACTATTTATTATTACTATACAGATAAAACTGAAATATTATGTGACTGCTATATGCGTCATATTCAGCTCAAACGCTCACAATTATTTAATTTATATAAAGAAGAAAAAGATGTTTTACTTCGAATACAAAAAATTCTTCATTATATCAGCCTAGAATATCATCAAGATCCGTTTGTTTCTACACTCTTTCAAGAATATAAAGAGTACCATTCACCTGAAATTACAACTTGTTTTAAACAATCTGAAGAAGAAGCAATTAACATGATAAGTAATTTGCTCGAAAAAGGTTATCAGCAAGGAGCTTTGCATAAGGTACCATTACCGCTTACAGCTTTTATGTTAGTACGAATGATTTTTAACTACGAACAGGATTATATAAAAAATGATAAAAGTGATACAGAATTTCTGCAGTTGCTAAAACATATGCTTCTTAAAAACTAGTTTTAACCACATACAAAAAATAAGTGCGGTTCAAATATATGAAGAAGTACATGAATAATAACGTTTTTTTATGAGCTCTTTTCATTCTAGACAAACATGCGAAATATCGAAAGCTTATGTAGGAATGACTGATCAAATCCCAATCCGGATGATTGTTCATCAACTAATAAAGTATTCTGCTCGTAGTAAAGACTTAGCAATATTAATGTATATATGACAAATACCAATCATGTACTTATGCCGATGGGAAAAGTACATGATTGGCATTCTTTTCGTTGACCAATCGAATTTTTATTTAAAACATTGTAAGCATCTTTCTATTTTCAGCATTGCAAAAAGATAAAATAAATATGTCTCCCGCTATACTTAATCAATTCGCTACTACTTTTCCTGTTGCCGGAGGATGTCGTTAGATAACTGGTGTGAAAACACCCTATTTAGAAATTTAACAAAAAACCGTGATCAGTTTTTTTGAAGATTAGATTCTTTCTTATACCACTTGGCTTGCATATTAAACAATTCTGTATATTCACCATTTAAGTTTAATAATTGAGAGTGTGTACCCTTTTCAACAAGTTTGCCATCCTTTAGTACCAAGATAAGGTCGGCGTTTACACAACTTCCCAAGCGATGTGTTACAAAAATTGCAGTTTTCCCTTCAGATATTTCATAAAATTTATCAATAATTTTCGCCTCACTTATTGGGTCTAAAGCTGCTGTTGGCTCGTCAAGTATAATAATTTCACTATCTTTATACATAGCCCTACTTAAAGCTATCTTTTGCCACTCTCCACCTGATAGATCTTTTCCATTTAAAGTTGGCCCTATTAAGTTTTCGTATCCCATATTATATTTCTCTAATATTGTATTGGCATCTGATAAATGAGTAACTTCATTCAATTTACTATAGTCCGCATCTTTTATACTATTACTAAAACAAATGTTTTCTAAGAAAGACATTTCGTACTTACAAAAATCTTGAAATATTGCACTGACTGTTTTTTGCCTTACCTCATTTGTAACTGGCATATTATTATATAATACTTGGCCAGTTGAAACATTATATAAGCCTGTCAAACATTTAATTAAAGTACTTTTCCCAGCACCATTTCTACCAACGATAGCTACTTTACTCCCAGGTTTGATTTCAAAAGAAATATCATTAATGACAAGGTAATCTTGATTTGGATATTTAAATGAAATATTATGTACATCAATTTTAATATTTTTATAAAGTGTAGGATCGTAGTTTATTTTCACTTCATTATTAGAATCATTTAAATATCTCTTTTTGAATTCAAAAAATTCCGACACAAAAAGGGATTCTCTATATATTGAACCAATAGATGTTGATAATTGATTAGTAATACCAATAGAGGAAGATATCATTTGTAATAATGCTACAAATTGTCCAATATTAATTTTTTTATTGACCGTATAAAAGATTAAGATACCTATAAACACTGAGTTACAACAAATTTGAAAAAAAATTGTACCATACAACTTCTTATTTGTATTTTTTTCAAGTTCATATTTTTCATCTGCACATTCCCAATAAAGATTTTTCCACTTTGTAACAATATATCTTCCATGATTAAAAATTTTCATTTCCTTTGCAACTTCTTTACCTCTAAATAACCCTTCTATATACTCCAGTTTTCTTATCCTTAGAATTTGATCAAGAAATTGATTATAATTTTTCTTTGCTACATTTGTATTGACGATAGCTACTATTATTACAATTAATATCATACTTAAAGCAAGGCCCCAATGGATATACATCAATGCAACTAAAAAGCTAGTAATTGTTATGCTGGCTTGTATGGTTGAAAATATATTTCTAATAAGTTCACAACTTCTTTCTCCCATACTTGAAGTCGACTTTATTAATGTATTATAGTTTTCAGGATCATCAAAAAAAATTAATGATAGATCAATAGACTTTTCATAAATGTTATATTTAAAATAATATTCAACCTGCTGTAACATTCGATAACTAAAAATCTTTTCAAAGTGAAATAAGGTTTTCTCAAAAAACAAATATAGAAGTTGGATAGCTAGATATATGAAAGGTTGTATTGTTATCCAATCATTTTGTACATCACTAACTATTGAATTGATTAGATTTTGTGAAATATAAATGAGAACTAATGGGGAAATTCCTGAAAAAATTGTGAGTGCTACAGTTATAAATAAGTATAGAGGTGAAATTTTATGTATTGTTTTGATTACTTTCATTGATATAATAACTGTAATAAAAAATTTTTTGTATATTTCTTGAAACATTTTCGATTCACCCTTTATTTAGTTAATTTAGACTATAAAAATATACTCTAAATAAAAATTACTTCCCTATCAATAAAAATTGATAGGGAAGTATTTACTTAGCAACATCCAATATAATCATCTTTAGTTCCGGCTTCTTTACCATCACATATGACTTGAATTTTTTCCCATTTTAATAATTTTGTACTTCCACAAGCATTGGCACACTTTGTTACTCCTGTTTTTACATCTTTACAAGCTCCCATTTTTTTCACTCCTTTTAATAGTTTTATTTAGATTAGCAACATCCAATATAATCATCTTTAGTTCCGGCTTCTTTACCATCACATACGACTTGAATTTTTTCCCATTTTAATAATTTTGTACTTCCACAAGCATTGGCACACTTTGTTACTCCTGTTCTTACATCTTTACAAGCTGCCATTTTTTTCACTCCTTTTAATAGTTTTATTTAGATTAGCAACATCCAATATAATCATCTTTAGTTCCGGCTTCTTTACCATCACATATGACTTGAATTTTTTCCCATTTTAATAATTTTGTACTTCCACAAGCATTGGCACACTTTGTTACTCCTGTCCTTACATCTTTACAAGCTCCCATTTTTTCACCTCCTTTCATTATTGGTTATTTTAATTTTGAATGGCCTCTATATAGAGTGGATATGAGAAAATTTTCTCATTTTGAGTGTAGACAACATATTCATATTCACCACTCTCTACTACTGGAAACCGTATTTCAACTACACCATCAATTCCAGGTTCCATAACCGCTTCTCGTAAATTTTTTAATTTCGGCAACTGACCAATGTATACATTATTTTTACTAGGGTCTAATACACAAATTTTATTTTCAAGTTCTGTAAGATCTTGTTCCTTTGAAAAGCTAAACTTAAATAACACATTTGTAATAACTGCAGCTGGTAAGGTCGGAACAGTTATTTTATTTAAAATATTGTATGCTGAGTGCTTTTTTTCTTTTGAATCAAAAAGAACTCTTTCTGCAATTAAGAATTGACATGAAATATCATTTTTCATATTTTCATCTCCTTATTTTTACAAATCAACGAAAAGTAAGCGTTATCATTTTTGTGCAATTTATTATTATCTAGCTCTAAGCAAATGAACTCATATTCACCAAAAAAATTAGGATTCATTTCCAAATCTATACTATTTATCACAATTTGATTTGGCCAGCATTTAGTTTTTCGTTTGTATATCCATATTGGGGCAGTTAAAATTACGATATGGCGTTCTTCAATTGTTTCAAAAAGTTTATCAATACTTTTAAAATAGTAATTATCATACCTTAAAATTACTATTTTATATTCACTCATCTTAGGTATAGATAATTGGTTAATAAAGGCATACATTTTGTTCTTCTCTTGCGCATGTAACCCTCTTTTAATGACATGTACATAAATAATAATTATACAAACTATAAATATACTAATTATTATGAATAGATTCATTTTGATAGAGTAACCTTTCTTTACTATTATTTTTTAACGATCTTATATTGTAAAATAAAACAATATATATACTAAGTAGTACTAAAATCATACTCATTTCTACTGTACGAGAAGGAGAAGGTAATAGTGTCTTAACTATTAATAATGTTATTATTAGAGAATTTCTTACAATTGGAGCTTTATTCATAAATCGCATCTTACCAAAGCAGCTACAACTCGTCTTTTCTAATTTATATAATTGTTTTTTTCTAAGAATAAGCACAATAAAGAATGCCATCAAAATAATAGTTCCTATTTCTTTAAAAGGATAAAACATATTGAATGCAAACATGTTAAATATGCAGAACTCTAAAATTAAGGTCATATAACTCACAAGCCATATATGTTTTACTGGAAAAATATCATATAAAATTAAATCGCATTTTAAATCTTGGATAGAATAGATTTTCATATAAAACGATGCGAAAAATATAAATGCTATAATCAAGTCAATAAAAGTAGAGAGAATATTAATTTTCCCCACCCACTATGCTATAAAGATACTTAGTAGGATCTTCGATATCATCAATTACTTCCATAGCTATTATCTTATTATTCTTATCAATTAAACATAAACTAGGTGTTTCTTGAAATCCCCCTTCAACAGTTAATTCTTTGCCAAAAGAAATTATATTAAAGTTAAATTTAAAGTATTGCTTAATTTCTTCAATATCCTCAATAGAACCATCCGTTACCAATAAAAAACCCCCATTGTATGCGCTTTCTATTTTTTGTATATTTGGGAGTAAATCGATACATTTCATACAACTTAGAGAGATTGCACATAATAGCCAAGGATCATCATAACTAAATTTTGTTAAATGGGTAGGTAACATTTTTCCTATTGTTAAATAGTCTCCACTAGATTTAGATTGCGTCGTATGATTTTGAAACATATCCTTAAATGCTTTAATCATAAAAAATCCCCCTTAATTTTCTAAAAACCCTTTAAACTTAATCGTAAGCTTTTCCAACATGTCATCTTCATAGCCTGTTACTGCGTACAATACTTGTCCTAATTGATTTATCAAATATGTACTTGGTACACCTCGAACGTTAAGTTCATTTTTCATTTTTTCCATTTCACATATGAAAACTGATGCTCTTCCTTCAAACATACTTTTCATATACTCAAAGTTGTCCCTGTTTGTATCAATTAAAATAAGTACGTTTAGAGATGTTCCTTTTTGTAAAAAGTCATCAAGTGCTTTGATAGCAGGTAAACAGCCTTCACATGATGTACTATAAAATAAAATTAAAAGGTGTCCCTTTATAAAATCATGTAGTTTTTGTTTCTCTACCTTATCTAAATATGGGTTATTTAAATAATCACCTACATCCACACTTTTAAGGAATTTAAAAAATTTCCTATGCCCTTCCAGTTGAAAATTCATATTAACCTCCATTTGTTCATAATATTGACTTAAATTCCAGTTTTATAAAAATAATTTCATTTTAAGATATAAGTAAAGTAGATTATTAATCTACGAATTCATAATAACAGATTTTTACTTATTTTCAATATTTTTCAATTTTATAAAAAATAAACTTATTTTTCTGTCAATTATAATAGTAGAACAGCTAATTACTTTAATAGGTCATTGTTCACATTACATATTCCTAGGAATTTGATCTGAGAAATTCCCTGAACTATCCTAACAAATGTGATTACAACTATTTTTTTAAAGCGATTAAAAAAAACACCCTTATGAGTGCTTTTCTTTAAAACTAATGTTTTTCACTAGATTTTTCATGTTCTCTGTTTTGTTCATAAGCTACACTATCGCGACCATAATCTAAATGTGAATCATCAGCTGGGTTATCAGAAGTTATATCCTAGTAACCTGCGCTATTTGCATCTGTACAGTTTGCAAAATAAATCTTGAAACTAGTGCTGACAATGCTTCTACTTTTTCTTTTACATAATGCATATCTTTTTAAATACGTTTATCATGCCAGAAGTTTATTGAAAAATGATTATTCTCATCATAAGCTTCAAATTCATACCCTTTTTCTTTTAATCCTTTTATTATTGCTGGAACTGCTGCGACAGATTGTGGATGAATATCGTGCATTAAAACAATTTCTTTTGAAGACGTCGCACCTGCTAAGACATTTTGAACAATTTTTGCAGCTGCTACATCAACGGGTAATTTATTGTATTTCCAATCTAAAGAATCAATTGTCCAATCCCATACTTTCAAATTATTTCCTACCACTTCATTTCGAAGTGATTCATTTAAACCAGGCATTGATCCATATGGTGGACGTGTTAATTTCGGTGTGTTTCCAATAACATTTCTAATTAATGATTGATCTTCTTTCATTTCCTTAACATATTCCTGATTGGTGTATAGCTTTTTAAAATCATGTGTCATACTATGCATGCCTACATAATGGTTTTCCACATGCTCTCGTTTTACTAAATCTGGGAACCTTTTCACATTATCGCCAATTAAAAAGAATGTTGCTTTCACATCATTTTTCTTTAATACATCTAATAGGTTAGCTGTATATTTTCCTGGTCCATCATCAAAAGTTAAATATGCAACTTTTCTTTCTTTACCATCAAAACGATTAGGTATCGATTTTTTTAATTCATTTTTAGGTAGACCGCTCACTTGTTGAACACTGTTAACCTCTTCCGCATTTACCAGCTTAGGATTCGTAATAGATTGAAACATGTAATACCCTATTGCTACTAATGTAATAGCCAACAATACACTTATAATTCTTTTTTTCTTAAGCTTAATTTTCATATTATAATCTTCTTTCTATCAAATCATTCCACTTTATGTCGTTTAGTTTTATTATCCTATTAGTTTATTAAGTTTTTTAACTTAACCAATCTCAATTTTGGACTAATCATTTTTATAATCTATATAGGTGAAAATTAGTGCCCTGCACTAGCGTTCATGGCATTTCCTATAATAGTTAGAACTACTGGAAATAATACTGGTCCTAAGGTAAGGACAATGTTTAAAAGTATATTGAACTACCCCCACTTTCACTTCGTTTAGAAGTGAGGGATTCCTAAGTAAAGAGTTCTATCGAACTCTAATTGATTAGGCTAACCCCACAGTCCTTGCGGTTAGAAGCCTTATCGCTTCATGCTTTAGATTGATACTTGCGTTAATATCCCTATCATGGTGTGTACGACAAGAAGGACAGTCCCATTCACGTAGGTTTAGATTTTTAGCGTCTTTATTTTGATATCCACAACAAGAACATAATTGGCTGGAATCAAATGTTTTCGATACGACAATGACTTGTTTGCCATACCATTTTGCTTTGTATTCTAACATGGATCGAAATTGCGACCAAGATACCTCACTAATTGCTTTTGCTAACTTATGATTCTTTAACATATTCGATACTTGCAAATCCTCTATACCGATAACATCGTGGTTTTTGATGATTTCAGTTGAAATTTTGTCCAAGTAATCTTTTCTAGCATTTGATATGTATTCATGAATTCTAGCTACCTTTACTCGTTGTTTATTCCAGCGAGAAGATCCTTTCATTCTTCTAGAAAGAACACGCTGTGCTTTCGCCAACTTATCTTCTAATGATCGGAAAAACTTCGGATTTTCATAGTGTGTTCCATCTGACAAAATAGCGAAATCTTTTAGTCCTACATCTACTCCAATGTAAGAATGTGTTTTCGGAAGTTCTTGTACTTCTGTTTCAACTAATAGTGACACAAAATATCTACCAGAAGGGTTCCGTCTAACTGTAGCATTTACAATACGCCCCTCTACTTCGCGACTTTTGGCAAATCGAACAAGGCCTAGTTTTGGCAACTTTATTTTGTTCCCTACAACGGCAATGTTTTCATTTGTTTGTTTTGTGGTATAAGATTGTACGTTGTTCTTCTTAGATTTAAAGCGCGGGGCGCTGTTTTGTTTTTTGAACAAGCGTGTATACGCATCCGCAAGGTTGCGAACAGACGACTGAATCGCAATACTATCCACTTCTTTTAGTCAAACAAGCTCTTTCTTCATGGCAGGTAGTTTGGCAGAGCATGTACCATAGGTCAAGCCTTTTCCTGTCTCTTTGTATGCTCTTGATCCCATAAGGATAGGAAATGATTGAATACAAAGCGAGAACACCCAATCGTTTTGTTGATTAGAATTGCTTGTGCCTGATTTGGATAGATACGAAACTTATAGGCTTTATTGATCATTATTTGATTCACCTCCATTTCGGTATATGACTATTATACACCAAACGTACATTCGATAGGCAGTGGAGTAACACTTTCTGTATGTCGAACAATTAAGCTGGCTTCCTGCCATCCCTTGTTCGAAGCCAATTCATCTCCCACCTACTCACTGGACTGTGACCCTTCACGCTCCTAGAGGAAGGAGTCTTCTTGGCTAAAATAATAAAAAAGCTTATCCTTTAACACGTAATAATAAGCTTTTTTATTATTCTTTTCATTTTTTGTTTTCGGAAGTATTTCTTTAAGTTGATAGCAATGTGGTGCTATCCCCTCACTGTAAAGCTAAAACTTTATAGTACCCCCAAAACGGAAACAACGAGTTGCCTTTATATAAATAGCTTTTGGAAAATTGATAATTTGGTTTAGGGATACTTTAAGATATTAGCTTGAAGAGCATATAATGCTACCACATACAGAGTGATCAAGATATTAAACTTAAACGTGTTATTTTTAGCACTCTAAATAATCGGGTTCAATGTATTTTTCTGTTTCAGGAGAGCTTTTAATTTCTATAGGATTTTTCTTAAAAGCTACAACAGTAATCCTATCTTCTTGAACTAAACTTCTGGATTCATTTATAGAAGAGAAACCTGTTCGCGTTAAAAAATTGTATAGAGAGGATTTTGTCATCCAAAAACTAGTAACGTTATCTAATGATGCCCATTTTGATTTTAAACGTTCTTCTATTGATGAATTAGCAGAGTGTTCTAGCATTGTGTGTCCCTTATATTCATAATTTTTATAAAGTACTGATACATTAGGAGTACAAGTGATATGAGTATCAATTATTACAAACCTTTTGCATACTTCATGTACTTTTTCTAAAAAGGGGAATACATCTGAACAGTCTAAATGATATAAAATACCAGAACATAAAACAATATCAAATTGACCATATTTTTCAGCACTTAAATTTCTTACATCATCTTGATAAAAGGTTAAGTTTTCCAATCTTAATAAATCTTTAGCGAATATAGCTTTTTGTATGTTTGATTCTCTTCCTTCTATCCCTACAACAGTTGCTCCTTGCATAGCAAACTCAATAGCGTAATGCCCCTCTAAACAAGCTAAATCTAAGATTCGAAGATTTTTAAAATCACATTGTGTGATATCTTGAATCATTGTCACAATTTTTTTTAATGCAGGATTTGGTTGTCGAATATCTCTTGTATATAGAGTATCTGTTAATTTAATATCATAAGCGGTCCATTCACCATATTTACGAATAATATTTTCTTTTTCGAGAACAAAATCTTTCATGATACAATTCGCCACCTTTAACATAATATTATGTGTAATATATATCTTTGATCAATATATGTGTGTATAACTTGTATTTAGACGACGGTAAATATTTTAAAGCTTGTCACTTTATCATGTGGTACGTTAACGATCCCTTCTTTTCGGGAGCCACTCGCAAATTTATAACAATAGGCAGCTCAAATAGTTAACTAATTAAACTACCTATTCATCTCACCTATCTAAATTATAGAAATAATTCTAATTTAACTAATTAAGATTTTTTATCGTTTTCCGACAGAAGACTCCTTCCTCAAAAATGTGAAGGTGTGAAACACCAATTTTAGGTGGGAGATGAATGTCGGTTGGCATAAGCCAACATATTTGCTATCATTTACTTGTACAGATTGCTCTTCGAAAACTGAAGATATGAGGTTGGTTGCAGAAAAACGTTGCAGCCGTAAAATCTTCAACGTTCTATCGCCCCACGCTTCTCAAAATTGCGAAAACCAAGCTAAAGTAGGTAGTGTGGTGAGTCAGCGTACAAGATACTTATGTTCTCACCGTAGGGACTGCGGGTAGAGCCTGCTAAGATAACTGGTGGATACATCGGTGTTCGCAGGAATCTCCCACTTCAAACAGTCCGTTAGGACGTTAAGTGGTGAGTAGTTCAATCTACATAGAATATCTTCTTATATTCATTTTTAGCCATTGCAAATGTCATAATGATAAGTGGGACACCACATTGCTATCAAGCTAAGCAAACAAAAGAAAATGATTCATGTGAAACAATTTACTAAATTTCCTCTGACATTTTTAGTTATGTTCCTAGCCAATTTAGCGAACTATTATTTTATCGTATTTATGTAATAAAAAATCCTTCCCAATTATAGGAAGACAACGTTCTAAAATGAAAACCTATATTTGATTTATAATTAAATTACCTCAAACTGATAATATACACTTTTCCCATTTTCCCTAGTTACTTTAACTTCAGCAAACCCTTTGCCAATGACATCCATCCTAACCATTCCATCGTCTTGTAATGTAACTTTTACAACTTTTTCTCCACCTTTTATTGTATGCTTTGCTGCAACTCCTTCTTCAACTCTAGATTGACCAACACGCCAACAGTCACTGCACTTTTTTTGGCTCTTAGATATCATTTCATTTTTTACATGTACACTGTTAGTAGATGCATCAACAATACCATTTGTACTCAACAAAATTAAGGAAGTTACTAAACCTATTCCCAGTTTCTTTAACATTATTTCATCCCTCCTGTGTTAATTCATACTTTTATATTAAACTGAGATTCTTTCAGGTAACTTTCATTTACCTTACAATAACCTTAAATACCTTTCTGTAGATAATGAATTCTTTGGAAGAAAGAATTCACATATCCATCAACTTAAAAGTTGTAAAAGGATCTCAAGGCAAAAAATTATAAACCTTCACTTGAGGATATCAATTTTCTCATTTTAGGTATTTCGTTTATTATCTTGATAGCAATGTGGAAACATATTAGGCTTAAGAAACCTTATCTTTTTTGTCTAATAGCAGTCCCTTTTTGAGGTTTAAGTCAATATGATGGATACTTATCAAAAATCTAAGGAATTATATATAGTTAAATACAAGTAAAGAAGATGGTCTTCTCTCTTCCACTCAAGATCATTTTTGTTTACGTCTGGCAGGGTGTTTTCGTTTGGTTTTGAGCTTTTTTATTTTTTCATGGATGACTAGGGCGTTTTCAATCATTGTTTGCCATGTAAGAACCATCCCCTAGTATCAGTGCTAACATTGCCAATATGTCTCCCCCTTTTGCACTTCCTAGATTCATTTGCCTCTATCTGTTTATCAAAGAAAATAGTTTGAAAGATTTTTTAATTTTATTAATATTTCTTCTACTAGAAACAGGATCTTGGATATATTTCGTATTTTCCCAAATAAAAAAGCACCTTTTACAGATGCTCTTTTTACTTACAAATTATTTATCGCTTTTCTTTTCTAAGTTTATTTTCTTCACTGAATTCGCTTCATAATCCCTATGACCTGTATCTTTTTCAAAATATACGTAGTCAGCATGAATAGATTTATGTATCAATTCTAAAATAACCGTAACTACCCCAATTTTCAGCATTGGACCTATTGTTGCAGAGAAATCTATGAGTAAAAAAGGCAGCCCTAATGCAAATGTTAAATCCATAAAAAATCTTAAAAATGCTACGGTTGTATAGATACCGCTCTTTTCATACTCTCTGTATTCAACGAATGAATACCATTCTCTTCGTCTTTTTTTCTTGATAAAAAAAGTAATCATTTCGTTTCTCCCCTTAATACTTTCAACATATAACTTTCAAAATTCTATTAAACATGTAAACTTAAATTCCTTTGATATGAAAGTTTGTATGCCACTCAAAATATTTATTGTTATCTATATTCCAACGATCACAAGTTTTTCCTTGAATATTTTCAATATAACCTCTTACAGATTTCGGTAAATTTTTCGTATCCACCAAACTAATGACTTCTCCCTTTTGGACACCGATATACCCCTTCTCAAATAAATCATCACATCCAAATTTACACATTGGTATAGCGATATGCTTTATATCTAATTTTTCTTGTCTGGAGCAGTGTGCTCTCTTTTTAATATGAGCAGCTACCAATAGGTCTACTGGATACTCTTCTCCACAAATACCACAATTACATGTTTTTTTAGTGCCAAATAAATACCCACGTATTATATTTTGCTCTCTTCTTGCTCTTCTTGTAACCTCACGTTCCATGGAGCTGTTTTGTTCTAGCTCATTTATAACAACTTCAAGATCTTTTTCAGCTTGTTCTTTCGTAATGGCAGGTACATGTGTAGTACTGTCAAAGTCAAAAGTATTCATAACAATATCACTTTTCTCTTCATCTAATAATCTAAATCCTCTTATAGTATTGTCTATTTTATAACCTAATAATGTATTAAAAGTATCAATATCAATAGATTGCTTTCTTATTTCATCTAAGAAATATATATACTCCCATGTTTCTCCTTCTTTATTTTCTCCCCAAAGATTCCTTGCTAAATTTGAATTGCGTATTTTATATGTTACTGTAGCAGAAGTGAAAAATTTCTTTTTCCCATAAAATAATGCTATATCTCCATTTTTTATCTTATTCCACTCTCGTTCATTGCTAACTCCAGGTCTATCTCCCCACAAATAAGCTTTTCCATTCTTATATATCTTGGATATCTCTTCGAAATCCTTCTTATTAATAAAGCGTTGAATCTGACTAAGATCTATTCCAATAGCCATAGTAGAATCATCTTTAAAATTCTCTTTACCGGTAGGTTGCAAAATTATACTCTTCATAGTTCTCTCCCTTTCTTTTTCTTAAATATTAATGTTCATTAAAAATCATTAATGATAAATCTAATATATATAAATTAATATATGTTTTAGTCGAAAAAATCTCCTGAAGGATTCACTCTTGAATCAATAATTACTTAATGAAATAAAAACAAAACTAACAAATTTTATATTTTGCAAAAATATTTAAAAACAACCTAGAATACACTCTCAGTTATCATATAGCTATCTTTTTTGCATGTTATTCATTATCGATCAAAGACAAATTCAAAACATAAAACTCCTAATCCTATCCCCACACCCTTCTGCTTCTATTTAGAATTAAATTTTCGATATAAAAATTTTTCTAACTTTCGTTCCTTAGATATATCTTCCCTATATATGATAGGTTTTTCTTGTATGTTATCATAATGTTTTTTCACCGTCTCTAACCCTCTAACTGCCACATATATACCACCATAAAAATATAGATATACTTTTATAGAATTTAAGAAATAACCGAATTCTTTCTTTGGAATAGCAGCAAGCATTGCTATTAAGATTGTAATCATACCTAATCCTAATTCAAACAGACCATATATATACATTGTACTTTTATTTTGCTTTAACCTATAAAAATTAATAACTATCTTATAACAACCAATGACTAATCCTATCACTACCATCATAAAACCCGGAATTTTTAATAAAACGATGTTACTATTATCTAGAAACATAAAGACTTTACTTATTATAAACAAACAAATAATACTAATAGAAAGATATAATATTAGTATCATTATATCTGTAAAAACATTATTATTATTTTTTTGTTTTATCTCACCCTGATTCTCTTCTTGAATCTCCTTTTTTACCTCTATTTGAATTTCCTCTTTTAATTCAGGTATCTTTTCTTTTACCTTTTTCTTTACTTCTTCTTTTACTTCCTCTTTTATATCTTTTAATACATGTTCTACAATTTTCTGTATTTCTTTCGTATCCACTAGATTTTTCACATTCCTTTCTTAAATCTCTTTATCTCATAATCTGCAAGATATAAAAATATACAGTAGATCGTCATTGTCCTTCAGTAGTGTGAGTGTATCACCGTACCTGTGCACCATCCATTATAAAAATTCATACATTTTCCTTTCATAAATGATACTATCAGTACCGGAACTGGTATTAGAATCTAAGTTGCTGGTATTTATAACTCTTTACAGCAAAAAAACTTCTTCGCTTAGTATTAGAAGAAGTTTTTTTACTAGAGTTTAATTAATTCAGATCTTCCAAATTCGATCATATGCATACTCAGCCATTGCATTAGTTCTTTCTAAAATCAGTTCATGCGTCCAATTTTCTTCCTTCTCATATTGTTGTACAAATTGTTCAACAGTCTTAAGAGCAGATTTTTGATATGCTTTTACTTTACTCTTATAATCAACATTGCCTATTCTATTATTAATCCCTCCGGATAGAGGTAATAAATTCCCCATCATTCCTAAACTTACTTCATTATGAGTAGATTGAGAACCAATATGTTCTAGCGTTACGTTTAATACACTTAATTCATTCGTATCCTGCAAATGACTTTCCCATTTAGAGAACACATATTGTATCAATTTTTTATCTTTTTCATTTTCATCTGTATACTCAAGTTGACACCATTTATCTATAAATTCGTGTTTTGATGGTAATCTCTCTCTTAAATAACTAAGCAATTCTTCTACAATAAAGGTGCTCTGTTCAGTACTATTTGATTCCCTTAACTCTCTAGCTAATCTAGAATATGTAACTTCTAAACCAGATGCTCTTGAAGAACATACAGCAGAAAAAATGAAATGAAATTTTTCAATTGCATTTACACACTTTTTTAATTGCTTTAATTTCACAGTAGGTTGCTGCGCTTTATATCCTGCAATTAATGCAAGCAACAAACTATTTGCAGCACTAATTTTAAAGTTATTTAATGCTTTTAGAGATAAATAAACTTCAGTTTGCTCTTGAAGTGGCCAATCTGATTCTAACGGCTTAGTAATTAACTTATAATTGTTAGACTCTAGTTTTAACTCCTCTAAGAATTCTCTCATTCTTTCATTAGTCTGATCAATTATTTTGTTAAAAGATCTATATATCCTAGCCTCAGTTGTTTTTTCATATTTAGAGATCCAAAAATGTCTAAAAAATGTCGATAAATTCGTATTACTGCTTCTTTCTCTTAAATTTCCTTTTATTTCTTCCCATCCTTCTTTTGCAATATCTGAGGGATGATTAGCTGGTAAACACTGAAAGATCTTATTTTTTATTAGATCCATTGTAGATAGATCCATTCCTTTAGCATTTAATGTTTCAAAAATTGTATATGCTTCAAATCTATTTGCTACAGTAATATATACTGTTTCTAGAGCAAGTATCTGATCTCTTATAGCACTTAAACACATAATATATTGATGTTTATCACCAACTGAAAGCTTCAATTCTTTCTCTTCATTTAAGTGAACCATTAAATTTTTCATTTGTAATTTTCTTAAGAAAAATTTATAAGCCTCTAATAAATTACTTTCTTCTTGATTATTTGGTGTCCGACTCTCTTTGTTCAAATGCTGGACTGCGCTTTGGAAAAATGGTTCAGATGTTTTTGTAATCAATCTAAAATATGGTTCATTCATTAGATTTCTTGCCTCTATGTAACTATAAACTCCTTGTGCTAAATTGTGTTCCCCTGCGCTCTTAAATGCTTCGACTAATGCTGATAGTAAAATTGTTATTGTTGTTAACCTTTGTTGGCCATCAACAATTTCTAATTTACTATCTTTGTCATCTCCTACCATTACTAAAGAACCAATAAAATACTCACTCGTACTTAACTCTCCGTCTCTCAATACAATATTATCTACAATATCATCCCAAAGCTCATTTAATTGATTCGTTTTCCAAGAATACTCCCTCTGATATCTAGGTATAATATATCTCTTATTTACACTTAGAATATCTTGAATGGTTTTTGTATATGCTTGCATTTTCATGAAATTTACTTCTCCTCTTTTATACAAAAATTTTAATGATAACATATTATATGATAATATAGATATGCATTATTTACCATATACACTTAAGTATTCTTTTTTCTTTCTATACCCGCGCAACAGTTATCTTTTAAATCTCTCATTTAATAACCCCATTAATCTACCAACAACCTCCATATATTGAACGCAACAAACTTCAAATTCACCATAAATCCCCATTCCATATAGCCTCTGACTCGATAATTACTTTAATTCTAATTAATTATATTCTTTTAGGCATTTGAATTAAGTTTTCTCCAGAACACCCCTTCAGTTGTTCAATAGCTATCTTTTGTGCATGCTCTTCACTATCAATTAAAGAGAACCCTTGATTGATAGTGCTCCAAAATTCATATCCACAATCCTCCATCCATCTATAAACTTCTGTTGTGTACAAATCATCTTTTCGTCTTATAATTTGCACTTTGTATCGTTGGCTAGGAGAAAAATATTCCTGTACAACTTGTCTCATTATTTGATTCCCCCTCTCAAAAATATTCTGGTAGTTAATTTATAAAAAGCCACCTATTTATATAGATGACCCACTCTGATTGATTATAAGGTTGAGATTTCTCACGTACTGCTCCTAATTCAATAAACTGTTTGTCCCATGATGTACTGAATCTTTTTCTCCCTTTTCGTATTGCCTCAATTTGTGGAAGAAGTATCCGACAAGGTAGCTATAAAAAAGTCTACAGAGTGTCCTAGCGGTAAAATGATTCCTATTTCCTTAAAACAAAATATAAAAGTTACAAACAAACGTAATAGTAATGAAAATAAAATCTGGAACAAAAATGAAGTAGGTTAAATTCGCTTCTTACAAAAGGAGTATATATAATGAAAGCAAAGAAACTCACATACATATAGGTGTCAATTAGGTTCCCCTAATTAACTTTTTTAGACCTTCAATCCTTTTTTGACCGCATCCTCCTATAAAACCAAGCTGTTCGGCAAGATCCCGTCTAAATTTCAAAAAAGCTTCATCATTCATCCTGTTCACGTCTCCGATATATCCAACTAGAATTTGTTTTATCTCAAGCTCGCTGTTAAAGTAATCTTTATTCTTTTTGTACAAGTCATGGATGTAATCATCTGGATAGGCTATTCTTTTCTTCACAAGCTCCTCAACTTGATTTTGATGATAATTATATAGTGCTTCTATTTTAAAAATATCCAGATGCTGGATCACCGCTTCTAAATGATTTGGTACTTCCATAGATATTTCATATGTAAGCTCATCAGCTTTAAATTTGAAATAATCCCCAATATGCTCTTCATAAGGACTGATGTTGATAAAAGTAAAGTTTCGATCCCCTTTCAGAGATTGATTACATGATTTACATACCGGTACAAGATTATAGAGAGACATCGAAAAGTAAGGATAATAACACTTTGGTAGGAAGTGATCGATATCTGAGCGCATCTTTCCGTTGTCCGAAAGGATTGGGGTAATATACTGTCGATTGCAATAAGGACAAACCCTTATTCCGCTCTCCATTACAAAATGATAATCATTCCACTCCTCTTGAAAAATATCAACTTCTTTAAAATTATCCATGGTGATATTCAGTTGCTTCAGTTTTCTAAATTGTTTCGCACACGTATCGACATGAAGTTCTCCTAAATTCCTTGGATCAAGATAATCCTCTATTTCTTTTTTTTGTTTAGGAAAATTGGCACTTAGGATATTTACGATTTCCTCTTGTACCCTAGAAGAATATCGCTTTAACCCTAGATTTTGAAGAGCTTTTTTTTTGATATAGTAAAAAAACTCTTTTACCTTAAACTGTTTATAACCGAATATCTCATTCAAATGAGCAGAGTAGTTTTTTCCTTTTTCAAGACGAATTAATTCATAAATATAGGGGCAGTTTAGTTTAATTGACTGATCTAATCTTTTTAAATTCGCTAAATTTCCCTTCGCGAAGGTCTTGTATGCCTTCCTAATGTATCGGATTAACCATTGATGTTCATTAAATAGTTTTTGTTGAATTTCTAAATCACTCAATATCAAATTCATTTTCCCTTTTAATTCACTTATTTCTTCAGGAGTATGGCTATATGAATGCCCTAGCTGTGGTAATATCCGATCTCTAAAATACTGTTCATGTAAATCCTCAGCCTTTTTAGAAAGTTGAATTTTCCTCATAGTTCCTGATCCTTTTCATTAGTCTGGATGATGTAATCAATTAACTCGTTACGATCTTTCGGCGACAATTTATTATACAGACTGATAGCACTCTTTAATTCTTCTCCAGTTTGATATACCTCCCGAAGCTGTTGGAGCTTAGCTTCAAATGCCTTTCTGATCACCTTTTCGCCAATTATTCCTGTAATATATTCATAATATTTGAGTTTCGAAGAATGATTAGGTCCTATTTTGTCATATACTTCGATCTGCACCAACTCATTAAGTTCTCTTCCGACCTCTTGAATTATCCTGTTTGAGAACTCTCCAACCGTTTGTTCAATGAAGAAGGCATCCTTAAATAATGTATAAACATTTTGTCCAAAAGTTTCAGAGTGTTCTTTTATAGAATCATTTGTACTTTTTTTCAAGTAGATTACATTGCTCTTTGGAACATCCGAAAGCATCATTGGCGAATGAGTGGTTATTATAACCTGTACCTTACAATTTTTGAACATAACGTTTAATATATTCAATAAACGGCTTATATATTGAATTTGCCATTTTGGATGAAAAGATAAATCCGCTTCGTCGATTAATAACAAGATATTTGTGCAAGGAATTTTACCCATAGACGAATAATTTACAACATTATCGCCTCGGCTACCAATTTGCCTATCCTGTATCAAAACTGAATGAAGTCTTGAATAAAGATTTAATAAATTATTTTCTCCCGTACTCAATCCCCACGAGAAATTCAAGAAATAAAAAGGAGAACAAGTACTATTGTAATGCTTGAAAAAAGCACCAAATCTTTCTTTGTTTATATCATTAAGCTTAATTTGAACCACAGCATTCCATTTATCAGCAGCCTTAACCTCAACATCAAACATCTCAAACTCAATTTCCAACCAATTCAAAAAAGAGAGGTATGGGATAAGCCTTGAAATGTAGCGAGATCTTGCTGTTTCTAATTCTTCCTTAAATCTTTCTAGAAGTTTTTTACTATACGAAATTATACTCTCTTGGTCATTGTATGGTTTATAAACATGTAGGAGACATTTTAATTCTTTGTACCTAAGTTCCGATGTTATAGCTGGTTCTGCTACATCTTTAATGGCGTTTATAACCAAATGATATGCTATTAGGGATAAACATATTGACTCTCCGGAATTTGGTATTAGACGATTCATAGTAAGTAATTGATCAATCATATCTTCAAATAACGATTTTACATCGCTACTTTCATCCTTACCACGCATACCCTTCCGAAAATTTTTTTTTAGTACATCTGCAAGCGTAGTTCTTTTAAATGTATTTTCTGCAACCTTAACTGTTAAAACATTTAGCATATCAAAGAAGGAGTCGGTTTTAATTTCTTCCTGCTTATATTGATATAAGAAGTTAATTTGCCTGTATACTTCATTATTAAAAAAGTTGTAGATCTGATTCTCGTCAAGAGGTATGTGTTTACGTTCTACTGCATTTTTGTAATCTCTTCTCAATAGCCCCCCTACGGATGCATCATGCACCTTTCCCGGTTTCTCCTGTGAATAGTCATGAATGTCTAACATATTGCTTACATAAACAAATTTTGTTTTTTTTATCCATTCTTCAAAAATGTCTTCCTCCATAAGAGTTACCTTCGTATCTTTACAATTTATATTCCTGATTTGCATTTTATGGCTATACATTTTTAACTCTTTTTGACTTTGGTCATAGAAACCTGCAATAAATGGACCGGTCAAATCCATTGTGTTAGTCAGTCCATCCATAATGAATCTCAGAAGAGTTGTTTTTCCAGCTCCATTATCACCCACAATTACGCTCAGGTTAGATATATTTTCCCCAAAAAAATTATTTGGCATTTTTTCTCCTAATTCATTGTTGATATGTAGGTCGTGGGATACAGTATCGTAATTAAATTGATAGCTATTTTGAAAATAAAAGTCTGTTTCTTTAAAATTTCCATATTTCTTAATCCATAAATAGATTAGTTCCATGATACAATTACCCTCCAAATTTATGAGTCTAGAAAATATTATACCATTACAATTTATAAGTATATCAATAAAACTTAATATAACATAACAAACATTTATTTTTACACTTTTATAAACCTTCCTAGTAGTCTCTCGTGCATTGCTAATAAAAAGCATCCTTAATATTTTAGTTTTATTAAAAAAAGGGCCACTCAAACTTGAGCAGTCCCCTTTTTATTTCACATATACATTTCAAAAAAATATTCCTTTGATTTATCTCTTAGATTCTAAAGCCGATATACGTTCCTCAAGGTTAGCTAATATCGTATGCAGCTCAGCACTTTCAGCCTAGAGTTATTCATTTTTCTCATTAAAACCTTGAATAGTAGCTAAGGCTACCCCTTACAAATCTATACTTGAGATGTACTTTTCATCACCTTCATTTAGTCCGAGAGCAGCTTGAAAATTCTGAGCAGTTGGTCAAATATGACGCTAACCGGATAGGCCTTCTTTATAGTTCCAGAGGTATAATTGAATAATCTATATAATTTAGACAATTAATATATATATTGTTCAGAACCATGTAGTAACCAATAGATTTATATTTGTTCTTATGCCTTCGGACCGTATTTCTTTCTTAATACTGCCAGTTCTTCACTTAGTTTTTCCACATCTGATCTCCAAAACAAACTCATATTTTTCATTTGTTTTAATGGGATAATCCGTTCCTTTTTAACCAATACATTTAGCCTAGCACGATTTACATTCAGTATTTCCATTGCTTCTGATGTTGTCAAAATATGACTATTTACAAATTTTTCAATATCCTCTTTACTTTTCAATTCATACATGATTAATCACCTATTTTCATAATCGTTTTTTTATAAATGCTAAAATTAATCTTATTACTAGAAGTAGTACATAAATAGTAGTTGTTGTGATTACAACATAATCTAATATCCCCAAATCATTCCAGTTAACAAAGAATACTAAAACTATTGTTAACATGAGAATAATTACAAACCTACTGTTTAAAAAGTTTAAAAGGCTAATAAAATTATCTTTTAACTTTCTTATCTCTTTTCCCTCATGATTCAGCATACTAAATCATTCCTTTCTATTGCGTATAGTTGAACCATCTATATAACTTGGAACAATTAATATCTCCATGCCTCAAAACCATGTTGTAACAGCTGGATTTATATTTCCCCTTATGCCTTCGGACCGTATTTCTTTCTTAATACAGTCAGTTCTTCATTTAGCTTTTCCACATCTGATCTCCAAAACAAACTCATATTTTTGGTTTGTTTTAATGGGATAATCCGCTCCTTCTTAACTAACTCATTCAATCTAGGACGAGATACGTTCAATAATTCCAATACCTCTGATGTTGTCAAAACATGATCAATTACAATTTTTTTAATATCCTCTTCGCTTTTTAATTCATACATTCTTAATCCCTCGCTTTTATAATCGTTCATTTATAATTGTCGTAACTATATTAAGTAGTGTGGCTACTGCAAAACAGATAGTTGTTATAATAAAAACATAATCTATCGTTTTTAAGTCGTTCCAATCAATAACAAATACAAAAACCATCGCAAATAAAAGAACAGGTCCTATCGAGCTTTTTAAAATTCCCCAAAGTTTATCTTTTAAATTTTCCATCTCTATGCCCACATGATTCATGCATACTGAATCATTCCTTTCTATAAGGTATAATACCAAAAAACTAAATAGTTTTAAGAAATGTTATATTTACATTGTTTAAAACCATGTTGTAACTGCATATATGATTAAAGAAAGGGCCATAATAGCTCCAACAACTATCACAATTAGTCCTATACATCCCAAAAGAAATTGAAATAGATAGTATGCTCCAATTATAATCACGAAGATCAGCGCTAAAAGTGCAAGTATCTGCAACATTATTGTTTTAAAAAAGATTAGTCCTATAATAATTACAGCTATTATGGCAAAAATCCTCATACCGAAAAAATGACCTCCAATTTTCAATAACCATATAGAGCACAGACTTTGCTGCCCTAAAATCATAATAAATTATTTTATTTGCATATTCATTATACATTATGTTATGATATAACAGTTGTTAAATTAAGTAAAGTTATTGCATTTTCCCTTCTTAATACTTTATAATGAAAACAACGATTAAACGAAGTAAAGACAGGAGCTGTTTTTCGGGAGACGCTCACCTAAATAAAAAACCGATAAAGATCAAATTCAGCGGAGTTCTTTTCTGTTTCACCTCCGTAATTATATAAATTAAAAGAACAGGCACATATTCAGCGAAGTTCTTACCCATTCACCTTCGTAATCATACAAATTAAAAGAATGGTGATTAAATTTGGTGTAGCTCACCGTAAGTGAGCAAAACACCACCTCTCGATTCATAGAAAACCAATGATAGACGGGAGTTCTTTTTCCAATACAATCAGCTATATTAATAGCAGATAAAGATCAAATTCAGCGGAGTTCTTTTCTGTTTCACCTCCGTAATTATACAAATTAAAAGAACAGGGACATATTCAGCGAAGTTCTTTTCCCATTCATCTTCGTAATCATATAAATTAAAAGAATGGCGATTAAATTTGGTGTAGCTCTACCGTAGTGAGCGCGAAAAAATTGGTGTAACTCTACCGTAGTGAGTATATAAAAAACTGCCTGCAAAATCTTAGACATATCTCTAAGATTTTGCAGGCAGTTTTTCTGTAAAGAAATATAATTCATATTAAACCAATGACTAAAACTAGATTTTATGAGGATGTTTTCAGTTTGATCACACTAAGTTTAGACTTCATGAATTTGAAAGTATAAACATGGCCATGTTCAGGTAAAGGTTTGAACATGTTTTCCATATGGATTGGCCCTACATTATTAGCTAATGAAGGTGAAATTTCTTTATAAATTAAAGAAGGAAGATTTATTATAGTATTTTAACTTAAAATACAAAACAATATTAGTACACCTATGATACTCTAAATAGTCACATGTATATTTTCTAAAACTCTTTTTTATCACCCTGTTTTAACTCCCTCCCCAGCCCCCTACATTGTAATTTTAACGAATTTTTCGAAAGAATTCTCCTTCCTCGAGCGTGTGAAGGGCGTAGCCCAACGGTAGGTGGGAGATGAATTTCGTTTTGGCGTAGCCAAAAGGTTTTCCTTTTTATTTTGCCTCTGATATAATCAGTCTTATAAATGATAAAGGCTGGTATATAAATGAAATTAGATAGTAATAACCATTCAGTATTCTTGTTGTATTATCACCTTGTATTGGTCGTGAAATACAGAAGAAACGTGTTTGATGATGATATGTCAGACTATGCAAAAAATATGTTTGTTCGACTATCTGAAAACTATAACATCACATTAGTTGAATGGAATCATGATGTAGATCATGTTCATATTTTGTTCAAGGCACACCCTAATACAGAAATGACAAAATTCATCAATGCTTATAAAAGTGCAAGTTCTCGACTTATTAAAAGAGATTTTCCACAAGTGAAAAAGAAACTTTGGAAAGAGATGTTTTGGTCAAGAAGTTTTTGCTTGCTAACTACTGGTAGTTCGCCAATAGACGTAGTAAAAACATATATTGAAAATCAAGGTGAAAAGTGAGGTGAAATGATATGACAAAGCATAATAAAGCGTATAAATTCCGTTTGTATCCAACAGAAGAACAAGCACATCTTATGCGTAAAACCTTCGGTTGTGTACGTTTCGTGTATAATAGAATGTTAGCTGAACGAAAAGAAGTGTACGAAAAATACAAAGATGATAAGGAACAACTCAAGAAACAAAAGCTTCCCACTCCTGCGAAATACAAAGCAGAATTTGAGTGGTTAAAAGAAGTTGATTCATTAGCATTGGCAAATGCTCAACTAAACTTGCAAACTGCCTATAAGAATTTCTTTCGTGGTCAAAATGACTTCCCAACATTCAAAAGCAAAAAAGACAGAAAGTCTTATACAACGAATGTAGTGAACGGAAATATTATATTGCTTAACGGCCATATCAAATTGCCAAAACTGAAAATGGTACGTATCAAGCAGCATAGAGAAATACCACAAGACCATGTAATCAAGTCATGTACGATTTCTATGACACCTACTGGTAAATACTACGTGTCTATCTTGACTGAATACGAAAAAGAGATTGTACAAAAAGAAGTAGAAACAGTTGTTGGATTAGACTTTGCGATGGATCGATTATACGTTAGTTCTGAGGGTGAGAGAGCCAATTATCCTAAGTTCTATCGTGAAATGTTAGACCGATTAGCAAAGGCACAACGAGTATTATCAAGAAGAACAAAAGGTTCTATTCGTTGGAATAAACAACGTACCCGTGTAGCTAAGTTACATGAAAAAGTAGCGAACCAACGTAAGAACTTCCTTCATCATAAGTCTAAAGAGTTAGCTACTCATTTTGATGTTGTAGCTATTGAAGATCTAAATATGAGAGGAATGTCGCAAGTACTTCATTTTGGAAAAAGTGTCGCTGATAATGCTTGGGGTATGTTCACTTCTTTCTTAGCTTATAAACTACACGAACAAGGCAAACAACTTGTGAAAATAGACAAATGGTTTCCTTCCACAAAAACATGTAGCAGTTGTGGAAATGTGAAAAATATGTCATTGTCTGAGCGAGTATATTCTTGTATATGTGGTGTAAATCTCGATAGAGATTATAACGCAGCTATCAATATCAAAAATGAAGCAATACGCCTATTAGCGTTAGCATAGATAGCAATAAAATAACCCTTGGAACAAGGGAGTTAGCTCGGCTGTCTTAGGACGAATTCGTTAGCTACCAAAAGTAACGACTAACCGAGAAGCCCCCACTTCAAACAGTCCGTTAGGACGTTAAGTGGCGGGTAGTTCACTAATCTAGTCTCTGCACATACCTTTTTTTGTAGAAAAACTATAGTATAATAAATAACCAGAAGATCTATTTCTAGATTATCCCTATTTATGTGCCTTTCAGTTCATTTTTTGCTATTAGTTCCTGTGTTACATACATCAAATACATAATAACTGGGAGAATTAGAGAACTAACAGTTTTACCTTTGTCAGTAATAGGATGCCTTTCTTCGACTAGAATGACTTTTATTATTAACAGAGTTCCCCCTCCTAGATCAAATGTAACAATTTATGAGTAGAGGAATATTTTCTGAACTTTAATGTAATGTAAAATTAGTAAAGAACATATTTCATGAAAAAATGTTAACTAATAAAGAATTAGAAGTGATTATGTGAACAAATTATTGCTATCATGTTTATTAGTTACATTCTGTCTAAATACCGCAGGATGTTCTAATGATATGACTATACTAAAGGATAGTTCTAAACCTTCAACACCTACGAAGGTTAAATGCATTAACAAAGCGTGGTACAAAAAATATATACCATGTAATAGTTTATGATACAGGTCATAAGGCGAAATTATTATATATTAATCACGCTATAAAAATGTTGTAATTAATTGTTCTAAATATACCTAAAACGACTATCAATAATGGTGGTCTTGTTTATATTGGTGAGATTGTACTAGTATGATAGAATAGATTTAACTGTATGACGTAGGGTGGTTGGTTGCTGTCCTTTCTCTTTTTTATGTAGAGGGAAAGGAGGTGACTCCTATGATGGAATATTTACTGTCTTTGCTACAAGATTTGTTGAAAGTATTTTTGACAATTCTTGTTACCGGTTATGGAAACAAACTGGTGAGTAATATTAGCAAAAAACGTAAAAGAACCTCCCTACGCCGTCGGAAGCAAAAGGGAAGTTCTAGAAAAAGAAAATAACTTTATTTAGTAACTACCCGCCTTACGGCAACAGTTACCAGAAGAGATGTATCGAGCATCTCTTCTTTTATTATATACCCAAGGTATTACTGTAATACTACTGTAGTAATAATTATAACAAATGAACATAAAAAATCAATGAGTTAACAATGAATGTAATGGACCAAAGAAAAAACACCCTAAGATGCCTTCTTCCGACTTGAGCCCTCTATAGTAATGTGATTCCTATTAATAAAATGATTTATATAAATAATTCGCTATATCTTTATGTACCCTAGCTGATATAATATATAAGGCAATTATTGGTTAATGAATAGCGTACATATATTGGGGAGGTACATAAGTCATGGAGTTAATAGTTTCTTCATTTGTATTAGTGGTAGTATTCTTTATTCTTTCGATATCTTTAAGTGGTAAAGGTCAGCGAATAGCAAAAGAAGTTTTAAAAGAGCTTATTAATGGTCCTGAGGGGAAAATGTTGGTAGGTTTTTTTGGATCTGCAGCAGTTACAGGAGTAATTTTTGTCCTTTGGCTTTTATTGAACTAAGCATTCCAGTTACTCAGGCTGATACAAGGTGCAAGAAAATTACTGGATAATTAAAGGTACATATATATTAGGAGGTACATAAGCCATGTTAGAGGTAATTACGGCATTTTTCTTACTAATTCTCCATTCTATTGTTTATCTCTTTTCAAGCGGAGAAACTAAGCAAATAGCAAAAAAACATATAAAAGAAATTCTTAATAGTCCGGATGGAGTAATAATATTAATTGTTGCTGCTGCACTTTTAATCGGGGGGGATATATTTATTATCATTATGATTTCAGATACCTTAGCTTAAAACGTATAAGGAAATTAATAGTATACATATAGTAGGGAGTCATAAGTAATGGTATTTATAATTGTGCTATTTTTCATATTTATCATATCTATTATTCTTTCATTATTTTCAAAAGGTGAAACTCAGCAAGAAGCAAAAGAAGTTGTAAACGACATTGTTACTGGTCCTAATGGGAAGACACTATTAATTGTTGCTGTGGTATTTGTAATTGGAGGGATATGTATTGTTGGTAGTATTGTAAATGATGGCTATGAATCACCTAAAAATCCAAGTATGCGAAACGATCGTACACCTTTAAAATGTGCTCATTATGGTGGAGAATGGGACACCGGTGGTCTTTTTGGAGAAGCTAAATGCGTTTATAATAAAACTGATGAATTGGATAATAAATAATATATAAAGGCCTTATCTTTTCTATAGGAAGATGAGGATTTTTTATGCATAAAAAAGACACCTAAGGTGCCTTACTCCGACTTGAACCAATTTAATTTTAATAATATGTGTTGGACTCTAATTCAAATATTATTTTAACACGTTAATTAGTTGCAGTTATTGAGAAATTATAAAAGCCCTCTTTCAAGTGCCTTTTTCTAATGTGTTTACATCCTTAATTGATTGTAAATTGATTTGAATACGTGAATTCACCACGATATTTAATTACAGCGACATAATTACCACTTGTATAGCTATCTGTGATAGGTGTTTGCCAAATTTCTGTTCCAGGAATAAATTCTGGTTCTATTGTTTGGAATCGTTCTAGGGTACCATTTGTGTGGATTTTATAAATTTTCATTTGCGCACCAAAATGTTCCCTACCAAAGTGCTGTGTTAAGTAAAATGTATCACCAGTTATTAAATTCCCAATCTTCCAATCAGGTTGGTATGTACTTTCCTCTGAATTTTGTAAATCCATAATGGTTTTGAATCCCCAATCATCATTAAGTGGATCTGAGTAAGCTGCAGCTGCTTGTGAGGTAGGCTTACTCATTTCTACTGCAGTAAACCCACTAAATGTTAACGCTCCAATTAATGCTATTTTTCCTAATTTCATTGTTGTTTCCTCCTATATTTTTCAGAATTATTAGAAATCATATACAAATAATAATATAATTTGTTGTATTATATTTCAAATATTTTCTAAAAAAATCTAAAATAAAAAGACACCCTAAGATGCCTTCTTCCGACTTATGAATCAAATTTATATTTTGTTCACTTTATTCAGTATGGCGATGATGGCCTTGGTATAGCAATAGAACTAAATCACGCTATAAGCATTAGCGGACATCATAACATTCAAAATCGGTCTTTTATGTCCACTAATACTTAACTTAAGTTTTGGTTTCGTTACTACACAGACTACTATATCCTCTCTAATGACTGTGATTGCATTGTCAAATACTAAAAGTATAACATCTATTTATATCATTTTAATGATTTTATTTCCTCGAATTCCCTCATTTTCTTTTAAAATATCGCTTTCTTCATGCCAGCCTTGTCCATGAACTCAACAGCTTTGATCTTCCCTGCCTTCCATTCCTTGCTTGTTATCCTCTTTCATGTACCAAGCATTAGAATTGAAACCTTTGAGATTACTGTTTCCTTAACCGCAAAGAAAACGCTAAACTTCATATATACTTTTGAGGATGTTCTGTAATACTAATTGGTTTTTATGATAATTATTCATAAGTGGATAATTCACTACGGGCCTCGTCTATTGTATCCCTAGCACTTCTTAACGATTTTAAACATTTGCCTAATTTCGCTAAATCTGTTTGGCTCGCAGCATCTCCATAATTGTCTATAACAAATTGCAAGTTATCCATCGCCTTTAAAATAGATGAATGTAGACCCTTTAATTCTGTTGGGGGTTCTACATATCGTACACTTGAGATGAGATAAGACATTTTATAGAAAACATCGCCTACATCTGAAACCCATGATTTGTTTATAGTACCCTTAATTTCTGCATCAGCCTCTAAAATGCTAAATCGGTTAGCCACATCAGATAGGTCCTTTAAATAATCATTCATAACCCATGCATAATGCTGCTTGTCTAAATGTTTATAATCACTTGTTTCGGCTCTTTGCTTTACTTCTTTTTGATTTCCTATATTTTTTTCATCTGCGGTTAATTCCTCAACTGCTGCTGTAATGGCCTTTATACCTTTTTTGCTACCAATAAGAGCGTCGATAGTTAAAATACTACAGATAAAAATCACAAACATGGCAATCCACTTAGCCCATTTCAGCATAAAAAAACTCCTTACTTAATATATTTCTCCTAATTTATAATATAGGATTAACAACCATATAAAAACTATGTCTCTTTACCTAATACCTTACCTACTATTTTCCCAAAATTGGCATCTTTAAGTAAATCTATATCATGTTAAAAATCCATTTTTAAATATAACATTATTAAATCTTAACATAACACTTCAATGTTGTTGTATCAAGAATATTTTTCCAAACCAAAAACCATTCATAGTCTCCTCTTTTCACCATTAAACCTAATTTATACATAATAAAAAAAGAGGATCGCCCCATAGTAGAGCAGATCCCCTCTTTCACTTCACATACACATAGGCTTCGTTTGCTGTTACATAATATGTTTTACCTTTACTATTGTGCACTCTATATTGTGATAAGTTATTTACACTTACCTTTGTATCAATAATAAATCCTAAACCCATATCTACAGTACCAGCAACATCTTTATCTTGCCAAGATGGAGAATCATAGAAACGTAAATTATTTACTTTTGAAATAACTCTTTTACCAATTACTGTAGCAGATTCATTACCTTGGTAACGAATATATGAAGAATCATAATAAATCCATTGGTTACCACCAAGATGTAACCAGTTTCCTAATTTACCCCATACTTTATAAGCCTCACCTTTTTGTAGCTTACGAATAACACTATTTTCTGTTGATGGTCCAGAGCGGAGATTTACATTGTATCCTTCAATATATGCAATCCCATTCGATTCTACTGTACCAGATATTTCATTTGTTTTTTGTGGTTTGGTATCCACTGTAACCGTGCTCCCGTTATAAACCTTTAACACGTCTGCTCGGAACTTAGCCTCAGATACGCCATGACTACGAAGATAATCCAGTGGATCTTCATGGTCTGTCCCACCTAATTTATAAGTAATATCCCTATGTGTCCATAATCCTTTAGAGGGATGAATATTTCGTTCTCGCAAGATTTCCCCAATTAATTCTATATATTTTTCATATGAACGTTTAAATTTCAATGGATCACTTGTCTCACACAATTCAATATGAACAAATCTTGCATTTGCTGCTGGACCTGCCCCCCATGCCTGATGTTTTGTAGATGCAATTTGAATCTTTTCATCCCAATCCACTGCGTAGTGAACAAACGCTGAACGCCATGTACGAGACTCATATTTTTGAATATTAATTGCTGGTGCCTCTGGGGTAGCTGTAGAATGTGCCACAACACCTTCATAAGCTCCAACACCATAACGGTATGGTTGTTTTGGTAAATCAGGAATAAGTAGCGTTCTATCAGCAAGTACGTTTGTTCCAATTGGTACTACTAGAATCATTGCAACAACTATGGATAAAATATGCTTGTACTTCTTTTTCATTTTCTATCGGCATCCCTTTTTATAATTTTTGTATGGTCAAATAATCCACTAGCTGACAATCCGATAATCATTCCTTGAAATAAATTCATTTTAATATCTTGAGACAAAAATAAAACACCTAGCGTAATGCCAAGTGTTAAATTAAATAACGGAATATATCTTGTTTGCAGTCCAGTTGTTTTTGCAATTTGTGAAATTCCTACAACAACCCCAATCATTGCCGTAATTTCAATCATTACATACCTCCCCCTTTCAAAAAGAAGGTAAGAGCAGCTCCAATTAGTCCACCAATAATAAGGCGTAGGATCCAAGTTGTATTAGCACTGATTTTGTCTAATTGCTTATTGATATTAATAATATCCTTTTCATTACCTGTCGTCCGCATTTCTAAACTTCTAATCTCTAATCGTATATCCTTAATATCTTGCCTTATTTCCTGAACATCACCCTTCACCTCTTGTAAACTATCCATTTTACCACCTCTTTCCCACTTCGTACTTGATTAAAAATAAAAAGCCACTCATAGAGTAGCTCTTTATTCTCATCGTATATTAAAATGTTCTTCTTGTACCCATGTATTTTGTCCAATATCGATATAACCATCTTTTCTCGCAAAAACGCCATATGGATAAGATCCATCTACATTTCCTTTATAATTTCCATTTGGACCATCATATGTGTTAATGCCATAACCTGCTGGATATTTTGAATAAGCATGGAACCACTCTACTTCAAAGTGCTCTTCTTTCGCCCATGCTTCCCAACCTAGGCATAACATGTTTTCATTTCCACCATACCAAGCAGCTTCTATAATTAAATATGGCATTTTTGTATTAATGACATTACCTGTGAACCAAGCATCTTTTCCAGGGCCACTATATAAATTAATACCCGATCCTTCTGGGTATTTAGACGTTGCAATTCCTAGTCCTTTTGGTTGTAGTGGTTTATTATTATCTTTGTTAAATGCTTTGTTTATCTTCTCAATGAATTGATCCAATCTTCCTTCATCGAGCATTCGGTGTGGGCAGTGTTTTCCACTCCACGATTTATGTGTACGTACGTTACTAATGGGTATATTGAATTGTTTCATTAGCTGAGCAATAACAATTGCTGCATTATCTTCTGCTTTATAATATCTATCTCCACCGCTTAAAGAGTAACAAATTTCAACCCCGATAGATTTACGATTACCATTCCCGTTACCATCACCGGCATGCCAAGCATTACGATCAAACGGAATACCTTGCACTGCTTCTTTGTCATCTACTGCAACATGAAACGACACTGAATTATTATTTCCAATCATATACGATATCTCATTTTCTGCTGATGCATCATTGTACGTATTATGTACTGTGATGAATTCTGGTGTCATTGTATTGGGACACTTTATATCATATTTACTTGGATCTACTAATTTTTTTCTAATTTCCATTACTGAACATCTCCTTTTTCTTTTATTTTTTATCATTTAAAATTCCACTGAATTATTAAGTACATCTAGAAACTAAATGCTCATACAGGCCGTATTCTATATAATGGGTTATGGTCCTCACATTAAAAAAAGAAAAAGAGCAACCTGTTACATCAGTTGCTCTTTCAAAAATCCCACTCTATATTCCGCCCAGCATTTTACAGATATTACTCTCATCTCAAGAGGTATGATAACAAGTTTTCTCATTCTACTTAATACGTGCAGATTTAAAGATATTATCTTACATTAAAGTGCTCTTCTTGTACCCATGTATTTTGTCCAATATCGATATAACCATCTTTTCTCGCAAAAACGCCATATGGATAAGATCCATCTACATTTCCTTTATAATTTCCATTTGGACCATCATATGTGTTAATGCCATAACCTGCTGGATATTTTGAATAAGCATGGAACCACTCTACTTCAAAGTGCTCTTCTTTCGCCCATGCTTCCCAACCTAGGCACAACATGTTTTCATTTCCACCATACCAAGCAGCTTCTATAATTAAATATGGCATTTTTGTATTAATGACATTACCTGTGAACCAAGCATCTTTTCCAGGGCCACTATATAAATTGATACCCGATCCTTCTGGGTATTTAGACGTTGCAATTCCCAGTCCTTTTGGTTGTAGTGGTTTATTAGAAGGATCAGTTGTACCACCACCGTCTCCTTTTCCTAAGTAATCTAATGGATTCACAGCATTACTCTTATTAACGTTCCAAGACCCTTTATGCAATTCAAAATGCAAGTGTTGACCACTAGAATCCCCTGTGTTCCCCATAATCCCAATAGTTTGTCCTTGTGTAACATAATCACCTTCTTTGACTGTTCGAGAACCACTACGCATATGGGCATATACTGTTTCCCATGTAACCCCATCAATAGTGTGCACAATCATAATACATTCACCATAACTGGATGAAACATAAGAACGACTAACTCGTCCGCTAGCCGCTGCATAAATTGGATGATAGCCCGATTCAGCAAGATCTATCCCATGATGATCTGGTCTACTCCCCCTAAAACCACTTGTTACTCTCGTTGTATCTGTTGGATAAATAAATTTTGCCATAATAATCTTCCTTTCTATTTATACGTAATATAAAAAGGCACTTAAAAAAGCACCTTTTATAACATTTTTTCTTAATATTTTAATTTATTATTTATAATCAAAGAAACAGAGACCCTTTATTATTACCTTACATTAAAATGTTCTTCTTTTACCCATGTATTTTGTCCAATATCGATATAACCATCTTTTCTCGCAAAAACGCCATATGGATAAGATCCATCTACATTTCCTTTATAATTTCCATTTGGACCATCATATGTGTTAATGCCATAACCTGCGGGATATTTGGAGTAAGCATGGAACCACTCTACTTCAAAGTGCTCTTCTTTCGCCCATGCTTCCCAACCTAGGCACAACATGTTTTCATTTCCACCATACCAAGCAGCTTCTATAATTAAATATGGCATTTTTGTATTAATGACATTACCTGTGAACCAAGCATCTTTTCCAGGGCCACTATATAAATTGATACCCGATCCTTCTGGGTATTTAGACGTTGCAATTCCTAGTCCTTTTGGTTGTAATGGCTTATTATCACCACCACCATTTCCTTCACCAAAATCTACATATTGTTTAACAATTTCAGAGTAGAAGAAATTCCCCCCGTTTTTATATCGATAACCACCATTGTAGGCAACAGCAATAGGGTGACTATATTTCACCATAGCACCAGTCGTATTTCCAAGTGATGGCGCAACAACCGTTTTAGAATACAGATCTGCCACCGGTAATGAATGCTGTTTATTATTAGAAGCTAACCAACGAAGGTAAGCTCGTCCAAAATTATATGATTGAACAATGGCACTTAAATCTGTAATGCCATTGTTCTTTGCATCATCAAAAGCTCCTTTTAAGTGCTTCACTCCGTAATAAATTGAATCTTTAGGATTTTTGATTGTATTCATAGGCCATCCTTGGGATTCACTTGACTGCATAATATCAGGTGTTGTTTCAGAATTTCCGTCACTTTCTACCATAATAATTCCAAGTACGTAAGGAACTAATTCAGACACACCTTGTGCTGAACATTCACTTTCTACCATTGATTGCCAACGTAACACTTGTTGTGGCAGATTCTTTGTTTTAACGGAAGCAGCTAATATACTCATTACTAAATCTCTCCTTATTTTCCTATTATTTTTTTCTACAAAACTTTTACTTTACTAAGTACATCTAACACTTAAATACAAATTATTTTTTAAAATTACTTCATGTTGCTCACCTTCTTTCACAATAAAAAGAGCAACCATAAAAATAGTTGCCCTTTCGTCGAAATCTTATATTACTACTATAAATCACTTTTTCAATACTTTCTGTACACTGCATGTACCCTACAAAAAGGTAACATTAAAACCCATCTACAAACTTGACAATCTTTTTTATTTCAGCATGTTTTCGGCGAATATAGCCTGTACTATAATGTAATTCAAACGCTATTTGTTCTAAGGTCATTCCATCAACATACTTCATTTTGAGTATTTGATGATCTAACCCTGTAAACTTATTAATTAAAATCTTTAAATCAAATACTTCATTCATCTTATGTCCTAATTCATATTCAATAGCTTCAATCCGATCTTCTACTTTAGCCCCTTCCGATTCAGCAGTTAATCGTACATTTTGCAAGTCCCCACTAGTCCAGCGCTTTAACTCTGCTTTTGATTTGTCTAAGTTATATTCTAAATATGCAATTCCTTCTTCTAGTTTCTGATAATCTTTGAGCCAGTCAAACATATAACAATCCCCCTACCTTTCTTTATTTAAATTCTGCTTTTATTTTTATTACCAAAGATAAGCTAACCTTTATTATCAATTTAATAAAATTTATAAATGTTTATTATAATTTATATCTTTTTAATAAAGTTTTTAATCTCTCACGCTCTTCTTCAATAGTTAACTCATTATTTTGTATAGGCTGCTCTTCTGGAACTTCTTCTTTTTCATGTAACCATTCTGGTACCATTTCATTTCGATTGGTATTCCCTAACCTAAATTGTTTTTTATTCTTACCAAGATCAAACTGTGCATCTAGCTTAGCTACATCCTTGAGTGTTTTTACCTTTTTGGCTTCCCAATTTTTAAGAATCCGACGTATATATCTCCACTTTGGTACATTTTCATCAATTGATCTATTTACTGCTTCCCCAATTATTTCACTACCTAATGATTCACAAAATGCACCAAGCTCTATAATCGCTACTTCACTTAATGAAATTCTATTCTTCATTAAAAATTGATGACTTATTTTAAAATCATCATTTATTAACCTTTGTGAGATTAATTTTTGTTTCTTATCATAACGATGATTTATATTTTGTATATCAGTATTTAGTTCTTTCGTACTTTGTATATTAGTATTTAGTAGCTTGTGATTATCCACCGGTAGGTTTCCATCAACAGGTTTTCCAGCAGGTGGGTTTTCCACTGGTGGAAAATCATCCATTGGGATTTCGTAAATAATCGTCTCCCACCTAACAATTTTGTTTTTTTCATCTCTAACAGGAAATCTTTTAATATATCCGTATTCTTTTAATTCCTGCATTCCAGCTCTTAAGCTATTAATACCGTCTTTTGCATGTTGCGATAATTCCTCTCTATAAAACACCCAATCATCTGGAAGTGTGAGTATGTAGGCTAATATCCCTTTCGCCTTCCAAGAAAGTCTTTTATCCTTTAAACCGGTATTATTAATAACGGAATAATTATTATCTTTTTTTACTCGGAAAATCCCCATAGTATCTACCTCTCATATTTTCAAACCTTTGTTTACCTACTTATTGCATTCTTTAACTGTCCATTCACAGTTCTCTCATTCTGTCAAAATCAATAAATTCTTTTGCGATACCTATATCTCATCAACAAACCTTCTGCACTTGTTACAATCTCTAATCCAATTCCTCCATTATTAAAATTTCGAAGGTCCGTACTCACTACCTTCAACTTCCTCCTGACAAAATCTATTTTTCACTATTCTCAAACCAGAGCGAGGTTAAAAAGAACTTAAAGTTCGATTTATTGCTAAAAAAAATATCATCTACACTCTTATCAAAAAACTGTGCAATCTTTCTAGCTGTCTCCATTGATGGAGTTCTTTCTTTTTGATCAATCATTCGAATATAGCGTTCAGTTACTTCGCAATAGCTAGCAATTTCTTTATATAAGTTTTTTTTCGGATCGTACATTTTATTTCCCATTATCCCACCTCCATAAGAACAATTAGTTCTAAATATAGATTAAAGAACTAATTGTTCTTTGTCAATGCACAAAAGAACTTTTTGTGCTAAAATGGATTCAAAGAGAACAATTAGTTCAATTAGAGAGGTGAACAATGTGATAGGACTTAGAATAAAATCCTTACGAAAAAAAGAGAATTTAACCCAAAAACAACTGGCAGAAAAAATCGGCGTATCCCAAAGAATGATAGGTTACTACGAATCAGAAGAGAGATTCCCTCCACATGATGTTCTCAGTAAATTAGCTGATTGCTTTTCAGTTTCAGCTGACTATTTACTTGGTCGATCTGTTACAGACAAACCAAACGAACAAGTAACGCCAAAAGATGAGAAAGATATAGCAAAAAGAATGGAAGAAATAAAGAAAGATCTACAAGGCGAAGATGGTTTAATGTTCTCTGGTGAACCTATGAGTCAAGAAGCAGTAGAGTCATTATTAGATGCGATGGAGTACATTGTAAAACAAACAAAAGTAATCAATAAAAAATACGTGCCTAAGAAATATCGTAATCCAGACGATAACTGATGCAAGCTTAGGAGGGAAAACATTGAAATTCGTCATTAGAGATCTAGTCCAACAACTTAGCACCAAATACAACACGACAAACCCCTATGAGCTTGCGGATTACTTGAAAATACATGTACTGACATGGGATTTACATGAAGAAATAAATGGTTTTTATAAATATGAAAAAAGAAATCGTTTCATTGTTATTAATACTAATTTATCTCCATCTATGCAGAGGACTGTTTGTGCTCATGAATTAGGACACGCAGTTCTACACACTCATGCAAATACACCTTTTTTGCGTAAGAATACATTCTTTTCCGTTGATAAATTAGAGATAGAAGCAAATACGTTTGCTGCGCTTTTGTTAATTGACAAAAAGACCATTCAACCTGGTGATACAAAAGCATGTATAGCATACAAAAATAATATTCCAGTTGAACTATTAGAATTCTATAAACCTTTTTAAAAGGACTACAAGCTTCATATGGCTTGTAGTCCGTCTTATTCATCACAAAATGATTATCCTTTACGCGATTAACTGAATAACCCAATGCTCATGATAGTATATTTTAAAGAAAATAAAGAAAAGACACCCTAAAGTGCCTTCCTCCGAATTGAAACCTCTTAATTACATTGCATTATCTTTACATGAGAAAAGAAGATATCAATTAAGATGCCTTCTTTTACTTGTACAATTGATGTTAAGAAGATATGCATTGCCTAAATACGATAAAAAAACATAACAATCATCGAGTAAGCTTATTATAGCAGCAATACTTGAACTACCCCCACTTTCAATTGATCCCCCCATTTTGGAGGGACTATAAATTTAATATGCTATTCCCTATCCAAAATGGATAGCAGTTTTTGATTAATTAGGTATAGCTGCTATCCATTTCGAAATTAAACCTTTATAAAGTATTTTAAGTTTTTCTTTATGGCCCTAATGATTTCTCATTTCATTAAAATAGAATTATAAGAAAATATAGATTTTTTTCTTACTGAATATATATGCACTAATTGTAAATTCTAATCGATGTAATAACATGATTAAATTAGGAGGGTTTATATATGACATTAAGAAATTATAACGTTTTAAAGGGAAAAGCTGTTAATACAGACGTAGCTAAGTCTGGAAAACCACATTTTGAAATCCATGTTAAAGATGAGCAGAACCACGATTACAGAATAGCTGTTAACATTGAGTCGGGATCACGTCCATCTGAAGTCCTTTACTTTGCTAGTGAAAATTTCAATTCGGAACAAATTACAAAATTACCACAATTAAATTCTGGATTCACTTCGATAACCGAAAACAATAGAGACATTGCTCTAGACTATATTCGTGGAAATTTATTCGATCCAAAGCAAATGATTGCGCTCCCTCCAAATAAACCAGGTGAAAATAACGATTTGAAAGACAAAATTGAGGGATACATAAGTGAAGCGATGGATAAGAAAGCAACTCTATATGCTTTTGGCGAGGCATGGGGCCCCGAGGAAAATGAGCCAGATAAATATTTTGGTTTTGTACCTGGTAGCGGTATACATGATATTCATATGAATCAAGGTAATATCGCTAGATGGAAATCTGATGATGGAATATGGCAAGATGGCGGTCTTCTTATTCATTTTGAAGATGAAAATAGATGGGTAGGAATATTCTTAGCTTTCCAATCTCAATCGTGGTGTACAGATGAAAATGGCCACGCCACTAAACCAGCCAAGCAGTGTGATCATTTACATTCAAATCATTAAGTTATAATATGGGTACTTTTAGACATGCATTAAGTTGCATTCTAAAAGTACCCAATATCAATGCTTTATCCATTTATATTACCATTATATAAGCTGACCTTATTTCATTTTCTAGTTATCGTTCTACGTAAACTAGAAACTACTTTTTAGGTTTCTTAATCTATCCCCTCTTCCATTTTCTATACTGCATCATAGACTACACCTGATACACCACTTTCAATACAGTTGCATATGCAAACCTATCTAATCCAATATTTAAAGTAGTTTTCAAAATTCTCTTTTTTATTACTAAATTCTAATATTAATTTTTAAATCTAATACATTTTTAGAATTAAATAATTATAATTCTCTAATCATAACATTTTTATCATTTTAGCCAAGAAGACTCCTTCCTCAAGAAACGCGAAGTGAGTATGGGGGATGAATTGGCTTCGAACAAGGGATGGCAAGGAGCCATCTTAATTGTTCGACATACATAAAGTGTTACTTCACTCTCAAACGAATATATGTTTGGTATGTAATAGTCATATACCGAAATGGAGGTGAATGAAATGATAATTAATAAAGCCTATAAGTTTCGTATCTATCCAAATCAGGCACAAGCAATTCTAATTAACAAAACGATAGGTTGTTCTCGCTTTGTATTCAATTATTTCCTATCCCTATGGGATCACGGCATACAAAGAAACTGGGAAAGGTTTAACATATGGTACATGCTCTGCCAAACTTCCTGCCATGAAGAAAGAGTTTGTTTGGCTAAAAGAAGTGGATAGTATTGCGATTCAGTCGTCTGTTCGCAACCTTGCGGATGCGTATACACGCTTTTTCAAAAAACAACTGGCATCGTTACATTAGGATCTACATTCAGTTTTTGCATCTGTTAGAGAGATTCAAGTTAATGAGCAAGAACCATAAGTTACATTTACAAGGCGAATACACCGTTATAATCATATTAAAAATATTAAGTATATCTTTTTACAATTTCTCAAATTGTTAATACTCATTGGATTTCTGCTTGTTGCCAAACTCTTACTACGATATCTTTATCAACGTGCTTACTAATAGTTCTTCCGTTTCTCCTTTTAGACTAATTAGAAATAAAATCCAACTCGCGTAAAATAAATTTCCAAATGGATTCTTCACCCGTCACGACAGAAACTCTGCCTACCATTCCCATATGTAATTCATCAAATTCATTTGTATCAATTGAAGCTTCCATTTCATACATATATGTTTTGGAATCTTTATCAAAAATAGGATGGGCAGATATGTAAGTTACAGTCCCAACCTGCTTATCGGTCTTTTTTAATTTAAAGGAATACTGTGCTTTGTCTCCTTTTTTTATCCCTTTTACTTCTTGAGCAGGCATTAATATCTTTATCTTTTTGATATTTTCCTTTGGAATAATCGATATTAACTCTTGACCTGGTTCGACTAAATCACCTTTTTGTAAAATAGAGGTGAATTGTATAACACCATCATTTGGTGCCTTTATAACAGTCGTTTCACCTTGGTGATGTAAGCTTTCCATTTCTTGTTTTTTTACAAATAGTTCCTCATCTACTGACTGAATACGCTGATTAATTGAAACAATAGCATCCTCTTTATATTTTCGTAAAGTAAATTTCTTTTGCTCTTGTTTTCCTTCCTTAACTGATTCAATTTTACTTCTTTCATTTTCTAATGTTACTTTTCTTTGTTCGACTCTTTTTTCTACATTAGTTTGTTGCGCCTCTAATGATTGAATCCTTTCATTAATTGAATCGATTTGTTCTGATGTCGTCTTTTCTTTCTGTTTTTGAGTCAATTTTAGCTCTCTTTGTATGTTTTCCTTTTCCGCAAGTAACCCTTGTAAAACCTCATCTTGCTCGTTAGGTAACTTATTATTCATGAGGGATTTAATCTCATTATCCTGTTCTTTTTCTAAAGCTTGATACCCTTGCTCATATGCTTTGTATTCATCACGTATTTTTTGATCTAAATCCTTAGAAAAAATTGCTTTTTCAGATTTAATACTCTGTTTTAGCTGTTCTAACATTGCTTTTTGTTCTTCTACATGTTTTATAATGTTATTTAGTTGATTCTGTTTACCTGTTAACTCCTGGTTCTTCAATTGGAGTAAGGTCTCTCCTTTTTTTACTTCATCACCAGATTGCACAGAAATAGTGTCTACAATACCTACAATTTGCGTACGAATTGTACTGCTATTTGATTTCCCTTCAACTATAGCAGTACCTTTGCTAACAATATCTACTTTACCAACATATGCCCAAATAGCAAAAACTAATAGACATAAAAAAAGAAAACTCAACAATATAGCTATAAAACGAGGCGGTTTTCTTTCTAATAACTCAACACTATCCGTTAATTCATCAAAAGAGTATATTTTAACCATATTGTCCACCTCGCATTGCATCAAATTCAGTCTCCAGATACTCTGCATGAACGGTTTGATTTTTCCATAGACGATAATACTCACCTTTTTGAATTAATAATTCCTCATGAGACCCTTTTTCTAGGATATTTCCTTTTCCCATTACAAAAATTCTATTGGCATGTTGAATGGTACTAAGTCGATGTGCAATCATGATAACCGTTATGCCTTTGGATCCTAAGTCTTTTAACATATCTGTAATATGCTTTTCTGTTGTTGAATCTAAGTTACTGGTTGCTTCGTCTAAAATAATAATATCTGGTTTTTTTAACAGTGCCCTTGCAATAGCTAATCTCTGTCTTTGACCGCCAGATAGATTTGAAGCATTTTCCTCTAAATGAGTTTCATAGCGTAAAGGTAAATCACAAATAAATTCATGCGCACATGCACTCTTACAAGCTTGAATAATTTCTTCTAACGAAAGCATTTGTTCTAATCCAAATCGTAAATTATCATAAATAGATCCACTAAAGAAGAATGAATCTTGTGATACATAAGCAATACGATCTCTTAGTGCTGTACGATTAACCTCTTTTATATGAAATTCGTCATAATATATGTCACCTTTTTGTGGTTCATAATAATTCATTAATAACTTAGCAATAGTCGTTTTACCTGAACCACTTTCTCCTACAAATGCGACTTGGTGACCTGATTGAATCGAAAAATTGATATTCTCCAACACGTTTTTACGTGTTCCATATCGGAATGTAACATCTGACCACTCTATCTTCCCAGATAATGCTTTAGGAGAAACTTTACGATATTCTGTTTCATCTTTTTCTCCATCTAAGTCTAAAATTTCATTTAATCGTTCGCCAGCAACTAATGCAGATTGCATCGTAGGTTGAATACCGATTAAATTTTCAATTGGATTTAAGAAATATCCTAAAAGTGCATTATATGTAATTAATTCGCCAATTGTCATATTTCCTTTTAGGACTTGTATTGCTCCCACCCAAAGAATAACAGTACCTCCAATAAGTGCTAAAACCATTTTAATAGAACCTTGTAAATTTGATAACATTCCTCTTTTAAATGTATGTTTTAATAAGTTTACAAAGCGATTTTCTGTTTGAAAAAACACTTCTTTTTCCGCATTATAGGACTTTATTGTCGCGATTCCATTTAATGATTCCACTAAATACGATGTTAATTTAGCATTACTTTCCATTTCATTACGGTTTATGGTCTGATAGGGCTTATGAAATAAAAAAATAACCCCTATATAAAATGGGATGAGAAGTAATGTAACTACAAATAAAGTGGAGCTTTGCACATATAATAAAATACCACCCAACAAAACCATAACTGTATCAATCATTAATGTAATAGTAATTGTCGATAAAGCTTCACGTATTTTACTTGCATCCATAAAGCGGGAAATAATTTCACCGACTTTGCGGGTTTCAAAAAAATTCATAGGTAAGCCTACAACATGATGATAATATCCAAGCATTAATTGAATATCCATCCGTCTACTTAAATATAGTATAAGGTGCGTCCGAAAATAGGAGAGTAATACTTTAAAAATGTATAAAATCACAATTCCTATAGATACTATATGCAGTGTTTGTAGCAATTGTTTCGTCACAATATCATCAATTAAAAACTTAAAATAAAATGCGCCAGCAAAACCAAATATATTAAAAAAAATAGAAGCTATAAATAGTGGAAGTAGCAAGCTCATTTGAGGTCTTAATAGTGAAAAAAATCGAGATAATGTCCCTTGAGATTCCTTCCCTTTTTGGAAATTCTGACGGGGAGCCAGTAGTATCAATATTCCTTGCCAAATCTGACCGAAATCAACCGATGTATATGTAACAAGCCCTTGTGCTGGATCTGCTACATAAATTTTACCGTTCTTTACTTTGTGTATGACTACATAATGAAGTAGCCCACCGTCCATAACGACATGAGCAATAGCTGGCAAAGGTATTTCTGACAATGCATCTATGCTCTCTGCTTTTACACCCTTCGTATCAAAATCCAATCTATTAGCCGCTGTTAGTAAACCCTTAATGTTTGTGCCATGTAGGTCTGTTCCAGCAATTTCTCGAATTTTTGATATGGATATTGTAAGGCCGTAGTGGCGTGAGATCATAGCTAAACAAGCTGGACCACAGTCTTTTAAATCGTGTTGTTTGATACAACGAAACTTCTTTCGAACCAATATACTACCTTCTCTCTCAGTGATAAAACTGCTAAGTTACAAAACATTTTATTATCAAAGTGGCAGATACGAAATTTGCTATTACTTTTTACGTAGGGTATTTACTGTTTCTACAAATGTAGTAGCATCTGCATTCGTAATTTTATTAAATTTCAAGAATTCATCATTGTACTGCATTCGGATTCGAATTCCGAAAATATTCTTTTTTAATGTGAATGAAGAGATCCCTTCATAAAGGAATTCTTCAACTATTTCGTTTTTAAAATTCATAAAAGGTGTTCCGTAAAAAATCATTCTTTGCTCAGTGGCAACTAATATGCCGGGACGAGCACAATTTCGGTTGACATATTGGTCGAATGAACATTGTAATGTACACAATATGTTTTCAGTAGAATCCAATTGTTCCTTTATTTTTCCTAATGACTTTTGCATTCCAAAAACTCCTTACAATTTTATTTTGAGTTAGGATCTATCTCTCTTAGCCATAAATCCTAACTCAAAATAAAAGTATTTACAGTAGTTAGGATATACTATTTATTTACTTAAAAAATTTTCAATATTATCTTTTAAAGCATTTAAGTTTGATTTGATTTCATCTAGCATAATGTCATCCTTTATTATAGAAAACATTTGAAAAGCCTTTGCATAATTCCCCACATTAAAATACAACATGCCTAATAGATAAAAGATATGATACCCATTAGAATTTATTATGGAATAAGGAGATTCGACCTTTCTCATATGTTGAAAACTTTTCTCGGTAAGAAGTGAAATTTGAGATGACTGGTATTCCCAGCTACTGATTAAATTATAGTATAATCCATCAATACAATACGGGAATCCATTAGATAATTCATTAGCAATTCCATGTAGCGCTTCAAAATTATGATTATTATGATAGAGATCTGCTAACATTAAAAGAGATAATAAATAAAAATGATTATTTTTTTGCTCATTTTTACTATTCTTTATTCCTTGTACGAGTGTATGAATTACTGCTTCATCAGAATAACCAGCTAATTTTCTTTCTCTGGCTAAGAAATAAAACCATCTGATGTTGTCTGGTTCAATGCGTACCATTTCATTTTCTAAATCTAGATTTCTTTTATATTTGTTTTTTAATTCAATTATTTCTGGCTTATACCCATCATGGTTAAGTACAAAATCAGTAGTAAAATAGATTAAGTCGTCCCCTTTTTTCTGGATATTATAACGTAAATCTTCATGGATCATTCCAAAGTATCTGAGATTATCATTCTTTTTAAAAATCCTTTTATTAAAATCCAACTCTTGGTTATCATGATTTTTAATTTTCGGACAGATAACCATTGGAGATTTAGGAAATTCATAAAATAATTCTAAGAAATCCCTTAAATCCTCTTGGTTGATTTCTAAATCCTCATCCGCATCAATCTGAAATATCCAATCGCCCGTCGAATAATCTATTAACTGATTTCTACATTCCGAAAAATCATCTTTCCACTCTGTGCAATATAATTTTACATCCGGGAATTTTTTTTGTATGATTTCTAGTGTTTTATCAGTAGAACCAGTGTCTAAAACAATAATCTCATCTGCAAAATTTTTAATACTTCTAATACATCTCTCAATACATCTTTCTTCATTTAAAGTCATGATATTCACAGAAACCTTAATTCTTTTAGTGACTAGAAAGCTTTTTAACATTTCTATAAATTGTATATCACTTAAATGATTTATCTCATCAATTGTGCCTGAATGTAATTCAGAAAGTAATTCGTTAACTTCTTCTGAATATTTATGAATGTGGTTTAACAATGCTAATCGTTTCTTAACCTTTTTTAATAAGCTATTATCATCAATATCCATTGTTAATAATTTATTACATGCTATTTCAAAAAAATTTATATTATATCTTAATTCTTTTGAAACATAATTAAAGTTTGTCATATATCATCCCTGCTTTAATGTAATAGCTACAGGGTTAGTTTTGTAAACTAACCCTGTAGCTATTATTTATTAATAAAAGTTATTAACGGCTACCATATGATCCTTTTAAGTAACCACCGCCACTAGAAGTGTATGTGCTACCTTTGATATATGCGTCGCCCATACCGCAACCATAAGGGAAAGATACAAGTCCTCTACCAAAGTCTGCGCCCCATCTTAGATGGTCTCTCCAGCCTCCACCATTAATTTCTTCTAATTCAATTTCTTCTAGATTTTTTAATAAACTATTTTCTTTGTTTAAAGTTTTCATACATAACATCCTCCATTTTTTAAAATCATTATATAAATATATTGTAAGCTTACGATATTCATTGTACAACTATAAGGAAACGTTTTCAATAGTTTTTTTACAAAATATTAATTTTAGATTATATTTGCAGAATAATATATTCAGCACACATTTTCCAAGTTTGCCCATCATTATGATTAATAGTATAGTAAAGTAAATTACATAGTTCCTAACCAGGATTTATAATTTCACAACATGCCAAAGGAGTAGATCATGCAGAAACGTTTACATCATTTTATTTATAACTTAAGATTCCCTTATTTCATCATACTTATGACTATAGCTACATTTGTACTACCATTGTTATCCTTTCTTATACCAATAGAAGACGCGCAACGAAATCCGATTGAGGATACCACTCTTATTCGGCAAGTTATATCTGGTTGTGTCGTAGCCCCGCTAATAGAAACAGCCCTTTATCAAATGTTTTTGTTTTGGATTTTAAAAGATATTCCATTTGTGCGTAAATACGATAATATCCCAACGATTTTTCTTTCAGCCATTATTTTTGGAACTATTCACTCATATGGGCTTTCCTATATAGTTTATAGCGCCCTAATGGGTGTCATTTTAGGATACTCATATTGGATTTATCAAAAAAAGAAAGAAAAAACATCCAAAGCCCCCTCCGCCTATTGGGTTGTTTTTTTAATCCATGCATTACATAATTTATTTACCTTTCTATTAAAAAATTTCTTTTAAACAGATTATGATTTGAACAGCAATCTAAGGAATTTTCAAAGTAAAAATTATAATTCACCTTGAATTAAAAAATTCATAAAAAACGCTATTCTTTCTGTATATTTCTACAAAAAGAATAGCGTTTTTTAATTTAAATTAATATAAAATTATCTTGTCTTGATAATTTTCATTCTAGTTTAAACTTCCTGCAAAAACTTTACAGAATTAAATCCTTGTACAGCAAATTTATGCTTCCTGTTGCTGACTAAAGTCCTGCGTGGACTTTCCCGTATCGTAAATTCTGTAACCCCTTCTCATAATTATTGACTTACTTTTACTATTCACTTTAAATACCTTTGCATATTTTGATTTACTGCATAGACATAACATCCATTTATTCCTCGTGACAATAATATATAATAAATTTGTTTAATATAGGATGTTCACTCTTCATTATTTAAATCCGTTCCCTTAATCGGAAGGGCGTTTCGATCTTTATACTCTTTTGGATTGACGATGATGTTTGCTTTATTCAGATCATAGTCTCCATTTTCTTCACCTGTTTGACACTCCCACGCCTAAAACCGCAAGTCCTATACCTTACGGTGTAACGGATGGGATTCTTGAATGACTAAGCATTCGCAGTCCATTTCTGTTGTAATAGGATCTTTTATATCAAATAGATTCTTATCCTTTTGCGTAGACCATTTCAAAAAACTGTAAAACGATTGTCGCTTTACAGTTCGTTATATTTTTTATTACTTCCAAATACTTTTTCTACAGGATATTTCTCTGCATTCTTTACTAACTTAGCATGTACTACTTCTTGTAAATGGATAGTTAATTTATCACTTAGCATAAGTAAATAAATCATTACATCGGCCACTTCTTCTTTCATTTCCTGCATTTTCGTTTCTATTGCTTCTTCACTGGACTTCCATTGAAAAGTCTCAAGCAACTCTGATGCTTCTAAATTTAAGGAAATTGCTAGATCCTTCGCATTATGAAACTGACTCCAATTTCTCTCATCTCGAAATTTTATTACTGCCTTTTGCAAATCTTCCATCACTATTGATCTTCTCTCAATTACTTACGATCTCTTTAAAACAAAACTCATGACATCTAGAATTCCATCTAATTAACCTTAACCCAGATATAATCATCTTCATATTTAACATTTAATTTTAATCGAATCCCTTTCATATAGCCCTCTAATTGTTTTGTAAAATCCTTATCATCGGCCTGATCATATCTATCTACGTCCAAATATAACTTAAATATATTTCCTTTCGTTAAATCAAACTCCCATTTTATAAAATTATGTAGTATGTTTTCCTTACTCATGTAGCAATTAGCTTCCATATAATCTAATAATTCGTGTAGATTATAGTATACCAAGTTATTTGGTTTAAGCTCTTCACATTTGGGACAATATTCTCTGTATCTATTTTGTAATTGCATAATCATCTCTGTCCCACATTGTTTGCAGTTATACATGTAGCATTCCCCTTTACTGGTTAACCTAATTTTTCTCTCTTATGTTCTTCCTGTCCTTGAAATTGTAAATTATACTATTTTACTTTAAAAATATTTCTCTTATGCCACTTATAGTATGTTTTATTCTCTGGATAAATTGCTATCTTAACTTTTGGTATTAATCCAAACATCAAATAATCAGCTTCTACAATTAATGGAGAAATATGCACTTGCCCCTGTCCATCAAATGTGATAAATCCTTTATCGTAAAGAGCATCATGATTACAGCACAGTAGTACACCGTTATACGGATCTAAACGTTCCATACTTGTACTATCTTTCCATGGCTTTGAATGACTCGCTCTTAACAATTCTGGTAAATCTATTCCGCATAATGCACATTTCCCGTTCCAAAGCTCCATTAATTCTGCTCTAAACTTTTGTTGTCCAATTCGGATTTTTGCCTTTGTTTCGGATTCCGTCTCTGCTATCAACGGGATTAGTGTGTTGTTTTCTGTCCTTCTTACCGGATCCACTGCTAACTCTAATTGCTCATCATTTATTTTATAAACATTTAAGTCACTAATTAGTTCCATTAATTTAAGGGCTAATTCTTCATTACAAGGGTATAAATAACCTTGATTTCCATTTGCATCTGATTGGAAAGGTGAGTATTTTATCGGCAAAAGTTGTGATATTACTTCAAAATTCTCACGAATATTTATTAATTTGTCTAATTCATGATATTGTAAAGACACCAAATAACCTTCGTTATTCCATTGATCATGGCTTTTCATAATCGATGGTTTACTTGATTCTTTACAATCTTCTACAGCAATACTTACTGCTACAATGTTTCCTTTTACATAATGAAAGATTTGATCTCCCTTTTTTACTTCCATCATTCTTTTCCATGAATGGGGTACATTACCGCCTTTATCTTTTTTGGGTGACCAAATAATTCCTAGTTTTTTTTCCTCTTGATATGTATGCCCCTGCATAACGATAAAATGATTCATATACTCTCTCCTAAAGCGTTAACTCATTACGCTGTTTTCTGTTTAATACAATACTAAATAACCCTCATATGATTAGCAAATTGTCTGTTTTATTTTAAATAAAAGACAACCTTCTCTAAAGAAAAGTACTTGTATCCCTTTTACTTAACAATAGAGCAATTCAACTTTATGACTATTTATAAAAACAAAAGAGTTGACCCGAAAGGCCAACTCTTCTATTTAAAACTCTTTATTTCTCTTCTTCTTCTTTTTTTGCAAGTTCCCGTTCATTTTTAGCGATTAAATCATGAAAATGTTCTTCTTTATTTTCTTCAATATAATTCATAAGGTCTTTAAGTTCCATTTATATCGCCTCCTGTATTTATTATATCAATAATATAATAAAATGTCAGGATTAAATCTATTAATTATTTTAGTTAATTTATACGATATAAATTAACTAAAAAACAAGGACTGACTTCTCGTAAAACTGATCATTTCGAGATTCATCCACAATAATTTCTTCTACTCGTTTTGATTCTTTAAAAGCAAAAACTTCTGGTTCCTTTCCTGTATTATCATATAAAGTATAGCAATCTATTAAATCTTTAATTTTAGAAAATGTAGTAGCTACTTTCATATGACTTTCTTCAATAATATGTTCAGGAACCAATCTTCCGGTTACTTTAAAACGCATATTAGATCGTTCTAAGGCAACTTTTATTGGGACATCCACGATGATTGCTTTAATACTGAAACCCGCTTGTCTTAATTGTTGAATTAACTTTTTGTATTTCACTTCATTTTTCATTGTACCATCATACATAAAATTTAGTTTTCTTTTCATGCAGATCTTTAATAGTTTCATGGTAATATCACTACTTTCATCATGAACTAAAAAAGCTGCTTGTTTCATTGACTCAATATCTTCAGATTCCATTGAACCTTGATACTCTGGTATTTTTTCTTTAATCTTATCAGGGTCTATCCAAATCATATTTTGTTTCTGAAGTTTATACCCCTTACTTACCAACTCTCCAATTGAACTTTTTCCAGCAGCAGAACCACCACCAAGTAATATAGCTTCAGGTTCCTGCTCTTGCTGTAATTGCCCTTTTAGAAATGATTCAATAATCTCATTATGTAAAAGCTTACGTTCTATTGTGTACTCTCCATTAATTACGTACTTTTCTCTAGTTGTTTTCAATTTTCATTCTCCTCTTCTATAGATACATTATTATGTCCCTTTAAAAATTAGTGACCTTATCCTTTAACTGCACTTATTACTTCAGGTTTTTGAAATTTCTATACGAGATTTCCCTTACTATGATTTCATATAACTCTTTTATCTAAGTTCTCTATCCTTTATTTCTTTATCACTCATTCCTTCTAAACAATCGTCCTGCTCTGGAACTCAGCACCTACTACATATATCCACTTAAACAAAAAAAGGCTTCTTTAAGTCGATTAATTGTGCATAGCAAAATAAGCTTTATACACTAATCGGCTCAAAGAAGCCCTTTCATAATCAAAACAAGAACAAAACTTGTTTCTACAACTCTACCACAACACATAAGGTGTGGGAATAAACGAAATCAAATAAACTAACAATATAACTATATATTACATAATAAGGTTTTTATTATCAAGAGTATTATTGAACTACCCCCACTTTCATTTCAAGCATAGAGATATGATTCCCCTTTCCATTTTCAACTTTTAGCTTAATAGACGACTAATATACTCCAAGAAAGATATAAAAAAAGATTAATTATATATATTAATTTGCTTGTGACTACTTAACAATAATGTATTTTTTCAAGCCTTGATTCATTGTATTATATACTTATCTAAAAATTCCGGGGGTATATATATGATTAATATAAAAGAAACAGCTGAGGTTTTTAGAATAGGATTACAAATTGGCTTATTTTCAAAAACTGATGTTATTAATTGGGCTGATCAAACAATTGAACTATTAGATAATCCTTCTAATGAAATCATAGAGGTGTCTTTATCCAGCAATGATAAATCGGTTGATATTGTTTCTAAATTAAAAAACATAAAAGGAATCTATGATGAAAAATTACCCGTGAAAATTATATTGGGACTTCTATGGGAGAAATTTATTTTAAATAAAGAAAATGCATTAAAAATTCAACCATTTATTTTTAGTATAGTACATAGTAATTGCTTTAAAGGATTCGATCAGATAGACGAACAACTGTATAATTTTAAAGAGAAGATAACCTTAGCTGCAGATAATATATATGGAAATCTAGAAGACATTAGTCTAGAAATAAAGAAATTTTTATCTATCTACAAAGATTTTGGTGAACATTTTCATTATGGTGGACTACTGGTTGAAAGATGAATAGAAACAACAAAAAAACTTTTTATATAAATTCACAAGTTTTTTTGCTTTAATATACACCCAACTGTTTAATAAAGGTATGAATAATCCTTACTTTACTACGGGGATTTTAAATTTTCATCCCTAAACTATATATTCAAAACTCCTACTATCTGACGAGCTTTAGAATTCTCAATATAATAATGCATTTCTAACCCTTTTCTTTCTGCACGAAGTACGCTTCCTCTCAATTTTAATAAATTTTATGAAACCGTAGATTGTAGAAGTTCTAAAATCTCTATTAACTGTGTAACATTACATGTCTTATGGTACATTAACTCATTAACAATTTGTAACCGTACTAGATATGCCATCGCCTTTAAAACATCTACATCTTCTTTCAAGATTTCTTTTCCCTATTATATATATATATATATAACTAATTAGTTATAATTCTCTTTCTGCTGTTGAGAAAATATATTTTGATCCAACCTTTAAATTGATAGAAAATTCCGTCTTGTATTGATAAATGCTATTAAATAGATTTTGATAGAGGAAATTTCTGATATGATACTAATTGCTGAATAATATCTTTGGAGAGGATGAAATCGAACAATGAATGTTCATATACAGGGGAACGAGCAAATAACTCATTTATTAAATGAATGGTATCAAGAAATTAGAGCTAGGCATGTAGACGCCGCTCAATTACTTAAACAAGAAATTGAAAACAAAATTCATAACATAGAGGAAAATCAAACTATATTATTATACTACTCACTACTAGATTTTAGACATCAATATTTAATTGATAGCTTAAGTATTTCTAAAGATAGCTTTAAACAAAGTGATGCTTATAAAACTCCTACAGACGATTTCCTTTCATACTATTATCACTTCTTTAAAGCCATTCATTCTAATGTTACTGGCAATCATAGCCTTGCAAAAATACATTACGATAAAGCTGAATACCTATTAGAAACAATTCCTGATGAGATTGAACATGCTGAATTCCATTATGAGTTGGCCATTTTCTATTGTCATACACATAAATCGATTTTATGTATTAATCATGTAATGAAGGCGAAAGATATATTTTCAAAACATCCTGGGTATGAATTGAAAGTTGCCTTCTGTAATAACCTATATGGATTAGCATGTACTCATTTAAAGGAGTGGGAATTAGCTGAGGAACACTTTATCTCGGCTATGGATACATTCCAAAAAGAAAATTTAGAATACAATATTTTGATTGTTCGTCACAATCTAGGATTTATGTATGCTACACAGAATTTATCCGAGGTAGCATTACGTTATTTATCTGAAGTTAATCAGAAGCTACCTAGCGATTATAAAGCTGTTTTTATTGAAGCTAGGGAACATTATAAATTAGGAGAACATCAAATTGCTCAAGAATTAATAAAAAAAGGCCTGCAACTTTCTACTCAATTGGGAATTGAAGGCTATATACATCACTTTAAGATTTTAGAAAAAATGAATCAAAATAGTTATGCTACTGATATAGAAAAAGCTGTTTTAGAAGGAATTTCCTATTTTGAACGCGAAGAACTATATGAGTATATAAATGAATATACTGAAAAGTTAGCAACCCAATTTTACAAAGAAAATAATCATAAAAAAGCCAGCTATTACTTTTATGAAGCTAGTAAAGCCAGTGAAAAAAACTTTAAAAAAGGAGCATTAAAATGAAAAAATTAGCGGTTAGCTTACTGGGTATCTTAATTGTTGTAACAGTAACTTTTGGATCAAATTCTTCAACAGGCTCTCAAAGTACCATAAATGTTATTAAATATTCACATGGACATACTGGATGATGAAAGGAAGGCTTATACCTTCCTTTTTCTTATATTTTAGAATTCAATACGTATCCCCTCCTACATTTATTTATAAAAATTTAAGAAATAAATAATTCAAAAGATAAAATAAAAATACTATAATTAAAAACTTCCATTTGTTTCTTTTCGTTGGTTTACCAACATGTTGTATATAAAAAAATAAGGCAATGCCTGCCATGATAATTAAAAAAAATTGATAATAATCCATCATCTGTAATAACCCCTCCATACAAAAAATAAGAAGTCTCTTTTTAAGGAGACTTCTTATTTCTAATACAAACGACATACATAGGATAAACATACACAATAAAGTCAGGATGATGTACTTTATTGCCTTTTTATAATAACACATAATTTATCATTTTTGTTTAATAATACCATATAATGAAACTTTATCAACCTTAAAATGTTTCATAATAAAAAATGAATACAGATAAAATTAACAATATATTCACTTGATGCACATGGAATACGATCAAAAGATGTAAAAAGACAAGAACATGTTTTACTTTTTCATAATTGAATTTTTTAATTACAATATTTATATGTAATACAAACTGTAGAAATAAATTCGAATATCGGTTCAAACATTGATTAACTTCTTCTGAACTCATATGTGTAGCTGTATTTGCATAAAGCTGACTAAATAATCAAGTAACAGAATCGCTTGTTCCTTCTCGACGAGTCCAGATACATAAAAACGTCAAATCTCGTGCGCCATACTAACTTTTACGGTTTACCAAATCTATCTCTTATTCAAGTTTTTGAAGATGGGTATGGCTGTAGTTCTTTAGTGAACAAATGAAACTCATCCTGAATTGATGAATTCATACAAAACGCCATCCTTTCTGTATATTTCTACAAAAAGAATAGCGTTTTTTGTTTTATGGATAAACTTTTTAGGTTAATAGCGACGTGCTATAATCCCCAACCATTTGTGTAAACGATTAATATCCCCAAATGTCTACTTCAGCTGCTGAAGCAAATCCATTCTGTCCATTCGTTACTTCTATTTTTACATACTTTGCAGTAACTGGGTTAAATGTTGCCGTTTTCTTATCAATATTATTTCCCCATGTTCCTGATGATGCTTTTTCATATTTAATACCATCTACACTTGTATAAATACTGTACCCTAAAATACGGCCGTTCTCCGATCCATCTTGTCTTGGAAGATAATCCACTTTTGAAATTGTTTGATTTTTGTCAAGTTCCAATGTTAAATTGTATGGATATTGATTTGGTGTCCAACTGCTATGCCAAAATGTATCTGTTTTCCCATCAATTGCTTTACTAGCTGAACCACTTGCTTCCTCACTATTTGCACTTGCTTTCATTGTATTTTTAGGCAATACGTATGGTTTAACAGATGGAGAATCAGTTAGAATATCTACTTCAGCTGCTGAAGCAAATCCATTCTGTCCATTTGTTACTTCTAATTTTACATATTTTGCAGTAACAGGATCAAATGTTGCATTTTTCTTATTACTATTATTTTCCCACGTTCCTGATGATATTTTGTCATACTTAACACCATCTACACTCGTATAAATATTGTAAGTTAAAATACGGCCATTTTCTGACCCATCTTGCCTTGGAAGATATGCCAATTGTGAAATGGTACGTGTATCGCCAAGTTCTAGTGTTAAATTGTATGGATATTGATTTGGTGTCCAACTACTATGCCAAAATGTATCTGTTTTTCCATCTATCGCCTTACTAGCTGAACCCGTTGATTCCTCACTATTTGCACTTGCCTTCATTATTTTTTTAGATAATACAGCAAGTGGTTTAACAGGTTTAGCATCCGTTGCTTCCCATATAGGTGCAATTAATGTCGGGTTATTTAAAGCTTCTACTTTTTGTCTCGTTTCTTGTGTCGCTTTCAATCCCCATTGATCAAAAAATGGTAGTACATTTTGTTTTGCTATTTTCGATGTATTGTAAATAAATGTTTGTATTTTATCTTCATCTGTTTTGGGAAGTTGATCCTCTGGTGTCTCTCGATATAATTTGTGAAGATTCGGATAAAAATCATCCCCATATGCTAAATGAAGCTGCCAAAGCATAACAAGTTTGACAAACAGGTCATCAATATTTTTATATTCTTTATTCGTTTGTTTTAAATACGCAAAGGCTCTATTATAATCGCCCTCTGATTCTAAACGTGTTGGTTTATTTGGGTATATTTTCTTATCTGCAACTAAAGAATATAGATTATTAGTTACTTCACCCATACCTCTTAAATCATTCCACGTCCATGGATATTGTTGTCGTGCATGTCCCGCTTCATGCATTTGTCCCCATCCAAACTCATTGACATTTAAAGTACTTTTGATAGCTTCACCAGCAGTCGTAAAGACGGCTCCATCCCAACTTGCATACATGCCCCAATCTTGTGCGTTAGGATTTTCTACAAAGGCCCAAATCCGACGAGTTGAACGATGTAAAGGATTTGGATCTGTTTCAGATAGCCCTGCTAGCTTGTCTTGCGCTTTAATCATTTCATCATATTTATTTAATAGAGGCACAGGATCTTGATTTACAATATATTTATTCGCACTATCACGAGTTACAGTTAATACTGCTCGCTCTGATTTTAATTGTACCGCATGTGCATTTGGATAGTTGTTCATCATGGCAATCCAGTCTGCTTTTGTGTGTTTCCCTAATACAAAGAAAGGAATAGGACTACCACCTTGTGTTACCTGCACCTTAACTGTTCCTGTGCTTTGAAAATTATCTAACCCTAATACGCCGCCGTTTGGTGAAGAGATAGTATTAGAGCCCGGAGAAAGATCAATTTCTTTTCCCCATTCTTTATCATATTGATGTGTCCCAATAATGGCTCTAATTTTTTGCGTTCCTGATACTGTAATTGTAACCTGTTCATTAGGTTTCACATATATGCCTGTTGGCATATAATTTTTTTGCTCACTTCTTTTTTCTCTTTTTGCTTCATCCCAAAAACTTCCTGTACCTGGAAGATCGAACTCTCTTTGTTCATATTGAGTTACAGTTTGTGCAGTTTCAGCATGTACCTCTAAATTGTTTGACATAATAGGTGCAAATAAAGTAGTTGCTAAAATAGCGGATGTCGCAAACACCTTTATTTTTTTTTGTAATCTATCACTCTTTCTTTTGTTCATATAAATCAGTCCTTTCGTTCAAATTCATTATTACTTACATACGAAATATCAGTTTTCTCACTAATTTCAAAAGTGAATTTATTAAATGTACACGTATTTTAAACAATGCTGATTATATTTTTGGATGAGTATAATAACACTTCAAATTCTTTTCCTAATTAATCTAGAGATACATTTCCTTCATTGATTTTTTAAATCACTCCTCTAAATAAGAATTTAAGATAAATGTCCTGTCTCAAAGACCCTTTCCTAAATTTGGTATTACGGATTAAGTATAATCCGAAAATAAAATTATACAATTGAGAAAAATAATAATATTAAAAATTTACATACACGTAAAGTTTTTAATATTTACTGAAAAATAATATGTTATATGAGGATTAATTTAATATATTTGGTGTTAAAAAATCTTTTTAATAGAGGATTGTTCATTTCCATTCAGAAAAACTCCACCTTGTTGTTTTCAAATTATGAAGTCCCCACTTTCTAGTCTTTCTACAAAAGATATAAAGTTCATTTACAATCTCATTCATGATTTTTTAAATTTTTCCTTCCCTTCTGTTAAGAATACTTAAAAACTTGAATGATTACCTTAGATTAGTACTTTATGTATGCAGAATTACATACTAATCCCTATTGAAAATAATTCTCATTGTAACTATAATGGTTTCAGGGATTGAGACTTTCACTTCCCTTTCAAATCTCACAATATATTAAAGGAGGAAATACTATTATGAAAAAATTGATTTTAGCAGGGGCACTAGGAATTGCAGTATTGTCAGGTATAAACTTACCAGGGGCTGAGGCATCAAAAGCGAGTGCAGCTACTACGAATTTAGAAATTCAAGAAATCACAAAATACTACTCTATGAGTTCCTATGAAGTGTCTCAAAAAGAATCATTTAATCTTAAAAAAGGGGAAGAACTTACAGTCTTTGTACAAAATTCAGGGTTCCCAATTTCTTATACGGTCTTTGATGCGGATAATCAAGTAATTGGCACATTCAATGCTAATTCCCCATATGGTCGCGTATTTAAAGCGCAAAAAGACGGTAATATTTCTGTACAATTTCAAGCAGGTGTAAATTCTACGTACATGAAGAAGATGAATTTTACAGCTAAATTTGCTGTTTCTAAACTTAACCAATAATAAAAAATGTAACGATCCTCTTTAAAAACAAATTAAAAAGGTATATCCCTTCAATGGGATATACCTTTAGTTTTAGTGAATTTTATATTGACCAGATAACTGCTCTTGCGCCATACGAACTAAACGTTTTGTAATTTCTCCACCTACTGAACCATTTGCTCGTGCAGTTGAATCCGGTCCAAGTGTAACACCAAACTCCTGAGCAATTTCATATTTCATTTGTTCAATTGCACTTGCTGCAGCTGCTATTAAGATTTCGTTTGAATTATTATTTTCGCGAATTTGCATTTTTTAAACACCTCCGTTGAATTTGGTAATATCATGCTCTATTTCCAACAAAATATGCAAAAAAATTATTCGTTTAGCTATTTTACATATATACCTAAGCTTTCATCCCTTATGTGGGAATAAATAAAGGTATAGGTCATACCCTTTACCTTTACCTTCTTCTATCCTACTTACTTTTAAATTCCCCTATTAACCCCTGTAACTCTTGCGAGAGCCAATTTAAAGAATTTGCTAACTCTGCAATATCTCGTACATATAGTTCTTGCTCTTTCATACTTGTCTCTACATTACTACTGCTATTCACATATGTATTTGCAATGTGTGATAATTCATTTACAAACTGAACAATAGTTTGATTATCTTTTAGAATGTCACTTGAATGATTCGAAGTCACTTTAATTTGATTTGTAACAGATTGTGCAGATTCTGAAATCTTTTCAAAGAAAGCACCACTACTTTGAACGAGTGTTATTCCTGATTCTACTTCCTTTGAACTCTTCTGTATGGATCTTACAGCTTTCTCTGCTTCAGCCTGGGTTTCACCAATTAATTTAGCTATATCCCTTGCAGATGCCTCGGTTCTTTCCGCTAATATACGTACCTCTTCCGCAACACATGAAAATTCTTCCCCCATCTCTCCAGCACATGAGGGTTCAGTAGAAGCATTTAAAGCTAATGAATTTGTTTGATTTGAAATGGTTGTAATTACAGTAAGAATTTCATGAATTTCCTTAGATCGTGCTTCTAATGCATAAATACTAGAAGATACATCCTGAACTGTATCTTTGATTCTTTTCATTTGATTCACGATTTGCTTAATCAAATCTTTTCCCTCTACAGAATGCTGTTCCATGTCTTCCAAATCATTGCCAACTTGTTTTGCAGCTCCTTTAATTTCTTGCATCTTACTTTCCGTTTTTTGAACAATCCCTAAACATTTTTGCACTACATATTCATGAGAATGTGCTCCTAAATTTAATCCTGTAATAGCACTTGCAATTTCTTTAAAGGCTATGCTATTCTCTTTTGTACTTACCGACAATTCCTGTGAAGATGTCAAAACCTGTTCAGCAGTCTGCCTTACTTTATCTATAATCCTATTAAACTTTTTAATAGTGTTATTAAAATAGATATTAGTTATCCCTATATCATCAGATCTTTCATTCAATTTAATACTTAAATCCCCTTCACCAACTTTACGTAACCCTTCTTGTAAATCCTTTAAAGGCGATAGAGAGTTTCGTGAGATAAATATTTGAATTGTAATTGCGATAGTTAATGAAATTATAATAAATAGTAAACCTTGTATCATAAAGTCTTTCTTTGTAAGAGGAATAACAGAAGCTTCCAAATCCGCTGCAACAATTGCAATTATATTTTTATTTTCATCTGTAACTGGCTCTAAAATTGTTACCCAGAACCCTAATTCATCTTCATATACTTCTGTCATTTGTGCCTGTTTCGTTTTCATTACTTTATCATATGTTTTCATCCAATAAGTAGGCTGCTCATGGTATTCACCTGGTTTTACAGAAACAGTATTTGCTAATTGTGTATCCAAAGCTACTATTTGTAATTCAGCTTTATCATTTAGCTTAGCTCCTGTAACATATGTTTGCCCAACACTTTTCATATCTTTTATTGATTTATCTAATTGCTCTGTCAATTTTTCTTTCTTCACTCTTTGAGCTGTGGGGTCTTTTGCTACATCTCTTACTATTTCTAGATCTAATTGATTTAATACCGCATCACCTGTTTCAAAAGACTGCCTCTCAAATATAGACATCATACTATTTTGAAACATATTAAAACTTAACGCTCCCATACTTCCAACAAGGGTCAGAATTACTAATACCGTTAGTAATACATTTTTTTGAAGCAACGATAGCTTATGCCAATATTTTTTCATTGATTTCACCTTTCTTATTTTCAATAATACAAAGATAAAGTAGTAACATATTAAAAGGTTCTCTTTCTGTTATTAATTTAAACTTTAAAATAGCATACTAATCGTTCAACCAAACGTTCCAATTTTTTTCATTTACAATTGCATCTTTTATATGTTCAGCTGCTCCTGGAAATCTATTAAAAGGAAGACGTAATACTTCTACCACTTCATCTTTTCTATTTGTACTGATTTCTTCTAAATCGATGCTATTAAAGGATTTTCCTATAATAATTGCTATAATGTTTAATAGACGACTAAGAATATTTAAAATTCCATATTTATCTCCTAAAGATTTTCAAATTAGATTTGTTGCAGTACCTTCAGCGAGGATTTTTTATAATATCGTTAGTTTTAAATAAAGATAAGAATTTTTAAGAGCCTCATCTTTAGTTATTTTTATCTTGCAGAACAATAAAATCTGAAAGTTTAATTCAATCTCCTATTTTATAACTTTTTTCCTTATTTTTCTATAACATTATAATATTTACCTGTACAATCTGAACTTGGACTCTTTTGGCCTTTACCCTTCAATTGTCTTAAATTCATATGAGGTAGCGCAGAAAGTAAATTTTTAATAAAAAACTTTTGTATTAAAAAATGCAAAAATACATACTCCTTCAAAACTATATTCACTTAAATATTCATATAGTAAAATAAACAGTACAAGCGTGTCCTATACAGCATATTTCCTTAATGGGCTTGATATTATATTCATCATAAAATTGGTGTGACCTTAATATCTCACTTAGCTCTTTAATATTTTAATATTAACAATATAGTGTTAATATATCCCTACTTTATCGCTACACCTACATATAAGCCAAGAATTCAATTACAGAACAGTTTTCATCAATGGTAGACAAAAACATGCCAAACAAAAAGAGAATCAATTATTTATTACTTTTCGTATAGATGTAATAAAAGATTATAGGAGAAATATATATGCTCAAAAAAATAAATAGATTTATGTTTGCTTTGCCTACAATTTCTTTTATTTTTCTTATTTTATCGTTTTCCGACAGAAGACTCCTTCCTCAAAAATGTGAAGGTGTGAAACACCAATTTTAGGTAGGAGATGAATGTCAGTTGGCATAAGCCAACATATTTGCTATCATTTACTTGTACAGATTGCTCTTCGAAAACTGAAGATTTGAGGTTGGTTGCAGAAAAACGTTGCAACAGTAAAATCTTCAACGTTCTATCGCCCCACGCTTCTCAAAATTGCGAAAACCAAGCTAAAGTAGGTAGTGTGGTGAGTCAGCGTACAAGATACTTATGTTCTCACCGTAGGGACTGCGGGTAGAGCCTGCTAAGATAACTGGTGGATACATCGGTGTTCGCAGGAATCTCCCACTTCAAACAGTCCGTTAGGACGTTAAGTGGTGAGTAGTTCAATTTGGCTATTAAGTTGGATTCCTTACATTAAAAATCGCGATTACCTTATCATTTTAATAGCTTCAATTATATTTGGATTAAATCATCAATATGGAATCACTTATATAGTTGGTACAACGATAATTGGTCTTTTATATAACTATGCTTATTGGGTATATAAAAAAAAGAATGAAAAATATCAGGTTACCATGTCTGCTTTTGGGGTTGTTTTTTTGATTCACTTATTACATAATTCTGTTGCTTTTATAGCTTCAAATTTATCATTTTAGCCAAGAAGACTCCTTCCTCAAGGAGCGTAAAGGGTCAAAAAGCCAATTTAAATATGTAGAAGAAATGAATGCATTTGCTTGTCCGATGGGGTGTATTTTAGAGTATGCGACAACGGATCGTAAAGGATATCATCAATATAAATCCAACCCAGAAGACTACGCTGTTTGTCCGCTACGTGAGGTATGTTTTTCAAAGAAACAAAAAGTTTTCACTCATCATATATGGGAGAAATATAAGAATATCGCTAGAAAAAACAAACTAACAGTTACAGGGAAAAAGTTTTACAAAGTACGCTGTTCAACTATAGAGCGAAGCTTTGCGGACGCCAAAGAACTACATGGCTATCGATATGCTCGATTTCGGGGGCTGAAGTCTGTCCAAATGCAGGCTTATCTCACCGCAACTTGTCAAAACATGAAAAAAATAGCCCTCCATCTGACCAAAAAAGGTCTGGTGGAGGGCTATTTTTTTGAAACTCTATTATTTTATGTTGTTTTTGAAGTAAATTATATGTATAAAAATTAGTTTTGAAAACATTTATTTATTTGTTGATAACATTGTATATGGGTATTGTTCCTAATATAATCTACACACATCCCATGCAAAACCTCACTACAACATGAACAAACTCATCTTATGACCGCGTTTCTTCTTACGAAATTAAGTAATTGTTTCAATAGCTGGTTTTTTAGTCATAGAATTACTTTCTCTCTCAGCTTTATTATTCTGTTCTTTTGCCTAAAATTCCAATATCTCCATTACTTCTTTTGTAAATATTTTAAAATCAGTTAAATGTTTTTCAATAATTTGCCGAACAATATCTAAATTTACACTTTGATAATCATGTACAGCGATATTTCGAAATCCAACCATTGCCTTTAACTTATTTGCTAGATCAGCGCTAAGTAATCCTGCTGTAACCAATAAATCAAAAGCTTCACGACTAGATTGAGGTAGTCCTAATTTTTTCCCTGCAACAATATGCATTGCTAAATCAATACTCGCTTCACAAGCTCTTTGTATATTCAATATTATTGAATCTTGTTTTGTAAAGTCCTCTAAATTTTCAGGGTCATTTCCATACACATCTTGGATTCTTTTTATACAACGCTCTATTGTAGAAATTTTATTTAAAATAACCTCATTCTTCATATATAGAACCTCTTTTCTTTATATCATCAAATACTATCTGTCGTTCTTCATTCAATTTTGAATACATTTTTAAGGTTTTCATTTCAAAAATAACCTTACGTTTTTCATCCGAACAAAATATTGTCTTTCCTGTATGTATAATCTGAGCTTGAAAAACTGTAGAAGCTTCGGATAAATCAACTAAATCAACATCTCTATGAACAATGTTAGCTAACTCCTGTGCTAATAAAAAACGTTCATAGTTCCCTAATGTTGTGTCACTTACATAAGCTATATCAATATCACTATCTTCTCGTTCTCTGTTCTCAGCCGTTGATCCAAACACAATTATCCAATAGGGATTCACCGTCTCTTGTAATTTTTCTATAATAGCTGTTATCATGCTTTGAAAAATCATCTAATTAATCCCCCTTATTATACTTGAATTTTATTATATCATAACCATTTCGAAATCCATTAAGCTACAACAAATACATATAAACAAAATTAAAGCTTCTTAGTACTTAAAGCACCTCAAAATTGCGTGATTATCCCTCTAAAAAAATAGGGGCTATATTTCTCTAATAACGGCGTCTTTTATATGTTAATTCACCTTTAATTTTTCTTTTACTTTTGTAGGGAGTTCGTCTTTTTTAACTTCTTCCCAAGATTTCACACCTTTTTCCTCAGTGTAATATATAAATAAAAATGCTTCTTTACGAAGATTTTTTAATGCTGTAAACTCCATTTCCTTTTCCTTACCGTCCTTATCAAATCCAGATAATTTATATTGGTAAGTCGTATCACCATTAACATTTTTCTCTTTTAATTGTTCGCCATCCTTAGTAATTTGAACATAATATTTATCTGTACCAAGTCGGTTTAAGTTACACCCCGATAAAAACACAGTAAATATCACAAAAACACTAAAAATAAGCATTATTCGTTGGAATAAACAACGTATCCGTGTAGCTAAGTTACATGAAAAAGTAGCGAACCAACGTAAGAACTTCCTTCATCATAAATCTAAAGAGTTAGCTACTCATTTTGATGTTGTAGCTATTGGAAATCTAAATATGAGAGGAATGTCGCAAGCACTTCATTTTGGAAAAAGTGTCGCTGACAATGGTTGGGGTATGTTCACTTCTTTTTTAGCTTATAAACTACACAAACAAGGCAAACAACTTGTGAAAATAGACAAATGGTTTCTTTCCACAAAAACATGTAGCAGTTGTGGAAATGTGAAAAATATGTCATTGTCTGAGCGAGTATATTCTTGTACATGTGGTGTAAATCTCGATAGAGATTATAACGCAGCTATCAATATCAAAAATGAAGCAATACGCCTATTAGCGTTAGCATAGATAGCAATAAAATAACCCTTGGAATGAGGGAGTTAGCTCGGTTGTCTTAGGACGAATTCGTTAGCTATCAAAAGTAACGACTAACCGAGAAGCCCCCACTTCAAACAGTCCATTAGGACGTTAAGTGGCGGGTAGTTCACAATAAGGGATTCTACCGCATCAATCCGTCATTAACTTAACAAATAAAAATACCCACAAGTACGAATTCACTATGTCCATTGTAACGCCTGGTTTGTTAAGCAAGGTAAATATCTAAAGAAGTACTTTCCCTCTTATATAGTTAAAAGTACAACAGATAAGCTCTTATGCTATTACACATAAGAGCCTATCTCACCATTATTATACTCAACTAGTTATATAAAATTCTTTTATATTAAATAGAAGATATCCCTACAATTATTCTGGGAAAATAAAGCTAGAGTCCCCTTCACTATTAGCGGAATCTTCTTTTGGGAACGTAATAGTAGATCCTTCATTTCCCTTATTCCCTTTATTTATTTCTTGTTCCTCAGGAAATACAATGGAAGAATCATTACTTAAGTTTGGTGAAAAACCAAGTTTAGATAAAATAGCTTTTAAGTCAGGTAAAACACCAATTTTATCAGAAGTTGGATCATTAGATTTCGTTCCGGTGCTAGAATCACTTAAAATATCCCTAAGCTGTCTTGGTGTATATACTCTCCCCTGATTATTTTTTACAATTCCTTGAATTGATGCTGCAGCACCAGCAATAATAGGTGATGCGCTAGATGTTCCTGCAAAACTAGATGTATATAGATTTGTTATAAATTCACTTGGTTTAGCATCTGTAGTATCTACTGCATTCCCCCATCCATACACATCCACTCTACTACCATAATTAGAGAAATATGAACGCTTATGAGGAACCCTTGCAGAAGCTGCCCCAACCATAATTGCCCCTGAATCTTTAAAATCAGGACTATTACGATTCAAAACTTGTTTACCATTACGGTCTCTAAATTGATCCAAGTCATTTCCGCCGTTTGCACCTGCTTCAATAACAATAATCCCCTTATTTGTTCCCATACGAATTGCATCAAATATGTCTGGTTTTACTTCCACAGGAAAATAGTTCTTATCTCCATATCCATCGTAAGTTGCTTGTGCCTCTAGTAAAAGAATATCTCCAGCTTGCATATTGTTAACCGCACTTAAAATAGCATCAGCTGTATTATAATTTCCGTTATCCCTAATCTGGGATACAACCTTTACCTTAGCTTTCGGTGCGATCCCAATTCCACCTATGTTATTATCCTCTGCCGAAACAATTCCTAAGACTGAGGTACCATGATCATGGTGCTCACTTTTATTCTGTCCAGATATCAATTCAATCTTTTGATTCACTAAATCCTCATGACTAAATAACCACCCATACTCCATATCTACGAAAGTAGTTCCTTTTCCATCTCCACCTTTTATGCTCCAGGCATAAGGTGCATTAATTCCTAATGGTGCTGGTTCAAGGTAACCTTGTCTTGTAAGTCTAGGCTCATCATATGGATTAACAGATAAATTTGGCAAACGCTCTGCTGGTGGCGCCTCTTCTTCCTGTAAATACGCCGTTTCAACAAGAGATGATTTTTCAATTTTTGTAAGTAATGCTTGTACATCAATATCATCTTGAGTTTCTACAATATAATAGTTTAGCAAATTAGAAGAAATATGATCGGAATCTTTTATTTCTTTACCTAGATTTTTAATTTCTTTAGGATTTAAAGAATTAAAAAGTCGATTTATAGTTACATTTGGATATTCAGCTAAAATTCCGATTAACTCAGGATCTTGTTTTTCTTCTTTAATGAATTTTTCTATTCCATCCTGATATGGTAAATTCGCTTCATTTTTGAATTTCAAAATTAATTGTTTCGTAACTTGCTTATGTACAGTAGAATTCAATTGCTTATTTGAATAATTGTAAGTAGCTGCATAGGCAACTTCTGATTTTTCACTTGGAAGTAGTCCGCCTACCCCATTAAATGCTGTTAATGCAATTGAAGAAACTAGAATTCTCTTAAAAATTTTCAAAACATGCACCTCTTTTTATTAATATATACTTATAAAAAAATTTATATTACCTAATTTCTTTTTATACAAACGTTTTATATGTAGGACTATATTTTCAACTCCATTCATTCTTTAATATTTGTTTATACATCATTAATACAACCAATTCATACCAACAACTTTATTAATTCAGTCGCATAACTGTAACCATTATAGTTACATCTTTGCGAAATAGTCAACCATAAATGCAATTTTGCATGTAAAATCATACATACTTCTATCAACTTACTCCCAATTATTTCAAGAGAAGTTGAACTTCTATCATTTTGAGTAATTGCATATATATAATATAAAACATATAAGGGGGGGTTAAAACGTGGTAATCTCAAGACAAGATTCCTGGACTGATGATAACGATTTACTTCTCGCATCAACAGTACTTCAGAATATTCGTAACGGTGGAACACAGTTAGCTGCATTCAAAGAAGTAGCAAAACTACTAGCTAGAACACCCGCAGCTTGTGGATTTCGTTGGAATTCATATGTGAGAAAACAATACCAAGAAGAAATACAACAAGCAAAACAAGACCGAAACATGGGAAACAACATTCCCTTCTCCCCATCAGAAAAAGAAAAAAACTCTTTGTCTATTACATTAGATGATATTATTCTCTTTCTACAAAATTATAAAGATGTGAATGAATTGACAAAGTTAAAAAATCAAATTGAAGATTTAGAAACAGAGAATCAATCTCTTCTACAACGTATAACTATGTATGAAGAAGAGTATCGTATGTTACTGAGCCATATCGATAAGACAAGAAATTTAATTGCAGTGGATTAAATAGCATAACTATAATGACTTTCCAGTAGGATCTTCGCCCGCCAAAACCACCATCAATAAAGAAAATTCAGACTATTATTGGTGATAATAAGTAAAATACACATACATAATGTATGTGTATTTTTACTTTGACTATTATTAAAAGAAATATTTAGTCTATGTTACATCTTTTCTAATATTTCTTGTCTTTCACACCATTTTGTTAGCTTTTCTAATGCTTTTTTAGATAAACGTTTTGTTTTATAATTACAAAACCTAGATAATGTAGACGGAGAAATACTAATTTCATCTGCTATTTCACGAATGCTTACCTTCTTTTCATTGTGTACTTTCAGTATTTGGTCACGGATCTTTTTCTCTATTTGTTCGACTGATTCTACAGTCTTCTTTATTTCTTTAACAACTTTTACTTCCGGTAATTGCTCTTGTGGTTCCTCTATACTCTTCTTTCCTATTGCCCTATCCATTGACTGTAGCATTTCTTCAGGTGGTAAAATCGTTATTCCTAAGTTGGTGTAATAATTTTTAAACCAATTACGTTTCCCAATTTGTTGTTCATCCAGTGGATCACTATACTCCCAATGAGAGATTACTTTTTCATTTTCTAAATCCATTAGAACATTTTCTAACTGTTCTCTAATACGATTAGGCTTCCAATCTTTTGGGATATCCATTACTGCTAGCAGTCCTTTGTCCCCACCTATAGAATATGGCTTTTTCAATGATGAATACATTTGTCTAATTCTCCATTGCCATGTTAAGTATCGAATTAACCTTTTATGATATTTGTGTCTATAACTATTGTATTCAAGTGCTTTTTTAGATAATAGGGCTGTTGTATTATTTGATCCATACAAATAATTAGTTAAAAAGCTACCCGGCTTAATACGACAAGATTCAATACCCATGTATTCATTAGTAACACTATGTCTCCATAAAACAACTGAATCTAATACAAATAATCTTTTGATAACTTCACGCTTTAATTCTAAACGTTCCCCATCATCATCACGGTCATTTAATACAACGACTTCATTCTCATCATTTAAATAGATAAAAATGCTTGCTAAAGCTGCAATTCTCTTTGCTATCTTAATTTTATCTTCCGCTCTATAGTATTCTTTATTTTTAACAACTGTTTTTGGAATGTTGCACATTTCTAAAACTTGTTCATAAGAAAAGTCAATAAAATCATCTGGAGATTTTGCTTCATTGATCCACTGTATTGTGATTGCATCTAAGCAATCTGCCGTTAAATCATCCATATTACTCATTACGTCATCTACAAGGGTATTCCATCGGGCTGCTTCTTCTATATTAGTAAGTCTTAAATCTTCATCTTTGTGTGAAGAAAGCTGAGCTACACCAGTAGAAGATTTTGTTTCAATAGGATATTGTAAAACTTTACTCAATTCGTCCTCTTCAAATTGATTTTTTGCAATCCCATCTCTTAGCTTATAATAAACAGCAGAGTTATTTACCTCATAATAATCCTCATGGTTTACTATGCTTGTCTCTTCTATATTTTGATCATTTTCTACTATTATGGAACTTGAAGATGCTACATTTTGAAATTCTTTGTCTATAAATCCTTCAATTTCTTTATATATTTCTTCCTTATAGGAATCAATTTTGGCATAAATTTGTACTAATGTAATTCCGGACTCTTGCTTTTTCTCTAACCAAGATACTAATGCAGTAAATGATGGAGAAGCATGGGGTGATGTGAGTACTTTATTATTATTGTTTTCAACATCTTTAAAGTATGCATTCCACTTATTCCATACTTGCTCGTTAGTTTTATAAATTGGCTCAGAGATTAACAACGCATCTCGAAACATTTGTAATAGGTTATCCACTTTCTTTTCCTCCCTAAACCATGGATCACAATAAAATAATTCTCAGTATAAAAATCTTAACCACTATTATATTTAATTTATTGTAACAGATATTTACAAATTTTTGTTTCTTTCTTTCCCTATTTCTACTTACTGCATTTCTTTTGCGCCTTTCTTTCCTTAACTCCTCAACTTGCAACAGTTTGCTCTTCCTCTTACCTATTTCTCCTTGCTTACATTCCTTTTGCGCTTTGTTTGCCTTATATTTCTCAACTTGCAACATGCTGCTCTTTCTTTTCCCTATTTCTACTTCCTACATTTCTTTTGCGCCTTGCTTGCCTTATATTTCTCAACTTGCAACATGCTGCTCTTTCTTTTCCCTATTTCTACTTCCTACATTTCTTTTGCGCCTTGCTTGCCTTAATTCTTCAACTTGCAACATGTTGCTCTTTCTCTTACCTATCTCCCCTTACTTACATTCCTTTGCGCTTTATTTGCCTTAACTCTTTAACTTGCAACATGCTGCTCTTTCTTTTCCCTATTTCTACTTCCTACATTTCTTTTGCGCCTTGCTTGCCTTAATTCTTCAACTTGCAACAGGTTGCTCTTTCTCTTACCTATCTCCCCTTACTTACATTCCTTTGCGCTTTATTTGCCTTAACTCTTTAACTTGCAACATGTTGCTCTTTCTTTTCCCTATTTCTACTTCCTACATTTCTTTTGCGTCTTGCTTGCCTTAATTCTTCAACTTGCAACATGTTGCTCTTTCTCTTACCTATCTCCCCTTACTTACATTCCTTTGCGCTTTATTTGCCTTAACTCTTTAACTTGCAACATGCTGCTCTTTCTTTTCCCTATTTCTACTTACTTGCATTTCTTTTGCGCCTTTCTTTCCTTAACTCTTCTACTTGCAACAGTTGCTCTTTCTCTTACCTATTTCTTTCAACTTGCACACTTTTTGCGCTTTGCTTTCCTTATATTTCTCAACTTGCAACAGTTGCCCTTTCTCTTACCTATTTTTAATCAACTTGCAACATGTTTGCGGTATCCTTTCCCTATTTCTTTCAACTTGCAACAGTATAATTTATTTCTCAACCAAGTAATTTTAAAAAAAATCATATCATTTTAAAGTTTTTAAGCTATTTATCTCATATTTTTAATAAGTTACATACATAATATGCAACATGTTTGCGGTATCCTTTCCCTAACTTCTCTACCATTTTCACTGTAATCCCTTATATACCAAGGGTTTAGGTACTTTTCTATTTACTTTTATACATATTAACCAACTTGCAACACGTTTGCGGTATGCATGCCCTTATTTTTCTCACAAGATGCAACACTGTTTGCGGTATCCTTTCCCTACGTTCATTCTATAAATGCCAACAATTCCTTTTATATCAATGTTAATTATTACAATTTATTTTTAATGATTGCATTCACTAACTTGCAACATGTTTGCGGTATCCTTTCCCTAACTTCCCTGCCATTTTCACTCTAATCCTTTATATACCAAGGGTTTAGGTGCCTTTTCACTTACTTTTATACATACCACACAACTTGCAACACGTTTGCGGTATCCTTAACACAAAAAAAATTCATGAAATTCTCTTATCCCTTGATACAACTAGCTTTATAAGGTGTTGCAAGTTGCTATTTTTCTTCTTAAAGGAGCACCTTTCATCATTTTTCGATTTGCTATAATCAAAATTGGTATATTTTATAGTATTTTGGCATATATTTCTGAATTTGTAGAACGGAGGTGAAAAAG